>NZ_BCXG01000006.1 GCF_001894985.1 Rhodococcus tukisamuensis NBRC 100609 | reverse complement strand
CGGCGGCGCTGACATGTGGGTCGAGGCCCGCCGGCAGTCGTGCGTCCACCTCGAGCACGAACCCTGCACGGGCGTGCTGCGTGACCAACTCCTGCAGCGCCGCCGCGAGCCCCAGCTCGTCGAGGATCGGGGGAAACAGAGCGCGCGACAAGGACCGCACCCCATCCACCTGGTGGTCGAGCTGTTCCTGCAGCGAGTCCAGCAACCGGCCCGCGGCAGCCGGGTCTGTTCGGAGCAGGTTCCGAACACCCTGCAGCCCCAAGCGGATTCCGGCCAGAGACGGGCCCAGCCCGTCGTGCAACTCGCGCCGGATCACCCGCCGCTCCTCCAGCCGGACCGTGGACAGCCGATCCCGGGCCGCGTCGAGGTCGCGTGCGGACTGCGCCAACACCAGTCCGGCGCCGACGACGGAGGCCAACTCCTCCAAGGACTTCCGGGTACGCGCTCCGAGCGACTCCCCCGGCGGCGCGGTGGCCTCCAGTCGGCCGACGGCCTCGCCGCGGTGGATCAGCTCGACCGCGGTCGTGGCACCGGTCGGGGCGCCACAGCGGACCACCGGCTCGTCCGCGTCGGGCAACCACACCGTGACCGACTCGAGCCGCAGCGCAGCCGCGACGCCCAGTGCGAGCTCGGAGACCAGGTCTTCGGGCGTCTCCGCGGACGCGAACCGGCGGCCCAGCCGGTGTGCGGCGCGCGCCGGGTCGACGCCGTCGCCGTACACCAGGTTGTGCGCCCGCCGATGCAGCCACAGCCGCGCGGGCTGCACCGCGACCGCGACCGCACCCGCGGCGAGCGCCTGCGCCAACGCCGAGTCCGCGGTCGGCAGCAGCCGAGCCAGGGCGGTCGCAACGAGCACGTACAGGGCCAGCAACACGGCTGCCAGGGTGCCCGCGACCACCGCGCGGCTCACCGCCAGATCCAGGCCCCACATCCGCTGCCGCAGCACGGCGACCAGGATCGCGGCTGGGAAGAACGCCTGCACCGCGAGGTGGGTCAGCGGCGTGATCATCCACATGTTCGGCCACGTCGCGGGCAGCGCGAGCGGCACGAAGGACAGCGTCATCAGCGCGGTGCCGAGGGTCAGCCAGCCGAGCCCGACGCGCTCGGGGGCCGGACCGCGACGCCAACGCCTCCCCGCGTCGGCGGTCGCGGCCAACCCGACGGCGACCACCGGCGCCACCAAGGCGATCGGTGCAGTGTCGGCGTAGGTGCGGGCGGCGAAGAACCAGACCGTCGCGGCGACGCCCGCGAGCAACCCGATCCGAGCGATCACGTCGATCCGGTGGTCGCGGATCAGCCAGGGCACCACCAGGAACAGCGCCAGCGTGCCTGGAATCCACGCCGTGTTCTGAAACGGTTCGATAGCAGCGACCGCGGGCAACCCGGGACGCGCGGCCTCCAGCTGGGTGTAGGCATAGCTGAACGCGGCCAGCCCCAACCCGATCGCAGTGAGGCCCAGCATGATTGGGACCGGATGTACCCGCCGTGCGAGCACCACCCCGCCGACAGTGCCGTACACACCGGCGCCCACCGCGTCGACCAGGAAGAACAACTGGTTCGTATCGAGGGTCGGGTTCGCCGCCAGGAAAGCGACCACCGACAGCACCACCAGCAGCCAGGCCCCGACCGCGAGCACGGCGGCGGGCATCGGCCATCCGCCGGTGCCCGCCGACCCCCCAACTCGCTCTCCCACCCGCGATTCCTTCCTCCGTAAGCGACTCCCTCGCCCGTGAGTCCCTTTGGTCCGCATGGGGACCGGAAGGACTCACGGGCCGGAGGCCTATCTTCGGTCAGGGACGGTCCGCGCGCCCCGTGAACCAGAGTCCGATCCCGCACACCAGCACCCACACCGGGCCGGTGAACCCGGCCATGTACTGCAGCGGGGAGATACCGAACAGGGCGGTCACCACCCCGAGCACAGCGCTGGTCCAGCCGAGCCAGCGCGGCACGGCCCCGTGCCGCAGCGACGCCACCGCGACCGCCAGCGCGCTGACCCCGGCGCCCGCCCACAACCACGGAATGGTTCCCATCCAGTGCGCTCCGACCACCGCGAACTCGGGCACCAGTCGGTCGCCCTCACCGAGCGCGAACACCAGCTCGGTGGTCAGTCCGGTCCCGATCAGGCAGGCCGCCGAGGTGAGGATCAGCCCACCGGCCGCGACCGACGGCAGCAGGCTTTCCGGAGCCAGGCGCGACGCCAGCCACCGGTGCAGCCCGGCCGCGAACACCAGCAGCAGCAGCGCGGCGAGCGCGAGCCCGACGTGCTCGACCAGGATCAGGGTGCGCTGCTCGGCGAGGCGGCCCATGACGGCCGCCGCGTTGCCCGCGACGCCCTCCTCGTACACGGCGGTGATCCGGGTGCTGGCCTGCATGCCGACGATCCCGGCCAGGCCCGCGACCGCGCCGGTCGCCGCCCACAGCAACATCCGCCGTGCCGGCGGGGCGGAGCTCACGCCCGGGTCGACGGAAGTGGTGGTGTTCATCTGCAGTCTCCTTCTTGCTCGTGGCCGAGGGGTGGCCCGATCGCGGATGTCCTGCTGAGCAGCGTGCGGTGCCCGCCGTCCCGGGCACCAGGGGCGGGTGTCCCGGGCGGTCGGGAAAATTTCACTGCCAGCGGCAGCTGGACTCGACATCGGTAGCGACCACCCACAGCGCGGCCACGGGACTGGTTGACGAACGCGTGGCCTGGCAGGGACAGCTGCCAATCCAGCCGATACCTGGAAGTGCCCCGGATCTCGGTGTTCAATTGGGTACGGCCCGCGCCGCGCGGGCAAGCACACGAGGAACTGCTCGACGCCGAACCGCCTCGCACCGTGCCGGACGTCGCGCTGCGGTGGGGGTTCACCCACACGGGCCGCTTTGCGGCGGCCTACCGGCAGAAGTACGGCGTGTCCCCTCGAAGTCCCTGCGGGCGGTGACGCGTGGCAGGGAGAACCGATGACCATCTCCACCCCGAACCAACTGGAACTGCTCCGCGAGCTCGAGCCGACCGTCGAGTCCGGCCTGAACCAGCACCTGTCGATCGCGAAGGACTGGCACCCGCACGACTATGTGCCGTGGGACGAGGGTCGCAACTTCGCCGCACTGGGCGGCGACGACTGGGCGCCCGAGCAGTCCCGGCTCTCCGAGGTGGCCACGGCGGCGATGATCACGAACCTGCTGACCGAGGACAACCTGCCGTCCTACCACAGGGAGATCACGGCGAGCTTCTCCCGCGAGGGGGCGTGGGGAACCTGGGTGAACCGCTGGACCGCCGAGGAGAACCGGCACGGCATCGTGATGCGGGACTTCCTGACGGTGACCCGATCCGTCGACCCGGTGCGGCTCGAGGAGATGCGCATGGCGCACATGACCACCGGGCTGACCTCGCCGATGGACGGCTCCTTCCTGCATTCGGTGTCCTACGTGACCTTCCAGGAACTGGCGACCCGACTCTCACACCGCAACACCGGTCAAGCCTGCGCGGACGCCGACGCCGAGCGGATGCTGGACCGGATCGCCGCCGACGAGAACCTGCACATGGTCTTCTACCGGACGCTCGCCGGCGCCGCCCTCGACCTGACGCCCGACGCGGCGATGGACGCGATCACCGAGGTGGTGATCCGGTTCCAGATGCCCGGTCTGTCGATGCCGGACTTCCGGCGCAACGCGCTGCTCCTCGCCACCCACGGCATCTACGACCTGCGTCAGCACCTCGATGACGTGCTGTGGCCGGTGCTGCGGATGTGGAAGGTGTTCGACCGCAACGACTTCACCGCGGTCGGTGAGCGGGCCCGGGACCGGCTTGCCGACCACCTCGAGGAACTCTCACGCAAGGCGGTCCGCTTCGAGGAGACCCGCGAGCGACTGCGGGCCCGGGAGGGCGCGCGGGCCTGAGCCCGGCTCACCGAGGTCCGGGGCTCACACCTCTGACCAGGCGCGGGATCGACATCACGCCGACGTTCACCCGACAGTTTCACCCGTGTCCGAGCGGACTTCTCGTCCGCGCCCCTCGCGTTGCCGTGTGCCCCGACCCTGACCGCCCTATGGTGGTCCCGGCACATGGCAGGCGGCGAAGGGGACGGCATGCGAACGGGTGGATCCACGATCTGGCACTGGAAGACGAGTTGGCGCGCGCACCTCGTCTTCGGGTTTGCCCGCGCGGTCGTCAAGCCGGTGATGGCGGCGTGGCCGACCGGCGACCGCGGCCTGGCCGTGCTCGCCCGGCTCGAGAGCCGACTGGACCGGATGCCGGCGCCGCCGAACACGACCGTCGAGCCGATGACGCTGGGCGGGGTGCGGTGCGAACGCGTCACCCACCCGCGCCAGGCCGGCGACGCCTTCTCGGGCGCCACCGTCCTGTACTTCCACGGCGGCGGGTTCCTGTTCTGTGGGCTGGGCTCGCACCGCGGCGTCTGCGCCCAGCTCGCCGCCTACTCCGGCGCCCCGGTGGTGTCGGTGGACTACCGCCAGCTCCCCCACGGCGGCATCGGGACCTCGATCGCCGACGCGATGACCGCGTACCGCGAACTGCTCGACAGCTGTGACGACCCCACCAAGATCGTCGTCGCCGGCGACTCCGCGGGCGGCTACCTCGCGATGAAGGTGGCCGAGATCGCGGCGCTGCAGGGCCTGCCGACGCCGGCCGCGGTGCTCGGGTACTCGCCGCTGCTCAACCTCGACCTCGAGGCGCACGACCCGGAGTTCATGCGCCGGGACGCGTACCTGCCGATGAACCAGGTGCGCAAGGTCAAGGATCGCTGGCTGTCCGGACCGGAGAAGATCATCGGGGCGCAGTCTCCGATCGACGCCGACCCGGCCCTGTTCCCGCCCGTGTTCCTGGTCGCCGCCGAGTACGAACTGATGCGCCCGGACGTCGAGTACCTCACCGCCCGCTTCGAGCGGGCCGGGCAGCCCGTCGAGACCCACCTGTGGGCCGGCCAGATCCACGCCTTCCCGGTGATCGGACCGATCCTGAGCGAGAGCCGCGAGATCGTCGGGCTGAGCGTCGAGTTCGCGCGGCGCAGCCTCGGCGCCGTGCGCAAGCGTTCGGCCTGACCGACCCCCGTCACGCTCCCCAATGTCACATCGGGTGCCCCTGGGGGACCCAATGTGACATTGGGGACGGTCGGACGGTCGGCAGGCGGACGCGGCACCCTTCCAGATCGGTGCGCGCCGCGGGACTACCGCGTCACTCGATGCGCTTGGCGCCCAACTCGTCCGCCAGGAGTTCGATTGCCATCTCCACCGGGTCGCGCCGAACAGACTCGGCGCCAGGCTCGGCGGCCTGCGCCATCATCTCTTCCTCGTCCTCGGGCGTGACGTTCTCCGGGGTCGGCGGCTCCGGCTCGTTCGGCGGCGGGCCCGGGTCATCCGGGTAGTCCGGGTAGTCCGGCGGCGGGATGTCGTCGACGGAGTCCCCCGACGGGCGCGGCCGCGACGGCTGGGCATTTCCCTGACTCGGCCGCGAGAACCTCGGCCCGCCAGCCGGTTTCGACGGCTCCCGCGAGGCCGCGGCACGCTGCACCGGCGCGACGGGCTCCGCGGTGCCGACCTCGCAGTCGACGGTCCAGTCCACCCCGAACACCTCGCGCAGCGCGTCCCGGATGACGTCCGCGTTGCGCGCCTCGACCAGCCGCTTGGCCAGCGGCGCCGAGGCGTGGATGAGGATCAGCCGGTTGTTCTCGATCGCGCGCACGGTGGCACCGGAGAGCATGACCTCCACGGTACGACTGCGCTCGCGCACCTTGGCGCGGACCTCGGACCACACCGCGCGGACCGCGGCGGCGTCGGGTTGGCCGGCCGCTGCGGGTGCGGGCTCCGGTTCCGCCTCGGGCATCGGCTCGGGTGCGGGCTCCGGCTCGGGCGCGGGTTCCGTTGCCTGCACGGGCATCTCGACCGGAACGGCCGGCTGCCGTACGGGGGCGGCGGGCTCCGGCTCCGGCTCGAACTGCTCCGGGGACGGTGCGGCCTGGGCCGCCGGCTCGGGCCGCGCGAACTCCGGTTCCGGGGCGGGCGGCTCGACGACCGGGGTCACGGGCTCGGGCGCCTGGGCCACCGGGGCCGGTGCGGGCGCTGCCGGCTCGACCACCGGCGCCGGAACCGGCTCGGCCACATGTGCCACCGGCTCCGGGGCGACAGGCACCGGAGCAGGTTCCACGGGTGCGGCCGCCGGCTCGGAAGCCTGCGTTGCCGACCGCTGCGAGGGCCGCTGGTAGATCGGCTCGGGTTCCGGGCCGGCCGACGCGCTCGGCCGAGCGGCGGGCTCCGCGGCCGCGGGCGTCCGCGCCGCCTGCCCGGCCGCGGGCACGCTCACGCCGGGACTCCGCTCCAGCCGTTCCAGGCGTTGCAGCACAGCCGATTCCGCGTCGGAAGCCGAGGGCAGCAGCATCCGCGCGCACATCACCTCGAGCAGCAGCCGGGGCGCCGTCGCGCCGCGCATCTCGCCGAGTCCGGCGTGCATCAGTTCTGCGTACCGGGCCAGCGTCGCGGGGCCGATTCGCTCGGCCTGCTCCCGCATCCGTTCGAGCACGTCGCCGGGCGCGTCGACCAGGCCCCGCTCGGCCGCGTCGGGCACCGCCCGCATCAGGATCAGGTCACGGATGCGCTCGAGCAAATCCACCGCGAACCGCCGCGGGTCGTGGCCGGCGTCCATCACCTTGTCGACCGTGCCGAACAGGGCCGCGCCGTCACCGACGGCGAGCGCGTCGACGGCGTCGTCGATCAGGGCGACGTCGGTGACGCCGAGCAGCGACAGCGCCCGCGAGTACGTGACGCCCTCGCTGCCCGCGCCGGCGAGCAGCTGGTCCAGCACGCTCAACGAGTCACGCGGCGAGCCTCCGCCCGCCCGGATCACCAGCGGGTACACCGCGGGGTCGACCGCGACGTGCTCCTGCGCGCAGATCTTCTCGAGCAGCCCGCGCATGGTGGTCGGCGCGAGCAGCCGGAACGGGTAGTGGTGGGTGCGCGACCGGATGGTCGGCAGCACCTTCTCCGGTTCGGTGGTGGCGAAGACGAAGATGAGGTGCTCCGGCGGCTCCTCCACGATCTTGAGCAGGGCGTTGAAGCCCTGCGTGGTGACCATGTGCGCCTCGTCGACGATGAAGATGCGGTAGCGGGACTCCGCGGGCGCGTAGAAGGCCCGGTCACGCAGCTCGCGGGTGTCGTCGACGCCGCCGTGGCTGGCCGCGTCGAGCTCGATCACGTCCAGGTTGCCGGGACCGCCGGGCGCCAGCGCGACACAGGAGTGACACACCCCGCACGGTGTGGAGGTGGGTCCCTCCACACAGTTCAGCGAGCGCGCCAGGATCCGGGCCGAGGACGTCTTGCCACAGCCGCGCGGACCCGAGAACAGGTAGGCGTGATTGATACGTCCGGCGTCCAGGGCGGTGCTCAGGGGTTCGGTGACGTGCTCCTGCCCCACCACTTCAGCGAAGGTCGCCGGTCGATACTTCCGGTAGAGGGCCACGCGGTGAGGGTACCGGGGCGATGCCCGACATTGCGCCCACGGACCACTGCGACCCGCGCGCGTCCCGCGACCACGGCGTCACGTGTCACCGCCCGACCTCGGACGACCTGTGCAAAATCCGAAACACAGCCGCAACACGACCGCCGCGCCGGTGAAACCGCAGCCCCGCATCGTCAGTTACCGATGCGGCAACATCCCGCACCGACAGGAGGACTGACGTGCAGACAATCGACGCCGGCGACACCGCCTGGTTGCTCGTGAGCACCGCGCTGGTACTGCTCATGACGCCCGGACTGGCCCTGTTCTACGGCGGCATGGTGCGCTCGAAGGGCGTGCTCAACATGATCATGATGAGCTTCGTCGCCATCGCCCTGGTCACCGTCGTCTGGCTGCTGGTGGGGTACAGCCTGGCCTTCGGCGACGACATCGGCGGCGGCCTGCTCGGCGGGCTCGAACACTTCGGGATGACGGGCATCGACCCGACCACCCTGCACGGCACGGTGCCGGAGTTCCTGTTCGCCACCTTCCAGCTCACCTTCGCGATCCTCACCGCCGCGCTGATCAGCGGCGCGATCGCCGACCGCGCCAAGTTCTCCTCGTGGATGGTGTTCGTGCCGGTCTGGACGCTGGCCGTGTACGTCCCCGTCGCGCACTGGGTGTGGGGTCCGGACGGCTGGATCGCCCGCCTCGGCGCCCTCGACTACGCCGGCGGCCTCGTGGTGGAGATCGTCTCCGGCGCGTCCGGCCTGGCGTTGGCGCTGGTCCTGGGCCCGCGCATCGGATTCCGCAGCGAGCCGATGCGCCCGCACAACCTGCCGTTGGTGCTGCTCGGGGTGGGCCTGCTGTGGTTCGGCTGGTTCGGTTTCAACGCCGGTTCCGCGCTGTCCGCGAACGGCACCGCGGCCGCCGTCTTCCTCAACACACTGGTCGCCGGCTGCACGGGCATGCTCGGGTGGCTGGTGGTCGAGCAGCGCCGCGACGGCCACCCCACCACCTTCGGCGCCGCGTCCGGCGTGGTCGCGGGCCTGGTCGCCATCACCCCGTCCTGCGGCTGGGTGACGGTTGGCGGCGCCGCGGTGATCGGCGTGGTCGCGGGCGGCGTCTGCTCGTTCGCGGTCGGCTGGAAGTTCAAGTTCGGCTACGACGACTCGCTCGACGTGGTCGGCGTGCACCTGGTCGGCGGGATCGTCGGCACCCTGCTGATCGGCCTGCTCGCCGCGAAGGTGATGACCGGCGGCGTGTCCGGGCTGCTGTTCGGCGGCGGGCTGGCCCAGCTCGGCAAGCAGGTCGCCGCGGTCCTGGTGGTCGGCCTCTACGCGTTCGGCATGAGCTACGGCCTCGGCAAGCTGATCGACCGGTACCTCGGGTTCCGGGTCAGCGCCGAGGACGAGATCACCGGCGTCGACCTGGCGCTGCACGCCGAGTCCGCGTACGAGCACGCGGTGCTCGCGCACGGCGGACCGACAGGCCCGGGCCTGTTCCCGCCGCGCGACGAGGAGCCCCGCCGCCGGGCCGCCGAGGAGGACGACGACCCGGTGCACTGACCGGACGACGGATCGCCGCCGCCCCGCAACAGGTCCGCTACTATCCCGGGGTCCGGGCACCGGACGGAAGATTCCTCGCCTCACCAGGAAGCACCGATGTCCGCGACCACAGATCCACAGGCGACGACGTCGCCGTCCAGCAACACACCCGACGCAACGACCGGCGCCGTGGAGACCGCGTCGCCGGTCGGCGCCGGTGACCGACTACGTCGCTACGGCCGCACACTGCACCCCGTCGGCCTGACGCTGGCCCTGCTGTTCTTCTGCTGGTCGATGACGCCGTCGCTGCTGCCACGCGCCTGGTACCTGCAGGCCGTGGCGACCGGCATCAGCGTCGCGACCGGGTACGGAATCGGTTGCCTCGCAGCGTGGCTGGTCCGCAAGTGCGGCTTCACCGTGCGGCACTCGGAGCGGACCCGGCGGATCGGCTGGTGGACCCTGCTGGGCCTGGCCGTGGTCGCGGTGCCGACCTTCCTCGTCCTCGGCTCCTGGTGGCAGCAGATCGTCCGCGAGCTCGCCCAGGCGGAGCCCGCGAGCCGCTCGTACTACCTTCTGGTGCTGGCACTCTCGCTGACCGTCGCGATCGCGATCCTGGCGATCGCGCGGGCGATCCGCGGCGGCACCAACCGGCTGACCGCGTTGGGGCTGCGCTACGTGCCCGCCCCCGTCGCGCGGCTGGCGAGCCTGGTGGTGGTGCTGGTCGTGAGCGTCCTCGTGGTCAACGGCGTTGTCTACCAAGGCGTCATCGGCCTGGCGAACCGGTCCGCGGCGGCCGCGGACCAGAGCACCGCGCCCGACGTCACGGAGCCGACCGCCACCGAACGGTCCGGTTCCCCCGCCTCCGCCGAACCCTGGGACAGCCTCGGCCGGGAGGGCCGCACGTTCGTCGCCGGCGGCCCGACCCCCGAGCAGATCTCCGCCGTCACCGGCCGTCCGGCGCCCATGCCGATCCGGGTCTACGCGGGCCGTGAGGCCGCCGCTTCCGTTGAGGGCGTGGCGGATCGGGTGGTCGCCGAACTCGAGCGCACCGGCGCCTTCGACCGCAGCGTCCTCGCCGTCGCCACCACCACCGGCCGCGGCTGGGTCAACGCGCGGGTCGCGTCGTCGCTCGAGTACGTCGCCGGTGGCGACTCGGCGATCGCGTCGATGCAGTACTCGTTCCTGCCCAGCGCGCTGTCGTTCGTCGCGGACCGGAAGACCCCGCCGGAGGCGGGCCGGGCGCTGTTCGAGGCCGTCTCGGCGGCGGTGGACGCCCGTCCCGCGGAGTCCCGTCCCAAGCTGGTGGTGTTCGGCGAGAGCCTGGGCTCGTTCGGCGGACAGGGCGCGTTCAGCGGGGCCCAGGACATGCTGGCCCGCACGGACGGCGCGCTGTGGGTCGGCACCCCGAACTTCGCGCCGCAGTGGGCGCAGATCACCGCGGACCGCGATCCCGGCTCGCCCGAACGCCTTCCGGTCGTCGACGGCGGCGCGAACGTCCGGTTCGCCGCGGCCGCCGCGGACCTCGACCTCCCCGCACCGTGGGGCACCCCGCGGATCGTCTACTGGCAGCATGCGAGCGACCCGATCACCTGGTGGTCCTTCGACCTGCTGCTGCACAAGCCGGACTGGCTCCGCGAACCGCCGGGCCCGGACGTCGACCCCGGCATGCGCTGGATCCCGTTCGTCACGTTCTGGCAGGTCACCATGGACATGGTGTTCTCCGCCGACGTGCCGGAGGGCCACGGCCACACCTTCGGCCGGGACGCGGTGAACATGTGGGCCGGCATCCTCGACCCCGCCGACTGGACCGCCGCCCAGACCGAGCAGGTGCGCGCCGTCGTCGGCGGCGACCAGACGGAGGAGTAGCCGCCCGCGGCGCTGCCGGCACACACCTTCTCGCTCCGTCACACACCCGATGCACGTACAACGGGTGTGTGACGGAGACAAAGGGTATGTGCGGCTAGGTGGCCTTGGCTGCCTTCGCCGCCGCCTTCGCGGCCTTCTTGAACTCGCGCACCTCGGCGAGCGTCTGGTCGTCGACCACGTCCGCGATCGACCGGCGCGCGCCGTCGTCGCCGTACGCGCCCGCGGCCTCGCGCCAGCCGTCGAGTTCGACGCCGATCTGCTTGCCGAGCAGCGCCAGGAAGATCCGCGCCTTCTGGTCGCCGTAGCCGGGCAGCGCCTTCAGCCGGCGGAGCACCTCCTTGCCGTCCGGGGCGCCGTCAGTCCAGATCGCCTCGGTACGGCCGTCGTAGTGCTCGACCAGGTAGGCGCACAGGTCCTGGACCCGCTTGCCCATCGACCCGGGGAACCGGTGCACCGCGGGCGGGGTGGCGCACAGGGCGAGGAACTTCTCGGGGTCCATCTCCGCGATCTTGTGGACGTCGAGGCCCTCGAGTCGGTCGTCGAGCTTCTTCGGCCCGGCGAAGGCGACCTCCATCGGAATCTGCTGGTCGAGCAGCATTCCGATCAGCAGGGCCAGGGGGTCTGCGGCGAGCAGCGCGTCCGCGTCCGCGTCGCCGGCGAGGTGCAGCGTGAGTGCCATGCCGACGATCCTGCCACCTGCCGCGCCGCCCGGGGAACAATGCGCAGACCCCGCACGTTGGTTCGGTACACCGTACGGAAATGGAGTGCCGATGACGCCGACAGCTGTGGAGACCGAATTCGACCGCCAGGTGGGGGTACTCACCGAACTGGGCTACCCGGCGCTGACCGGGCTCGGCGCCCCGAAGTTCGCGGCCGCCCTCGAACCGCTGCGCGGCGTCGTCCTGGCAGATCCGGAGTGCTCGGCGGACCACGGCGAGGACCACGTCCCGTTCGTCCTGGTGGTCGCGCGCACCGCGCAGGGCGGGTCGCTCGACGCCCACGAGGCGATGGCCCGGACCGCGCTCGGCGGCAGGCCGGGGTTCTCGGTCCTCGAGCCGGCCGAGCTCTCCCGGTTCCGCCCGGTCGAGACCGTGACGATCCCGGACGGCGTCGCCTACGTGCTGGTGAACGTCGACACCGGGTCGGAATTCCTCAATGTCACGCCGGCGGCCGCCCTCGAGTCACTGACCGCGATGGGCCGCACCCCGCTCACCGTCGAGGAGGGCATCGCCCTGCTCACCGCGCGCCCGGACATGCTGCGCAAGAACAAGTGCTTCTCGCTGCTGGCGTCGCGGTGCGGCGACAAGCGGGTGCCCGCGCTGTGGATCAGCGAGCGTCGACCGAAGCTCGGCTGGTGCTGGAACGGCAACCCGCACACCTGGCTCGGGTCGGCATCGGCGTCGGCGCGGCTGCCGCTCGCGCCCGCCTGACGGGTCCTGCGGACCCGCCCGGCGCTCACGCCTGGGTGAGCGCCTTTTCGGCGGCGGCGAGCAGGACGCACGTCGCGACGCCGTCCATGGCCTTCGCGAGTTCGTCCGTCGACGGGAAGCTGGGGGCGAGGCGGATGTTCCGGTCCTCGGGGTCCTGCTTGTACGGGAACGCGGATCCGGCGGCCGTCAGGGCGATGCCGGCGTCCTTCGCGAGCCCGATGACCCGCTTCGCGGTGCCGTCGACCACGTCGAGGCTGATGAAGTAGCCGCCCTTGGGCTCGGTCCACGACGCGACCTTGGACGCACCGAGACGGTCCTCGAGGATCTGCAGCACCAGCGCGAACTTGGGCGCCAGGATCTCGCGGTGCTTGTCCATGTGCGCACGGACACCGTCGGCGTCCCTGAAGAAGCGCAGGTGGCGGAGCTGGTTGATCTTGTCCGGGCCGATGCTCTTCTTGCCCAGGTGCTGCTGGTACCAGGCCAGGTTCGCGTCGGAGCTGCCGAAGAAGCTGACGCCGGCTCCGGCGAACGTGATCTTCGACGTGGACGCGAACACCAGCGGACGGTTCGGGTTGCCGGCCTCGGCGGCCATGCCGAGGATGTCGAGGGCCGGGGCGCACTCGGCGACCAGCGGGTGCACGGCGTACGCGTTGTCCCAGAAGATGCGGAAGTCGGGGGCGGCGGCGGGCATCGACGCGAGCGTGCGGGCGACGTCCTCCGAGTACACGGCACCGGTCGGGTTGGAGTACGTCGGGACGACCCACATGCCCTTGATCTGCGGATCGGCGGCGACCAGCTCCGCGACCTTCGCCATGTCCGGGCCGTCGTCGCGCATCGGGATGGCGATCATCTCGATGCCGAAGGACTCGGTGATGGCGAAGTGACGGTCGTAACCCGGTGCCGGGCACAGGAACTTGACCACCGGCTCCTGCGACCACGGCCGCGGCGAGTCCGGGTTTCCGTGGAGCAGCGAGAACACGATCGCGTCGTGCATGATCTCGAGGCTCGCGTTGTTGCCGGCCAGCAGATTCGCGGCGGGGATGCCGAGCAGCTCGCCGAAGATGGCACGCAGCTCCGGCAGACCGGTCAGTCCGCCGTAGTTGCGGCAGTCGGTGCCGGCGCCGTCGCGGTAGTCGCCGTCGCCGGGCAGGGAGAGCAGCCCCGCGGACAGGTCCAGCTGCTCGGGTGCGGGCTTTCCTCGGGTGAGGTCCAGCGCGAGCTTCTCGGCCTTCAGCTGCGCGTACTTCGCAGACTGCCGTTCATGCTCGGAGCGGAGTTCCTCATGGCTCATCAACCCAATCTGGGTTTGGGTAGGCATCCCGAAAGACCTTTCACACCGTGGCGGCGGAGCTGGGGTGGAAATTAAAGGGGACCCCGCGCACCCGGCAGAGCCCATTGACCCTTGCTGCCTTCCGGCCCTGGGGGAGTTCACAGGATGCGCGCCGCGCGGGATCCACAGACGAGCATACCGACGACTCGGCGGGCGTGGACAGCGGGGCCGCAATCGCGCCGCGCAACCGGGGTCGGGGGCCAGTCCGGGGGGCCGTTTTCGTGGTTTGGCAGGTGACCCGGTATGCTCGCCCACGGAGGATTCGCCTAGTGGCCTATGGCGCTCGCCTGGAACGCGGGTTGGGTTAACGCCCTCAGGGGTTCAAATCCCCTATCCTCCGCCACACGATGGCCCCCGATCTCCGGATCGGGGGCCATCGTCGTATCCGGGGCCGCCCACCCCGGGCAGATCCGCGCCCCACAGGGGTGTGACGACCGCCACGACCGGCGACGCATCACGGCCCGGACCTCGACGGATCCTTCCCCCGGAACCCGCGGCCACGAAGACACGCGCTGCGTTGCGTAGGACTCTTCGATAACGTCCCGCCGCGAACGCCGGCCCTCGGCGCGCACCCCGTGACCCCCGGAGGATTTCCATGGCAGACCTCGGCTCCAGCAACATCGCCCCCACCGTCAACGGCACCGCCACCGGCATCGTCGGCATCATCGGCGACACCCTCACCAGCATCGCCTCGACGCTGAACAACCTCAGCCTCAGCTGAGATCGCCTTCGAGAACGGCCCCGCCTCGCATCCGCCGGGCGGGGCCGTTTCCCGTCGAGCGGTCGTGACGCGAATGTCCAAGACCGTGTCGGTGCCCCGGCGCAGACTGTGGCGATGACCACAACCGAGACCGCCGCCCTCTACCGCCGCCTCGCCGAGACGCTGACCCGCACCGTCGAGTCGGTGCCGGCCGACCACTGGGACGCCGACTCCCCCTGCGAGGGGTGGACGGCCCGCGACGTGCTGCGTCACGTCGTCGAGACCCAGTCCTACCCGCTCGGCAACGTCGGACTGACGCTGCCGCCGGCGCCCGACGTCGATGTCGACCCGGTGGGGGCCTGGACGCAGACCCGCGACGCCGTCCTGGAGATCCTCGACGACCCCGCCCGCGCCGGCCTCGAGTACGACAGCCAGATGGGTCGCACCTCCGTCGCGGCGACGTTCGGCACCTTCTTCTGCTTCGACCTGGTGGTGCACCGCTGGGACCTGGCGCACGCCACCGGACTGGACGAGACCATCCCTGCCGGGGACCTCGCCCTGGTGGCCGGCTTCGTCGAGCAGGCCGGCGAGATGCTCCGCTCCCCCGGCGTGTGCGGCCCGGCCGTCGAGACACCGGCCGACGCCGACGAGCAGACCCGCCTCCTCGGCGCCCTGGGGCGCCGGGCCTGACCCGATTGCCCGATTCGAAAGCCGTTCGTACACAGGAATTTCCTGTTCGTCGGGATCGCGTTCACCTGGTCGCCGCCGCCTGGACACGCTCGGCCTCCATCCTGTGACGAGCGCCTCTTTCCAGCAGATGCGGGGGGTATGCCGTTCGGCTACCGTCCGTGGTGCACCAACGACAACGCGAATTTCCCTGGAGGATCCACATGGCCGACATCACCAACATCGCCGAGCCCGCCGCCGGCAGCGGCAGCAGCGGAGCCGACATCGCGAGCGCGCTGCTCGGCGGCGTTGCCAAGATCTTCGGCCAGCTGGTCGGCGGCTTCAGCAGCTAGTCTCCGCCGCTCGCGTTCACGGCCCCCGACCCTCGCGGTCGGGGGCCGTTGCCGTCCCCACCCCCACCCGCCGAGTGCGCAGTTTCCAGGGCGTCGCCCGGGAGCGGGCGACGGGAGGTGCGCACTCGGCGGGTGCGCGGGCGGCCCCTGACGGCTCGCTAGGGTTCACTCATGCACCAGCACGCGTCCGGGGCGGGACGGTTCGCCCCCAGCCCCTCGGGTGACCTGCACCTGGGCAACCTCCGCACCGCACTGCTGGCCTGGCTGTTCGCCCGTTCCACCGGACGACGTTTCCTGATCCGCGTCGAGGACCTGGACCGGGTCCGGCCCGGCGCCGAGCAGCGCCAGCTCGACGACCTCGCCGCGCTCGGGCTGGACTGGGACGGCCCGGTCGTGCGGCAGTCGGACCGGCTCCCCCGCTACGACGCCGCCGTCGCCTCCCTCGTCGACGCCGGCCTGACCTACGAGTGCTTCTGCACGAGAAGGGAAATCCAGCAGGCCGTCTCGGCGCCGCACGGTCCGGACGGGCACTACCCGGGCACCTGCCGGAACCTGACGGCCGGACAACGCGAGGACAAGCGCGCGCAGGGCCGGACCCCCGCGATCCGGCTGCGCGCCGAAAAGCCCGAGTACACAGTCGAAGACATGCTGCACGGCAGCTACACCGATGCCATCGACGACGTGGTGCTGCGGCGTGGCGACGGGATCCCCGCGTACAACCTGGCCGTGGTGGTCGACGACGCCGCGCAGGGCATCGACCAGGTGGTCCGCGGCGACGACCTGCTCTCGTCCGCGCCGCGGCAGGCCTATCTCGCGTCGCTGCTGGGCCTGCCGGTCCCCCACTACGCGCACGTGCCGCTCGCGCTCAACGCCGAGGGCAAGCGGCTCGCCAAGCGGGACGGCGCCGTCACGCTGGCCGACCAGCGGGCCCGCGGGCGCACCCCGGAGGAAGTCCGCGCGATGATGGCGGTCTCTCTCGGTATGGCCGGCGCCGACGACCGGCCGACCACGGCAGAGTTGCTCGCGACCTTCGACCCGAACGCACTTCCCAGCACTCCCTGGGTGTTCCCCACGGCCTGACACGAATCCGCGAAAGAGATGCATGTCTCGCCAGGACTTACCGGGCATTTCCTCACCGCCCCAGTACTGTGTCGGCATCCGAATTCGCGGATGAACACATAAGTAGGGGGCTACATGACAAGCGGCGGACCGAACGATCCGAATAATCCGGGGGTTTCCGGCGGGCAATTCCCGCAGGCCGGACAAATCCCTACCCAGGGATACGGAAATCCGGTGGATTACGGCACGCAGCCCGGCCCGTCCTACCCGGGTCCCGCGGCGCCTGGCGGATACGGCGGATACCCGTCGGCGCCGCCGATGCCGCCGGCACCCGGCGGAGTCAGCCAGCAGGCGGCCGGGTTCTTCCCAGCCCTGTTCGACTTCAACTTCGACAGTTACGTGACGCCGAAGGTCGTCAAGGTCCTCTACATCCTGGTGACAGCGATGATGGGGCTCGGCCTTCTCGTCATGGTCGTCTCGGCCTTCTCCGAAGAGCCCGTTGCAGGGCTACTCGCCCTCGTCTTCGGTTCGCTGGGCTTCATCGTCTTCCTCGCGCTGATCCGAATCAGTCTCGAGTTCTACGTCGCAGTCATCAAGATCTCCGAGGACGTGAAGGAACTCAAACGCAGGTAGACGCGTCACCCCGACCGCAGCCGACGCGGACGCGGACGGCTTCGGCCGGGGTGGCCCTCGTGCCACACGCCGAACGAATCCGAATCGGTACCAATTCCCGGCAATGAAATGGCCGGATCCCACGTAGGGTCATGCTCGCACTGCCAAATGGTGAGAAATTCAACCATGACGCCGTCGACAAGGGGACCCAAGTGAGCGAGAACCCGCCACCCGGTGATCCGAACACCGGGCGAAATCCCGATCCGAATTACCCGCAGAACCCGCCCCAGAATCCCGCTGGCGGATACCCGCCCCCGCCGGCGGGCGGATACCCGCCCCCGCCGCCGCCGAACTACGGCCAGCCGGGCAACCCACAGCAGGGTGGCGCCCCGAACATGCCCGGCGGCTACCCGCCGCCCCCGGGCTACGGCGCCCCCGGCAGCTACCCACCGCCCCCCGGTCAGGGCGGCTACATGCCACCGCCTCCACCCGGTTACGGTCCGCCTGCGCAACCACCGCCCGGCTTCGGCGGACCCGGCGGCGTCCCCCGGCTCACCGTCGGCGACGCACTCGGCTACGCCTGGAACAAGTACAAGGCCAATGCGGGCGTGTGGATCGGCATCCTACTGGTCATCGTTCTCATCGAGGTCGCGCTCAACCTGATCTTCGGGCGCGACTCCGACTCCATGGACTTGGCCAGCTTCTACACGCTGTGGAGCGTGATCGGCACGATCGTCAGCGTCGTCGTCGGCTATCTCGTCAATGCCGCGCTGGTCCGCGGAGCCCTGCACGAACTCGACGGCAACACTCCGACCATCGGCTCGTTCTTCCAGTTCACCAACGTGGGCGCGGTCATCCTCGCCAGCCTGTTGGTTGGCCTGATGTCCGGCATCGGTTTCCTCCTTCTGATCATCCCGGGCATCATCATCGTCTTCCTGACCTGGTGGACTCTGCAGTTCGTCATCGACCAACAGCAAGATGCGATCCCCGCAATCAAGTCCAGCTTCGGTGCGATCTCACAGAACGTCGGCCCACTTGCGCTGCTGACCCTGGCGCTGATCGCGCTCAACATCGTCGGCTTCCTACTGTGCCTGGTCGGCCTCCTGGTGAGCTACCCCGTGACCATCATCGCCTCGACCTACGCGTACCGGGTCGTCGTCGGGGGCCGCGTCGCCCCCTGACCCACCGCTGCACGCCTGCTCACGACGCCGGGCGCGAACCGACCCCACCGGGTCTGGGTTCGCGCCCGGCGTCGTCATGGTGCTTGGATGGCGTCGTGACAGTGTCAGAACCGGTGGAGACCGCTCCCGAGACCGCGACCTTCGCCCACGTCAGCCGGGGCTACTACCCCACCATCGTGGCGCTCTTCACCGCCGTGCTGCTGATCTCGAACATCTGCGCCACCAAGGGGGTGGCATTCTTCGCCGGATCCGAGCTCAGCATCGGGCCGCTGCAGATCCTGCCGATCATCACCGACGGCGGCTTCTTCCTGTTCCCGCTCGCCTACGTGCTCGGCGACGTGCTCAGCGAGGTGTACGGCTTCAAGGCCACCCGCCGGGCGATCTACCTGGGGTTCGGCGCCCTGATCCTGGCGGCGGGCTGCTTCTGGCTGCTGCTCGCGCTGCCGTCGGCGGACTTCTACGAACACCAGGCGGCACTGGAATCCGTGGTCGGCGTCTACCCCCGACTGCTGCTGGCCGGGCTCTCGGGCTACCTCGTCGGACAGTTGCTGAACTCGCTGGTGATGGTCGCCATCAAGGAACGCACCAAGGAGAAGCACCTGTGGGCGCGGCTGATCGGGTCGACCGTCGTCGGGGAGTTCGCCGACACCCTGATCTTCTGCTCGATCGCCGCGGGCGCGATCGGCATCACCACCGGCGGCGATTTCGTCAACTACCTCATCGTCGGCGTCGTGTGGAAGATCCTGGTCGAGGTGCTGGTCATGCCGATCACCTACCGCGTCATCGCGTACATCAAGAAGCGCGAGCCGACGTACGTGCTCGCCGCCTGACCGGCGGCCCGTTACGGCTTGTCGGGGCCGTAGAACCGGCCGAGGGTCTCCGCCTTGAAGTCGTGGAAGTAGCCGCCCTCGATGCTGGCGCGGATGTCGTCGACCAGTTTCACGGTGAACCGCTCGTTGTGGATGGTGCACAGCGTCGAGGCGAGCATTTCCTTCGCCTTGAACAGGTGGTGGATGTACGCGCGGGTGTAGTTGGCGCAGGTGTAGCAGTCGCACTCGTCGTCGATGGGTGTGAAGTCGCGGCGGAAACGGCTGGTGTTGATGTTGAAACGGCCCGACCGCACGTAGATGGCGGCGTTGCGGGCCACCCGTGACGGGTTGACGCAGTCGAAGGTGTCGGCGCCGTTCTCGATGGCGACGAAGAAGTCGTCCGGCTCGCTGATCCCGAGCATGTGCCGCGGCTTGTGCTCGGGCAGCTCCTCGTTGCACCACCGCACGATGGTGCCCAGGTTCTGCTTCTCGAGCGCGCCGCCGATGCCGTAGCCGTCGAAGCCGTAGCCGTTCTCCCCCTCGATGGACTCGAGGCCGCGGCAGGCCTGCCGGCGCAGGTCCTCGTACTGCGCGCCCTGCACCACGCCGAACAGCGCCTGGTACGGCTTGTCCGCGCGCTCGGCCGTGAGCTTCTCGTGCTCGGCGATGCAGCGGATCGCCCACTCCTGGGTGCGCTGGACCGAGCGTTCCTGGTAACCGCGGGTGTTGAGCAGGGTGGTGAGCTCGTCGAACGCGAACATGATGTCCGCGCCGAGCTGGTGCTGGATCTGCATCGACACCTCGGGGGTGAACCGGTGCCTGCTGCCGTCGAGGTGCGACTTGAAGGTGACCCCGTCGTCGTCGACCGTCGCGAGGCGCTCCTTGCCGTCCGCGATCACGTCGTCGGACTGCACACCCACCGACTCCATCGCCAGCACCTTGCGGAAGCCGACGCCCAGCGACATCACCTGGAACCCGCCGCTGTCGGTGAAGGTGGGGCCGTCCCAGTTCATGAACTTGCCCAGCCCGCCCGCCGCGTCGACGATGTCGGCGCCGGGCTGCAGGTACAGGTGGTAGGCGTTGGCCAGCACCGACTGGGTGCCCAGCTCCTTGACGGACTCGGGCAGGACCGCCTTGACCGTCGCCTTGGTGCCGACCACCACGAACGACGGCGTCGCGATGTCGCCGTGCGGGGTGTGGACGGTGCCGGTGCGGCCGAGGCGGTCCTCGAGGCGCGTCCCGATGGTGAAGATCGATTCGGGACGCTTCGCGGGACCCACGCCGGCCTGCGGCTGTACTGCGGAATTCACCTGGCAATCCTGTCACAGGGCGGCGCGGCGGCCGCTTCTCCTCAGACGGCGGCGCCGACGAACTGGCTGTTGTAGAGGTCGAAGTACGCGCCCCGGCGAGCCAGCAGATCCTCATGGGTGCCCTGCTCGACGATGTGCCCGTCCTCCATCACCACGATCAGGTGCGCGTCCCGGATCGTCGAGAGCCGGTGCGCGATGACGAAGCTGGTGCGGTCGCTGCGCAGCGCCGCGGTGGCGTGCTGGACCAGCAGCTCGGTACGGGTGTCCACCGAACTGGTGGCCTCGTCGAGGATCAGGATCGACGGCTGCGCGATGAACGCCCGGGCGATGGTGATCAGCTGCTTCTCGCCGGCGCTGACGTTGTTGCCCTCCGCGTCGATGACCGTGTCGTAGCCGTCGGGCAGGGTGTGCACGAACTTGTCCACGTGGCTGAGCCGCGCCGCCTCGGCGATCTGCGCGTCGGTCGCGCCGGGCCGTCCGTAGGCGATGTTCTCGCGGATGGTGCCGCCGAACAACCAGGTGTCCTGCAGCACCATGCCGACCCGGGAGCGCAGGTCGTCCCGGGTCATCTGCGCGATGTCGGTGCCGTCCAACAGGATCCGGCCGGAGTCCACCTCGTAGAACCGCATGATCAGGTTCACCAGCGTGGTCTTGCCCGCGCCGGTGGGGCCGACGATCGCGACCATGTGGCCGGGCTGCGCGGTGAGCGAGAGCCCCTCGATGAGCGGCTGCTCCTCCTTGTAGCGGAAGGACACCTTCTGGAACTCGACGTGCCCGCGGGCGACCGCCGGACTCCGGGCGGGCTTCGGGTCGGCGCTCTGCTCCTCCTCGTCGAGCAGGGCGAACACCCGCTCGGCGGACGCCACACCGGACTGCATCAGGTTGGCCATACTCGCGATCTGGGTCAGCGGCTGGGTGAACTGGCGCGAGTACTGGATGAACGCCTGCACGTCGCCGAGGCTCATCGAGCCGGACGCCACCTTCATGCCGCCGATCACCGCGACCGCGACGTAGTTGAGGTTGCCCAGGAACATGATCGCGGGCATCACCAGACCGGAGATGAACTGGGCGCCGAACGCGGACTTGTACAGCTCCTGGTTCTTCTCGTCGAAGTCGGCCTGCACCTCGCGCTGACGGCCGAACACCTTGACCAACTCGTGGCCGGTGAACGTCTCCTCGATCTGCGCGTTGAGGGCGCCGGTCGTCTTCCACTGCGCCACGAAGTGCTTCTGCGACCGCTTGGCGATCTGGGTGGTGACCAGCAACGAGAGCGGCACGGTGAGGACGGCGACCAGGGCCAGCAGCGGCGAGATCCACAGCATCATCGCGAGGATGCCGATCACCGACAGCAGCGACATGAGCATCTGGCTGATCACCTGGTTCAGGGTCTGCGCCACGTTGTCGATGTCGTTGGTGACGCGGCTGAGCAGGTCACCGCGAGGGTTGGTGTCGAAGTAGCGCAGCGGAAGCCGGTGGATCTTGTCCTCGACCTCGGCGCGCAGCCTCTTGATGGTGCCCTGCACGATGATGTTCAGCAGGTACGCCTGCACCCAGGCGAAGAGCGAGGACAGCACGTAGAGCCCGAGAACCAGGGCCAGCACCTGACCCATCGCGGTGAAGTCGATCCCGGTCCCGGGCACCACGTTCATCGAGGACACCATGTCAGCGAAGGTGTCCTGGCCCTGCGCACGCAGGCCCTCGACCGCCTGGTCCTTGGTCAGGCCGGCGGGCAGCTGCCTGCCGACGATGCCGTCGAAGATGATGTTGGTGGCGTGCCCGAGGATCTTCGGACCGATCACGCTGAGCACCACGCTCGCCGTGGCCATGGCGATCACCACCGCCACCGCGAACCGGTGCGGGGCCAGCCGGCGCAGCAGTCGCTTCGCGGACGGCAGGAAGTTCATGGCCTTGGCCGACGGACCGGTCGCCATACCCATCGGTCCGCGCGGCGACTGCGCGGGCGGCTCCGTGGGCGCCGCGGCCGGCGGGTCCGGCGGGGGCGGTGGGCCCGACGCGCTCACCGCGGGAAACACCTCGGTCGGCGCGTCGTCGGCGGGCGGCCCGCCCTGGATGGCCGGGTTGGGCGGCGTGCTCGCGGCAGGCGGCGTGCCCGGGGTGGGCGGCGTGCCCGGGACGGCCGGGGTGGGCGGGGTGCCCCGGAAAGGCGCGGGACCCGACGCGGGCGGGGTCTCGGTGTAGCGGGGGATCTGGGCCGTCACCGCATCGTCGTAGTCCCTGTTGATGGTGAACCAGTCGGTGCCGCCCGGGTTGAACCAGCCGCCACCGCGTCCGGTCGAGTCGTCGCCGCCGGTGGTCATGAGGCCTCCTGGGCCGCGAACTGCGAGGACACGATCTCCGCGTAGGTCTCGCAGGTTTCGAGCAACTGGGTGTGGGTGCCGGCGCCGACGATGGCCCCGTCGTCGAGGACGAGGATCTGGTCGGCGTCGATGATGGTGGAGACCCGCTGCGCGACGATGATCACGCAGGCGTCCCGGGTGACCGGCCGCAGCGCCGCCCGCAGCCGGGCGTCCGTGCTGAGGTCGAGGGCCGAGAAGGAGTCGTCGAACAGGTAGATCTCGGGTTGACGCACCAGCGCCCGGGCGATGGCGAGGCGCTGACGCTGCCCGCCGGAGACCGTGGTGCCGCCCTGGGAGACGGCCGTGTCGAGACCCTCGGGCATGGCCCGCACGAAGTCGTCGGCCTGCGCGATCTCCAGCGCTCGCCACAACTGGGCGTCGGTGGCGTCAGGGTCGCCGTAGCGCAGGTTGGTGGCCACGGTGCCGGAGAACAGGAAGGGTTTCTGCGGCACCAGGCCGATCGAGGCCCGCAGCTGGTCCGGCTCGATGGTGCGGACGTCGGCGGCACCGACCCGCACCTGCCCGTCGGTGGCGTCGATCAGGCGGGGGATGAGGTTGAGGAGCGTCGACTTCCCGGAGCCGGTGCCGCCGATGATCGCGGTGGTCATGCCTGGTTCGGCGAGGAAGCTGATGTTCCGCAGCACCGGGGCCTCGGCGCCGGGGAACGAGAACGACGCGCTGCGCATCTCGACGATGCCCCGCGCCTGCCAGCCGGGCAGCACCCAGGACGGCGCCCGCACGGAGGGCTCGGTGTCGAGCACCTCGGAGATGCGTTCGGCGCAGACGGAGGCGCGGGGCAGCAACACCGTCATCACCGTCACCATCGTCACGGCCATCAGGATCTGCATGATGTAGGACAGCACCGCGGTGAGGGCGCCGATCTCCATGGTTCCCTCGTCGATCAGGTGGCCGCCGAACCACAGCACCGTGACACTGGTGACGTTCGCGATGAGCATGACCACCGGCAGCATGAAGGCCATCAGCCGGCCGACCCGCAATGCGGTGCTGACCAGGGCCTCGTTGGCGTCCTCGAAGCGCTGGATCTCCTCCGGCTCGCGCACGAACGCCCGCACCACCCGGATCCCGGTGATCTGCTCGCGCAGCACCCGGTTGATCGCGTCGATCCGGACCTGCATGACCCGGAACTGGGGCACCATCTTCCGGATCACCAGGCCCATGCACAGGGCCAGCAGCGGCACCGCCACCGCGAGCACCCACGCCAGCCCCTGCGAGACCCGGATCGACATGATGATGCCGCCGATGCACATGATCGGCGCCGCGACCAGGATCGTGCAGCTGATCACCACCACCATCTGGACCTGCTGCACGTCGTTGGTGTTGCGGGTGATCAGCGACGGCGCCCCGAAGAAGCCCACCTCGCGGGCCGAGAATTCCGAGACCTTGTGCATGACGGCGCCACGCAGGTCGCGGCCGAGACCCATCGCGGCGCGGGCGCCGAAGTAGACCGCCCCGATGCTGCACGCGATCTGCAGGCAGGTGACGAGCAGCATGATGCCGCCGGTGGAGAGGACCACACCGGTGTCGCCCTTGGTGACTCCCTTGTCGATGATGTCGGCGTTGAGACTGGGCAGGTAGAGCGACGCCATGGTGGAGATGAACTGGAGCGCAATCACACCCGCCAGATCGCCCCGGTACGGGCGCAGGTGAGTGCGCAACAGGGAGTACAACATAGTGTCCGAGGCTACCAACCAGGTACTTTTCGACGTCGTAGGTCGCGCCGCACGGGCTGAGGTCGGTTCCGGACAGCCCAGGTCAGCGGCGGCGCCACGCCTGCGGGTCGGCGTTGAGTTCGGCGATGAAACCGGGCAGTGCGCCGGTCGCGATGTCCGCCACCGAGACCCCTTCGAGGACGGCACGCAGGTTCACCCGGACGGCGATCCACACGTCGAGCAACGGCGCCGCGGGGCCGTCGTAGTGGACCTCCTCGGGGCGCTGACCTCGCACCGAGGCGAGCGGACCCTCCATCGCGCGGATCACGTCGGCGACCGCGATCTCGGCGGCGGGCCGGGCCAACCAGTAGCCACCGTCGCGGCCCCGCCTGCTCTGCACCATCCCGGCCCGGCGCAGCTCGCCGAGCACCGACTCGAGAAACTTGTGCGGGACGGTCTGCGAGCGCGCCAACTCGTCCGCCTTGACCGGCGCGTCGCCCGCGGCGGCCAGTTCGACCAGAGCCCGCACGGCGTAGTCCACCTTCGCGGTGATGTGCACCCCGATCCTCCCCTCGCTGCCGGCTACCTCGGCGACCAATTCCTACCACCGATGCGGGGAAAGGAAGTCTTGACACCGCCCGGCGACCGATGGAACCTGAACGCATGTCCGGCAACCCCCTGCTCACGGTGCGACGCCACGTCGACCTGCTGCGGGTTTCCAGCACCCTGTGTCGGTAGCCGACCTCCCCTCCCCACGCCGCCTGCCCGGTCCGTCCGTCGGCAGCGCCGGCCGCGGCAAGCCGCCCTCCCAGCCTCACCCGACACACTTCGGAGACACCCCATGAGCATCGACCTGCACTGGTTCCTGCCCACCGCTGGCGACGGCCGCGGCATCGTCGACAACTCGAACTCGTCCACCGCGGACCCCCGGACCGCCGGTGACCGCGCGCCCACCCTCGAGTACCTGGCCCAGGTGGCCCAGGCCGCCGAACGGGCCGGCTTCACCGGTGTCCTCACCCCCACGGGCACCCACTGCGAGGACGCCTGGCTGACCACCGCGGCGCTGATCCCGCTGACGCGGCGACTGAAGTTCCTGGTCGCGTTCCGTCCCGGCGTCATCTCGCCCACGCTGGCCGCGCAGATGGCCGCGAGCTACCAACGACTTTCGGGTGGGCGCCTGCTGCTCAACGTGGTGACCGGCGGGGACTCGACCGAGCAACAGAGCTACGGCGACTGGCTGACCAAGGACCAGCGGTACGCCCGCACCGGCGAGTTCCTGCAGGCGCTGCGCGGAACGTGGGGCGAGGCGCCCTTCGACTTCGACGGCGAACACTACAAGTTGGTCGGGGCCACGACCTCCGCGCCGCCGAACCCGGTGCCGCCCATCTACTTCGGCGGTTCGTCGCCCGCCGCGCTGCCCGTCGCGGGGCGGCACGCGGACGTCTACCTCACCTGGGGCGAGCCGCCGGCGCAGGTCGCCGCGAAGATCGCCGCAGTCCGCGAACACGCCGAACAGGCCGGGCGCACAGTCCGATTCGGCATCCGGCTGCACGTGATCACCCGCGACACCGCGAGGGAGGCGTGGGCGGTGGCCGACAAGATGCTCGCCGGACTGGACCCCGGGGCGATCGCCGACGCCAGCGCCCGCTTCGCGCGGTCCGAGTCCGAGGGACAACGCCGAATGGCCGCCCTGCACGGCGGCCGCACCGACTCGCTGGAGATCGCGCCGAACCTGTGGGCCGGCGTCGGACTGGTGCGCGGCGGCGCGGGCACCGCCCTGGTGGGCAGCCACGCCGAGGTCGCGGACCGCATCGAGGAGTACCACGCGCTGGGCCTCGACGAGTTCGTGCTGTCCGGCTACCCGCACCTGGAGGAGGCCTACTGGTTCGGGGAGGGCGTGCGCCCCGTCCTGGCCCGACGCGGTCTGCTCGCTGACGAACGCGCGCTGGTCAGCGCGTAGAGCCGGGCCCGACCGGCGACCACCTGGTGGTGCCGATCGTGCCCGGGCGAAGCACGTTCATCGCCGCGTCGAGCAGGACACGTTCGAGTTCCTCGTCCGTGGTGCCGGGCACCTGGGTGTCCGGTGCCAACGCGGTACCGAGGACCTGGACCGCGGCGACGGCCCGGATGGTGGCCTCCGCCGTGGCGTCCGGGCCGGCCAGCCACACGTGGATGCGATTGCTGAGGTCCATCAGCTCCGGCAGCATCGACTGGAGCGCCGTCGACATCGCGGCCGCGTCCCGCACGAACAGCGATCCCTCCGACCGGTGGTTCAGCAGGCCGACAAGGTAGCGGCGCAACAGGTCTCGGACGTCCTCCTCGTCGCGGGGTGCGTCGGTCAGGCCGTCGGCGACGTCGCGCATCACGAACAGCACCGGCGCGACGACCGCCGCGAGCAGGTCCGCCTTGGATTCGTAGTGGTAGTACAGCGAGGCCTTGGTGATGCCGACCTCGTCGGCCACCTCGCGCAGGCTGGTCTGCTCGACGCCCTTCGCGAGGAACTGGCGCAACGCCGCCTCGCGGATGGCCGACCGGGTGTCCCGAGTACCCACCGCCGTCCACCTCCACACCTCTGCCGACCTGCCGTCGACACCCGACCCGAACTTTTGCTGTTGTCGCGGGACTCCCGCCGCACTAGTCTACCTACCGCACGGTAGGTAGATTCGAGAACGGGTGTGGAGGGGCACATGTTCGGAAAACTAGCTCGGTTCGTCGTACACAACCCATGGAAGATCATTGCGGCGTGGATCGTCGCCGCCGTCGCGGTGGTCGCCTTCGCGCCCACGCTGGGCGACGTGCTCAACAAGGAGCAGTCGGGCTTCCTGCCGGACACCTACGAGTCCATCGAGGCACAGCACCTCGCCGAGGACCAGTTCGCGAAGACCGAGGACGCGACCGCGACCATCGTGATCACGCGCGGGGACGGGCAGCCGCTCACCGCCGAGGACCAGGCCAAGGTCGAGAGCCTCGCCGCGACCATCAACTCGACCGGCATCGAGCGGGTCGTCGGCGCCCAGACCGGGCCGCAGTCGCTCGCCGAGAACCGGCAGGTCCAGCTGGTGAGCGTCGGCCTGCAGGGCATGCCCGACGAGAAGCCGGTCGGTGAAGCGGTCAAGGAGATCCGCGAGATCGGCGGCACCCTGGACGGCAGCGGGCTGCGGATGTCGGTCACCGGCGACGCCGCGCTGATGGTCGACAACGAGGAGGCCTTCAAGAACGCGGAGGCGATCATCGGCCTCGTCACGGTGCTGCTGATCATCGGCCTGCTGCTGGTCATCTACCGCAGCCCCGTCGCGGCACTGCTGCCGATCGTCTCGGTCGGCATCGTCTCGTCGATCGCGCCCGGCATCATCGCGCTCGTCGCCAAGGGCACCGGCCTGCAGGTCGACCAGTCGCTGCAGATCATCCTCACCGTCGTGCTCTTCGGTGTCGGCACCGACTACATCCTCTTCCTGCTGTTCCGCTTCCGGGAACGGCTGCGGGCCGGCGAGGAGAAGACCGCCGCACTGATCCATGCGGTCGAGCGGGTCGGCGAGGTCATCGCCTCCGCGGCCGGCGCCATCATCGTCGCGTTCTGCGCCCTGCTGCTCGCGGTCTTCGGCGCCTTCCGCAGCCTCGGCCCCGGCCTGGCCATCGGCGTCGGCATCATGGCGCTGGCCTCGCTGACCCTGATCCCGGCCATCGTGTCGCTGATCGGGACCAAGGTGTTCTGGCCGTCGAAGTCCTGGCAGCAGGAGCCGAAGGGCACGGTGTTCGCCCGGCTCGGCGCGTTCACCGGGCGTCGTCCCGGCGTCGTCGCGCTGGTCTCCGGCGGGCTGCTGGTGGTGCTGGCGCTGGGCATGTTCGGCTTCAAGACGGACTACGACCAGCTGGGCCAGTTGCCGTCGACCACGGAGTCGGCGCGCGGCATCAAGGACCTGCAGACGGGCTTCCCGGCCGGCGCGCTGAACCCGACGCTGGTGTACCTGCACGCCACCGACGGGTCACCGCTGGACCCGGCCGAGGTGGAGCGGGTGGCGCAGGAACTGGCCTCCTCCCCCGGCATCGGCGGCGCCATGCCCGCGAGCCCGGAGGGCGGCCTCGGCCTGATCTCCAAGGACGGCAGCACCGCGCAGATCAACCTGCTGCTCGACTACAGCCCGCAGTCCAACGAGGCGCTCGACGCGATCGGCCCGCTGCGCGACGCCGCGCACGCCGCCGCCCCGGAGGGCACCGAGGTGCTCGTCGGCGGCCCGACCGCCGCGTTCACCGACATCCGGGACGCCAACAACCGCGACCTGTCGGTGATCTTCCCGGTCGCGGGCGTCCTGATCGCGCTGATCCTCGGCCTGCTGCTGCGGTCGCTGGTCGCGCCGATCTACCTGATGGCGTCGGTGGTGCTGGTGTTCTTCTCCACCATGGGCGCGACCGCGTTCCTGTTCAGCGTGGTCGGCGATCGGCCGGGCATCTCGTTCTCGCTGCCGATCATGCTGTACCTGTTCGTGGTGGCGATCGGCACGGACTACAACATCCTGATGATCGCCAGGCTGCGGGAGGAAGCGCGGGAGGGCCGCGACCCGCGGGAGGCGGCGCGTCTGGGGATCGAGCACGGCGGGCCGTCGGTCGGTGCCGCCGGCATCATCCTGGCGGGCACCTTCGGGTCGATGCTGCTGTCCGGGATCGCCCTGATGACCGAGATGGGCTTCGCCGTCGCCCTGGGCATCCTGCTCTCGTCGTTCGTGATGTCGATGTTCCTGGTGCCGTCGATCACCGCCCTGCTCGGCCACCGGGCGTGGTGGCCGGGCCATGGCGACGCGGTCGCCTCGGAGCGTGAGCTGCGCCCGGACGAGGACACGGAACCCGCAGCGGTCTGAGCGCACGGCAGGGCCTGACAGCGCTCCGGCGCCTGTGCGTGACCAGTCGGTCACGCACAGGCGCCGGAGATGTTTGGTGGCTGGTTTTCTGGCTGACGGGCCGTCAGCTGCTCCACGCGGCGCGCTGGGCCTCCGCGGCGGCCGCGGGGTCCCAGTTCTGCGCCTTGAAGTCGGCGCTGGTGACCGAGTCGCCGCCGACGACCTGCACGGTCAACGTGCCGAGCGAGCTGCCGAGCAGCGAACCGATGACGGGGGTGGCGATGGCCGAGGCCGCGTCCTTGAGCTGATCCCCTTCGAGCCCCTCCGCGCACAGGCGGACGGTGACGTCGACGTCGACCGGGTCCTTGCCGCTGTTGAGCTTGGTGACGGCACCGTCCACGGTGACCCCGGCCGGCAGGGTGGCGGTCTTCGCGATCACGGTGGCGGTGGGGTCGTCGTTGCCGGCGTCGGCGGGACAGGTGGTGGCAGGTGCGGCGGAGTCGGAAGCGGCCGAGGCGTCCTCGGATCCACAGCCGGCGAGCAGCAGGGCGCTACCCGCGGCAAGAGCGATGATGGTGCGTTTCATTCGACAATTGTGAGGTGCGCGGCGCGGCAAGCGAGGTACCGGGGGTGAAGATCTGATGAACTACCCGCGGTCGAGCGGGTCGGCGAGCAGGCGGCGACCGTCGAACGGCACGTCGAGAGCGCGGGCGGACCCGGGTGCGGCGGCCGACTCGGGTGCGGCGCCGGACTCGGCGGGGTGCGCGTGGTCGAGTGCGCGCGCGACGAGCGGATCGTCGGTGAGCTCACGCAGCACCTCTTCGGCGGCGCACCGGGCCTGGGTACGGGCCCGTTCGTGCGCCTCGACGACCAGCGCCGCGAGCCGCGCCGCCCCCAGCCCGAGCGCCCGACCGCCGAGGACCAGACCGTCGAGACGGCCGTCCGCAGTGAGGGTGATCCGGACCGCGCCGTCGCCGGCCTCGGCGGTGCCGCGGACGGCGTCGACCGCCCGTTCCACCCGCCGCACCTTGAGGCCCAGCGACTCCGGCTGACCGTGCACGGTCATCTACTTCGTCCCCGAATCGGAACCCGGCCCGGCCCGCCTCGCCTCGGGCAGGTAGCACCCGGTGACGACGTCCAGCAATGCGTCGTTGCGGGTGCCGAGCACGACGTACGCGTCGTCCGGGCCGTAGATGCGCAGGTCGTGGTCGCCGGGCCGGTCAACGATGACGATCGGATCGCCGAAGCCGTGCCTGTCGGTCACCGAACGCATCGCGGCGAGCGCGCCCGGCCACAGTTCCTCGGGGATGCCGCCGTCGATGACCCAGAACCCGATCGACCACCCCTGGCCGTAGGTGTAGGAGAAGCCGTCGCAGTTCCCCGCCGACGACGGCGGACGAGACTGGCGCCACGGACCGACCGGGACGGCAGACGAGATCGCGGACCGGATCTCGTGCCCCATCGCCTCCGCCCGCACGATCATCTCCTCCAGGGAGGGCCGGGCCATCAGAATCGCGGTCCGGCGCGCCGCCTCCTCGTCGCTGTACCGCTCGCCGCCACCGATGGACATGCATCCCCCCAGTACCACTGCCGCCGTCACGAGCGTCACCGCCGCGACGCTTCGTCCCTTCAGCTCACGCACGCCGATCGCCATGCCTGTCAACGTCTTTCGCATCGGAACGCACCGTTGGCTCCGCAGGACGGAACTGACATCAGAACGGACCTCGCAGCAGGCCCGAGGGCAGCGGCAGCGGGATCTCTCCCGGCAGGCCCAAGAGGCCGCCGAGCCCAGAACCGTCACCGAAGACCCGCTCCCGGAGGTCCCCCAGCGGGGAGCCCGGAACCCGGTCCGCAAGACCGGCGTCGGTTCCCTCCACGATCCGCTCCGGCAATCCGCCGACGACCGCGGCGATGTTGTACTGGCTGAAGGTCTTGTCCTCGAGATACTGACTGTGCCCCTCTGAGCCGGAACGCATTTCGCCTGGAATACCACCGATCGGCGGGGTGGTCCCCGCCGTCGTGGACAGGTTGGTGACCCCGTCCATGCGGTTCGGGTCGTCGCCGAACGCGGCGAGGTCTGCGACGAGGTCGCCGTGGGCCTCGGCGACGTACACGTGACCCGACCCCAGCCCCAGGTCGCCGATGTCGTCGGTGCCGATTCCCGGCGAGCCGAAGAACACCGCGTCGTCGACGCCCGTCCCGCCGTGTTGCAGCGCCAGTCCCGTGGTGGTGGACCCGTACGAGTGGCCGAGCGCGGTCAGGTGCGGGTCGTCGGGGCGCGACGCACCCAGACCCTCGTAGAAGGACGCCAGCCGATCGGCTCCGTCCTCGGCGCCCCGCCGGCCGCCGAGATCTCCGATCGCGTCCGCCGCCGTTCCGACAGGGTCGCTCGGGTCCAGTTGCGGCGCACGGTAGTCCAGCCACGCGATCGCGGCGACCGTCTCGTCGCCGCGACCGGCGAGGTGGAGTTGACGCTCGGTCTCGACCTTGAGTTCACGGACCGCGGTGGCGTATCCCTCCAGACCGTCTCCGACATTCGAGTTCACGCCCGGGGTGAAGACCGACACGTGGTCGGCGGTGCCGACGTCGCCGACCGCGACGGCGGCCTGCAGGTGGTCGCCGGTGTTACGCAGCACCAGCAGTTGCCTGTCCGGTTCCGCGACCGTGCGATCCACGGCGTCGAGCTCGGCCAGGCGCTGCGCTGTCACACCGATCTCCCGGCGCACCAACGATGATTCGGGACTCATCGGGCCGGGGCAGGTGGTGTCCAGCCGGGCCCGCAGTTCCTCGATCCGGCCGTCGAGGGCGCCGCGCTGCTCGGCCAGCACCGTCCGGTTCGCCTGGTCACGGGCGTGCGCCGGGACGCCGTCCAGGTTGCCGACCCACTCCGGATGCTCCGTCAGCACCGCGGCCCGCTGATCCTCCGAAAGCTGTTCCCAGTAGCGAGAATTGACGTCCGGGGTGCCGTCGACCGGGGGTGCCGGCGGCGGCTCGGACGACTTGTTGCCGCCCCGCGGCGCGTCCTCGCCGAGGGCCGCCCACCCCCTACGCACCGCGTCGGCCGCGGTCGCGTCGGCCGCGGCAACCACGTCCAGCGCACCCCGCAGGCGCGCGTCGTGAACCCGCGCCAGCTCGTTGAGCCTGGCCTGCAGCAGTGCCACCGCGACGAACGGACCGAGCGGGGGTACCCGCGGTGCCCACACCCGGCCGTCGTCGGCGACGTGCAGACCGTGGTCGGCGGCGGCCGCATCGGCGATGCCGAGCGCCAGCGTCCGCGCGGGCCCGAGCGCGGCGGCACCCCCGCGCAGTGCCGCCGCGACGGCGGCCAAAGCCGTGGCGGTGGTGTCCGCGGCCGCGCGTTCGCGTTCCGAGCGGGCGATCGCCGCGACGGCAGCCACGCCCGTCCAGTGCTCACGGGTGCCCGCGACCCGCCGGGCCGCGGCGGCCACGCCGTCGGCGTACGCGGCGTTGCACACCGACAGTTGCGTCGCGGCCCCTGCCAGCGCCTCCGGGTCCCAGGAGCGCAGCTGGGTCAATGTCGGGCGCATCAGTTGCCGCCCTCGAGAACCCCGAATCCGGTCGCGGTCGCGTGTTCGGTGGCGGAGTAGGCGGCGGCGTCGAGCGCGGCGGCCCGGGACATCGCGCCGAGCCCGTCGGCGCTCGCCCGGCACGCGACCGCTGCCGCGTCGGGCAGCCCGCCGAGCGCGGCCGCGACGTCGGATCCCGGCAGTGCGGACCGGGCCGCCGTCACCGCCTCCGCCGGAGCGAGCGTCGCCACCTCAGCCGCGTCGGCCGCCAGGTCCCCCGCCAGCGCGGCCAGTGCCGCGACGTCGACTTCCATTCCCTCAGACATTCTCATCCCCCCCGGGTGGTCCGGATCGGGTTCCGGACGATCCGCACGTTATCACGACAAAGGCCACGTCAGGGGCCGTGCACAGGTGCTTGCCCACAGGGGAACCGGGGGTCCGGCCCGTGCGTCGCGGCGACCGATGCACGCCCGGCTCGAAGGATTTCCGGACCCGGTCCCGAACGAGGCGGCACACTGCAACCATGCTCGAGATCGTCCCCGATTTCTGGAACTCACTACCCAGACCACTGCGCGACCCGGTGGCGTTCGCCATTCCGTTCTTCGTGCTGTTCCTGGCCCTGGAATGGTCGGCCGCGCGGTACCTCGCCGCCCCCGAACGCGGCGCGGACGGCCGAACCCACCCGCCCCGCGGCGGCTACGACCCGGCGGACTCCCGGGCAAGCATCTCGATGGGCGCCGTGTCGGTCCTGACCAGCGCCGCGTGGAAGGCACTCGCCCTGGTCGGGTACGCGGCGATCTACGCGTACCTGGCGCCGTGGCACCTGCCGGTGGATGCCTGGTACACCTGGGTGATCCTGCTGGTGGGCGTCGACCTGCTGTTCTACTGGTACCACCGGATCGCGCACCGAACCAGGATCGTGTGGGCCACCCACCAGGCACACCACTCGAGCGAGTACTACAACTTCGCCACCGCGCTACGGCAGAAGTGGAACAACAGCGGGGAGATCCTGATGTGGATCCCGTTGCCGCTCATCGGCATTCCGCCGTGGATGGTGTTCGTCGGGTTCTCGGTGAACCTCGTCTACCAGTTCTTCGTGCACACCGAGCGGGTGGACCGACTGCCGCGCCCGATCGAGTTCGTGTTCAACACACCGTCGCACCACCGGGTGCACCACGGCTGCGACCCGGAGTACCTCGACAAGAACTACGCCGGGATCCTGGTCCTCTGGGACCGCCTCTTCGGCACCTTCCAGCCCGAGACCCACCGCCCGACCTACGGCCTGACCAAGCCGGTGAACACCTACAACATCCTCACCCTGCAGGGGCACGAGTACGCGGCGATCGTGCGGGACGTGCGCTCCGCCGGCTCCTGGCGCGAACGGATGGGCTACGTGTTCGGTCCGCCCGGGTGGACGCCGTAGGCAGCCTGACTGCGGCCGTCGAGGTCGGGCGGGACGCAAATCAGTCCCGGACGAGGTGGACCAGGAAGTCCACGGTCCCGGACCCGTCGACGGTGACGAACGCGAACGACGGCGGCTGCACCCCGAAGTCGGTCCAGGTCACCGGGACGCTGCCCGACGCAATCAGCGACTCCCCCGAGTGCAGCACCTCGATGTCGACGGTGACGGGACGCTTCACCCCGCGCAGTTCGAGGGTGCCGGTGGCGGGGACGGTCGCGGTGGTCCCGTCCCTCGGCACCGTCGACAGGTCCACCGGAGCGTCGAGGGTGAACGTCGCGGTCGGGTAGGCGCCGGCGGACATGACGTTGCCGACGAACTGCCCGTCGCGTCGCGGGTTGTCGGTGGTGATGCCCTTGACCTGCACGGTCACGTCGGCCGCAGTGAGCGTCTGGCCGTCGACGGTGGCGCCGCCGTCGACCTGGTCGGTGGACCCGACCACGGTGACGCTCGCACCGTTGAGCACCTCGTGCACGGTGTAACCGGCGGCCGTGGCATTCGGCGCCGCACCGGCGTCCACCCGCCACTGCCCGGCGAGGTTACCGACGGCGGCCTGCGCGGCCGAGGTGGATACCGCGGCGGCGGGGTCGTCGTCCTCGGCTATCCACGTCCCGTACACCCACGGTCCGACGAGAAGAGCGAGGACCGCGACCAGCGCGATGCCCCCGGTGATCCACCACGACTTCTTCATCTGCCACACGATAGTTGCCGCTTCAACGGACGGCACTGCCGCCGGATGCAAGAGAGCCCCGACCGGAAACCGGTCGGGGCTCTCTCTGGCGGTGGCGGAGGGATTTGAACCCTCGGACGGGGGTTACCCGTCACACGCTTTCGAGGCGTGCTCCTTAGGCCGCTCGGACACGCCACCGCTGGTGACTTTACCCGACGTCGGCGCTCACGCTAAATCCGGTGGTCAGGACGCCTTCGTCGACCGAATGTCGCATTCGTTCAGTCAGACTGTACGAATGTCGCACTAGGTCGGGCCGGGAACGGACAACGGAACCGAAAGCGCAGGTCAGCGCTGCCCGCGGAAGAACTCTTCGAGCAGCGCCGCGCACTCGGCCTCGAGCACTCCCCCGCGCACCTGCGGGCGGTGCGTGAGCCGGCGGTCGCGGACCACGTCCCACAGCGAGCCGACAGCGCCGGTCTTCGGCTCCCACGCCCCGAACACCACCTTCGAGACCCGGGCCAGCACCAGGGCGCCCGCGCACATGGTGCACGGCTCCAGGGTCACCGCCAGGGTGGCGCCCTCGAGCCGCCAGCCGTCGCCGTGCACGCGGGCTGCGGCGCGCAGCGCCAGGATCTCGGCGTGAGCGGTCGGGTCGGCGGACGCCTCGCGGGCGTTGGCGGCACGGGCCAGTTCCACCCCGTTGGCGTCGAACACCACGGCCCCCACCGGGACGTCGGCAGCGTCGGCCTCGGCCGCGGCGGCGATGGCCGCCCGGACCATCGCCTCGTCGCGGCCGACCGGACTGCCCAGTGTCATCAACGCGGTGCCGTCTGTGCGGTGTCGTCTACCGCGGCGCGGCGTCGAGCACCGCGGACAGCTCGGTGGCGAACCCGAGCCGCTGCGCGATCATGTTCAACTGCTCGTCCGGGTACAGCTCGGTCTCCGCGAGGATCACCCCGAGCACCGGTTCCGGGAGGCCGAGGTCCGCGAGCAGGCCGAGGTCGCCCTCTTCCCAGGGCTCGACGGTGTCGAGTTCGTCGGGGTCGATGTCCGGGGTCTCGACGTTCAGTGCTTCCAGCACGTCCGCGGCGATGTCGTAGTCCAGCGCCATGGTGGCGTCGGAGAGGAGCAGCCGGGTCCCGGACGGCGCCGGGCGCAGGATGACGAAGAACTCGTCGTCCACGTCGATCAGACCGAACACCGCGCCGGAGCTGCGCATCTCACGCAGTTCGGTCTCCGCGGCCTCGAGGCTGTCGAGCGCGGCCGTGGTCAGCGCCGTGCACCGCCACTTGCCGTCCTCCCGGACGACTGCGACCGCAAACCCCTCGAGATCGTCGAGCTCGTCCGAAGGTGCGCTGTTGTCCCGCGCGCGCTGAGCTGCCATGCGGTCACCGTAGTCCGCCGCAGGCCGGTAACAGAAGTCCAGCGCGAAATGTGCCAACCTATCCGGGTGTCTGCTGAATCCACCACCCCGCCGGTGTGCGTGCTCGGGCTCGGCCTGATCGGCGGGTCGCTGCTGCGCGCCGCCGTCGCGGCCGGCCGCACCGCCTGGGGCTACAACCGCTCCGCCGGCCCGGTCGAGGAGGCGCGCGCCGACGGCTACGACGCCGACAGCGACCTCACGGCGGTGCTGCGCCGGGCCGCCGAAGCGGATGCCGTGCTGGTCGTCGCGGTGCCGGTGCCCGCGCTCGACGCGGTGCTCGGCCAGATCGCGGTGCACGCCCCCGGATGCACCCTCACCGACGTGGTGAGCGTCAAGGGCGCGGTGCGCGACGCCGTCGCCGGGCACGGGCTGGGCTCGCGATTCGTGGGCGGGCACCCGATGGCCGGCACCTCGCAGTCCGGCTGGTCCGCCGGCGACGGCGAGCTGTTCCGGGACGCGGTCTGGGTGGTCACCGCCGAGGACGGCACCGATCCGGCGTCCTGGACTCGCGTGGCGGACCTGGCGCTGGACTGTGGCGCGGTGGTGGTGCCCGCGGACCCCGACGAGCACGACTCGGCGGTCGCGCGGATCTCGCACCTGCCGCACCTGCTCGCGGAGGCCCTGGCGGTGACGGCGGCGTCCGGCGGCGACCTGGCACTGGCGCTGGCGGCGGGCTCGTTCCGCGACGGCACCCGGGTCGCGGGCACCGCGCCGGACCTGGTCCGCGCGATGTGCGAGGCGAACGCCGAGGCCCTCACCGTGGCGCTGGACGAGGCGCTGGAGCTGCTCACCGCGGCCCGCGCCGCACTCGCGGCGGACGCCGACACCGAGGCACTGGTCGTTGCCGGGCATGCGGCGCGGCGTCGTTACGAGAGCCTGCCGCGCACGGAGATCACCGGCGTGCTGGTGGGCGAACCGGGCTGGGAGCGGCTCCTGCGGGACGCCGGACGCCGCGGCGAGGTGCTGCGGGCCCGGACCTACTGAGCCGCGGAGACAGGGCCGGTCGGGACCCGCGTCAGATCCGTTCGGCCAGTCCGGGGTAGTCGAGGACGAAGCCGTCGGCGTCGATGGTGATCGAGGAACTCGACACCGGGGAGAGCACGTGGATGCCGTCCGAGCCGCTGCTGTACGTCAGGCTCGCCTCCCGCACGCTGAGGTCCGGCAGGTACACGTACACGACCGGCACCTGGATGTCCTCCGAGTCGGTCTGCATGCCGAAGCGCCGGATCGGCAGCGTGTTGAAGAACGGGCTGAGCACCACGTCCACGTCCAGCGCGCCGCCGAAGGTGGAGCGCTTGGGGTTGGTGCCGTCCTCGATCATCCAGTAGCCCTCTTCGTCCCGGCTGATCGAGACCTGCTTCTCCCCGGACGCGAGACTGGCCCGAAGCGAGAGGCGACGGGTGACGCCGTTCTCGTCGGTGACCAGGTCGTAGGAGGCGCTGAAGGCGTTGTGCTCGGCGCAGTGCCCGCCGATGATCCGGCCGGCGGCCTTGATCCGGTTGCCGACGAGCTGGACGCGGACCGATTCCATCCGCGGCGCCGAGTGTGCACGCCAGGTGAGAACCGCGGGCCAGGCCGAAGCGGAACCCGGGGCCGACGCGGCGCCCTGCACAGGAATGGTCACCTGCCTACGGTAAGCGACAGCGGGCCGTTCGGCACCGGCGACGCCGCACCGCGCGTCGCCCGGCCCGCACGGGACCGGGCCCGCGGTAACACTCAGACCGCCGATACGGATGAACCGGACAGACGGCCGGACGCGTCGGTCGCAGTAGACGGGGGTACTGCATGCGCGACAACCAAGAGGTCTGGGCGGAGCACGCGCGGACGGTCCTGATCGAGGTGGCCGGCAGCTACCTCGGCACCGTCACCTACGGGGACCTCGCTGCCCGGATCCAGGCCGACACGGGGGTTCGCACGAAGAGCCTGATGCAGAACTGGATCGGCGAGACCCTCGGCCGGGTCGGGGCGGAGTGCCGTCGCCGCGGCGAGCCGCTGCTGACCTCCCTGTGCGTGAGCAAGGTGGACGGCACCGTCGGCCCGGGGTACGCGGTCGCGGTGACCGCGTCGTACGGCGAGACACCAGAGGACGTCGAACTGCACGCCGCGCAGGAGCGGCTGCGCTGCTACCGGCACTTCGAGGCGGCCGGGCTGCCCGCCGACGGCGGCACCGCGACCCTCACCGAGCAGGTCCGCCGGGCCCGCGACAAGACCCGCCGACGCGACCAGTCACGGCGCCGCGAGCACGGCGCCGAGATGACCTGCGGCGAGTGCTACCAGGTGCAGTCGCTGACCGGCGTCTGCGGATGTCACTGATCCGGGACCCGACGCGAGCTACCCCGCGGTGGCCGGTCGGTAGGTGCAGACGTTCACGCCCGCGTCGCTGGTGACCACCGAGACCAGCTCGAGCGTGCGCAGGCCGCCGTCGTCGGGGAAGATGGACTTCCCGCCGCCGAGCAGCACCGGCATCACGATGAGCCGGAGCTCGTCGACCAGGCCCTCGCTCAGCAGGGTGCGGGCCAGGGTGGGGCTGCCCATGACCAGCAGGTCGCCGCCGTCCGCCTCGTGCAGCTTCCGGATTCCGGCGACGGCCTCCTCACCGGGAATGCGTGTGGTGTTGTCCCAGGTCAGCTCGCCGTCGCCGAGGGTCCCGGACACGACGTACTTCGGGATGGCGTTCATCCGGTCGGCGAACGGGTCGCCGGCGCGCTCGGGCCACGCCGCGGCCATCGTCTGCCAGGTGCGGCGGCCGAACAGCAGCGCCGCGGCCGCGCTCAGCGCGCCGTCGAAGGCGCCACCGACCACCTCCGGGTCGAAGAACGGGTGCGACCAGCCGCCGTGCGCGAATCCGCCGTCGGTGTCCTCGTCGGGTCCGCCGGGCGCCTGCACGACGCCGTCCAGGCTCATGAATTCGCAGATCACAATGCGCATGGAGTCGCTCCTCGTTCGTCGCTTCGGGATGTCCGGCAATGGAGACCGTCGGGCCGCCCCAAACTAATCGCGTCGGCCCGATCCCGCAGTACGTGAGGTGAAGCACACCCTGCCCCGACAAACCGAAAGGGCCCCGTCACCAGTGGTGACGGGGCCCTTTGTTGTGCGCCCGAAGGGATTCGAACCCCTAACCTCTTGATCCGTAGTCAAGTGCTCTATCCGTTGAGCTACGGGCGCATGTTCTTAAATTGTGTTGGCCAACTGGCACCAACGTGGCGGAAGCGAGAGGATTTGAACCTCCGGTCCCCTTTGAGGAGGACAACTCATTAGCAGTGAGTCCCATTCGGCCGCTCTGGCACGCTTCCTAGGCTCAGGAACCTTTCGGAACCGCCGGATCGAAAGGTTACACAGACTGGACCGGGATGGCAAAACGCCTCCAAAGTCCCAGGTCACCGCCGGTAACCGGGCCGTCACCTCAGGTTTCCGTCGAACCAGTCGAAGATCCGCCGCTGCGCATCCATGATCGCCTGCACGTCCGGATCGTCGTCGTCCCCGTTGTCCGGCAGTTGCGTCGGCTCGTCGGCCCGGTGCGCCAGGCCGCGGTAACTCACCACGTGGGTGGCGACGGGTGCGCGGGCGGACGCGTCGCGCAGCCGCTCGACGTGCGCGGGCGGGGTTCGGGGGTCGTCCTCGCCGTACAGGCCCAGCCAGGGCGCCTGCAGTGACGCCAGCGCGTCCACCAGGGCAGGTGTGTCCGCCCGCAGCGGCTCGACGATGCCGCGCGCCGCGACGCTCACCGCCGCCCCGACCGGCCGGTTGGTGGCGACCAGCAGCGCGGCCGTGCCGGCGTCGTCGAAACCGAGCACCCCGACGCAGTCCGCGTACACGCCGCGGGCGACCAGCCAGTCGAAGGCGGCGTCGAAGTCCGCGAACAGGTTGTCGCCGAACACCTCGACCTCGAGGTCCCCGGGCTGCCGGTGGAACAGGTGCGGCGCGACCGTCAGCCAGCCCTCGCCCGCGAGCAGGCGCATCAGGTCCAGCACCGCGTCGGTGAACCTCCGCGACTCGTGCAGCACCACGATGCCGCCGCGGGCCGGCCCGTCCGGCGCCGCCGCCGTCAGCGGCACGGTGGCCCGCGGCTGATCCGTCTGCGACTGATCCGACTGGTCACCGACGGCGCGGAGCATCGCGCTGTCGGTGAAGATTCCCGACATACATCTACTCTGGCACGACCCGGGCCCGTGCGCTCGTCCCAATTTGCGCCCAGCCTGGGCCGACGGCCCACCGCGAGTCGGCCACGCATGCATAATGACCTCCCGTGACCGCACGCACCCGCCCCGACCTCGTCGACATCAGCCCCTACGTGCCCGGACGCACGTTTCCCGGCGCGATAAAACTCGCGAGCAACGAGACCACGGCGGGCCCGCTGCCCAGCGTCGCCGCTGCGATCGCGGAGTCCGCGCTGGGCGTGAACCGCTATCCCGACAACGGGTCGGTCGCCCTGCGCGAGGCCCTCGCGGACTCGCTCGGCGTCAGCGTCGACCGCGTCGCCGCGGGCTGCGGATCGGTGAGCCTGTGCCAGGAGCTCGTGCAGATCACCGCGGGCCCCGGCGACGAGGTGCTCTTCGCCTGGCGCGCGTTCGAGGTGTACCCGGTGGTCGCGCGGGTCGCGGGCGCCACCCCGGTCCAGGTGCCGCTGACCGCAGACCACCTGCACGACCTCGACGCGATGCTCGCAGCGATCACCGACCGGACCCGGGTGATCTTCGTCTGCAATCCGAACAACCCGACCGGCACCGTCGTCACGCAGGATGCGCTCGAACGATTCCTCGACGCGGTGCCCGCGGACATCCTGGTGATCCTCGACGAGGCGTACATCGAGTACACGCGCCCTGGCGACCAGGCCGGCGCGGAAATCCCGAACGGTGTCGCGCTCGCCGAGGGCCGGGCGAACGTCGTTGTACTACGGACGTTCTCGAAGGCGTACGGCCTCGCGGGCCTGCGGGTCGGGTACGCGGTCGCGGACCCCGGGATCATCGCGGCGCTGAGCAAGGTGCACATCCCGTTCGCCGTGAGCACGGTCGCGCAGGCCGCTGCGGTCGCCTCGCTGGCCGCCGCGGACGAACTGCTGGCCCGCACCGACGGGGTCGTCGCGGAGCGCCGGCGGATGCGCGAAGCCCTGATCGGCGCCGGCTACGAGGTGCCCGCGTCCAACGCGAACTTCGTCTGGCTGCCGCTCGGCGACCGCTCGGCGGAGTTCTCCGAGGCCAGCGCGGCAGCGGGCGTGCTGGTGCGCCCCTACGGCACCGACGGGGTGCGGATCACCATCGGCGATCCCGACGAGAACGATGCCTTCCTCGCTTTCGCCACCGGCGACGGCCTGCCGATCTGGAAGTCGCGCCAGGTCTGACCGTCACCGGCCGAGCGACCGGGCCAGGGTGGGCCACGCGTCGTGCAGGTCCTGCTGCCAGTAGGGCCACGAGTGGGTGCCGGCGGGCCGGTAGTGGAACGTCGCGGGGATGGCCAACTCCCGCAGCCGGTCGTCGAACAGCTGCGTACAGCGCAGGGCGGCCGCCTCGAGCGCCGCGCCGAGGGTCAGTGCGCTGAGCCCGTCCACGGTGGTCGGGTCGTCCAGCGGCCCGGCCGCGCCGTTACCCGTCGCGACGTAGATCTCCTTGCCGCGCAACGCCTCCGCGTTGCGCATGGGATCGTTCGCCGCCCATTCCGGGTCGCCGTCCGGTCCCCACATGTTGTCCGCGTCGCCGCCCTTCCAGGCGACGGTGGCACGCACCGACAGCCGGGAGTCGGCCTGGCCGTTGTCGGCGCAGCCACTGAAGGCCGCGACGCCGCGGTACATGGCGGGGTGCCTGGTCGCGAGATTCAGTGCCGCGTGCGCGCCCATCGACAGTCCTGCGATCGCGTTGACGCCGTTGCCCCGGAACTGGGTGTCGATCAGCGGCGGCAGTTCCGTGGTCAGGAACGTCTCCCACTCGTCGACCCCGAGAGTGGGGTCGGGCTGCTTCCAGTTCGTGTAGTAGCTGCCGGTGCCGCCGACCGGCAGCACCACATTGACGTCCTTGTCTGCGAAGAAGTCCACGGCGTCGGTCTTCAGCGTCCAGGTGCTCTCCTGGTAGTCCGACTCCTCGCCCCCGCCCGCGCCGTCGAGCAGGTACAGCGTGGGCCTGGCGGCGGACCGGTCGGCGGGCAGCAGCACCTGCACCTGCACCACCTCGCCCATCGACGGGGAGTGCACGAACACGGCGGCGCGTCGCTCGGTGAGCATGGTGACGTGGTCGACGGAGGCGGCCTGACGGGCCGGTCCGGGCCCACGCGGGCCGGCCGCGGCGACCGAGGGGAAAAGGCCGCACAGGGCCATCGAAAGAGCCATTGTCGCGAGTAGCTTCATGGGCCCACCTCGAGCGACTGCCCGCCGGGTGCGGGCGAACCGCTGCCCGCCAAGGTAGCGGACTTTCCACCGCCGAGTGTTGTCCCACGCCGAAATCTGTTGCCGTGCCGCCTCACTCGGGCAGCCTGTTGGACGACCGTCCTGGATGCCGGGCGCCAGGTCAGGGCGCTGCCGGTCGGCACCTCCTGCCGCGACGGCAGCCGGCGTGCCTTCGCGACCCGCCGCACGGCGGGTCGCGCTTCGCCCGAATCCCGACGCCCGTCACCACCGCGGCGGTAACCTCGGTGTTCCCGGTCCTCTCCCCAGAGGTGCACATGCGCACACACCGACCGCTCCGCCCCCGCTCCGTCCGCGCCGCGGCCCTGGCAGCCGCCGTCTGCGCCGGGCTGTCGTCCCTCACTGGGTGTTCCGACGCCAGCGCCGGCGGCATCACGGGCGCCTCGGCCGAAAACGGCGTCGCCGAAACCTTTTACGGGACACCGACGGGTATCGGGGCCGGCTCCGCCCGCGCGTACGTGACGCTCGACGCGGACGGCCGGCCCACCGGCGTCGGCATCCGGATGACCGCCGCCGCCCTCGACGGGCTGCCCGACGCGCCGATGACCGAGTTCCCGCTCGCGATGCCGGCGCAGGGCGCGTCGACGATCTTCGACAGCGTCGTGGTGGACTGGAATGCGCACGGCCACAATCCCGTGGGGCTGTTCGACAAACCCCACTTCGACATGCATTTCTACATGGTCGATGCGGCCACCATTGCCGAGAACGACCCGCTGAGACTGGACTACCTCCCCCGCGCCGGAAACCTGCCGCCGGCAGCGCAGATGCCAACGAACTACTCGCCGCCGGAGGGCCTTCCGCTCCTGACGAACGTCCCGAAGATGGGCCAGCACTGGACGAACAACGCCGACGTCCTGGCGCCCGGCGGGTTCGACTTCACCCAGACGTTCATTGCGGGCTCCTGGGACGGCGCGTACACGTTCATGGAGCCGATGATGACGCGCGAGTGGCTGCTGACGAGGTCGTCGGCGGACGAGGAGATCTCGCAACCGGAGATCTACCCGAAACCGGGCCGCTACCCAACCACCTACTCGGTGAACTACGACGCCGGCGCCGACGAGTACGTGCTCGAGCTCGCCGGAATGCAACCACGGCCGTAATCGGTTTTCCTGCTTGCAGATTCGCCGTTTGCATCGACCCCCCGGAGTCGACGGTCGCGGCGCCCGGCGAACCGGCCACCGCCTTTTCACCCGCGGTGATCGGGGCGATTCGCCCGACGCTTGCGCGACGGCGGGTTTACAGTCGAATTCGGCCCTTCCTTCGTCTGGTCCAGGTGAGGTAACGAAATGAACCTGATCAACAGAACGGCAGCATCCACCCTGATCGCCGCGGCCATGATCGCAGGCCCCGGAATCGCACAGGCCGGCGCCGCTACCGGCCCGCCCGGCCAGGCAGTCCCCGGCGTCCACCAGGTCGACTCGCCCGAGAAGCAGGCCGCCTTCGAGCACATGCTCAACGAACTCAATCTCGGCTGGGCCAACGGCGGCGCGGCCGGGACAGCGATCGGCTCCGTCGCGGGCCTCGGCATCGGATGCATCTCGATGTTCCCCGGCAGCCTCGCGGGGTGCATCATCGGCGCCCCCACCGGTGCGATCATCGGCGCCCTCGCCGGCATGGCCACCGGCAACCCCAACGCACAGAAGGCGATTCAGGACTACATCAACACGCCGTAGGCCCGAGGGCTGCCGTCAACTCACGGTTGACGGAACGGAATCGTCAACCTATGGTTGACGCATGACGAATCCCGTACGCATGACCAACCCGGTGCGGCTCGACGAGCTGATCGAGGCCATCAAGAAGGTCCACCCCGACGCCCTGGACCAGCTCTCCGACGCGGTCCTCGCCGCCGAACACCTCGGCGAGGTCGCGGACCACCTGATCGGCCACTTCGTCGACCAGGCCCGGCGCACCGGCGCGTCCTGGACGGACATCGGCAAGAGCATGGGCGTCACCAAGCAGGCGGCCCAGAAGCGGTACACCACCAAGCCCGCGGACCAGCCGTCCGACCTGGACCCGAACGACGGCTTCAGCCGGTTCACCCCGCGCGCCCGGAACGTGGTCATGGCCTCGCAGAACGAGGCCCGGGCCGCCGGCAACCCCGAGATCCGGCCCGCCCACCTGGTGCTGGGCCTGCTGGCCGAGCCGGCGGGCATCGCGGCGAAGGCGGTGCTCGCGCAGGGGGTGTCCCTGGACGACGTCCGCGCGGCCGCGGCCGCGACCCTGCCGACCGCGGTCGACGCCGCCGCCGTGCCCGCGCTCATCCCGTACGACGCGCAGGCGCGCAAGGTGCTGGAGCTGACCTTCCGCGAGGCACTGCGGCTGGGCCACAACTACATCGGGACCGAGCACCTGCTGCTCGCGCTGCTCGAGCTCGAGAACGGCTCCGGCCCACTCAGCGGCCTCGGCGTGGACAAGACGGCCGCCGAGGCCCACATCGCCGACGCCGTGGCGGCCGCGGTCGCCGCGATGGACGCGCAGTAGCCGCACCAGAAGCATGAAAGGGCCCCGACCTGCAGGTACCAGGTCGGGGCCTTTGCGGAAGCGGAGGGATTTGAACCCCCGGTGGGTTTAACGCCACGCTCGCTTTCAAGAAGTGAGAGGCCATAAGATCAAATTCCAGCCAGAATTTCTCCTGGTCAGCAAGTTTCCTTCCCACCAATCGATCCGTTCCTACTCATGACTCCCCCATGGCGTGTCACATGTGTGTCACATCGAGCCCTCTGCACGGCACCTCGAATACTCGGCAGCTACCTGCCCTCTCGGCGGGGAGCTACGAGATCGAGAGCTGCGAGCAGGTCAGCGAGCATCGGTATCACATTGGTATTCGCGCCCCACCTTGTGTTTCCAGGGAACGACTCCGCTGTTGACGAAGGAGGTGCTTCTTCGACCAGATGCCGTTGCGGGGGTGGCCTTGCTGCCTGAAACCGGCCCGTCCCGGGCTGCGTCCAACCGGGTATGACCGATGACGAACTCGACCGGATCGCCGAGCGACACTTCGAGGGCCTCCCGCCCCGATCCAGTAAGGAGTCGGAGATGTACGCCGGCCTCGACTTCGTGGTGTGGGAGTTGCAGATGGCAAAGAAGTGGTGGCGGCAGGCGGGATCCTCGGATGCCTTCCGAGAAGGCACGGCCCCGACCCAATCTCAGGGGGAGGCCGAGCCTGGCTATTGACGGCAGTCAACAGCTGGGTGCGGAGTGACCCCTGCGCGACCACAGTCAACGAGGGCCTGATCGGCTCCGGGATCGTCTCGTCCGCCACCCGGCGCCGTTCGTCATTCACACGCGAGATGTCGCAGGCATGTGCCATCGTCACGCATGCCGAACGGACGCAACGCCGATGCCACTGTCGTGGCCGCGAAGATGGCACGAATCCGAGACCCCCATGTCCGGCCGTTGAACGAGCTGGCCGACCGGATCGCCGACTCGGTTGGGCTTCCCCGCGGACACATCCCCTATGTCGACCCCGACCAGGGCGGTATCCATGCACGGGTGCTGGTACTGCTCGACAACCCGTCCACCAAAGCTGAGACGGGAACCGGTTCGGGGATGCTGAGCCTGGACAACAACGATCGCACCGCCCGCAATTGCCGCGAGGCATACGCACGGCACGGTATCTCTTGGTCGGAGGTGGTGCACTGGAACGTCGTCCCGTTTCCGGTTGCCGGGATCAAGAACGGCGGTTCGACCACCGCCGAGCGCACCCGAGCGGTCCGGTGGACCCGGGAATTCGTCGACCGGTGTCCCGACCTCGACACCGTGCTGCTGCTGGGGGCAGCTGCGCGCGACGGATGGGCACGTGCGGGCATAGATCGCGGTCTCTACGTCCTTCCCGGCGAAATTCCACACTGCTCCGACCGCGGGTTGAACTCACCGGGAGGCCGGGAACGGTTCAACGCAGCGATCGCACAGATCGCCCGTTCCCTCACCGTCTGACCGTCCATGTCCAGCCCTGGCTTGGCTTGGCTTGGCTTGGCTTGGCTTGGAGCAGTCGGAGGCCGTGCCGGACGCCCTGTGCCGGTCAGAGATCCGACACAAACAGCGGTTTGGCACCTTGCATGGCCAGAATCCGCTGGAGCTCCATCCTGTTGATGGCGTCCCGCCAGTACGAACCGTCGTTCGCTTCGGTGCAGTACGTGCACGGACTGAACGCATAGTCGGCGCGGGCGACTCGAATCGGAAGCTGTCCCACAGAGGCTCCATTGAGCGCTGGGCAGTCCGCGCCGTAGTGATACCAGCTACAAGAGTCATCTTCCCAGTCCCAGGCCATACTCGACGCATCGCGATCCATGGCCAATCCCGCGTCAATGTAGACCCGGCCGTCTTCTCTGATCATCGACGGGGCTGCCCCGGTACTCGGAATCTCCGTCGTCGCGCGAACCTGCGACACCGCGGTCCACAGATCCCTTGTCACTGGAGTCGTGGTGCTTCCTGTGATCGGTGACTGATCGCATTGGACGCAGTTGTCCATCTCGAAGCCGACTTCCTGCGCCGTCTCGCTGTAGATCCCGCTGTCGCGGTAATCCGGGGTGTGCCAACGGCCTATCACGACGATCGCCACCGCCGCAGCGCCGGCGTCACGCAGCGCCCAGGCCGCGGACATAGCGTTGGCCCCCCTCGTCCACACATCGTCCACGACCATCACCGACCGGCCGGCAACATCTCCGGTGACCTCGAAACGCTTGGGATGGACCCGGTGGTAGTCGACGCCCACGGTTGTCCGGCTCAACAGTTCGGTGGCCCGGTTGCAGTTCCAGGGTGCGTCCTCGATCATCGCCGCGAGCGGATGTCTGGTCCCGACACGGGCGCCCTGCGCGCTCGGCACCCAGGTGATCAGATCGAACTTCCCAATGCCTGCCACGGCTCCCAGGCATCGACCATGTGCCTGTACGTACTCGTGGAGAAGTGCGCGGACCTTGCCCGCGTGATCTGCCCGCACCGCAGGGTCGCCGTTGTTCTTGTACCCGTACAGCGAGCCCGCCAGTGCGTCGCCCTTAACGGCGAGGGAGATCGGCAGCACCTTGATGCTCCGCACATCGATCCGCGAACTCTCCAGTTCGTCACGGATCTGGCGGCACGACCCACACAGCTCGGCCCCTTCACTCCATCCGAAGCACACACCACATATACCGTCCCCGGCCGGAAGCACGGGATAGAGCTCCTCCGGACTGAACTTCGTCGGCATCGCATCGCTCCCTCTCACAAGGTTTCGGAACCTGGCGACCATCCGGGATACGTCGGGGTTCATCGGATCTCGGTGAGCAGATCGGCGAGATCGCCCCGCACCTGCAGAAGCCGCGGCGGCGGAGACAACCGGGCCAGAGCTGCGCTTCCCGCGTTCTCCGGATGCCGCTGCTCCTCCTCCGGAGGTACGGGCAGCACCAGCTCTCGCTCTTGTTCGCGCGTGAACTTCGCGGTGGTCATGGTTCCCGACTTCAGCCCGCACTGAACGACGACCGTCGCATAGCTCAACCCGCTCTGGATCCGGTTTCTCGCGACCAGTGTGCGCGCGCTCGGACGCGTGCCTGGGCCAACCTCGGAGATCAGGCAGCTGCCGGCTTCGACGATGGCGTGTGCGTCTGCCTGATGCTCGCGGGGGGTGGGGGTGTCGATCCCCGAGCCCAGGACGGCCACGGTGTGACCGCCGGCTGCCAGTGCGGCACGGTGCGCGGCGATGTCGATGCCGAGCGCGAGGCCGGACACGACACTCACCCCGGCAGCTGCCGCCGCCTCGGCGATCGATGCCGCCATGCTTGCCCCCCACCGTGTCGCCGAGCGCGTACCGACGATCGCGATCCGCCGGGCAGGGTCGGGAAGAGCTCCCTGTATCCAGAGAACCGCAGGCGGGTTCGCGATGCCCCGCAATGAGGTGGGGTAGTCGTCGTCGAAGTAGCCGACCAGTCGAGCCCCGTCCGGGACATCCCGATCGAGAACCTGTACCGGATCTTCGACCGCGACACCACCCGCACGTTGCCGTTGCTCCGGTGCCGCGGTGTTGAACGCCTCAGCGGACCCGAACTGCTGCGCGAATCGGATCGCCCGCCCGCTACCCACCCGCGGCAGGTCCATCAATGCCAACAGCCCGAGCGCTGTCTGCAGGTCCGCCGCGTCACCCGCATCGGCGGATACGTCGACGTCCTCGAGCGGGAACAGGGTGGGTTGCTCATCCATTGGCACAGCATCCCAAACCATCAACCACGGACACAGGCACCTGCCCGCGCGATCCGAAGATTCTACCCGTCACTCCTGGATCGGACCCTGCCTCCGGCGCGGGGACGGCCACCTCGAGGTCATAGTTTGCTGAGCCGCTCGGCGTCTTCCAGGAGGAAGTTCATGGCTTCCCGCGTGCGGGAGTCGATTTCGTCGGTCGCGCTGCGCAGTTCAGCAGATCCCAACTCGTCGAACACAGACCCCGAATCGACCTGGTCGTAACGGTGCTTTTCGAGCCACTTGCGTTTCTCGATCAACGGTTCGAACCCGTGGACATGGTCGCGGTAGACGAGGAGTCCGTGCACTCGCTGCGTGAGACCCGCGAGCCGCTCATCGAACTCGCGGACTCGGCGCTCGTAGAGTTCGGTGACAGCTTCGTCTTTGGCCAGCGCCCCACCCGGTCGCGATCCCAGCTTCTTTCTGGCTCGGTCGAGAGCCCGGGCACTGTCGGCGATCTCGCCGACATGCCGGTGCAGGTCCACACGGGCGTGAAAGTCGTCGAACACGGGGTCACCCCACACCGGCGAGGACTCCGTTTCCGCCGCGAGAACCGCCGCCGCGTACGCCAGCTTGCCCTCTGTGGTGGAAAGTATCTTTGCGAGGCTGTCCATCTCGGCGTCCGACAACTGCGGTGCGTCCCTGCGCATCGCGGCCTGCTTGGCAGCCTTGACTTGCCTGCGGTACTCAAGGGCGGAGGCTTTGGTGACCTCCCGTAGCAGCCATGAGCCGACGAAGACGATCAGCCAGGCCACCCATACCATCAGAACGAGGAAGTCTTCGATCTCGAAGTCGAACAGGATCGCGCCGAGCGAAACGGTGACTGCAGCGATCGTCCAGGCCGTGCAGCTACCGAGCAGTTGCGACGCGGAGTCGTGCACGGCTACCGCTCGCGGCTTGACGACGGTCTGCGGCTGAGACTTCTCCGGTGTCCCCTTCCAGTGGTCGAGCGTGCACGCGGCGAACTTCTTGGCGGCATCGGTCCGGAGGTTGATCTTCGTCAACCTCATCTCGACCCAGCCGGGCATAGCGACCCGCTTCAACAGAGCCGACGGCTCTGTGTCCGCCGTCACGAGGCCACCTCGTCACTCGCGAACGCAATCCACTGGTTGCTCATCGACTCCCCTCCCCCAGCCCGACTACTACGAGTCGGTGCCCACGTCGCGGTGCATCGCCAGAAGCTACAGCATTCCTGCGACACCACAGGTCCGCTCGTCGCGACGCGCATGGCCGACCCCGACCCCGACAATCGATCCCACTCTCCGGCAGGCCCGTCGACACCGGCAAGCCGATTGCAGCCGATATGACCTTCAGCCTGGTCGTGAATACTGCAGCCCTTGGGTGGGCGTCCGGCAAAACGCACCGCCGCGTGAGGTCGATCGGGTCAGGGATACAGGTAGGCAGGCTTGTCGTCCACGATCCGCGTGAACAGCGCCCGCAGCGAGTAGAGACCGCTGGCGGCGCGGGCGACGTGGCAGCAATGCCGTCGGATTCCGCTGGGGCATCGGAAGTTCGTATGCCCTGACGATGTCCATGCTGTGTGCGAACATCTGCGCCGTGGGCAAACGCACGGGTCGCCAGAAGCAGCGGTTGCCGAAGCAGATCGTCGAACATCGTCAACGCGTGGCCCGGGCCGAATTGACCAGGGTCGAAGAGTTTCTGCGAACCGCTGCTGCGACCGCGGCGGCTCGACCACTGACGGCGCGTGAGCATGAGCTGGTTTCGAAAGCCCGCCGGCTACGACGCCAGCTGTACACGCGGATCGGCCCCAAGGCCCAGCCTGTCAAACGCCCCGAGCACGGTGGCCGGCCAGCGCCTAGAGGAGGCGTGCGCTCGGTCGTATCGGGCGGACTTCCCGGGCAGGGACGACGCGCCTAGGAACCGAAAAATCGGCATTCCGGGCACCGATAGCAGCTCTTATGTCAACTGGTCGGCGGCGGCTCGCAGTCCTGGGTATCTGGCGTTGCCAAGTCGCCCCGGATGGCCTCGATCAGGGCGTCGAGGGCTTCGGTCGCCTCCGCGGGGTAGCCCTCGGCGGAGAGTCGCTGCGCGGCATACCGGGCGCGTAGCGGTTTGGACTCACCGACAACTGCGGCGGCTTCCGAGTGGAGTGTGACCCAGCGATCCCCGAACAGCCGCTCGGCGGCTCCCTCGAAGTTGGGGGCCAGTGTCGCGTGGCTGCTTGCGACGGCAATCGGGTCGGTCGAGAGATTCTCGGATTCGCCCAGGTCTCTCGGGAGTCCCAGGGCCGACATGATGTCGCGGCGCTTGCCTGCGAGATTGGCTGCGTTGTTGCCCTTCTTGTCCGAGTCGGTGTCGAACATGCAGTAGCACTCGATTCCCAAGGCGGTGTAGAGGCGATGCCATTTGGCGATGTTTCCGATGCCTTCGACCGAGACGATCGCGATGCCTTCGCGGAGGACATCGAGCCCGCGTGCGCGGAGCAGTTCGGGCAGGGCGAGTGCCTCGGTGATGCCCTCGACGAGGACGCATCGGCGGGAGAACAACCCACTGACGATCTCGGTGGTGGCGGAGGCTGCGTAGAACCCCCCGATGCTGTCCGGTTGGGTCCGATCGGCGTCCGCTCCGTGCTCGACCAGATAGTCGCGCAGGTCGTCGCGGCTTCGTTGGACCACCCTCGTCGCTCCGTCGGCGTCTTTGCTGACCATCACGAGATTCTCGGGCCGGGCAAGATCCACGAAGTGCGGGGAGTGCGTGGTGATGACGACCTGCAGTCCGGGGGCGGTGAGCGCACCCAGCCGCGTCGCGAGCCATCGTTGCGCCAGCGGGTGCAGGTTCGCTTCGGGTTCGTCGATCACGAGGATGGTGCCGTCGGACTGACCGTAGGCCATGGCATAGGCGTAGGCGAACGCCAGAGCAAGGACCTGCGACTGTCCGGTGCCGAGTTCGTCGAAGTTCCGGACTTCGTCGGCGAGGGTCGGGTGGACGCGCAGTGATCGGAAGAAGTTGCTGGGGTCGTACGCACTGAAGTCGATGTCCAGGCGATAGGACAGATTCTGACCGAAGTCCGCGGCCGTGGACGCGAGGATCTCCTTGAACTTCGCGAACTCCGGCACTCCCCCAAACTCTCCTACCAACTGCAAGAAGAGATCGGCGAGCTGATCCTTGCGGGCGGGGTCGTCCATGAGTCGTTCGTGGAAGCGGTGCATGAGCTTGGACAGCATGGTGAACTTGCTGGCGTAGCTGAGCTGGTAGTCGAGCCGGCGGTCGGCATCGAGCACAGATGCGGACAGCGCTGTCCGCATCTCCTTCTTCACGAAGGTCCGCTGGCAGTAGTCGGCGCTACACGCGAACGAGTACGTGACGGGGTCTCCGCCAGCTGCAGGTGAAGACTGATCGTGTTCCCACTTGAAGCTGGACACCTCCCCACCGCAGTACGGGCAAGGGATACCCGAAACGTGTGCACCAACCCGTACGGCGATCCCGTCGCTGTCACGACCGTGAAAGTCGTGTTCCTCGAGCCGCCTGCTGGCGGGCCACATGTCGCCGAACAGGATGTCCAGGGCACGAGTGATGTTGCTCTTGCCTGCGTTGTTCTCGCCGAGGAGCACGAGCGTCCCCGTCTCCGGGAAGTCGACCGTCACCCAGTCGTCTCCGACAGACCTCAGATTCCGGACCCACAGACGTTCGATGCGAGGCGACACACAATCTCCTTTTCCATGCGCGTCATTTGCCCGGGCCACGCCATCACGTCGGCGTGAATCGCCCCGGTGAGTCCGGAGACCTACTGGTTTGAGAACTCAGCCGTTGGCTGAGTTCGGAGCTGACGGTAATAGAGGGCCTCGTACTCGGCCGGCGGCAGGTCACCGCAGTGCTCGTAGAGCCTGCGGTGGTTGAACCAGTCGACCCGTTCGAGGGTGGCGGCTTCGACCTGGTCAACGGTCCGCCATGGGCCCTGAGCCTTGATCAACTCGGTCTTGTAGAGCCCGTTGACCGTCTCCGCGAGAGCGTTGTCGTAGCTGTCGCCGGTCGTCCCGACCGAGGCATCGATCCCGGCGTCGACAGGCCGCTCGGTGAACGCCACAGACGTATGTTGCGAGCCGTGGTCGTTGTGATGGATCAGCCCCGACAGGTCGGTGACACCTTCGCGCGTGCGGGTCCAGATCGCGTGTTCGATCGCATCGAGCACCAGCGGTGTCGTCATTGTCGTCGAACTGCGCCACCCCAGGATCCGACGGGAGAACGCGTCGATCACGAAGGCGACGTACACCCATCCCGACCACGTTGAGACATACGTGAAGTCCGCTACCCACAACACATTTGGTGATTCCGGGTTGAAGTTGCGCTCCACCAGATCACCGGCACGATGTGCTTGTGGATCAGCGAGGGTGGTCCGCTTCTTCTTGCCGCGTCGCGCACCCTCGAGTCCGAGATCGCCCATCAGCCGCTCGACGGTGCAGCGGGCCACCTCTATGCCCTCGCGGTGCATTGCAACCAGACCTTCCGTGCACCGTAGACCGAATAGTTCTCCAGGTGGACCCGTGCGATCTCGGGCTTGAGTTCCTGGTCCCGAACGTCCCGTTTCGACGGCAGGCGGTTGCGGGCGTCGTAGTAGGTGCTCGACGAGACCTTGCAGCCGTGCTCGGTGAGCACCCTGCAGATCGGCTCGACGCCGAACTCCTCCTTGTGGCTGTCGATGTAGTCGACGATCACTTGCGTTGGCGGTCGAGCTCCGCCGCGAAGAAAGTCGATGCAGACTTCAGGATCTCGTTGGCCCGCTTGAGTTCTCGATTCTCGGCCCTGAGCTTGCGTAGCTCGTCGGCGGCATCGGTGGTCACGCCGGCGCGCTGCCCCGAATCGACCTGAGCCTTGCGGATCCAGTTGTGCAGCGTCTGGGCTGCTCCGATTCCGAGCTTGGCGGCGACGGACTCGATCGCCGCCCATTGCGAGCTGTGCTCGGGGCGGATCTCGGCGACCATCCGAACCGCCCGTTCACGCAGCTCGGGCGGATACCTCTTCGACGTCCCTGATGACATGACTCCATCCTTCCCAAGGAATGAAGTCTCCGGAAACCCCGGGGCGATTCAGGAAGGAAAGGGCAGCACCATCGTCCACCACCCCTCCCCACCACCCCGCATCGGGCATCGGGCATCGGTAGATTGCTGGCAATCTTTCATACCAGCAATCTTTCATCATCTGGATGTACGGACGTGGACCTTCGAGTGCAACCCTCCACGGCCCGCGATCCGACTCAAGCAACCATCGAACGACTGTGCGAATAAGGATGGGCGCGGCATGCCACCTCGCACCGGGTCTAGCGCTCGATGTCATACCCCAGTCTGACGGCAGGGTCATACCTCACTCCGACGACAGGGCAAGTCCCCAGCAGCAACCATGTTGTCCAGACACGAAACACCCCACTCCGTGGGGCAGACGGGAGAGGGATTCACCATGTCGGACATCACCACGTTCGGATTCGTCGCGATCGTCGCCTGCGCAGCCATCCTCGGTTACGCACTGACACAGGCCTTCGCGGCCAGATCGGGCCGCAGATTCTGGGCCGTCAGCGCCACAGTGATCGGACTCGGCCTACTCGCCTTGACGGGTTTTGTCGCGAACCCTGGCGAGGTCAAGCCGGAAGGCGTGCTTTACGAGCCGTTCTTCGCGTTCGGGCCTCTCGGGTACCTGCTGTTGCTCGCTGGAGCCGGAGCGGTCGTGGTTCGGTTGGGTCGCCAGCTCGGCCACCGGATGCTGGCCGCAAACTAGACCGCAGTGCCGGTCCAAGGCCGGCGCTGGACTGGGCGGGTCGGTGCGCGGACTGACTCAGTGCCGGAATGCAGTGGCCCCGCCGACGCAGGGGGGGCATTGTCGTCGGGGCTTTCGCCACCTTCAAAGGGGCGGCGCGAGCAAACGCTAGCGGACACACGCCCGCGTGGGAATCCGGCCCCGGGGCGCTGAGCCGTCAGTCGAGCGCGTCCCCATCGTGGCCGCCGCCGGCCTGGATGGGGTAACGCTCCAGCAGGTCGAAGTACAGGTCCTGACGGATCAGCTCGCGGCGCCCGGAACGCACTGCGGCTAGAAACAAGGTTGCGCGGTCCCGATCATGGAGCAGCGATTCTCTGTCCTGGTCGTCGACCGGTTCGTTGGCCAGGCGTGAATCGATCTCAGCCACGACCGCTGCGAGATCCCCGACGTCACTCACAACTGCGATTGTGCCGCTGTTCGCGGGAAGCCGCGCAGGACTCGATCCGACACTTGCGGCCGAAATGGTGCGGGTGCAGCCTGGTTGCTGGACCACGCGTGCACGGCATGAGGCTCGGTAGGGCGACAGAACTGGAGGCCCCTTGAATCCGGCCCCGCGAGCAAATGGTGCGGGCCGATGCTTCCCTCGTCGACCCGCACCAAGTCCCAACAGCCGGGTGTTCGAACAGACCGGCGCTTGACAGCACACACAGACATCTCAGTTCGCTAAGACGCAAGTGGTTGTGGCGCACATGCGGCCAGGAGCCCATGCTCATGAACGGGACCAGACGCCCGGTTGGAGTAGCGTCCTGATTCGACGAACAACATCGCTGAGGAGAGCTCTGTGGCCGACAACGCGCAACCAAGCGATGACCACGTCGAGGACATCGACGACTTGGAAGAGCCGTTCATTTCGGATGACGAACCCCCGCGCACTGTCGCCGATTTCGTTCGGGACTCACAACAAACGAGTCTTACCGTCGACCAGGGCCTGGTAGCAGACCCCAACGGGTCGTCGGTATCGGGCGGCGGGTGGACCAGCAGGTCCCCTGAATAAGCACCGGACAGTGGTCAGGCGAAGTCGATCGAGCTACGCCGCGATGACCGGTGCGAGTGGAAATGCTCTCAGCTCGTCATAATTCTGTCGTGTCCGTAGGCAGGTGTGGAGCTGGCCGAGGAGCTTGCCGAACAGGTGGCGTTGAGCCTGCCGACTCCAGTCCCCGGAGGTGCGACGGCGGTCGAAGTGTTCCCGTGCACCAGGCGAGCTCTGGATCGCGACGAGAGTCCAAAACGAACCGACCGAAGCGAGTCGGTTGTTCTTGATCTGCCGGTGCATCACCACGGTTCTCTTGCCGCTGGCTCTGGTCACCGGCGATGCGCCGGCATACGCCTTCAACCCGCGAGCATCAGCGAATCGCGTTCGGTCGTCGCCGATCTCGGCGAGCAGCCGTGCCCCGCTTACCGCGGCAAGGCCGGGGAAGCTGGTGATGATCTTCGCATCCGGATGGCGCTCGAAGTGCTCGGTTGTCGCGGCGGTCAAGGTGGCGACCGCGTTGCAGGCGGCATCGAGACGCTGCACGAGCGACTGCAGGTGAATACCCATCGCGTGCTCGACCAGTTCGGGCTGACGGAGCTGCTCGGCGCGGAAGACCTCCCGCAGACGCGCCGCGGCGGCGTCGACATTGCGTTGCCGACCAGCCTTCCTCAACAGCGCACGCAACCTCACGAGGGTCAGCTTCGCTGCAGCATCCGGGGTTGGCGCAGCGATAAGAACCGCCCGAGCATCGGCGCGGGTGATACCACCTCCGCTGAGTCCGTCGAATGCCGTCAGAGCCGTCGGGAAGTAGTCCTTGAGCAGCGATCGGATCTGGTTACCGAGGGCAGTGCGCGCCCACACCGCGTCCTGTTGGGCGCGGGCAAAGACCTTGATCGCCCGAGCGAGGTCGGTGTCATCGGGAATCTGTCGGTGCGAGTCGGCGTCGAGGCGCAGGATGTTCGCCAACATCACGGCATCCGCAGCATCGGATTTCGCACCGGACACGGTGCGCTGACTGCGATAACGCGACGCGGAGAGTGGGTTGATCGCGTATACGACCCGGTCGGTTGCCCGCAGGGCTGCGACCCACAGGCCGCGATCGGTTTCGATCGCGATCGCGATCGGGATCGGATCCTCCGGACTGTCGCCGGCGTCGGCGAGGATCTCGAGCTGCCGGGCGAACCCGTCCGCGTCGTTGCGCACCCGTTCTTTCGCCAGGACGGTCCCGGTGTCGTCGATGACGGCGATGTCGTGATGGTCGTCGGCCCAGTCGATTCCGCAGTATCTGTCCATCTGCACTCCCTGCCACGTCGAGGAACACGGTCGGTCGAACCGAGATGGAGTCACACGACGCCCTAATTGCAGGACTCACGCAGGATGCGGGTCCGTCATCTCATCAGTCGTGTCGTGACGCCAGCACACCGCAGGGGCCTCGAACTGTCGAAGAGCTCGAAGCTCGTGAACACCACACGAGAGGTCGATCCCTGCGGCCGGCTCGCACCACGAGCAGGACACCACCGAAACCCTCCGCACCGGGCGAGCCGCGCCGTTCTCTGTGTGAAGGCATCTCCCACGGCGAGTGCCAGGAACCCATGAGCGTCACACCCATACCGGGCGCGGAGGGCCACGCACGCAGGCGATCAAGCCCGCGTAGCAATCAATTAGGAACCCTCCCGGATCAGCCCGGCAACCGGAAAAGGTGCTCTCGAAGGCCTGTTTTCAAAACAAGGGAAGCGACAGAAGGTTGTCGTTCCAGTAGCCGTTCGCGTGCGTCCGAAGGTAGGGAGCCTTACCCGCTTCTCGCACGACACCTACCTCAGTCCGCGACTGCGGACCCTGCACGTATGCTGCGCTTCCGTCCTTGTCCAGCCACTCCACTGCAACCTGCTTCGATATGGACCCGGTCTTGCCATCCTGGAGCCACTTCACGTCCGTGATGTGCTCGTTTCCTGTTCCTCCCGGGGACATACGACGATGAGTAATCAGCACAGCCACGCTTGCTCCTGACGTCAATGAGAATTCGGTCCACTCTTATCAGGCGACTCCGACAAAAGCGTCAGGAGCGAGCAATACCACCAGCATCAGGTGCCGATACAGCATCTTCCGGCCAGCGCCGAGGGCTCCGGGGGTAGGGACCCCTATGGAGGCACCTCTACAAGACCGAGCTGATCGACCACAGCCCTCTTCGTGGACCGGTCAGGCCGAGCCTGAGGGAAACCGCCGAGTGGATCCATTGGGTTCAATGCCGACCGACTGCACTCGTCGATCGACTACACCTTCGACGAGGTGGCCTGAGGCATTCGTCCGGCCCGATTCGGGGATCGGTGCGCCATGCGATCGACTACTCGGGAGTTGTTGTGTTCCGAAACCTTGGTTTCGGGACGGCCACGGGCCGGCGGACGTCGAAGCTGATCACCCCAGTTCACGACGTCTCATAAGTTCATTCCAAAACATCGTGTCTAAACAGTGCTACGGAAACAACTTTCGGTACGCTCCGGGCATGGAGCTGGGGTATGCGCGGGTGTCGACAACGAAACAGGACCTCGACCGGCAGATCGACGCCCTCACCAAAGCAGGGATCGACCCGGCGAACATCTACGTCGACAAGAAGTCCGGGGCCACCACCGACCGCCCCGGGCTGACCGCACTGCTCGAGTACGCCCGCGACGGCGACGTCATCGTCACGCACACCCTCGACCGACTCGGCCGGAACGTACGCGACACCCTCAACCTGATCCACGACCTGCGCGAGCGTGGGATCGGGATCCGCAACCTGGCCGACCCAATCCGGATCGACTCGAGCAACCCGGACGATCCGATGGCCCAACTCGCCGTCGTACTGCTCGCACTGTTCGCACAGATGGAACGCACCTACACCCTCGAACGCGCCGCCCACGCCCGCGAGGTCGCCACCGCGAAGGGCCGGCGCACCGGCCGCCCGTCGGTGGTCACCGAATCCCAACTCGCCCACGCCATCCAACTGCGAGATGCCGGCGCCACCGCCGCCGAGATCACAGCCAAGACCGGAATGACCCGCTCAACCCTCTACCGACACCTGCCACCGCGGCCAGCCGAGCAGGTCACCGCCGCCACTCCCCTGGCGCCGGTCGAGGCCTTGACCGAGAACGTGACTCTGCCACCGGCGTCCGCCGCTAATCCTCGTCCCGGCGAAGACCGGTTAATGTGCCCGACGTGCGGGTACCGTCCGCCGACGAGTCGGGAGGCGGTCCCTCACCTCAACGACCTCGACACCGTCTGGTTGCACCTCGACGGCGCTGGCCGAGTGAGAGAGCAGCGGCACTGCGTCCGCTGCCAGCCCCACGAGCGGGTGACCGCCGTTGCCTGTGGACGCTGCGGGGACGGTCCGCTGGTCATCGACGCTGAACCGGATGCTGATCTGTCGGCAGCGATCCGACGGTGGCTTGAAAGGCAGGGCTGGCGAACCACACCGAATCTGTTGTGCTCCTACCACATCTGACATCATCTAGATTCGAAACTCGTTTGCGATTCGGAGAGCGTCCGCTTGAGTCCCCTGGAGTAGCCGTGAAGCCTGCGATCAGTCGCCGCCATATGTTCGAGCAGGTTGTCCACCATATGAAGGACATGGACTTCACCGGAGTGAGCACTCGCCGGGGCAAGGCTGACGACGTGTTCCATGTCGACGGCAAGGGCGTCGTTGGCCGCGGGACGGTGCAGACCAGTCCAGTCAACGCGACGCAGCTCGAATCAGTACACAAGGACATGTACTCGAAGAAGTCAGCGGATCGCTGGGTTCACTTTTCCTGGGGCGGCTACACGAAAGACGCCCAGACATTTGCGAACGCCAGGGGAATCGCGCTGTTCGAGTTCCAGTCGGACGGCCGAATCTCGCCGCTCTCCAAACGGGCGGCAGGCATGTACCGCCGCAAGCCGTCGGAGCGATGGAAAACGCGGGCGGCATGGGCGGTAGTGGTCCTGGTGGCGATCGGGGCGTTTGTCGGGGCGTTGATCCTGTTCCCTGCTGTCCGGTGGGTTCTGGGGATCATCGCGGTGACCCTCGTCCTCGGCTTGGTCGCGATGGTCATCGACTTCATCAACCCTCGCCTGGTCAAGTAGTTCCCACCCTGAGTAACCTCCGCCGGCTCGAGGATGTCGACATCCGTAGTGCGGCATGGGTTTCCTATCGAGGACCGACATGGCGCCTGTGGAAGTGCCCTACTCCAGCTCTAGCTTAAGGTCAGACCGTGACCGAGCAGACGCCGCCATCGCCGCCGCCCATCCAGGGCCCTGACAGGGCCTCGAACGACGTGCAGTACCGCACGATGACGGTGAAGACGATTCGCGGTCGTGAGGGAGCGACGAGGACGAAGTGGCAGAACCAGGGTTGGGAGTTCGTCTCCCAGACTCAAGGCACCTTGCGGACGGAACTTTCCTTCCGCAAGGTCAAGCCGAAGGGAGTTGGATCCTACGCGGCTCAGGCATATGCAGCGTTCCGTAGCCTCCAGCCGAAGACCCAGAAGGTGACGCTGGGCATCGTCTGCGGATTGGTTGCGATCCTCGTCCTCGCGGGCGTGATCGCGAGTGTAGTGGGAGGCGAGAGCGAAGCACCCAACGCGACGAAGGCCTCAGCGACCAAGAGCGCCGCTCCGAACCCGGCAACGAGCGAGGAGCCGACCGCCCAGTCCCCGACGCAGGAGGTCAGGCCGTACTCATACGAGGGGCCGAAATACGAGGTGGTCACCGTCAACGAGGGCGCGGGCATGGGCAAGCTCGATCAGCATTGGGTCCACACCGCAAAGCTCGACTACTCGACCGACGCCTACAAAGAGCAGATCAAGTTGATCGTTGCCGACGTCGCGCGCGGTGCCGGAACCGCCAAGGTTCTCGTCGACGTGGTGACCGACAAGGAGATCATCCAAGCCGAGTCTGCCGACACGATCGGCGACTTCATGGATTCCCACGACCAGGACTACTGGAAGAACGTCATGGTTCCGAAGGAGGCGTCTGATTGGGTCGCTTCGTACGTCGGCGGTATCGACCAAGACGAAGGCAAGCTTAGCGATGCGGAGTCAGCCTTCGAGATCACGTGGTTTATCGCGGGCAATAGCCCGAAGTTTGAGAAGTGGAAGCCCGAGGTCACGGGGTCGCCGTAGCGCTGTAGTTGCCAGTGTGGCCGCCCCGGAATTGGGCGGCCACACTGTTTTCTGGGTGAAGGCGGTTGTCAGCCGGCGACTAGAGCATGTTTGACGCCCTGCCCGTGGGGCGTAACGGGCGAGCCACTTCCGCCGGTATAGGCGCTATGAAGCGATGGCATCTGGCAATCACGGTCGCAGCGGCATTGACGCTGTTCGGGTGCAGTTCTGATCCAACCGCATCTACTGAACAAACATCTTCGGTGCAGCCCTCCGGTATCTCGACGACGATGGAGGCTATACCCACGGCAGCTCAGGACACGCCCGCTCCGGCGACGATGGTTCAGGAACCGATCGCGACGGAGGCGGTCGTCGCCCCGGAGCCGGTCATCGTCGACTGCCAACCCGGGATGGGGCCTGTCACCACATACTGGTCAGACGGAACAGCCACCGGCTACTCCGACTACTGCCAGTCCGTCCAAGATCAGGCTGTTGCGGCCGAGGCTGCAGCGAACACCCCCGTCTGCGACGGAAACGTCTGCACGTATCCCAACGGAGTGCAGATGGCCGACCCCAGTACCCACCAAGTCGTCGTTCCCTACACCTGCGGCTATGACGTGCTGTGCGACGAGAACGGCAACGTCATACCCGGACCAGAAACCGGTGTGATGCTCGGAAACGGCTGGAGGTGCGCAGGAAACGGCTGCACCCGCCCCTAAGGCTTGTCGGACGAGCGAGTTGATCGCCCCTGGCCGGCCGCCTGGACAGCCTCTCCTCCAGCGGATCGTCGGCGCATCGCGCGGTGACTCCCCTGCGTGAGGCCGCCATGGTCGATGGGGTGTCGGCCCGCCGTCGACCTTGATGGTCGCCGGCGGGCCCGGGACGCTACTGGCCGATCAGGGTGGCGACCTCCATCTGGACCGCCACCCGGACGTCCGCCTCCGCGGCGCTCAGCACAGAATCCACGGCGTCGGAGATCACTGATTCCCGCGACTCGATCTGCGCCTCGACCATCTCCCGCACCTGCACGGGATGCGCGTTGATCCACTGCACCAGGTCACCATCCAGTCCCCCGTCGTCGGTGAGGCCGTCGAGGATCCGGTCGGCCAGCCTCGGCGCCGGCGGCGCAGTGTGTGCGACAGCGAGGCCGGGCAGGCACGAGAGCGCGTTCACCGCATCGAACCCGTCGAACGGCTCATCTCCCCAGGACATTCCGCCGTAGAACGCGACCCAGGTACCGCCGATGCAGAACTCGGCCCGTCCCTTGAAGGAGCCCGCCGCGTACTCCTCCGCGGTCTCGTACTGGTCGAGTTGGGCAGCGACGACGCAGAGTCGGATCAGTTCGATCTCGGCTGATTCCGGGAGCGCGAGGTCGGCGGCGGCGGTGGCCGGCGGGCCCTCGGCGAGGATGGCGGTGACCGCCTCCGTCAGGTCGGACAGCAGTGTGTCGCACCCACCCGGTAACGCCCTGCGGTGGAGGGCGGCGTATCCCCGCTGCGCGCTCGCCGGGACCGGCGCGGCATGGGTGAACGCGAGACGCAGCCGGAAGTCGATACGGTCCCGATGAGCGACCAGTCCGGACGCTTCCCGTCGTGGCTGCCGGCCGCGGCGAGTTTGCCGCGGTGCACGCCGTCCTTGAGCGCGGTCACCGCGGCGGAGTTCGGGAGCTCGGTCGCGGCGAAGCGCATGAAAGGTGATGCCGGCGAAGTGATCTGCTGGTGAGCGACATCCGCGAAGCGTAGAAGAGCGGAGAGGTTCAGGCGGGTGGGCGTGCGGTGTCCCGCCGGACCGGTCAGGGCCGGTCGAGGACCACACCGAAGTCGACGAACAGCGACTCCTCGACGAGATCGCGGGCCCACCCCGGCCGGACGAGGTCGCCGGTGCGCTCCACCTCGATGGTGGGCGGGTCGGTCCGCTCGACCAGCAGTAGTGACCGCGCATCGAATCCGTTGCTGCACCGGTACCGCACGCCGCGTGCCGCGGGCGCTGCGACGAGGATCGCGGTGCACGTCGTGCGGGTGCTGCCGTACTCGCGCCACGTGCAGCCGGTCAGCGAGTTGTTCTGGTTGAGCGCGGTGAGTCCGGGCTGGGTGTCGAGGACGGCCACGATCACGTCCTGCTGCAGGATCATCCGGCTCATCGACAGCTCGGATAGATGGGCGGCAGAGAGGATTCCCGACTTCGGGATGTCGGTGGACCGGAGGATGCCCTCGGCGACCACCGCGCCGACGCTCAGCCCGACGTACAGGTATCCGCCGAGCCTGGACCCGCCTGGGCAGACGGTGTCGTCGTGGACCGGGTCGAAGCGGCCTTGCTGGGGGATCCGCTCGCGGCGGGGGTCGATGGTGAGGGCGTCGACGAGTGGCGCGATGTTCGTGGAGTTGAACGAGTTCGCGGGGTGGCGGCTGTCGGTGCGGTGGACGCGCCACAGTTGCGTGCCCGCGGCGATGACGTCGGTGTGCGCGGGGGCGCCGTTGTAGGTGCGCACGGGTCACATGCCCCGGCGGGCGGTGTCGAGGATGTTGTCGATCGCGATCTCGGTGAGGTCACCGGCCTCGAGGTCCTCGAGCGGGCTGCGGCCATCGAGGATGTCGGTGGGGGTGAGCCACCAGCTCGCCGCGCCGTAGGGGTCGTTCTCGACGTCGAGTCGCTGGTTGGCGTGCCGGACCAGCGGGTGGATGCGGTGCTGCTGAGTGTCGAGCTGGAAGGCCGGGTAGCGGTAGTCCGGGCGGGTGCCGATCGGCAGGCCGATCAGGTCGCCGGCCTTGCGACGCTTCTGCGCCACGCTCCGGGTGGGTGCGCTGGTGGGCGCGAGGATGGCGGCGACGGCCAGCGAGTCGATGAGCTGGAACGAGTCGAGGATCGAGTCGCGGCCCTCCGCGCGGGCGCGCTCTTGGGCGTGGTCGTCGCCCCCGGTCACGGTCCCGATCAGGTCCTGGGCCAGCTGGAGGCGCTGTTGCGCCGTCAGGGCGGTCACGCCGAGCTCGGTGAACGCCGCGACGAGGTCGCCGGGGCCTGCACCGGGCGAACGTCGCGGGACGTAGAAGACGTGGGGCTGGTCGATTGGGCGGTTGGCGGTGCCGTGACGATCCGTGGCCCTGATGAGGGCTGCCGAGAGGCAGGTGAGGTTCGAGCGGACGGTGAACTCGGCGCCCGCCGTGGCGATCTCGGCGGCGTACGCCTCGACCGCGGCATCGGCGTCGACCGGGTGGTGGGCACAGCCAGCGCCGGAAAGGACATCAGCGGCCATCTCAACCCTCCAATGGGTACGTTCCGTATCGGACGTACCCAGCGTACCTCGGTTGGTAGTTGTCGTCGACAGCCCGCGTGCAACCGGCCCCTGCAGCCCGCGTGGACCGAGTTCCCGGCGCAGTGGACGGCAGGGCTGCGATCAGCCGATTCGCAGGCGGGCGACCCCAGCAGGCCCGTCGAGCGGCGGCGCGTCGCCGGCCGGACAGGTCTCCCGTCTCGACTACGGGCCGTACATCCACTCGCCGCCTGCGCACATGATCGCTTTGCCGGCGGGTGTGGACGAGACGTTCTCGGTCGCCGGGTTGCACGCGTCCCCGACGTTGTTGACCCCAGAGATTGGAGCACTCATGACCCATTTTGTGCCGCCGCCGGGCCCCATGTAGACGCAGACGATGTCGCCGCCCGTGTTGACGTCGGTGCCGATGTCGCTGGGCGACGAGCAGGGCTGACCAACCGTCACCACACCCGCCGGAGCTGGGGCGGGCTCGGCTTCCTCGACGGTCTCGACCACGACCGGGGCCGGTTCCGGGGCCACCTCGACCGGCGGGGCTTCCTGGACAGCTGGGGACGGTGGCACCTCGGCCGCCGGCGGGGTTGCGCCGGCCGTGGACCAGGTCGCGTTCACCGACTCGTTCGGGGTGTACCGAACGCGGTCGATCATCGCGCCGTCGGCAACGGGGAACACCACCCAGCCGCGCACGCAGTCACCGACGCCGACGACGCTGAACGGGTACTCGGGCCTGGGGAACTGGGGATACGTCACGCTCGACGCCGGGTACCGGCCGTCAGTGGCGTCGAGGACCGACCATTCCGACCAACTGACTGCCGTGGGCGCCATGGCCGCGTCCACGCAGGATTGGACCTCGGCGCCGACCCAATGCCCTCCGCCGGGCGGGGCCGGCGCCTCGGGGGCGGCGGCCGGAGCGAAGTTGAGCACAGTGACCCTGACCACCGTCTCGCCGTCACCAGTGAAGGAACGCTCCGATCCGAGAGGAGCAGGTGCCGTCAACTGCGCCGTCGACGTCGCGGCCGCCGACGATGAGGACACATCCGAGCCCGGGTCGCCGCCGCCGCAGCCCGCAGTCGCCGCAATGATCACCGCGGACATCACCGTCACGTACCCCGCACGCCCACCCCATGCCCGGTTCATCGCAGAATCCTCCCATTCTCATGTGTGTACTCGTCGTGGATCAGCCTGGCGCAGCTGCGCATTCGAGCGAGGGGCTACGGGTCGTCCAGACCCGCACACTGGTCACCCCAATGACTGTGTTGTCCGGTCCGCGTCTACCAGTTGCCGCTGCTCAGTAGCTGGTCGGCGTGCTCGACGGTCGCGTCCAGCATGGCGTCGATGCGCTCGAAGGGGTGCTTCGGGGTCAGGCCAGTAATTACTGGGTCCGACATGACGTCGAGCTGGACCGAGTACGGGCCGTTCGCCCAACTGATGCGGGAGATACCGAGCTCGGTGTTGATGATCTTCGCGCCGCCGCGGGTGGCGTCGAAGGGGATCCGGGTGCCGGTGGCGAGCAGGAAGGTCTGTTGGGTGTTGGTGGCATCCTCGGCCTGGGCGCGTGCCGCCTCTGGGGTGGTGAAGAGGTCGATCTCGATGACCACCCCACTGTCAGCGTTGCCACACGCGTAGGTGGCTCGGGTGTCGCCGCGCGCGAACTCATCCGGTGCGCCGCCGGCGGCGGCGGTGCGCTCCTCGAAGCCGCCGGCCACCAGGGCTGCGGGCTCGAGCAACGCGCAGGGATTATGCGCCGGGACAGCCGGAGCGGGCGGCCCGTCCGGGGCGGCTGGGATGGCCGCCGGTGCGGGGGCCAGCTGGCCGGGGAAGCGCACGGTTCCGGGGCATCCGGTGCGCGTGTACTCGGACGGCTCCTTGCTGGTTTCGGTGGCCGGCGGCCCGGAGAGGGGCTGGCCGCCGTACACGATCCAGCAGGGCCGCCCACCGCCGTAGGCGCTCTCGTCGAACTTGGCGTCCCATTCGATGGTGGTCAGCGCGTAGTCGGCGTCGTTGGCGTATCCGTAGCAGTAGGCGGCCTCGGTCTGCTCGAGGTAGTGCTGCACGCACTGCTTCTGGAGAGCTTTGACCTTTTCGGCGTCGTCGGTACCGGCGACGAACCGCACGTTCGACTGGCCACCTTTGTGGTCTTTCGACGTGCCGTGCGCCCGGACCATCGATTCAGAGAAGGTCGGTGAGCCTGGGGCGCCGTTGTTGTCGGCGGCTGCATGTGGTGGCGGTAAGACTGGCGTCGCCTGCACGGAGGTGACGGATTCAGATTCGTAGGCCTCGAGCTCGTCGTAGTGGACCGTGACGTCGACCAGGCCGACCAGAACCAGGAAGGCGAAGGGTGCGGCGACTCCGATCACAAGATTCAGGAACGTGGCGCCAGGTCGGTTGCCTGCCTGGGACCCAGTGGCCGCTGCTGCCCCGTTGTGTCGCTTGAGGATCGGCACAGCGAGGGAGAAGTAGAGCAGTGGCCACGCGATAGCAACCATCAGCGCCGCGGGGAGGAACAACACTTCGGTGAGCAGGAAGCTGACCGCGAGAAGCAGGAAGAGGGCACCGATCGCGGTGCCGACGATTCGCAGCGTGATCCACAGACCGGTCATCGGCGGTGTCGGTCGCGGTGGGGTTCCCGGTTGCCACTGTGGCGGTGTCGATGGCGGCTGCCACTGCGGCGGCTGGGTCATTTCGTCCTCACTTCACCTGCGGGATTGACCAAACCCGGGTCGAGGGGTTGGTGTTAGTTCCACGGAACGGTCGGGCGGCGCCTGCTTGTCGGAGGCTGCAATCGTTGGTGAGGCCCCTGGTGCCGATGTTGGGCAGGGCACCAGGGGCCGTCGATCGGGATCAGAGCGTGTTGACCCAGGCGATCCGGTCGGAGGACAGGGAGAACGTGTCCTTGAACAGCACAATGTATGTGCCGGGAGCTGCGCCCTGGCGGGCGTCGAAGCAGATGCTGCCCGTGGCCTGGCCGCCCGGTGCGAGCTGCCCGGATTGGAGCATTTCGTGATTCGGGGCGTAGGTGGCGTTGCGGATCGCGCCGTTGGCGTCCTGCAGGCTCCAGTCCATGTAGCCGTTGAAGTCGTTCTGCTTGTCGCCGACGTTCTTGATGGTGACGTCGCTGCACACGTAGTCGCCGATGGAGCTGCTGCCCTGTTCGAGCGGGGTCACGGTGTAGGCGAGGTTGTCTCGTGTGATGGTGTCACCGGCGGGCGCGGAGGTGTCCTTGGCCAGTTTGCCGGGGAAGTCTGGTCCGCTGTTGGCCGCGGGCGCGCCACCGCTGGATCCTGAGCTGACGGTGGCCTTTTCGTCGCCGCCGACAGCGGAGACCATGGCCACGGTGCAGCCGCCGAAGAGCAGCACCGGGATGCCGATGACGATCCACGGCCAGATCTTGCGCTTCTTCTTCGCCGGCGGCTGCTGCGGGTACGGCTGCCCGGGGTAGGGCTGATTCGGGTCGGTCATGTCGTTTCCTCCTTGGGATAGCTTTTTGCTGGTCTGGTGTTCGGCTGGCGCCCGCTTGCGGTCGCGTCGCGTAACGTGCTGCGTTTCAAGTTGAGTCCGCCGCCGGTGGTTGGTTGTCAAGCAGCGGTGCGATGACGAAGCCAGCTTTCCCGTCGTGTCGGGGGACGGGACGGCTTCGTTACCGTCGCTGATACCGGAAGGAACGGTCAGAGACCAGCGGATCCGGACATCAGGAGCGGGGCCGCGAGGGGCAGCACGGCGCTACCGACCACCGCGCTACCAACGACGGCGGATCCGATTGCGGCACTGGTGAGGTCGGGGCCCGGGGCGACGGGAATATCTCCGATGCGGGTCCAGGTTCCGCAGTACTCAGATTCGAAGGCGTAGTCCGAGGGCAGGACGGTGACGATGACCTTCTCGGAGTGGGTGTAGTCGGAGGCGATGATGTCGTCGATTTCGCCGGTGGTGCCGGACAGGCGTTTCCAGTAGCAGCCCATGTAGTCGTCGACCTGGCCGGATGCGGTGTACTGCCCGGGTGCGAGCTCGGCGCCGACAAGGTAGGTGCCCTCGCCGGGGGCGACGGTCTGTGCCGCGCTGGCGGTGCCTGCGCCCGCGAAGACGAGGCCGGCGGCGAAAGCGCCTGCGATCGTGGCGGCATGCTTGTTCATGGATCTTCTCCTGCTGGGTTTGGTTGCGTCCGCTTGGGCGCTGGACTGTAGCTGTCGTGAAACTGCAGGCCAAGGATGCGGTTGTCGACTGTTTGAATGACTGAGCGCGGTCAGTTCGCCGCGAGGGGTGAGCGGTGGACGATCGAGGTGCGCTTCGGGGACCGCGCGATGACGGACATCGCGCAGGCAACGTGGCCGAATGTGGCAGCGTGAAGCGGCGTCTCCATCGTGTTCCCCCAGTTCAGTGCACCCACGGCGTCCGAGCGGTGCGTGTTCCCCCGTCGGGAAAGCTAGCGTCCCGTTCGCCACTTCACGGGCAGTCTGTGAGAAGTGTGAGGTTCTGCACTGCATTGGCGGTCAGCAAGTGGGCTCTTTTCTGGCGGCTGTGGTGGTGTTGATAGCTCACTCGATGCGGGCGGTGCGGCGCCTCGTCCAATCGGGCGGAGTGGGTCCTACTTTCGGTCGGACCTCGGCACGGATCTCGACCTTTCGGGTCCTGCCGGGCCTATGCGGTGATTGCGTAGCCTCCATGCGGTGACTGCGAACATCGAGATCATCCGTCGCCGCGCCTGGACGACGGGCGCAGTGACACTGAGCGTCTTCTGCACATTGATGGCCCTTGGGCTGTCCACCGACTCGGACAACGTCCACGGCTGGAACATCGCCGTCGGGTTCCTACTGAACCTAGGCGCCGCCGTCGCGCTGGTGTGGCGCCATGAGCGCCCCTGGCTGGTCCTCGCCCTGACATTGGCTGGGCCGCTGTTCTTTTCGACTGACGCCACGGCCGCGCTGATCGTGCTCTACGCGATCGCGAAGGCCGAGCGGGGCGAGCGACTGGCCGCCGCGGCGATCGCGGTGTTCCTGGCGTGCGCCGCGTCGCTGACCTACGACGCCCATCGCACCCGCGACAACTCGGTTCTGACGATGGGCGCCACCAGGCCGGAGGCGGGTGCGCCGAAACCGGAATGGGATATCGCACCGTGGATTCCGTGGTTCGTCGCCGCCTTGCTGGTTGCGCTCGTGGTTGGCGGGGCGATGCTCAAACACACCCGGTCCGAGTTGGCCGAAGCCGAGCACAGCCGCGACGTCGCGACCGAGCAGACCTCCGTGATGCGCGATGAGGTGATCCGGACCGAGGAGCGCACCCGCATCGCCCGGGACATGCACGACACACTCGCTGCGAGCCTGAGTCGCATCTCGCTGTTCGCTGGCGCTCTCCAGGTCAACGGCGCCGACAACCCGGAGAAGGTCGCCAACACCGCCTCGATGATCCGCTCCACCGCGCACGACGCACTTGACGACCTCAAGCACATTGTCGGAGTGCTCCGTGGATCCGCGGCCGCCGGCGCCCGGCCGAGCGGTCATCAGGGTATCGACAGCGTCGCCGATCTCGTCCAGTCCGCACGCGCCGCTGGCCTGCACGCCACACTGTTCACGGACCTGCGGCCCGGCGACGTCGGGACGGTGTCCGGCCACGTCACCTACCGGGTCGTACAGGAATCGCTCACCAACGCTCAGAAGTACGCGAGTGACCAGACCGTCCGAATCACGATCAGCGGTGCCTCCGACGTCGGTATCCGCATCGACATCCGCAACAACCTCAGCTCGCAACCGCCGACCGTTCCGCCCGGATCCGGAGCGGGCCTGCGCGGGCTCGCCGAACAGGCCTGCGACGTCGGCGGCACCCTCAACGCCGGTGTCCTCGGCACCGAGTTCGTGGTCGACTGCTGGCTCCCCTGGTACGCCTGAAACCCTGGAGCTGCGTGGACGGGGCGGATTCTGCGTTGATATTCGGGTTAAGTTCATTCAAATGAACGACATTGAGCTCCTGGGGCGGACCCGCACGGTTGGGTAGGGTTCGTGATCTTTGGAGAGATCGCTTGCCCCGTGAAGTCGGGGTGACCGCCATATCGTCCGGTCCCCTGATCGGGCTGTCCCCGCCGGGGAATACCCTGACGGCACCATGACTGCTGCCGATGTCATCACCGTGCTCATCGTCGACGACGACCCCTTCGTGCGCCGCGGCGTGGCCGACATCTTCGCCGCCGCCGAGGACATCACCGTCGTTGCAGGCGTCGATGACGGTGACCAGGTCCCTGCCGCCGTCGCAGCCCACCGGCCCCGAGTGGTGCTGATGGACTTGAAGATGCGACGCATCGGCGGCCTCGAAGCGACCCTGCACCTCATGACCCTCCCCGACCCGCCGCGTGTGATCGCGATGACCGCGATGGACGTCGATGACCTCGTCATCCAGGCAGTGACCGCCGGAGCCCACAGCTTCCTCTCGAAGGACGAAGCCCCCGAAACCTTCCACCAGTCGGTGCGCGCGGTGGCCGCCGGAAACACCCTGTTCAGCCAGGACTCGCTGCGGCGCATCGTCGCCGGCGCACTACCGCCGTCAGTTCCGGCTGCCGCGACGCCAGCTCTGGGGGCGCTCAGCGAACGTGAACGCGACGTACTGCAGGCCCTGGCGACCGGCGCATCGAATGCCGACATCGCCGCGGCCCTGTTCCTCAGTGAGACGACCGTCAAGACCCACATCTCCTCGGTCTTCACCAAGCTCGGCACCCGCAATCGTGTCGAAGCAGCACTTGCTGCGTTCCGGGCAGGCCTCGTTGCCTGAGGTACGGCTCCCTGGCCGTTGGTCTGGCGGTGGCGGACAGAGTCCTGCGCCGCGCGAGACATAGTGATGGCCCCGTCGGCGACTGTGACGGGGCTATCGTGCAGGGGGCCTTAGGCGCCGACGGTGAACTCGGAGTCGAACCAGTCGGACGGGGCCGTCAGGCGCGGTCCGGTCCCCCCGCTGGGCCGGAACACGGTCAGCGACTCGAGATGGACCGCGCTGATCTCGCCCACCGGCGGGCCGTACTTGATCGGCTCGGCAAGCTGTACCTGGGAACCGACCGCGCGGCGCGCCGCAGCACGGCGCTCAGTCCAGCGCGCGGCGTTGGCCCGCCACGTGAGCGCGTACTGGTTCGCGGTCGGTGTCAGCGCGGCGAGCAGCTTCTTCGGCACCGCCCGCCAGTGCGACGGCCCGGAGTCCTCGTGCAGCCACTTGATGTAGATGTTGCCGCCGGAGGTGGCGAACAGCAGGAGGTGCGCGGTGACGGATCCGGCGCCGGCGTCGACGTCGACGGCGGCGTACAGCGCATGCGACCACTCGCCGTACGGGATCGGCTGCACCGAGTGCGCCACGACCGTGTGGTCCGGGTGCAGGTTGCGTTGTAGGTAGTTGAGCGCCTCCTGCTGGGGCGTCGTGTTGGCCGGGCGTGCGTAGCCGATAGATCCCATGTGTACTCCTCACGTCGATGGCGGTTGCTGTGTTGACCTGTCCCATCGTGTGGAGCGCCGGTTGGTCGTGCGGCACAGCGGGTTTGGGTGGATCGCGGCCGTGCAGGTCCTGCCGGCGTATCGCCGGGTGGCGGCGTCGTGGCCCGCGGACAGCGGGCCCGGCCTGGCCCGAAGGCCTCAGGCCCCGTATTCGCGGGTGTTCGACGTCAACGCCATCGACCTGGAGTGGCCGGCACTGAACCTCCCGCTGCGCTACGCCGGGGGTCTAACCTGGTCAGACGGTCGGGGAGGCCCGGAGGTGGATGTTTGATGTGGACACCGGAGACGATTGAGCAGATGCACTCCACATGGATGTGGCAGCTTCCCATCCCGGAGGCCTGGAAGATCACGCTGTGGTCCATCATCCCGTGTGACCTCGGCGGACACTGCCCCTGAGAGGAGGTGAGTTGATATGGGTGCAACAGCTTGGGCTTTTTGGGGGCCATGGGCACCGCTCATGTACGTGCTCTCCCTACTCGGAGTGCCGGTCAACTGAAACAGAATCGGTGCCCCGGCTGCAACGACGTCATCACCGGCAGCGACTGGGACTGCCGTTCCCGATGGAATGGCGGATCATGCTGTGGTCGATCATCGGCTGCGACCTCGGTGGACACTGCCCCTAACCGCGAAAGGCGTTGAGACATGTTCCAACTGTGGTGGTGGACAATGGACTTGCCCCCGAACTGGTCCGCGCGCTGATGGCAGTGACCCCGTGTGAATGGTGGGGATGGGGCCACTGCCCCTGATCGAAGGACAGGCGAATCGAATGGACTTCACAGACCTCTGGTGGACGCTGTGGTTCCTGCCTGAACCGGCTCGAATCTGGCTCATGCGCAACCTCCCGTGTGAGCTAGGCGGCTACTGCTACCACTGAGAAGGTGAACGAAATGGACAACGGATTTTTTGGGCCCGTTGGCGTAGTCATTTTGAATGCCATCGCATGGTGGCTTTACCTGACGCCCTGGTGACGCCCCGGCATCGGCGACACCTTCTGGTTCCTGCCGATTCCGTAACACCGACGTAGGCGGACCGGCCCGGCGTCCTGCACCCTTTCGCAAGGCGTTCCGGCCGTCCCGGCGCCGGCGGTCCCGAGGCCGATCGCAGCAGTGGCCAGCGCGCTGCTGCGATCGGCAGTATCGACACTTGAGTTTGTGCCATCAGGCGGGTACAAACCGTACTAGCCTGTTGATACAAATATGCTTCGAGAGGGAGGCTTGCATGCCAACGAACTTTCCCACCCCAACGACAATCGCGATGAGCCCCGGCACGGAAATCGTCTTCGGGGTGCTGCTCGTCGTCGCCGTCGCACTGATTCGACGCAGGGCGGGCTCGGGCAACGCGCAGCCCCTGCCACACCCGCCGACCGCCGCAGACCGCCTTGTCGGACGGGCCGCGGCCCTGGGAGCGCTTCTCGCGCTTGTCGGGTGGATCTCCGGTTCCGTGTCAGAGATGTACCTCGTTGTACCACCGGCTGTCACATGGTGGCACTATGCGGCTCCGATTGCGGGAGCTGCTGTCGGTGCCGCCGTCCTGCTGGCCATTGCCACGCGCACACCCACGCGCGTTGAAGCGCCTGTCGCTCCGACGACCCGACGCACGTGGGCAACTTTCGCGAATCGCCAAGAGCTCGGCGCTGTCACCGCCACTGTCGCGGCGTTGATCGTCGTATCGGTCCTGGCGGGGTTCGCCTCGAGCCGGGTAGACGGCGCCTGGTACAGCCGACTCGACATCGATGGTGGAGGTTCCACCAGCTTCTATGGTTGGACGTACGGGCTTCCCGTGCTTGTTGCGGCCGCCGTCCTCGTCGGATTAGGTTGGACCGCACTGTCCGTCGACGCCCGCCGCCCGTTCCGGCATCCCAGCGCTGTCGCGCTGGAAACAGCCAAGCGACGAGCCTCCGCGGCCGCGCTAGTCCGACTTTCGTTCGGAGCATTGCTGCTCAGCCTCGGCGGGGCCCTGTCCTTCATCGGCGGATCCGGCATGGGGAGCACCGGATTCGGAATCCCAGGAGTCGGCATGTTCGTATGGAGCGCGGGGTACTCGTCGTTCGCCCCGACGATCTTTTGGCTGGGGTGGGGAATGCAGGTTGTGGCTGTTGCGGTCCTTGTCCGCATCACCGTCGACGGCCTGCGCCGTCGGCATGCGAGCACCACGCCAGCGGCAGGATTGCAGGAAGATGCAGTGGTCGCATGATGCCCGGCAAGGACGTTCAGATTCCGGACAACCCGACTGATTCGGCGTCGATCTACGATCACTTCCGTGGATTGATAGCGTCCGGGCGTCTCGGGGCGGGAGAGCGACTCCCCTCGGTACGACAGACGGCCCTCGACCTCGGAATCGCCCCCGGCACCGCCGCCCGCGCCTACAAGCAACTCGAACGTGACGGCCTGGTCACCAGCCGCACCGGCGCGGGCACACGCGTTGCGACGGCGGCATCTCCACTGCCCCGATCTGTCGTCGTCAGAATCCGCGAGCTCGCCGATCTGGCAATCCGCGAACACCTTCCGCCCGAGGACGTGCTCACCGCGCTCCGAGCCGAATTGGACGCAGCCTCGATTCCCCAGCTGAACGATGAATGAGCGGTTTCAGCGACAGGGTCGCATGAAGTTCAACCTCGGAGTCACTGCAATCCTGGCGATCTCAAGCGTCGTGACTATCGCCCCGTTGGTGGCCGAAGCGGACGGACAGATGGCGCGGGCACTGCTTGTGGCCTGTATCGCTGCTGCGGCGGCAGTCGTGGTCTGGCGAGTACTCCAACGAGGGCAGGAGCCGGCGATTTTCGCGGCGGCAACCTACCTCGCACTCGGAGGAGTCGTCGCGATCACCCAGGCCCTCGCGGGTGACTACATCCGGGCCGTCATCATCGCAATCACACTGCCGATCCTTCCTGGACTGGCTGTAGGCGATCGCCGAACACGTCAATGGATCAACCGGGTTGCCGGCCTCAAAGACAATCGGTGACTCAACCTGAACTAGGGAGGTCGCTGAAGGCGGTCGGGGACCGCCCTACCTTTCGAGAGGGGCGGGTGCAACTGCCGCTAGACCACCCCGGAGAGTTCGACAGGAGTGTCCCATTTGCCTGGTAGAGATACATACATGAAGCACGATCCGAGACCGGCCCATCACGGGCAGGAGTGGGCACCAGCGCGAACCTTCATCGCTGAGACTTGGAGGGCCACGCCGCGCCAGTCTCGGATCGGTTTCTTGTTCATGATCGTCTTCATCCCCGCTTCTTCGATGGCGGTGGGCAACCCGTGGAGCACCGCCGCCACGATGCTTGTCGCCGGGCTGGCGGGCGGCGGAGCCGCGACCGTTGTCATAGCCCGCGCAAGAATCGCCTCGACACGGAGCCGGCCCTTGCCCGCCGACACCGGTGAGAACGACACCGAACCCGACGCGCAGGACGGGAGGTAGCCGTGAAAGGGACAGGCCGTCGGAATCGCTCGTCGGTGTTCGCGGCAGCGCTCTCCGGGTCCGTGATCTCCGCGACGAACGTCAGCGTGCCTGGAGTTGCACTGGCTGGGTGGTTCATTGCAGGCCTCATCGCACTGATGTGGCTATACGTCACGGTTCGTGACCAGTTGATCCACCGCCCTCCCCCGGTGGCACCGGACTGACGGCCAGCTACCCCGCGGTGTAGCTCAGCGAGGGATAAGTTCCGTCAGTAGCCAGACTCCCACTGCTGTGAGAACGAAGTTCACGATCAGGAACGCAATCGGTACACCGGCACTGCGTCGTTTCCGCGACAACATTTCCAGGATTCCGGTGGTCACACCGCCGACCGACAGCGCGAACATCGTGACAGCTCCGTCGATACCTTTGACGTATTCGAACAACGCACTGGCGAGCAGTGCCATGCCAGAGAACATGGATACGCCGCACAAGGCCAAGACGATGCCTTGAAATCTTTCGTACTGTCGCCGATTCAAACTGGACGTGAACAATGAATGCGTCTCGATTCTGAACGGATTTTGCCTGGCTGGCTGAGTTGGCACCGCGCTGGACCCGCGTCCAGAGCTCGCGCTCAGTGGTTGCACCACAAGGGTGTCGGCGGCGGCGTCAGCTCTCGTCGTACTTCTCCCAGAAGCGCGCCCGCAGCCGGAACCGGGTGTCCTCGTCGAGGTCGTATCTCTGCATCACGTCGGACGCGTCGTGTAGCAGTGCCCGGTCGATGTCCCGAGGGACCGAGGGTCGCGCCCGCTGCAGTCCCAGCCTGTCATCGTGGGTGGCACTTTCGTGGAACGAGTTGAGAACGCGCTGAACGACCTCGTCGATGAGCTGGCCCTGTTCGGTGTCATCGATGTACCCGGGGAGCCCGTGCGCGGGAGATCCGGTCGAGACGCTGTAGGCGAGCACGCTCGTCGGCTGCGGGGCCGGTACGACCGTCGCGCGGTCGAGGGGTTTGCGGACGGCGGGTGGTGCGGCGGCGGCCGCGGGCCGGGCAGGTGCAGGCTTCGGCGTGCTCGGCATGGGCACGGGCTTCGGTGCGCTCGGCGCGAGCGCAGGTGCGGGTTGGCGATCGACCTTCATCACCGCGGCATCGATTGCGGCGCTGTCGATGCTGTCGAGCTCGTCGGCGGCCCGGACCAGGTGCCGGCTCATGCCGTGAGGCTTGCCCTCCATCGTGGGAACCGCCAACAGCACCACCTGAATGCCGTGCACCTGGGCCTCTTCGACAGCCTCGGTGAGGTCGTCATCGCCGGACACGAGGAAGAACACGTCGGACGCATTGTTGCGAGCATGGGTCACCAGGTCGAGGCCGATGCGCAGATCGACGCCCTTCTGTTCGCCGCCAGCGCCGAACCGCCCGAGCCGAAGCTTCACCTTGGACAGCTCGCCGATGCGCTCCTGTTGGCAATCCGGGACACCGTTGTGGGCCGAGTCGTACCAGTGGACCCGCAACACAGGCAGGCCCGACCGGGCCTCCGCAGTGTCGACCAGCGAACGGATCAGCTTGGCGTAGTCGACATGGATCCCGCTGCGCAGGGAGGTGCCTGTAGCCCGGGTCGCGGCCGAAGCGAGCAGGTATCCGGTGTCGATATATAGAGAGCAGGTCGATCGCATGCGCCCACTATGGCGCATTCGGGTGACACGACGCCCAGCGGTCGTTGAGCAACCACTCTCCGATCAGGAGACGAGGAGCCGGACCGATACGAGGCTGCTCCAGCGGCGCACGAAACCAATTGAGCCACATCATATGACCATCCCGCCCAGGAGACCGACAATGCCCACCCTGAACTCCGAGAGTTCGCGGTCAACCGCCCCCACATCCTCGCGCGGCCCTCCGCGGACGCTCCGCAGATGCCCGAGAAGGTACTGCGCGCCGACGCAGCCAACGCCCACGAAACGACCGGCCCATCCGGGCCGCCGTCGCCCAGTACCGGCCGATCCGCATCGACCTCGCCGGCCGACTGGCCAGAAAGTCGAATTCGCCGCTCCCCGTAGCATCAGCTCATTCCGGGGAGGAATCCAAGACACGCTCCGCGTGCGAAAGAACAGGTAGGAAATGAAGAATCACTGGGGGAACCGTGCACTCGCCGTGCTCGTTGCGGGAAGCCTGATCGGCACCGTTGCCGCCTGCGCATCCGGAGACGACGCAGAGCAAGGCAAGTTGGCCGGCGATGTGGCACTCGATGGCCTTCCGAAGGCACCGCCCGTCAAGCTGCCCGCGGCCTGGGACGGTATGGCCGGCGGTCTGTTCCAGTTCACGTCCGTCCACCCGACGTACACCGAGAACGGCATCCTGACGGTCAGCCCCGTCGATGAACCGGTCATCTGGTCCTGGGACGGCAGGGCGACAACTCTCAAGCCGAAGACTGATGCCGACAAGATCGAGATCGACGACTCACTCGTCGTCGCTCGTGACGGGAAGTGGTACCCCGTCACTGTATGGCGCGGGACGAAGAACGCCGCCGGACTCGGCGAAGCAGTCACCACCAGTTACGTGACCACCTGGAACGAACAGGGTGAGAGCATCTTCCAAGGAGAGGTCGATCTCGGCGTGCAGTTGGAGAATCGGGGCTGGCGCGGGATCGACGGAATGCTCGTCCACGAGGTTTCGCTGAACGAGAAGTTCAGAAGTAGCGCACACACGGTGGTGCTCGATCCAATGACCGGCAAGGTCAGTCGCGGCGCAATGCCTGAGGACTACCCGACAGTCCGAGCGGAGGACGGACTGTCGAGGACGAACCCCGCGCTGACAATCGTGCATCCAACGCCTGACGCTCCAGGGCGAATCACGAACACCAAGACCGGCAAGGTCACCGAGATGCCAGTCGAGAACCCATGCGGGGATCCGATTGCGTCGAGCGTCGTGTCGTCATTCGACGGCCGCTACCTCGCGATCGGAAAGCGCGTCATCGACACCAAGACCGACGCGGCGACGTGCCTGGACCCGGCCGGCACCCCGAGCCTCACCGCGATCACCTCCGACGGCGTCGGCTACGGCCGCGGAAAGCGGAACGGAAGCGACGTCACCATCTCGTACGACTTCGCGAAGAAGACGATCGCCATCCTGCCCGAGGCCATGGTCGCTCCCAGCTTCGTCGGCCCGGACGACGTCGCCGTGGTCGCGCCACCGCTCGGCAAACAGGACCTGACCGGCGTCTACCGCACCGCCACCTAAATCACCGTCGCCTCCGCCGACCTCGACTGACTCGAGCGGGTGGTTGGTTCAAAGCCAGACACGACAGCGCGCCCCGAGCAAGGAGTTCGGGGCGCGCTGTCGTGTCTGTGTATCACCCGGCGAAGACCCGCGTAGCTGACACGACCCCCAGTGGTCGCCGGGCACCCCAACTCCGATCAGGAGACCCGTGCTAGTCGCTACGACGGCCGGAACTAGCAGCAAATCGAGCAAGAAGCCGGACCAGCTCGCGGCCAATCGCGCACATCTGTGCAGGTCACAGCGTAGATACGCGCACAGTGACCTTGTTAAACAAGGTGCGGCGGGTGCTAATCCCCGTTGCATCTCGACACCGGATTCGCGGCCCAAAAACCCCCTTCCCCACTCCGCCCCCTCGTCACTCCTGTTTTCTGCGCGATCACAGATGAGAATTTCCTTTCCCGCAGCGTCTAGGGCAAAAGGCCACCTCAGCGCGCATTTGGCGTGACATGTTTGATCCCAGTGCGGCGCGAGCGCAAATCGTCATCGAGCAGATGGCCAAGCTTCCGGATCCTGCGGACTCCGGCGACCCGGACAACCACGACGACGTGCCGTACACAGTGGTGCACAAGGGCGTTCGGCTCCACATCAACCCTGATAGGGCTCGGCGGCGCGGAGGTGACGGGACCACCAGGCGAGCTGGGCGAGCACCGGCGTGGTCAGCCTCGGCAACGCCGACGTTCGTTTACCAGCGCGAAGCCGCGGACATGCTCGGCGTCTCCTCGCGCTGCGTCGAGACAAACCCTCATATCCCGCACATCCTGTGCACACTGGCAGGGAGCTTGAAAGGCGGTTCAGATGACACGACGGCCCGAGGCAGAAGCACCGCAGTGGGGGCCGGTGGTCTCCGACGAGGAAGTCGCAGCTCTGGAACGGGAGAACCTCCGTCTGCAGGTCGAACAGAGGCAAGAGCAGTTGGCCAGTTCGTTCACTCGCCCGGAGGCGGCTGCACTGCTCGGAGTTTCACCGAAAACCGTGTCCGACATGATCGCAAAGCACCAACTGGTCGGGCTCAAGGACGCGCGCGCGTGGAAGCTGCCAGCGTGGCAGTTCACTCCGGATCTCGAGGAACCAGTTCTTCCCGAAGTCGGACACCTGGCGCAAGAGTTTCCCGGCGGCGTCGTGAGCTTGTCACGGTGGATGAGCCGGCCGAACGACAACTTCGCCGGGCGCACCCCCGCGCAGGAGATGATCCGCGACAGAGACCGTGTCTTCGAAGTCGTCCGCTCGCTGGTGGCCACCTGATGGCAGAGCTCTCGATGCGCCGGATCGTCCGCTGCCCAACACCGAAAGAGACCACCATGCCCGACACGAACGATCACGACCCCCGCGACGAAAACGCCGACGAATCCTTCAACCTCATCCCGCTGGATCAGGCTCCCGGCTTGATCCTGCGGATGATCGCCCGTTTCACGGAGGGCCTGCCCGAACCGATGGTCATCGGCTCGAACGGGCGACCGGTTGCCGCCCTGATCCCGATCGAGGATCTCCTTCGGCTGCGTGACTACGACCAGCGCGCTCTCGATTCAGAAGAGTCGTTCTACTCCGAACTCGATCATCGGCTGCACCACGCGGACACCGAGCAGCTGGTGACAGACTTCGACGCCTTTGCCAGGTCTCTCGGGCCGCTTGGGGAGCAGTGGGCCGGCAGACGTCCCCAGAAGGAACAGGACTGACCAGGTGGCCCGCTCCCACCCGAGGGAGGACGCGACGACGTATGCACCGGGCCACAATTTCGGGAGCATTCCCGTTTGCCGTCGGGCCATGATCCGACCGAGCACCTTTGGAGTGCTCTTCCCAGGTGCTCGTCAGCCTCACAGGCTCGGCCCGTTGTTGTTACGGACCTTCCGTGGTGGATCGGGAGGTAGCAGGCGAGCGAGCTGGTCCAGGGCGCTCGGGCGCCTTGAGGCGGCCGTGGCCGAGGCAGGTCGTTTCGAGGAGGAGACGTCGGCGGGCGTGGTCGGGGTCAGATCCTCCAACACACGCTGGAACGCCCTGGTGGCCTTCGCTGTGCGCTGAGCCTGCGGCGTCCGATCCCAATGTGTCTGGAGCTGCTTCTTCGCTTCGGCCGCAGCCGCAGCCTGCGCCTCCACGACGGTGTCGGCCTGCCCGGACGAGAAGATCTTCTCCGGATCGGTCTTCGCCGTGATCGACCACACCCCGTCCTCGGCCACCCACAGCCGGAGTGTTATCGCGTCCCGCGAGAATCCTCCGCCAGCCACCATGGTCCACTTCGCGGCATCGGCGGCCTTCGCCGCCCGTTCCGCCTGAAACTTCGCCACGTCGGTGACCTGCGGCACGGTCCAATCCTCGGCCGTGGCTCGCTTCGCCGTCGTAGTAGTGGCCGCGACCTGCTCGGTGCGCGACGCGGCCTCTGTCACGGCAGCAGGCTGCCCTGCGGCCACCACGGCGATCCTGGCTGACTCGTCCTGATCGGTCAACGCCGTCTCTACCTGCCTCCACTTCTTCTGTGAGGACTGCTCAGCGCGGATCTGGCCGGCCACCTCACCGACGCCCGCGCGGGCCTGATCCCAGCGGGCGGCCGCGAACTGCTCGCGGCCGACCTCGCTGCGCCGGGCCTCCCACGTCGCCCTGCGCTCCGCCGGTCGGCGCGGCACCTCGGACTCAGTAGCGAGCCGCTCCGGAATCGCCCCGTCGAGTACCTTTTCCAGCTGCGACCAGGACAAACCTCGGACAAGCTTCGACGCCGGCAACCAGATCGGCTTCCCCGCAGCGTCGACGTAGTCGGGCAAATTGAAGCTGAACCCGTTCATCCGGCCTGTGCTCGCGACGTTGCGCCGCACCTGCACCTTTGTGATCGGGTTTGACGCGAGGACCGCCTCGAACGCATCCACGCCACGGCCTGCGGCAATGTCACGGGCCGCGGTCACGATCTCCCGCAGCCCATCCCGCTGGGGCACCTTCCCCGTGCGCACCGCTCGGATTTGCTCCCCGCTGCTGGTCTGCCGCCGGCGCGCCCGCTCCGGGCTATCCACCTGCACCAGGCCGTGCTCACGCTCGACCTCGCGCATCACCTCGACGACCTTCCACCGGTCGTGACTGTTCTTCCAGGTCGTGCCCTGGAAATCGACCCTCGAGACGGCAATGTGGATGTGGTCGTCGTCATGCCGGACCGCCACCCACGGATGTTCGACGAAGCCCATCCGCTCGGCGACCGTCTGTGCAATGTCGCCGAACTCGGTATCAGTCAGTCGGCGATCCCCAGGGGCGCACCGCAACGAGCAATGCCACACCGGCTTGCGTACCTTCGCGTTCGTGGCGGCGGCCCGCTCGAAATCCCGCCCCCACCGAGTCGGATTCTTCGCCGTGACCTTCACCGAACCCGCAATCACCACACCGCCCGCGATCAGTCGGCCCGCCCCGTTGCGGTAGCTGTGCGGGGTCGCCTTCCCCGGCCCGTGCAGATACCGGACCAGCCCCATCGGATCCGACCCGGTGCTGATCTTCGCGATCACATCAACCCTGGTCGTCGAGCGCGTCGAGCCGATCCGCCATCCGCGCCAACGCCTGCCCGCACCTGTTCAGCCAGCCCTTCTCCAGGTGCTCAGCCATCACCGGCGGCACCTGCCCGGAGTTGATCGCCTTCGCGACCTGGTTCAGGTTGTTCCCCCATTTAGTCATCTCCTGCCGCAGCGCGGCGACCTCCGCGGCATCCTCTGGCGACAACCCACCACCGCCCGCCTTGGGGCGGACCTTTCCGAGGTAGCCAGCCACCGCGCGCTCGCGCACCCACGCGCCGAGCTGACGGTGCCCGTCGACCAACGCGGCCGCGATCCATGCGGCTTCCTCCGCGTCGGTCAGCCGCACCGCGACCGTGCGGGTGCGTTTCACGACGGCCGCGCCAACGGTCGGCGAAGCGGTGGTTCGGGTCTTGGTCCGCGGTTCCCGAGATGCAGTTTCAGTAGCCATGGATGGCCCCCTCCTGTGAGCGAAGCGAATGGGAGGCGAGCGCCCAGCGTTACGCAGCAACGGAGTTGCCGAGTAACGCTGGGCATAGCTCGCTCTCGCCCTGGAATCTGGCTTTCGCCCCGATATCTGGTCACCACAATAGGCGAATCAACCTAGCAATTCACTCACTAGTTGCCTTGCAACCGTTTCAGTGGCCGCGACACCATTCCTAGAAGCCCTCGGAGAAAAATAGGGCGTCTCGGCCGGTGGCCGCCAACCTTCGTTGGGTCGGATAAAAGCCCAGGTCACAAGGTTCTGGCGCGGCCGAGATGATGTGATGACAATTATGGTGGCTCTATAGGGACAGCAGTTCTGCATAGTGGCGGTAGTGCCGTACAAGTGTCAGTTAAGAGCCACTTGTGCTGTCACCTGAGGGCCACTAGAACGGTCACTCTAGAGCCGCGAAGGTGATGGCATACCTGTCAGTAGCCGCCAAGTAGCAGAACTACGGTCAGTTAAGAGACATATATAAGGCCAGTGCGCAGAACATGAGCCAGTTAGGAGCCATTAGTTCCGTTACGAGCCACTTGCAGGGGCACTTAAAAGCCACTACAAGCGGCTTGTGGCAGCACTGCAGCCAGTTAAGTGACCTCAACTGCACCAACACCTGTGAGCAGTGGCAGATATACCGGCACCTAAGAGCCGGTACTACAGCCACGTAAGTGACCTTTGTGCCGCACCTGCCATTGAGTGATGACAGTTGTAGAGGGCACTCAAGAGCCGGTACAACTACCACTCCGTGGCGCCACCAGTTGCTCGGCCGGCGTAAAAGAAAGAACCCGCACCCCGCAGGGAAGGCAGAGTGCGGGTTCCGTGGTGATCGATGGGCGGCGCCAGCATCGATCCGATCTACGCGGACTCGCAGGCTGCGGCGGTGATCACGTCGGCGACATGCTCAATGTCCGAGGCGGTCCCCGCGCTGCCGGTCAGCCACTCCACGATCGACACCGGGCGACCCTCCACGGTCAGGGACGGCTGCGGCTGTGTGAGCAGCGCCTGCACGGTCAGTGGGTGCAGTTCCTTCGCTACCAGCGGCATCACCTTCTCGAGGTGAGGGACCGCGCCGGCGGCGGTGAACTGGGCGGGAGGCAGCAATCGGCGGCCCGAGGTGAACGCCCACAGCGTGCCGGCGGCCAGGCGCTGACGGATGCGGGCGATGGTGACGCCAAGGCGGGCGGCGGCGGCGGTAACCGACAGGGAGCCCTGGACCAGGTCCTGCATGCGGATGTCCCGGTCCACGCGTGCTGCCGTCGCGGCGGCGGGTTCGGTGACGAAGCCGGACTCAGTGAGCAGCGCGGCGTCGTGCTCGGACAGGGCCAGCACGGCCGGGTCTTTCACGGAGAGTCGGTGCACGATCCGCGCGAAGAACTCGCGGTCAATGTCGGCGCCGGTTACTTCCCGCACCGCCGCCTCGAAGTCCAGGTCGCCGTGCCGGTAGCGGTCTTCTGCGCTCCTCATCACCATCTCCTTCCGCTAACCACCCCGATGCTGACGTACCGCTGCCACCTGGCCAAGAGTTACAGGACAGCTCAAAAAGGAGGTCTCGCGGGATCAAATATCCACATCTATCGCCATATATCTATAGATATCTAATCCTTTAGATACATCGGACGGGAATAGGCAGAACGCGTTCTTCGGGCTCAGCGCGGGAGCGCGGTGAGCCCGTGTTTGCGCATCAGAGCCTTCACCGCGTCGTGCTCGTCGTAGAGGTACGCCTTGGCGAGCCGGTCGTTGAAGGTGTCGGCCAGCTGAGGGTCGCGCTCGTCGACGGGAACGACCAGCAGCCGGCCGTGGCCGATGAGCAGGCTGTTCGCGACGAACAACGCCGTGCGCTTGTTCCCGTCTTCGAACGGTTGAGCTTTGGCGAGCACCACGAACAGTTCCAGGGCCTTCTCTGTCACACTCTTGTGCTTCTTCATCGAGTCGATCAGCTGTTGGAGACCCTTCTCGGTCAGTGCGGGTGGAGTGTGCCGGCCGTAGCGGGTCTGGACACCGATCTGCTGGTCCTCGGTGCGAAGCTGCCCGGGGTGCAGCGCGCCACTGCGGGTGATCTGTGCGTTGATCGTGCGGACGTAAGCGGCGTCGATCGGCTGCTCGTGGTGGTCGATGACGAACTGCGCGACGTCCCGAAGGTCTTCGAGCAGCGCAAGGTCGGCGCGGGAGGAGACTCCGGCCAGGCTTCCCGAGCGCAGGAAGTTCTCGGTGTCGAGGCGACCGGTCGAGAGACCGTCGAACACCTTTCCTGAGGAGTAGACGGCACCGGCCAGGTCGGTGATGTTGATGGCGGACAACGGTGCTCCTTGTGTGTAGTGGGGGTCGACCAGCGGGCATCCACACTCCTGACCCTAAGCCGATGGAGATGCGTGCTGCGGTCAGCTCGTCGGCGGCGAGACGATCCGGACCGCCCGGACCGATCGTGGTGGGCTTGCGACCGTGAAGCCGCACCGGCGAGCAGCCACCACGAGCGGCTCGGGACTCGGGTCAGCCGGCCAATCGGCTTCGCCCGACTCCCCGAACAAGCCGACCGCGTTCGGGTTCGGCCCGGTGGTGAACCGAGTCTGGTACTGAATCCCGGCGAAGGCGGCGTCGAACGCCGCGGCCCATTCCTGCGGCACCGCGTACGGCGTCATCGAGGTCAGCTCCCGCGTGAGGCCGAAGTCCGCGGCCTTGTCCGCGCAGGTGTCGGCCAACCAGTGGTCGTGCGGCACCGCCAGTGTCGACAGACATCGGGCGGCGGCGAAGTCCTCGCTGATCACGCCGGCGGTAGCCAGGGCTGCGCCGACGGTTTCCCGGACGGCGGTGTGCTCGTCGAGGGCGAGGTAGCAGGTGCCGTGCGGCGGGGTCAGGTCGAAGCGGCCGCCGCCGGAGGAGGCGAACCACCACGGGCCGTTCGCGGCCTGGTGACCGCGGATGAGCGACTCCCCCGTAGTGAGCTCGCAGCTGGGGAACCCGGCGAGCGGCCGGGCCGGCGGACGAAGAGCAACGATGTCCCGGGTCACGCGGCCCACCGCTCGACGTCGGCGTGAGCCAGCGCCAGGGCCGTATCGTGGGGGTGGCCGTCGGCGATCCAGTCGGCTGCGCTGCGGTCGCCGAGATCGTGCTGCGGGGTGCGCAGCCATACCGCGCAGGTCCACGGGTCGGCGGCGGTGCGGAGGGTCTTCCACAGGGCGATCAGGTGCGGGTGCACCGTCCCCTCGGCCGTGAACTGCCAAGTTGGGTAGACCCACTGGCCGTCGCCGAGCCGGCAGGCGATCACGGTGCCAGCGGCGACGGCCTTGTTGACCGCTTGGCGGCTCACGCCCCACCACCGGGTCAGACCGCCGGTGTCGTAGAACGGACTGACGAGCCGGTCGTAGACATGACTGGTGGGCAGCGCCGCGGTCATCGAGTCGGCGATCGATTCGACGTCGCCGAAGACCTCGGCGGGGACGCCGGCGGCGCGCGCGGCGGCGAATGTCTTGTGGACGCGGCGGGTGAGCAGGTCCATCAACTTACGTTCCTGCTCGGCCAAGGTGTCCATGTGAGATCTCCTAGGGTGTCAACCGTGTCAACCTCAGCATTCTCGGTTGCGTCAACTGTGTCAACCAGCCGGGCAGGTTCGGCGGTCGGTGAAACAACGGCATCAGCTGGCCTTGCACTCGGCGGCGGCTGAGCCTTCGACAGCCAGGATCTGGGCCGTCTCGTGACGGCGGGTTTCACCGCGGTGGTCCCAGTTCACCCGCAGTTGAATTGCCAGGTTTGCAAGCATTACTTGCCGCTCCCCCACGCACACCGAAACGGAACGGTCACTGACCTGCACTAAAGCATTGCAAGCAATACAGGCAACGCCAGCGACACATGCATTAAAAGCATGGCAGTCACAGCGAGCAATACTTGCATTCACAGGATTACCGAGTGTTCTCACCACCTCCCCAGGCAGGCCCCTGTCCGACGATTAGTAGGGTCGCTGACGATTGCTCGGCGCAGGGACGATCACAGCCCCGAACTGGTCGCTGAGGCTGTCGAGTGCGTCGAGGTACGGATCTACCTGCGGTGGGCCCGCGGCCATAGTCGCAGCCCACATCAGCTCGCTGTCGAGTGCGTCGAGCACCGGTGCGTTCGCAATCGCGGCCGCCAGAGAAGAATCTCGCTGACCTGCGTCGTTGCGATCGGGCGGCGGCGGTCTGAACCTGTTCTCGAGCCACGCATGCCACACCACACGCTCGGCGCGGTGCCGGACGACACGCTCGGCTGCGACGATGGCGAGCCCCGCGTCGTCGGCGACCTGGTCCAGGGTCTGCTCCCCGAGCGCCAGGGCGCCCTTGTCCATGGTGATCAGCCCGGCCACCCGCAGATCGGTCAAGGCCTCGTAGCCGGCCGAGGTACCCAACTGCGCTGCAGCGAGTGCGTCCTTCACGGTGGTCACTTGGCCGCTGTTGATCAGGTCGTAGAGCCGTCGTGCGCGCAGCCCGAGCACACTCCATGCGTGGTGAACAGGCTCGACGTGAGCTCGTGTGATCGCGACCTCGGTGGGATCACCATCCATTGCGGGCGTTGTCAGGGCGTACCGGTCGGGGAGCTGCCCCGCACCCTGGGCGACACGCAGCACTGGTGACCCCGGTGTATCCCGGAGAACACGCAACGCCGCCCACACCGTTGCCTCGGACATCAGTCCCGCAGCGAGTGAGAGGCTGCGCCCGCCGATGGCCACCACCGGCACACCTTCGACCAGCTCTCCAGCGAGAGCGGAGGTGTAGGCGAGGGCCTGGACGACTGCGTGCAGGACGGGACGCTGACGGGATCCCCGGAACTCCTGATCGATCCACGTGTGTGCTGTGGCGAGCCAGCGGCGGCGGATCGGATCGCCGCGGAAAGAACCATCCCCCCCGTACCCCCCTGTGTACGCATTCTTGTGCGCGAGTACGCGGAATTGGCCTGCGACGCTTGCAGCCCAGGGCAAAGCCGTGGCGACGTCTCGCCGCAAAGCCTTGGCGATGTTCTCGGGTGAGCCGTATCGGTTGTAGGTCTTGCGTAGGCCTGCGTAGTCAGATTCGAGGCGAGCCTCGATGTCGGCTGCATTGGCACCCCGCAGCACCGCACTGCTGATCACGGACTGCCGTGCTTCCGATGGCGACGGCCAACGGGAAGGGTTCGTGATCCGGCCGGTACGAGCGAACGTGTCGACTGCGATCGAGACAGGTGAGGTCAGGCAGTAGCTCGGGTGCAAGCGACGTGTGTCGCCGGCGCCGATGAGTCGCTCCTCGCAGGCCAGTGAGACTTGGACGGCAGCAACGGCCGTGCGGGGCCGCGACTGCCGGGCACCCCCACCACCGAGCAGGGCGACCATGCGGGCGACGACACCGTGCTCGGATCGATCCGCAAACGCATCAGCCGCGTCTGCAAGGGTGCCGTCGAGCTGCCGGTGCCCACCTTCGCGGCACAGCGACCCGGGGACGCTGATGCAGCCGTGCGTGGCGTTGAGCATCGGCATCTTGTCGAAGGTGGGTAGGCGGGCCTCGAGCAGTGCCAGCAGGGTGCTGACCTCGTCGACTCGGAGCGATGTGCCCTTGGCGAGCGGAACAAGGATGTGCCGGCCACCGCTGGTGGACCTGTCGGTGACCATACGGCCGCCGCACTCACGCAACCAGATCAGGAGACGCTCGAAGTCGGTGTCGACCTGGTCGGCGCCATGGCGCTTCGCGTCCAAGTCGAATGCGAGAAGGGCAGTGCGACCGTGCTTGTTGTAAAGGGGGACCGCGGCCGGTGCACCGGGCAAGTCGGGCTTCAGAGAACTAACGGTGGCGAATTTGCCGCCGTCACCGGGCGCGGACAGGCGCATGGAGCGCCGCGCGGCCATCAGTGGGGTGAGGGTTCGCCACACGGTCTCGGGAGTCGACTCATCGAGACAACCATCAAATCTTGAATCTGGGTCAGGGCAGCATGTACCCTGAGACCTGTCTGGCAAGACAGTCCCTTCGGGGATGAGCAGCACCGCAGAGAATCGAGCTGTAACTCGAATCTCATGCAAGTTTGATGAACCCTCGGCCTATCTCGCCGGGGGTTTTCCAATTCTCAGCTGATCAGCGGCACCACAACGGATGTAGCGGTCAGTAAGTCGGCTTTCGTAAAGCCAGCTCGCGAACCAGATCGGCGCGGCCGGCGTACATCGCCAGCACATCGGCGATGTACTGGCTCACAGAGCCGACGCCGGCGGCGATACGCCAATCTTCGAGGATCTCGTACACGTCGGTCGGGACGCGCGAGGTGACGACCGTGCGCGGGCCTTTACTTGGCATTCCCATGGCCGACAACCTGCCACAGGTCGACACCCGGAAACAAGGGCAATCTCTGCAGGTCAGGACGGCTACTAACCTCAAAAGCTCGCGGCGAATAATCGCCCGACTAACTCGAAACAGCCCAATTCCGCAGGCAGATCCCACGGCCGAATAACTAACCCAAATAACGCGATTTCGGCGGCGGAGTTTTCGCGGCGGCACTAAAGTGTGACCCGGGACACAGGCTGTTGGCCACAGCAGATCCCCGCCACGGACCAGATCCCCGACTACCCCAACAGGGCCGCCAATGCATCGACTTCCGACACGTCGGTGTGGGCGTAGGTCCGCAGCACGAGCGTCCCGCCGTCTGCGTGGCCAAGCCACGCCGCAACCGCAGACGGAGTCGCCCCCGCGGCGATCAGTCGCGACGCCGCGGTGTGCCGAGCGGCGTGGAGTCTGCGGTGGGGCACCTGCGCATACCGCAGCGCCTCCTTCCACCAGTCGTCCAGAGTCCGCGGCGCCACTGCGCGGCCGTCCCAGTGCGCGAGCACGTGGAGGTCTCGGGCACCGACCCACGCTTCGCCGGCTCGCTTCCTGGCGATCTGCTGTCGTTCCTGGGTGCCCCGCAAAACGGTCAGCACCGAGGCCGGCAGTTTCAGTGATCGCCGCGCGCGGGTGGTCTTGCCATTCTTCTGATCGATGGTGCGGCCTGTCACGCGAACCCGAGTCCGCACGGCCACCGTGATGCGTCCGGCATCCAAATCAATTGCGCTCCAACGCAGCCCGGCCAGCTCACCGCGCCGCAGCCCGATCAGCGCCAGGTGCACCATGGGCGCATGGACCACAGCCATGTACCGAGCTGACCGCGGCCCGCCGAGCAGCGGCAAGTCCACCGCGGAATGCATCGTCACCAGCCGTGCGACCTCACCCTCGCTGAGTCGGTCGGACAAGTCCAGCGCGCCCTCGTAGGCGTCGGCGTCGTCTTTCTTGCGCAAAGGCTTGAGGTACTGGATCGGGTTTTCGCTCAGAATCTTCCGCCGCTCCAGGTCCTTCCAGACGGCCTTGGTGCGCGCGAGCATCGGATTGATCGAGGTCCGTTTCCACTTCCGCCCGCCCGGCCCGGTACCAGCGACCAGATCCTGCACGAGCTGCTCCACCTCGTCGTCGCTGATCGTCCGCACATCGCGACTATCGAACCGGTCGACCAGTGGTGCCAGCGCCGCCGTGTAGGCCGCGAGCGTGGTCGGATTGATCCGTTGCGCCGCGAGCCAGCGCTCGACCGCCTCAGCCACCGTGACGACCCCGGCCTCGTCGGCCGCGGCCTGAGCGGCCTCCTGCTGGAGCTTGTCCTGCAACGCGTCGAGGAACTCCCCCGCTGCCTTCGAGGTCTCGAACCGCCTGCGCAGCTGACGGCTCGCGCCGTCCGGTCCGGCCGCCCGCACCCGGACCTGGTACCGGATGTCGCCGCTCGGCAACACGACTTTCTCAACGCCATTTCTCAACGCCACGCTGGCGATACTAGTGATCGCGTGTCATATCTGTGTCACATCGGGACGTTGTCGGGTCTTCCGACGTCAGGGGCGGTTTTTGAAAACCGCCCCTGACCTTGGCGGAAGCGGAGGGATTTGAACCCCCGGTGGGTTTAACGCCACGCTCGCTTTCAAGGCGAGTGCATTCGGCCGCTCTGCCACGCTTCCGTGGCGAATCTTAGCCGCCGCGTCCGGCGGCGTCCGCGCGCCCCGCGGGTCAGGCGTCGTCGCGCTTGCCGAGTGCGGCGTCGACCTTGCCGAACACCTCGGCCACCCCGGTCAGCTCCGCGGGCTCGAGCAGGTCGATCAGGTAGTTGCGCACGCCCCGCACGTGGGTGGGCGCGGCCTCCGCGAGCTTCTCCCGACCCTGGTCGGTGATGACGGCCAGCACGCCGCGGCCGTCGTCGACGCAGGTGCTGCGGACGACCAGTCCCTCGGACTCCATGCGCCGCACCTGGTGGGTCAGCCTGCTCCGCGAGGAGAGCACCCCGTCGGCCAGTTCGCTCATCCGCACCGAGCCGTCCGGCGACTCGGAGAGCATCACCAGGATCCGGTAGTCCGCCAGCGAGAGTCCGTGGCCTGCCTGCAGCTCCCGGTTGAGCACCTCCATCAGCCGCTGACTGCCCTCGATGAACCCACGCCAGGCGCGCATCTCCGCGCCGTCAAGCCACCGCGGTGTGGAGCCGGTTTCGTCGGGTGTTTCTGTCAGCACGGGCCCATTCTAGTGCGGGCGCCGCTCAACTACCGACCACACGGTTTCCACTGCGGCGCCCGCCGACCGCTACCTGGCGGGCGCTCTTGTCACCACGCCGGCCGTGACGGCGAGGCCGCGGAGCCGGCCGCTGAGCTCCGTGGGAACCACCCCGTATCCACCGCCCGCACGCCAGCTCAGCTGCGCGGTGCCGTCCGCGCCGCTGAACCGGGCGACGCGGCCGCCGTCGGCCTCGACCTCGGCGGCGACGGGGTGACCCATCGGCCCCTCGGCGCCGCCGAGGTGGTTCCACGCGTCGAGGATCGGGCCGCGGATCAGCCAGGCGCCCGCCGCCGGGGCCCAGTAGACCGTGGCCCCGTCCGCGGCGCTGAAGTCGCTGAAGCGGTCCGACCCGCCCAGTGCCTCCTCCTCGTCGGTCGTCGGGAAGCCGAGCGCACCGGCCGGACCGCCGAGTTCGCGGTACCGCTCCAGGATCAGGCCGTACATGACGTGAGCGCCGGTCCCCGGCGAGTAGTAGATGGCGCCGCCGGTGTAGTCGCGGCCGGCGCCCGTCCCCACCGGGTACGCCGCCCCGACGGGGTGGCCGAGCGGCGAGTCGGCGCCGCCCCAGGACCGGTACTTCGCCTCGATCTCGTCGTGCGCGACAGGTGCCGGCGCGGCGGGTGACGGCTCGGCCACCGCGGGGGCTGCGGCGGACAGGACCGCACCCGCCGTCGCCACGCCCGCCACCACAGAGCGAACAGACCGCGAACTTCCAGACCGACGCACCGAGGCACCCGTTCCCCTTCGGGGCGCCCGCCCGACACCGGCGCCGAATGCGGACAACTTAAACGACCGCACGGGAACCGAGGGGGCACAGTGGCCGAGGTAACACCCCGCCCCGGCGGGCGGCGCCGCGGTAGGCCAGGTCAACCCGCTAGTCACCCGCGAATATCACCCTCGACGTCGCCCGACCGCACCGCGGCAACAGGCAACGGGGCGTCAGCCACCGAGCACCGAGGCGTCCAGCTCGGCAACGGACGCGAACCCGGCCAGCCCGAGGGTCACGTCGAGGTCCGCCAGCAACACCCGAAGAGCATGGCGCACACCGTCCTTGCCCGCCAGGCCGAGCCCGTAGACCCAGGGCCGACCGTAGAGCACCGCGTCGGCGCCGAGCGCGAGTGCGGTGACAATGTCGGCGCCGCAACGGATCCCGGAGTCCAGCAGCACGTCCGCCCGCTCCCCCACCGCAGCCGCGACCGGGCCGAGCGCGTCCAGGGCGGCGATCGCCCCGTCGACCTGCCGGCCGCCGTGGTTGCTCACCACCACGCCCGAGGCGCCGGCGTCGACCACGGCCCGGGCGTCGTCCGGGTGCACGATCCCCTTGACCGCGATCGGCAGGTCGGTCCACTCCCGCAGGCGCGCCACGTCACTCGTCCGGATCGAGTGGTTGCCGAACATCGACACCCAGGTGAGCACCGCCATCTGCATGGCCTCGACGCTCTCCTCCGGCGCGACGGCCAGCCGCGAGCGGAACACCGGGTCCGACAGGTAGTTCGCAATTCCCTTGCCCTGCAGGAACGGCAGGTGTCCGAGCTCGAGATCGCGTGGACGCCAGCCCATTCCGGGGGTGTCCGCGGTCAGCACGATCGCCTTGGCGCCGGCCGCGGTGGCCCGGCAAACCAGCGACTCGGCCACCTCGTCGTCCGACGGCCAGTACAGCTGGAACCACCAGTTCTCCCCCGACACCGCGCCGACCCGCTCGATCGGGGTGGACGCCGCCGTGGACAGCACCGAGCCGATGCCGAGTTCGGCCGCGACCTCGCCGACCGCCAGCTCCGCTTCCGGGTGCACCAGCTCGAGCACCCCGACCGGCGCAGTCAGCACCGGTGCGGCCAGCCGGGTGCCGAGCACCTCCACGCTCAGGTCCCGCGCATCCGCCGCGGCGGTCCCGCGCAGCATCCGCGGCACCAGGGCGTGACGGCCGAACGCCGCCACGTTCGCCGCCGCGGTCCGCTCCGTCGACGCGCTGCCCGCGATGTACCCGAACGCCTCCGGCGACAGGGTGGTGCGGGCGAGGTCCTCGAGTCCGGCCGCCGTCATCGGGAGCGGCGGCACCGCGCCGCTCAGACCGGCGAAGTAGATCTCGTTCTGCAGGTTGCCGAAGTTCGTCACCGGCGTGACGGTAGCCGCTGACCCGGCTCCTGCGGGGCTGTTGCGCCCACCGTGTCGCGGGGCGCCCACTCGGCTAGCGTCGACACATGCGTGCAATCACCTACTCCACCCCCGGCGGACCCGAAGTGCTTGCCTGGACGGAGGTTCCCGACCCCAGTCCCGGTCCGGGCGAGGTGCTCATCGAGGTCGCGGCGACCGCCGTCAACCGCGCCGACATCGTGCAGCGTCGCGGCTACTACCCGCCGCCGCCCGGCGCCAGCGACATCCTCGGACTGGAGTGCTCCGGCACCGTCGCCGCGCTCGGCGAGGGCGCGGAAGGCTGGTCCGTGGGCGACCGGGTCTGCGCGCTGCTCGCGGGTGGCGGCTACGCGGAGCTGGTGACCGCCCCGGCCACCCAGCTGCTCCCCGTGCCCGACGGCGTGGACCTCCACGCCGCCGCCGCGCTGCCGGAGGTGGCGTGCACGGTGTGGTCGAACCTCGTGATGATCGGGGGCATGCGCGCCGGCCAGTTGGTGCTGATCCACGGCGGCGGGGGCGGCATCGGCACCCACGCGATCCAGGTGGCCGTCGCGCTCGGCGCCACCGTCGTCACCACCGCCGGCTCGGCGGGCAAGCTCGCCGCCTGCCGCGAGCTCGGCGCCGCCGTCACCGTCAACTACAAGGAGGAGGACTTCGTCACGGCGGTGGCCGCCACCGGCCGCGGCGCGGACCTGATCCTCGACAACATGGGCGCCGCCTACCTGGGCCGCAACATCGACGCCCTCGCGATGGACGGGCAGCTGTGCGTGATCGGCATGCAGGGCGGGCGGGTCGGCGAACTGGACCTGGGCACGCTGGTGGCCAAGCGCGGCCGGGTGTTCGCGACCGGCCTGCGGGGCCGGCCGGCGACCGGCCCGTCCGGCAAGGCGGAGATCGTCTCGGCGGTCACCGAGCAGCTGTGGCCGATGATCGCGGACGGCCGGGTGCGGCCGGTGGTGCACACGGAGCTGCCGATCACCGACGCCGCGGCCGGGCAGCTGCTGCTCGACTCCCCCGTCACGGTCGGCAAGGTGGTGCTGGCGGTGCGGTGACTGGCCTCAGCCGAGGGCGGAGACGGCGCGCGCCAGCTGGTCGATCTCGTACCGGGTGGTGTACGGCGCCAGGCCGACGGTGACGGCCCCGCCCTCCTCGTTCACCCCGAGGGAGTCCAGCAGCCGGCTGCCGCGTCCGCCGACCACGGTGCCGATCCGGTTGGCCGTGAAGTGCTCGGAGACCTTCTCCGCCGGGACACCCGCGACCGTGAAGCTCAGCGTCGGGACCCGACTGTTCGAGGTGCCGATCAGCGTCACCTGCGGCAGCCGGCGCAGCGACGCCATCAGGTGCTCGAAGATCCGGTCGTGGTAGTCCTGCAGCGAGCTGATCGACGTCTCGAGGCGCTCCCGGCGCGACCCGCTCGCGGTCTCGTCGAGCCCGGCGAGGTAGTCGATCGAGGCGGTCAACCCGGCCAGCATCGCGTACTGGTGCCCGCCGATCTCGAGCCGCTCGGGGCCGCGGGCCTTCGGGTTCAACGACACCGCGGGGATCCGGTCGATCAGGCTCGGGTCCCGGAAGACCAGGGCGCCGACCTGCGGACCGCCCCAGCTCGGCGCGTTCACCGCGAGGACGTCCGCCCCGAGTTCGTGGATGTCGACGTGCGCGTACGGCGCGGCGGCGATGGCGTCGACCACCAGCAGCCCGCCCATCTCGTGGGCCCGGTCCGCGGCGACCCGCACGTCCGGTGCCGACCCGACGATCGGCGAGGCCGCCGTCAATGCGACGAGCCGGGTGGTCGGCCCGATCAGTTCCGCGAACTGCCAGCTGGGCAGCTCGCAGGTGTCGATCTCGACCTCGGCCCAGCGCACCTGCGCGCCGTACCGGTTCGCCACCCGCAGCCACGGGGCGACGTTCGCCTCCTCGTCGAGGCGGGAGAGCACCACCCCGGTGCCCAGGCCCAGTCGCGAGCTCAGCGCCTCCGCCAGCCAGGCCAACAACGTGGACCGCTCGGGGCCGAGGACGACGCCGGCGGGATCGCCGCCGACCAGGTCGGCGACCGCCTCCCGCGCGGACTCCAGGATGGCGGCGCTGCGCCGCGCGGAGACGTGACTGCCGGTGTGCGAGGACCCGGCACTGCGGAAGGCGGTGGACACCGCCGTCGCGACCAGGTCCGGATGTTGCATTCCCGCCTGGGGATCGAGATGGATCCAACCGTCACCGAGCGACGGGATGAGGCCCCGTACCCGGGCGACGTCGTAAGCCATGCCCGACAGCCTAGAACTTGGGCGGCGTCCTGGTGCCAGTGGGACCGGTGCTATGCGAGAACTCACAACAACTTCCGCGCTGGCACGACGCCGTTTCCAGTCCCGGCCCCGGGCACGGGCTTAGCGGAACGCGGGCAAACCCGACAAGATGGAGCCCATGACTTCCCCGGAGAATGAACACGTCGTCGTGATCGGACCCGACGGTCAACCCGCCGGCGCGCCCACCGCCGACGCCGCCCAGGACGCCGCGGCGAAGGACCCCGCCGCCAACGGCAAACCGGCCGCGGCCAACGGCGAGTCGGAGGAGACCCTGGCGGACATGGTCGAGCAGCCGGCGAAGGTGATGCGCATCGGGACCATGATCAAGCAGCTGCTCGAGGAGGTCCGGGCGGCCCCGCTCGACGACGCCAGCCGCGCTCGGCTCCGGGAGATCCACAGGTCCTCGATCCGGGAACTCGAACAGGGGCTGGCACCGGAACTGCGAGAGGAGCTCGAACGGCTGACCCTGCCGTTCAGCGACGACTCCGTGCCCACCGACGCCGAGCTGCGGATCGCGCAGGCGCAGCTGGTCGGCTGGCTCGAGGGACTGTTCCACGGCATCCAGACCGCGCTGTTCGCCCAGCAGATGGCGGCGCGGGCGCAGCTCGAGCAGATGCGGGGCCAGGGCGCCCTGCCGCCCGGGCTGGGCGGGCCCACCCACGGGCACGGTCAGTCCAGCGCCGGCACCGGCCAGTACCTGTAAGACCTCAGGGGTACAGCATCCGGGCCAGCGCGGCCTTCGCCACGGTCTGCCGCTCGACCACTTCCTCGTCGTACCCTCCCGCCGACGGCCGTGCCGGCACCGCCGCAGAACCGTCGTACACGCCCCACCGGGAGCCGAGGTCGGCGAGCGAACCGTGCTTGACGTCGTAGTAGTCGGACCCGGCGGACAGGACGACCCCGGAGGCGCCGGCGGCGGCCGCGAGCAGGTGCGGGTGGAACCGCGTGGAGATCCACGCCTGCCCGCTGCGCGCCGGCAGGCCGTCGCGCCACATCTGGGTGAACGGCACGAAGTGGGCGCCGGGCAGGAGGTGCTCGATCCGGTCGAACACCGCACGGTCGACGCCCGGGATGCCCTCGATCACCGTCGCCTGCTCGCCGCGCACACTCCACTCGGTCAGCAGTGCGGCGGCCCGCGCCGCCAGCTCGTCGGCGCCGTCCGCGCCCTCCTCGCGCCCCGCGACGCCGTCCATCAGGTCCGACTGGATGCACAGCACGAACTCGCGCTCGGCGGCCGGACCGGTGTCGTACACCGCCGACGGCAGCTCCGTCAGGTGCAGCCAGGCGTCGTCGCCGCTGGCCCCCACACCCGGGCGCGACGCGTCGAGCAGCGCGAGCGACGGGGTGTCCCGGACATCGAACACCGTGAACTCGGCGGCCAGGGAACGCAGCAGGGCCGCCCGGGCTGTGTTGCCGACGGGCGTCAGACCCAGCCCGGACGCGTACGCCACGCCGCCGGTGCGCGCGGCCACCTCCGCCGCGATCGCCAGCAGCGACAGGTGCTGCGGCCACACCGCGTTGACGTAGCCGCCGCCGAGCAGGTGCACCGTGGTCGCGGTCTGCAGCAGTTCGATGCCCACCGCGACCGGGCACACCATCCCGGGGTTGCCCACCGCCCGGCGCACAAACGCGGCCGCCTCCCACGCCGGCAGGTGCGCGGTGTGCGCGCACATCCGCCACACGGTGTCCACGACGGTCAGCCGGGGGTGCAGCCCCCGCAGCAGCGCCGCGGCCTGGCCCGGCGTGTGACAGTCCAGCACGACATCGGCGTCCGGGCGGACCCGCGCGAGGTGCGCGAGCCAGGCCCGCGCGATGAACTCGTCCCCGTAGTTGGGGGCGCCGCTCGGGGCGATCAGGTAGATCAGCTCGCGGTCCGGCGGGGGCCGACCGGCGGACGCCGCCCCGTCCTGACCGGCGTCCGGGAGCAGGCTTGCGGGGTCCGAGATGAGACGGCGCAGGCGCGGGAAGGTGGACATACCCCGCAGGGTACGAAACCGGGCATCGCGGGCGGACCGACGGGTTCGGTGACCAGGGCGGTCGGCGGACGCTAGTACTGTGGTCGCTTGTGCATCAGCCGACCGTAGACATCGCGAGCGAATCATCGCCGGCCTCGGACTCGCAGACGTTCCGTCGCGCGTTCAAGGACATGCGTGACGGCTTCGCGCAGCGCGAACTCTGGCTGCACCTGGGCTGGCAGGACATCAAGCAGCGGTACCGCCGGTCGGTGATCGGCCCGTTCTGGATCACCATCGCGACCGGCGTCCAGGCGGCCGCGATGGGCCTGCTGTACTCGGCGCTGCTCGACATCCCGCTCGACGAGTTCCTGCCGTACGTGACGGTCGGCCTGATCGTGTGGGGCCTGATCAGCGCGTCGATCCTGGAGGGCTCGGACGTCTTCGTCGCCAACGAGGGCCTGATCAAGCAGTTGCCGTCGGCGCTGAGCGTGCACGTGTACCGGCTGGTGTGGCGGCAACTGCTCTTCTTCGCGCACAACCTGCTGATCTACGTGATCATGCTGGTCGCGTTCGGGGTGTGGCGGAACCTGACCTGGCCGGACCTGGCGGCGATCCCGGCGCTCGGGCTGATCGTGCTCAACGCCCTGTGGGTCTCGATCGTGTTCGGCATCTTCGCCACCCGCTACCGCGACATCCTGCCGATCCTCAGCAGCCTGACGCTGCTGCTGTTCGTGCTGACGCCGATCATGTGGACCACCGAGTCCCTGAAGAACCAGGGCGGCGAGGCCGCCGAGCGCGTCAAGCTGGCCGAGCTGAACCCGCTGTACCACTATCTCGAGATCATCCGTGCCCCCATGCTCGGCAAGCCGCAGGAGGCGTACCACTGGTACATCGTGCTGGCCATCACCGTCGCCGGCTGGGCCTTCGCGCTGTTCGCGTTGCGCAAGTACCGGGCCCGCGTGCCCTACTGGGTTTAGGGGTCTGACCATGACAACACTTGCGAGCGAAGCGGCGGGGAAATGACGACACTGGCGAGCGAAGCGGCAGGGAAATGACGACACTGGCGAGCGAAGCGACGGGGAAATGACGCAGCATGTGAGCATCGAGACGCACGGGGCCTGCGTCGACTTCCCCATTTTCGACGCCAAGTCCCGGTCGCTGAAGAAGGCGTTCCTCGGCAAGGCCGGCGGCTCCATCGGCCGCAACGACTCCGACGTGGTGGTCGTCGAGGCGCTCAAGGACATCACCCTCTCGCTCAAGGAGGGTGACCGCGTCGGGCTGGTCGGTCACAACGGCGCGGGCAAGTCCACGCTGCTGCGACTGCTCTCGGGCATCTACGAGCCGACCCGGGGCAGCGCCCGGATCCGGGGCCGCGTCGCCCCCGTCTTCGACCTCGGCGTCGGCATGGACCCGGAGATCTCCGGGTACGAGAACATCATCATCCGCGGCCTGTTCCTCGGCCAGACCCGCAAGCAGATGCTCGCGAAGATGGACGAGATCGCGGAGTTCACCGAGCTCGGCGAGTACCTGTCGATGCCGCTGCGCACCTATTCCACCGGCATGCGGGTGCGCGTCGCAATGGGCGTCGTCACCAGCATCGACCCGGAGATCCTGCTGCTCGACGAGGGCATCGGTGCCGTCGACGCGGAGTTCATGAAGAAGGCCCGCATCCGGTTGCAGAAGCTGGTGGAGCGCTCCGGCATCCTGGTCTTCGCCAGCCACTCCAACGAGTTCCTCGCGCAGCTGTGCGACAGCGCGATGTGGATCGACCACGGCCAAGTGCGCATGCACGGCGAGATCGAGGACGTGGTGCGCGCCTACGAGGGCCCCGAGGCCGCCTCGCACGTGGCCCGCACCATCGCCGAGATCGCGGCCGAGAAGGCCGGCGTCGCCCGCGGTGAGGGCGCGTGAGCGCCGCCGAACCGCGCATCGTCGGGGTGGTCGTCACCCACAAGCGTCGTGAACTGCTCGCCGAGTCCCTGAAGGTGCTCGCCGGACAGACCCGTCCGCTGGACCACCTGGTGGTGGTGGACAACGCCGACGAGGCCGACGTCCGCGAGCTCGTCGAGGGCGCCGGCATCCCGTGCACCTACCTCGGCTCCCAGCACAACCTCGGCGGCGCGGGCGGCTTCGCGCTCGGCATGCTGTACGCGCTCTCCCTCGGCGCGGACTGGGTGTGGCTCGCCGACGACGACGGCCGTCCCGACGGCCCCGACGTGCTCGCGACCCTGCTGGACTGCGCCACCCGGCACGGGCTGGCCGAGGTCTCGCCCGTGGTGTGCGACATCGACGAGCCTGACCGGTTGGCCTTCCCGCTGCGCCGCGGCCTCGAATGGCGACGGCTGCGCTCCGAACTGGGCGAGGAGGACCTGCTGCCGGGCATCGCGTCACTGTTCAACGGCGCGCTGTTCTCCGCCGCCGCCATCGACGCGGTCGGCGTGCCGGACCTGCGACTGTTCGTCCGCGGCGACGAGGTGGAGCTGCACCGCAGGCTGGTCCGCTCGGGGCTGCCGTTCGGCACCTGCCTGCAGACCGCGTACGTGCACCCCAACGGCGCCGACGAGTTCAAGCCGATCCTGGGCGGCCGGATGCACACGCAGTACCCCGACAACGAGACCAAGCGCTTCTTCACGTACCGCAACCGCGGCTACCTGATGGCCCAACCCGGCATGCGAAAGCTGTTGCCGCAGGAGTACGCCCGGTTCGGCTGGTACTTCCTGGTCTCCCAGCGTGACCCGGCCGGCTTCCGGGAGTGGATGCGACTGCGCAAGCTCGGCCGCCAGGAGCGGTTTACCCGACCGTAATCCTCTGGGCCGCAACAGGTTACGCACTGAAGCACTGGATCCGCCCCGGGCGGCGCCCGGATCGGTTCCCGTCGTCCACCTGCCGACACCGCCGCAGGCTGGCAGCATGGGACGCATGCTGCATCGCATGCGCCGCAATGCCCGGCTGAAACTGCAACGCGCGGTCGCGGAAGTGGTCCACGAGTCCGAGCGGCATCACCGGATCAAACTGGAGAACCAGCACGACCAGGTGCTGGCCGAGCTGACCGCCACCAACGGCGAACTGAGCCGGGTGCTCGGCGAACTCGCCGCCGTGCGCGACCAGGTCGCCGCCGTGCGCGACCAGGTCGCCGCCGTACGTGACCAGCTCGCCGGCCACGAGCGGCGTGCCCGCCGCGACCTCGGCTACGCCCAGGACCTGCGGGCCGCCGCCGAGAGCGCCGCGTTCGTCGTCGAGAAGATGCCGCAGGCGCCTCCGTTCGCCGCCCCCCACGAGACCCTGAGGTTCGCGCTGTCGCAGGTATCCGGGCCGGGGATGGCGCTCGAGTTCGGGGTGGCGGGCGGCACCACGCTGCGGATCGTGGTCGAGGAACTCGGCGCCCGGCCGGGTGTGACGCCGGTCGCCGGGTTCGACGTGTTCAGCGGGCTGCCCGAGACCTGGCGGACCGGGTTTCCGGCCGGCGAGTTCGCCCAGGAGTCCCTGCCCCGCGTGCCGGGGGCGCAACTGGTGCCCGGACTGTTCGCGGACACCCTGCCGGCGTTCCTCGACGCGCACCCGGGTCCGGTGGCCTTCGCGCACCTGGACGCGGACCTGTACTCGTCGACGGCGACCGTCCTCGAGCTGCTCGGGGAGCGGTTCCGCGACGGAACGGTGCTCGTCTTCGACGAGTTCTTCAACTACCCGGGCTGGCGGTCGCACGAGTACCGGGCGTGGACGGAGTTCGTCGCACGCACCGGCGTCGGCTACGAGTACCTCGGCTACACCGCCCACGACGAGCAGGTGGCGGTGCGGCTCACCGGGCGGTGAGCCGCGGCCGCATCACTCGCCGTACAGGCGCGCCCAGTTCTCCCTGCTGGTGAGCTGCGGCATCGCGGCCCGGTACTGGCGCTGAACCTCCGGGGTCCGCTCTCGCAGGGCCTTCAGCGCGGCGCGGCCGCGCACCAGCAGTGCGAGCGCACGCTTCTTGTCCCGCTTGCGGACTCGAACACCCTCCTGCGAGCTGTCGGTGACGACCGCATGCGAGAACAGTGACACGTGCCACCAGTGGGCGTCGGCCGCGGAAATCGCGACGGGATGCGCGGGCAGCGTGCCCCGCCACTGGGACAGCGCACGCTTGGCGAGCACCGCCCACTCCAGGCTCTTACTCGGGAAGGGTCCCGCCGGGGTGATGACCATGTCCGCGGGACGCAGGTCCGGGACGTCGTTGCCGCTGTGCCGGGCCGTCTCGCCGTACTCGGCGCGCTCACGCCGAATCGCACCCGCCGCCTCCATGCCACCGTCCTCGAGGTGACCGGGACCCTTCAGGAAGTCCTCGACTGCCTTGATCAGGGTGAACGCCATGCCGTACTGCATCGAGACGAGGTAGCGGTACAGATCGGTCCGCAGCTGCTTCGCCAGCTTCTTGCCGTCGAGATCGATGTGCATGACCGCGGTGATCATCGCGTTGCGGATGTTGAAGTAGCGATGCCACTCGTCCCAGTCCTTCCATGCGAAGTCCGCATGCCACACGGCGGCGCCCGGCAAAGTCACGGTCGCGAATCCGTTCGCGCGCGAACGGTAGCCGAACTCGATGTCGTCCCACTGGAAGAAGAGCGGCAGCGGGTAGCCGACCTGGGAAACGATCTCCGACGGGATCAGGCACGACCACCAGCCGTTGTAGCCGGCATCGACGCGGGTTTCCTGCCGCTTCTTGAGCACGTTCCGGTCGAGGAACGCATCCTTGACCTGGATCCCCGCCTGCAGCTTCTGCAGGTCGGCCACCTCGGCGCCCACGTGAACCCGGTCGGGGTGGAGCAGGTAGAGCATCTGCGCCCCGATGATCGCGGGCTCGACCGTCAGGTTCGCAAACGTGTTGAGCCGGACCACTGCCTCCGGCTCGCACAGCACGTCGTCGTCCATGAAGATGACGTTGGCCGGCTCGGACCGGTCCACCCCCTGAACCTCGAACAGGCCCCTGGTGAAGCCGCCGGCCCCACCCAGGTTCGGCTGGGTGATGTAGACCAACTTGTCACCGAGCAGCTCGGAGACGCGGGTGAACTCGGGACGGCTCTGCACCTGGTCCGTGCCCTGGTCCACCACGTACACGGCCTCGACGTCGCGGAGCGCGACCGGATCGTCGGCCATTGCGGCCAACGTTGCCGCGCAGTCGTCGGCCCTGTTGAAGGTGCAGATCACCACGGCCGCGGGCCGGAGGGGGCCCTCGAACGGAACACTCCACTCGGCGTTCTCAACGGTCAGCTCGTCGCTCTGGGTGCTGATGCGCGCGAAGAGTGCGCCCCCGTCGAGGAATCGGTCGACCTTGGCAGTCAGCGAGATGCGCTGCGACGCGCTGTTCGTGTCCACCGCCTCCGTGGCAACCGTCCGCTTACGGCCGTTGAAGTCCGTGGCGATCAGTTCGACAGTGCCCGCCCCCGCCACGTCGGCGACGAACCGGACCTCCGTAGCGGTGGTCCAGCGCTGCCAGTAGCTGGCCGGGAAGCGGCCGAAGTAGGTGTTGGTGTCGACACTGCTCTTGCGTCCGAGGTGTGCGCGGGTGCGCTCGCGAACAACGGACCCCGTGACATCGGCGTACATGTCGTCGCTGACCAGGCTCGACGGCCCCACGAACAGGGCGCGCTGCACGGTGAGCAGACCCGGGTCGCGTGTGGGCGCCGGGGTCGGTCGATCAGTAGTCGTGGTCGTAGACGTCGACGTGCTCGTCACAACTGCTTCAGCCTCATCCATACCGTCGAACTACCTCTCAGAACCTTCTGGTGCGCAGGGCACAATCGCGGCCAAGGCTACCAACCACCGATGCCGGTGACCGATTCGCGAGTCTTCACCCCATCGCTCGGTCGACTAGCCTCACCTTGGCCAGGGGGCATGTGGCCCCACCCCACGTTGTCTTGGAGCCCATGTGAACACCGTCCCCGCCGCGCCGGATTCGACGCGGAGGCAACGGTGGCTGTGGGGCTCGATCACCGTTCTGATGGTGGCGGCAGGTTACGTCACGGTGCTGTCGGTCAACGACCGCTTCTTCTACATGGACGATACCGAGTCCGGCGCGATCCCGAACTGGATCTATCTAGGCCGCATCCTCCGCACCGGCACGATGCCTTCGCTGACGCCCGAGCAGTGGATGGCCGGCAACTATCCGGTGGAGGGACAGGGCGGGCTGTGGAATCCCGTCCAGATCGCGATCAACATGATTGCGCCCTCGGTGGACAACATGGTGCTGTTCGCGACGGCCACCAAGTTCGCCTTCGCGGCGATCATGGCCCTCGGCGTCTACCGGGTCTGCCTCGAATACGGGGCGCGACCAGCGTGGGCGGCGGTGGCGGGCGTCGCTGTCCCCTTCACCGGATTCTCACTGTTCTACGATCAGGCGTCCTGGGTGACGGCACTGACGAGTACCGCCTGGGTGTTGCAGGCGTGGGCCAGCGCCGTCCGATACTCGCGGGGACGCTCCGGTCCGCTCCCGACGTTCGTGTTCCTCTACCTCGCGCTCAGCGTCGGCTACCTCCACCCCGCGCTGTGCGCGGGCATCCTGGTCGCCTGCCTCGCCATCGGCGAATACCTGTACCAGGGCAAGTGGCAGCCGTCGCTGCGGCTCCTCGTCGTGGGTGCCTGCGCGGGCGCGGCGGGGGCGATCACCTTTCTGCCCGGCGCCCTCTCGGGCGATGTCACCTGGCGCACCGATGAGGGCAACGTCTACAACGACAACTTCCTCACCGCGCCGTGGTCGGAGACATTCACTGCAAGCATGCCGTCGGCGCTGCCGGCGATTCAGGCGTGGCAGGGCGAGGTGCAACCGTGGCCGGTCACCTACATCGCGTGGTTCCTGATTCCGGCGCTGGCGTTCGTCGACTGGCAGGCCGTCGGCAAAACGCTCCGCAGTTTGTCCGGGACGCTGATCTTCCTGGGCGTCATGCTGATCGCGGCCGCCGGGCCGAGCAGCTTGGGACCCCTGCGCTGGCCGGGCCGGGTGCTGCCGTTCGTCGCGTTCGCCGCACTGATCGTGGTCTGTGTGCTGCTCAGCAGGCACGGCACGCTGCGTTCGTTGAGGACACGGTGCGTCGTGGGCGCAGTACTGGTCGCCGTCATGGTGCTTCGCGCGGGGTCGTCCACTCCGCTGCTGTTCGGTACGCACCTGCTGTGGGGTCTGGTGATCCTGGCGGCGGGTGCCGTCGTCCTGTTTGTGGCGTCCCGCTTCGGGATCGCCGCGGTGGCCGGGCTGCTGATGGTGTCCACCCTGCCGGTGGTGCACTTCCAGGTCAGCGAGAACCCGTACGAGTCGCAGTGGCTGCTGCCGGCCAAACAGTCCGAGGCCAAGGCCGCCTTCCCCGACTGGGCGGGCAACAACCTCCAGTTGGGCACCCGCGACCTGGAGCCCCGCGAGAACCTGACGCTGGACGCCACCTGGAGCACCCTGACCTGGGGAAATTACGCCAAGTTACTCGACCTCAGCTATGTCAACGCCTACACCTCCATCGGGTTCGAGGAGTTCGGGGACAGGTTGTGCATGGAGTACGACGGTTCGACCTGCTACGACAGCGTGTTTGACGCCTTCGCCACCGAGCCGACGACCGGCAGGACCTATGTCGACCTCATGTTGATCGACCGCGTGATCCTGCAGAGGGCCCAGTACCCGGATGCGGACTCCAACCCGGCGCCGCCCGGCTGGAAGTGGACGCAGTACCCCGAGAACCCACATGTCGCGGACTTCGCATACGTGCTCGAGCGCATCGACGGGCCCATATCCCACCGAAACGGACGTGTCGCGAACGCGGAGGGCGTGACCGCGCGGAGCGTCGCCGAGACCGATGCGACCAGCTCGGTGAACGTCAGTTCACCCGACGGCGGCCGGGTGGTCTTCGCGCGGTTGGACTGGCCCGGGTACTCGGCAACGCTGAACGGTGAACCAGTCGGGACCTACGCCGTGGACGGCATCTTCGTCGCCGTCGACGTCCCCGCCGGTACCGTCGACGGGACGCTGAACCTGACCTGGACACCGCCCGGAAGATCGATCGGTCTCGCCGGCATCGGCCTCGGCCTTCTCGGCCTCGCCGTCCTCGAGGTGCACTTCCTGCGTTCGCGCCGCGCGGGCCCGGCCACTCGGGATCCCGCCGCCGTCGCGGCGTGACGCGGACGGCCGCGAGACCATCCGCCGAAATGAGCGCGGAAACACGCAGCGCGCGCAGGATCGTGTGCAGTCGCTCAGTGCCGCCCGCGTAAACTCGCAGCCCGTGACCTCCGATGACGCCCGACCCACGGTGGCGCCGCACCGAATGTCCGTCGTGGTGCCGGTGTACCAGGGCGCCCAGACACTGCGCGACCTGATCGACGAGATCCTGCCGTGGACGACGACCCGATTCACCCCGGCAGGCCGGCCGATGGTCGTCGAGGAGGTCCTGCTCGTCTTCGACCACGGCCCGGACGACTCGGCGGCGGTCATCCGGCAGCTCGCGGCCGAGCACGACTTCGTCAGGCCGATCTGGCTGAGCCGGAACTTCGGCCAGCATCCCGCGACCCTGGCCGGCATGGCGTCGAGCGGGGGCGAGTGGATCGTCACCATGGACGAGGACGGGCAGCACGACCCGGCCGCAATCGGCGGCCTCCTCGACACCGCACTCGACGAGCAGGCCACCGTCGTCTACGCACGCCCGACGAACGCCGCGCCGCACGGACTGCTGCGCAACGCCGCCTCCCGCGGGTCGAAGTGGCTCATCGCGCGCGCCCTCTCCGGTGACAACACCCGCAGCTTCCAGAGCTTCCGGCTGGTCCTCGGCGAGGTCGGCCGTTCGGTGGCGGCGTATGCGGGGTCGGAGGCCTACCTCGACGTCGCACTCGGCTGGATCGCGGGAGACGTGACGACCAGTCCGGTGGCACTGCGCGCCGAGCAGGGCCGACGCTCCGGATACCACCTGCGCAGCCTGCTCTCACACTTCTGGCGAATGGTGCTCTCCAGCGGGACCAAGGGCCTGCGACTGGTCAGCTTGATCGGCGTGCTGTTCGCCGCACTCGGCCTGGCGCTGGTGCTGTACGTGCTGGTCTCGTACATGTTCTTCGACGTCGCCAGCGAGGTCCGGGGCTGGGCCTCGACGATGGTGGTCCTGCTGTTCGGCATGGGTGCCATCCTGTTCTCCCTCGGAGTCATCGCCGAGTACGTCGGTGTCAACGTCAAGACCGCGATGGGCAAGCCGCCGTACCTGATCGTCGGCGATCCGGCGGCGGGTCCGCTCGGCCGCGCCGAGCCGGCACCCGACGATCATCGATCCAAACCTGCGGGCGACTGAGATGGCCACCCCGACCTGGGTCGTGGGCGGCGGCGGCCTGCTGGGCGGCGCCGTCATCCGCGAGCTCGAACGTCGGGGCGAACGGGTCGAGACGAGCCGGGTCCCATGGCACGACGGCGACCTCGCCAGGCGGGTGCTCTTCGCGGACGCGCAGCGGGTGATCGACTCGGCCGACGGCGGGCCGTGGCGACTGGTCTGGTGCGCTGGTGTCGGCGTGAACGGTACGACCGCCGACGAGTTCGCCGCGGAGAATGCGGTCGTGTCCGACGTGCTGGACGAGATCGCCAGGATCACCCGCGGCCGCGCGGCACCCGGCGTGGTGCTGCACGCGTCCTCCGCGGGCGGGGTCTACGCCGGCTCGTCCGGAGCGCCGCACACCGAGGACACCGACCCGGTGCCGCTCGGCGACTACGGCCGCGCGAAGCTGGTGGCGGAGCGGCTGATGCACCGCTTCGGGGCCGACGCCGGGGCGTCCGTCGTGGTGGGGCGGTTCGCGAACCTGTACGGCCCCGGCCAGAACCTGACCAAACCCCAGGGACTCATCTCGCACCTGTGTCGCGGCTACCTGGTGTCGGCACCGATCTCGATCTACGTTCCGATGGACACGATGCGCGACTACCTGTTCGTCACCGACGCGGCCGAGATGGTCGCCGACGCCCTCGACCTCGCGCAGTCCCGGCCCGGCGAGCGGGTCACGAAGATCTTCGCGTCGGGCCAGAGCACCACCATCGGCGCCCTGCTCGGCGCCTGCCGCACCGTGTTCCGGCGCAAGCCGACCGTCGTGCTCGCGTCGTCGCCGCTCGCCAACGTCCAGTCCGGGGACCTGCGGTTGCGCTCGACGGTCTGGCCGGAACTCGACCGCCGGTCGTACCGCACGCTGCCGGCCGGCATCGCGGCCACCCTGGAAGCGACCCGGCGTTCGCTCGGCCGGTAGTCAGTTCGGTCCGTCGCGCTCAGCTACCCGGGTCGGCGGATCCCAGCACCGACTCGCCCGCCGCGGCGTAGGCCTGCTCCGTGGCGCCCTTCTGCGGACGCCACCACTGCTCGTTGTCGCGGTACCAGTCGACGGTCGCGGCCAGGCCGGAGCGGAAGTCCCGGTACCGCGGTTCCCAGCCGAGTTCGGTGCGCAGGCGGGTGGCGTCGATGGCGTACCGCATGTCGTGGCCCGGCCGGTCGGTGACCGCGTCGAAGTCGTCCGGGTCCTTGCCCAGCAGCTCCAGGATGGTCCGCACGACGGTCCGGTTGTCGACCTCGCCGTCCGCGCCGATCAGGTAGGTCTCCCCCGGCGTGCCGCGCTCGATGATCGTCCACACGGCCCGGTTGTGGTCTTCGACGTGAATCCAGTCACGGACATTGAGGCCCTGACCGTAGAGCTTGGGCCGGACACCGTCGAGGACGTTGGTGATCTGCCGCGGGATGAACTTCTCCACGTGCTGGTACGGCCCGTAGTTGTTCGAGCAGTTCGAGATGGTCGCGGTGATACCGAACGAGCGGGCCCAGGCGCGCACCAACAGGTCGCTCGACGCCTTCGTCGAGGAGTACGGGCTCGACGGGTTGTACGGGGTGGACTCGGTGAACCGGGCCGGGTCGTCGAGTTCCAGGTCGCCGTACACCTCGTCGGTGGAGATGTGGTGGTAGCGCACGCCGTGCTTGCGGATCGCCTCGAGCAGCGTGAAGGTACCGATCACGTTGGTCCGAACGAACGGCGACGGGTCGTTGAGGGAGTTGTCGTTGTGCGACTCCGCCGCGAAGTGCACGACGAGGTCCGTGCCCGCGATCAGTCCGTCGACCAGGTCGGCGTCGGCGATGTCGCCCTGGACGAAGTCGATCCTGTCCCGGACCGGGGCCAGCGATTCGACGTTGCCCGCGTAGGTCAGCGCGTCGAGGACGGTCACCTCCACATCGGGGCGCTCGTCGACGGTCTGCTGGACGAAGTTGGCGCCGATGAATCCAGCACCGCCGGTCACGAGTAGCTTCACGGTCCGCACGATACCGGTGGCCGGAGTTTGCCCGGGAACCGAACACTGGAACACTGCCCGCTATGCGCGGAATCATTCTGGCCGGTGGAACCGGGTCCCGGCTGCATCCGATCACGCTCGGGGTCAGCAAGCAGTTGGTGCCGGTGTTCGACAAGCCGATGATCTACTACCCGCTGTCGACGCTGATGCTGGCCGGCATCCGGGACATCCTGGTGATCACCACCCCCGAGGACGCCGAGCAGTTCCAGCGGCTGCTCGGGGACGGGTCACGCTTCGGCGTCAGCCTCACCTACCAGGTGCAGGCCGAGCCCAACGGGCTCGCGCAGGCCTTCGTGCTGGGCGCCGAGCACATCGGTTCGGACTCCGCCGCGCTGGTGCTCGGCGACAACATCTTCTACGGCCCGGGTCTGGGTACCCGGTTGACCCGGTTCGAGGAGATCGAGGGCGGCGCGGTGTTCGCGTACTGGGTCGCCGACCCGACCGCGTACGGCGTGATCGAGTTCGACCGTGGGGGTCGCGCGATCTCGCTGGAGGAGAAGCCCCAGCAGCCGCGCTCCAACTACGCGGTTCCGGGGCTGTACTTCTACGACAACGACGTGGTGTCGATCGCTCGCGACCTGTCGCCCTCGGCGCGCGGCGAGTACGAGATCACCGACGTCAACCGCGCCTACCTCGAGGCCGGTCGGCTGCAGGTCGAGGTGCTGCCCCGCGGTACCGCCTGGCTCGACACCGGCACCTTCGACTCGTTGCTCGACGCCTCGAACTACGTCCGCACCATCGAGGAGCGGCAGGGGCTGAAGATCGGAGCGCCCGAGGAGGTGGCCTGGCGGCGGGGCTTCATCACCGACGACGAGCTGCGGGTGCGGGCCGAGGCGCTGGTCAAGTCCGGATACGGCAACTATCTGCTCGGTCTGCTCGACCGCGGCAAGGATTGGTGAGTAATGCAGTTTCGCGAACTGAAAGTGCCGGGCGCATGGGAGTTCACCCCGCAGCAGTTCGGTGACGACCGCGGCGTGTTCCTGGAGTGGTTCCGGGACCCGACGTTCACCGAGGCCACCGGCCGCACCCTCGACCTGCAGCAGGCCAACTGCTCCGTCTCCGCGGCCGGCGTGCTGCGCGGCGTCCACTTCGCGGACGTGCCGCCCGGCCAGGCCAAGTACGTGACCTGCGTGCGCGGCGCGGTCCTCGACGTCGCGGTGGACCTGCGGGCCGGGTCGCCGACGTTCGGCGTGTGGGACGCCGTCCTGCTCGACGACGTCGATCGCCGCGCGGTGTTCCTCAGCGAGGGGCTCGGACACGCCTTCCTCTCGCTCGAGGACGACTCGACCGTCGTCTACCTGTGCTCGACCGGGTACGCGCCGGGTCGCGAGCACGGCATCGACCCGCTCGATCCCGAGGTCGGCATCGACTGGCCCACCGTGGGCCGGGACGGGGCCGAGCTCGAGTTCCGGCTCTCCGACAAGGACGCGGCGGCACCCTCGCTCGCCGCCGCACTCGAGGCCGGGCTACTGCCACGGTTCGGAGCCGGTGCCCAACCCCTCGGGTAGGGTTCACCGGAGCAAACGGGCAGCACCACAGCGATGAAGGACCACCAGTTGACCGACCGCGGTCCCCACGACCCGAGTTCGGGCAACACCGAAGCGACCCCGCCCGCGGGCATGTCGGGCGGTGCGGGACCGCTGATGCGGCTGGTGAACAACCAGGGGCTGGCCTTCCTGCTGGTCGGCGGGTTCAACACGGCGCTCGGCACGGCCTGGTTCATCGTCTGGCAGCTCGCCCTCGGCGACCAGCTCGGCTACCACTTCGCAATCGTCGCGGGATACCTGTGCAACGTGCTGTGCGCGTTCGCGATGTACCGCTACCTGGTGTTCCGCGTCCGCGGGCACCTGCTGCGGGACCTGTGGCGGTTCGTCGTGGTCAACTTCGGCGCCTTCGCGATCAACATGGCCCTGATGACGCTGGCGGTGTCGGTGTTCGGATTCCCCCCGATCCCGGCGCAGATCGCGATCACCGCGGTGACCGCGACCGCGAGCTTCTTCGGGTATCGAGATTTCTCCTTCAGTAGAAAGAAAAGGTCAGGTTCCGCATGACGCCTCGGGTCTCCGTCGTTGTTCCGGCGTACAACAACGCCGAATACATCGCCGAAACCATCGACTCGATCCTCGGACAGACCTTCGAGGACTTCGAGCTGATCATCGCCGACCACGCGTCGAGCGACGGCACCCTCGCCGCCCTCGCCCCGTACGCCGACGACCCCCGCGTCACGATCCTGCACACCCCCGCGGGCGGCGGCGCCAAGGCCAACTGGGACCGCGTGAGCCAGGCCGCGAACGGCGACCTGCTCAAACTGGTGTGCGGCGACGACACAATCTTCCCGACCTGCCTGGCCGAGCAGGTGGCGGCGTTCGACGAGCATCCCGACGCGGTCCTGGTCGCCTCGCAGCGCACCCTGGTCGACGCGGCGGGCAAGACGGTGCTCGCCGCCCGCGGCCTGGCCGGTCTGTCCGGACCGGTGAGCGGACGGGTCGCCGCCCGGCGGGCCGTGACCGCCGGGGCGAACATCTTCGGCGAGCCGGGCTCGGTGCTGATGCGGCGCGCCGTGCTCGAGAAGATCGGCTGGTGGGACGACGCCAACCCGTACCTGATCGACGAGGCCACCTACATCGGCGTCGCACTGCACGGCGACGTCGTCGCGATACCCCGCCCGCTGGCATCGTTCCGCATCAACGCCGGCCAGTGGAGCGTGCGGCTCGCACGCCAGCAGGCGTCCCAGGCGGCGGCATTCCACGAGGCGCTGCGCGCGGCCGAACCGGGACTGCTGTCCGCGACGGATGTGCGGGTCGGCAACGCCAAGGCACTGGGCACCTCGTTCATGCGCCGCGCCGTGTACATGGTGCTGCGCCACCGCATGAGCTGAGCCCGTCAGCTCATCGTGCCGATACCGGTGGATCCGACGCCGACCGAGCCGATTCCGGTGGTCATCGAGCCGTCGGTGGCCGACCCGGTGTTCGCGAACCCGGTGTTCAGCGACCCCGTGTTGACCGAGCCCACGTTGCCGGAACCGGTGTTGGCCGACCCGACGTTGCCGGAACCGGTGTTCGCCGACCCGACGTTGCCGGAACCGGTGTTCGCCGAGCCGACGTTGGCCGAGCCGGTGTTCGCCCACCCGACGTTGTGCGAGCCGGTGTTGTTGGAGCCGGCGTTGTAGGAGCCGGTGTTGTCCGGGCCGACGTTGTTGGACCCGAAACTGCTACCGCCCCCGGAGGATCCGGCACTGCCCGAGCCCAGGCTGCCGGCCACGTCGCGACAGGGCAGCAAAACCTCGGCGACGTCCTGCGCCACGGACCGGACCAGCACCGCGACATCGGCCAGTCCGGCCTCCGCGCAGGAGGGTCCGGCCGCGACTGCGGCGGTGTGCGCGCTCACCAGGTCACTCACCGGGTCGGCATTCGCGAGTCCGGCGCCCGCGTAACCCGTCGACAGTGCGGCGAAGGTGGCGGCGCCTGCGAAAATCCTGACCGTCGCGGCCCGGCGAACAGCGTTCATGGAGTGCTCCTTCTCAACAAGTAAGGTGCGAGCGAACTCTCAGTGAATGGGTGTTGCGGACGTGACGGTACCGGTGTCCGGGCGAGGCCGCCCGCAATTCACCGATAGTCGGCGTGCCCGTTCCGCGTCCGCAATCGGACCCGAGGTGACGGAACCAAAGCCCGGTTCCCGCGACCCGGCGGTCCCCGGCCTGGCGTTGGCGGGCCCCGGCAATCACCCGACCCGCGGCCCCGAAACGTCGTAAATTCAGATTCACCACTGCGCGTGATCTATCGGGCGGCCCCGCCGCAGGATGCCGGGTGTGTATGGCGGATGTGGAGACGGACAGGACAGCGCGACGTCGGCCGCGACACCGACGTGGACTCCGACTGCTGCTGGCCGCCCTCGCCGCGGTCGCGCTCGCCCTCGTCGGCACCCGGCTGGACACCGAGCCCCCGCGCCCCACCGTGGTCGCGACCCCCGAGGTCTCGACGCCGGCGCCCGCCCCGCTGAGCCCGGAGGAACTCGCGGCCCGGGTGGTGCCGACCATCGTCACCGTCACCTCCAGCACCGGGCTGAAGAGCACCGCGGGCACCGGCATCGTGCTGTCCGAGGACGGCCTGGTGCTCACCAACCACCACGTCGTCGACGGCGCCGTCGACGTCAGCGCGACCGCGATGGCCACCGGGCGCAGCTACGACGCGGAGGTGCTCGGCTACGACACCTTCCGGGACGTCGCGGTGCTGCGGCTCGGGGCGGCGGAAGGGCTGCCCGTCGCGACCCTCGGCGACTCCACCGGGCTCCGACTGCACGACCCGGTGACCGCGATCGGCAACGCGGAAGGTGCCGGTCTCCCGGTCGCGTCGCCGGGTCGCGTCACCGGGCTGAACGAGTCGGTGACCGCCCGCAGCTCCGGCGACGGGTCCCGCAACCGACTGACCGGGATGATCGAGGTGGACGCCGACGTGCGTCCCGGCGACTCCGGCGGGCCGCTGGTCGACGCCGCCGGGCGGGTGGTCGGGGTCAGCACCGCGGGCAACCCGGACAACCGTCCCGACGCGCCCGCCGCCGACCACACGGGCATCACCTCGTACGCCATTCCCATCGACGACGCGATGGGCGTCGCCGGACAGGTCCGGGAGGGCCGGACCGGCGGGACCGTGCACGTCGGGCCGACCCCGTTCCTGGGCATCGCGGTGACCAACTCCCCCACCCTGCAGGACGGCGCGCGGGTGGTGGCCGTGGGGTTCGGCTCCCCCGCCGAGCAGGCCGGGATCAGGTCCGACGACCTGATCACCTCGTGGTCCGGCACCCCGATCCGGTCCGCGTCGGACCTCACCTACGAGATGACCGCCCGGCATCCCGGCGACCGCGTCGAGATCGGCTGGGTGGACGCCACCGGAGCGGCCCGGACCGCGTCGCTGGTGCTCGGGGCCGGTCCGCCCTGAGCGGGGTCAGTGGATCTTGAAGATGACCGCGCGCTGGACCACGAAGTTGATCACCGTCGCGGTGCCCTGGGCGATGACGAAGGCGAGGGCGTCGTAGAGCAGGGTGTCCGGCCAGATCTGTCCGAACACCGAGTACAGGCCGACCTGGACCGCGAACGTCACCGCGTACAACGCCACCACGGCCGCGAAGCGCGCGCGGCTCGGCGGGGCGTTGAACGTCCACCGGCGATTGATCAGGTAGGCCGTCGTCGTCCCGAGGACGAAGCCCACCGACTTCGCGGCCGCACGCGGCACCCCCAGGCCGTTCTGCAGCAGGATCGTGATCGTGAAGTCGAGGACCGCGGACAGCGCACCGGTGAGCACGAACCGGACGAGCTGCGTCTTGAGGTCGACGTCGGTGCCGCCGGGCTCGTCCACCAGCGGCAACTCGACGGGGAGCGGCAGGCGCGGCTCGGGGGCATGGGGGGTACCGGACACCGGTCGAGGGTAAGCGACCCGCGGACGCCGCCCCCGACGAGTGTGCAGGTTCCGGGACAGACGCCGGGTGGCGGCGGGCGGATCTGCACACTCGGCGCGGGACCCGGGGCGCAGTAGCGGTGGCCACATGTGCGCATCGACACGGGCTGCCGTCGCTACCGCCAGGTAGCCTCTACACCGATGTCCACGACAGCTGAAGAGACGCCGGCCGACGTAGTACAGCCGCAGCCTCTCCCCACCCAGACCCGCACCCTCACCGGATGGGGACGCACCGCGCCGACGACGGCCGAGGTGCTCTCCACCCCCGACGTCGAGGTGATCGCGTCCGCAGTCGCCCAGGTCGCCGAGCGCAACGACGGCAAGCCCAGCCACCTGCGCCGCGGCGTCATCGCCCGGGGCCTCGGCCGCTCCTACGGCGACCCGGCCCAGAACGCGGGCGGCCTGGTCATCGACATGAATGCCCTCAACCGCATTCACCGCATCGACCGCGACACCGCGCTGGTGGACGTCGACGCCGGTGTGAGCCTCGACCAGCTGATGCGGGCGGCCCTGCCGTTCGGCCTGTGGGTCCCGGTGCTGCCGGGCACCCGCCAGGTCACCATCGGCGGCGCCATCGGCTCCGACATCCACGGCAAGAACCACCACAGTGAGGGCAGCTTCGGCAACCACGTGGTGTCGCTGGACCTGCTGACCGCAGACGGGCAGGTGCGCAAGCTGACGCCGAAGGGCGGTCGCAACGACCCCAAGGGCGCGCTGTTCTGGGCGACGATCGGCGGCAACGGCCTGACCGGCATCATCCTGCGCGCGACCATCAGCATGACGCCCACCGAGACGGCGTACTTCATCAACGACGGCATCCGGACCGAGAGTCTCGAAGAGACGGTCGCCGCGCACCAGGACGGCACCGAGGACAACTACACGTACTCGAGCGCCTGGTTCGACGTGGTCAGTGCGCCGCCGAAGCTGGGTCGCGCAACGATCACCCGCGGCTCGCTCGCGAAGTTCGACGAGCTGCCGAAGAAGCTGCAGAAGGACCCGTTGAAGTTCGACGCCCCGCAGCTGATGACCGTCCCCGACGTGTTCCCGAACGGCCTGATGAACAAGCTGTCGGCCAGCGCCATCGGCGAGTTGTACTACCGGATGGGCGGGAACTACACCGGCAAGGTCCAGAACCTGACGCAGTTCTACCACCCGCTCGATCTCCTCGGTGAGTGGAACCGCGCGTACGGCTCGAAGGGCTTCCTCCAGTACCAGTTCCTGGTGCCCACCGAGGCCCTCGAAGAGTTCAAGAGCATCATTCGGCACATCCAGGCGTCGGGCCACCACTCGGCACTCAACGTGTTCAAGCTGTTCGGACCGGGCAACAATGCACCGCTCAGCTTCCCGATGGCGGGCTGGAATGTCGCCATGGACTTCCCGATCAAGGCAGGCCTGAACGAGCTGGTCACCGAACTCGACAAGCGCGTGCTCGAGTTCGGCGGCCGGCTGTACACGGCCAAGGACTCGCGCGCGACCGCCGAGACCTTCCACGCCATGTACCCGCGGATCGACGAGTGGATCGCGACCCGCCGGAAGTACGACCCCACAGGCGTTTTCGCCTCCGATATGTCCAGAAGGTTGGAACTGTGATCAACGCCGTGGGTAACCCCCAGACGCTCCTGCTCCTCGGCGGCACCTCCGAGATCGGCCTGGCCATCTGCGAGGAGTACCTGAAGAAGGCTCCGGTGCGGGTGATCCTGGCCGCGCTGCCCGGCGACCCGGGCCGTGACGGCGCGGTCGCGCAGCTGAAGGCCAAGGGCGCCACCGAGGTCGACGTGATCGACTTCGACGCCGTGGACACCGACAGCCACCCCAAGGTGATCGACGAGGCCTGGCAGAAGGGCGACGTCGACGTCGCGATCGTCGCCTTCGGCCTGGACGGCGACGCCGAGGAGCTGTGGCAGAACCAGCGCAAGGCAGTGCTGGTGGCCAACGTCAACTACACCGCCGCTGTATCGGTCGGCGTGCTGGTCGGCGAGAAGATGAAGGCGCAGGGCTTCGGGCGCATCATCGCGATGTCCTCGGTGGCCGGCGAGCGCGTCAAGCGTGCCAACTTCGTCTACGGCTCCACCAAGGCCGGCCTCGACGGCTTCTACCTCGGCCTGGGCGAGGCCCTGGCCAAGTTCGGCCCGCGGGTGACGGTGGTCCGTCCCGGCATGGTGCGCACCCAGTTCAGCGCCCACGTCAAGGAGGCCCCGCTGACGGTGAACAAGGACATCGTCGCCACGCTCGCCGTCGCCGCGTCCGACAAGGGCAAGGAGATCGTCTGGACCCCCGGTCCCTGGCGCTTCGTGATGATGGCGCTGCGCCACGTGCCGCGGGCGGTCTTCCGCAAGCTGCCGATCTAGGCGGCTCCGCCGCCTGTGCGCCTTTCTGGTTGCTCCAAGTACCAAAAAGCGCACAGCTGTGCAACGCCTAAACTCTCGAGTCGTGACGACCACCGCCGCCAGCCCCGTCTCCCCCAGCCACGTCCAGCCCGCTCGCCGGGCCGCGTCCGCCGCCGGGGAGATGGTGCTGGCGGCGCTCGTTGCGGTGGTCGTCGCCGCCGTCGGACTGGTCGCCTTCTCGGCGGTCCAGTGGCCGGCGTTCAACTCCTCCAACGTCACCCGCGCGCTGACCACGGTCGGCCAGGTCCTCACGCTGTCGGTGCTGGCGCTGTCGGTGTGGCTGCTGCGCCGACGCCGCGCGACCAGCGTGGCGAGGGTGCTGTCCTGGGCCGGGGTGTCCGGGTTCGTCACCGTCACCCTCGGCATGCCGCTGGCCGCCACCAAGCTGTACCTGCACGGCGTCTCGGTGGACCAGGAGTTCCGCACCGAGTTCCTCACCCGGATGACGGACACCGCGGCCCTGAAGGACATGACCTACGCGGACCTGCCGTCGTTCTACCCGGCCGGCTGGTTCTGGTTCGGCGGGCGGGTCGCGAACCTGCTCGGCATGGACGGCTGGGAGGCATTCAAGCCGTACGCGATCGCGTCGCTCGCGGTGGCGTCGGTGATCGCACTCGTGTTGTGGTCCAGGCTGATCCGCGCCGACCTCGCCGTGCTGGCCACGATCGCGACGACTGCGCTGACGGTCGGGTACGCCTCGCCCGAGGCCTACAGCGCGATCCTGGTGGTGCTGCTGCCGCCGGTGCTGCTGCTGGCGTGGGGCGGGCTCTACCGGCCCGGGGAGACCGGGTCCGGCGGGTGGGGCGCCGTCGTGGGCACCGGACTGTTCCTCGGCCTCGCCGCCACCTTCTACACGCTCTACCTGGGCTACGCGGCCTTCGCGGTGACGGTGATGGCCCTGGTCGCGGCGGGTCTCGCAGTCCGCGCGCAGGGATCGTGGCGGGCGGCCCTCGGCCCGCTGGTGCGCCTGGCCGCGGCCGGAGTGATCTCCGGCCTGATCGCGCTGATCGTGTGGCTGCCGTTCCTCAGCGCGCTGCGAACCGGCACGCTGTCGGGCACCGGCTCCGCCACCCACTACCTGCCCGAGGCCGGCGCGGACCTGCCGCTGCCGATGTTCGACGGCGACCTGACCGGGGCGCTGTGCCTGCTCGGCACGGTGTGGCTGGCCGGTCGCGCCGCCTCCTCGCGGCGCGCGCAGGCGCTGGGCCTCGGCGTGGTCGCGGCGTACCTGTGGGTCCTGATGTCGATGGCGGCGACGGCGGTCGGCACCACCCTGCTGTCCTTCCGGCTCGAGCCGGTGCTCATCGTGTTGCTCGGCGCCGCAGGTGTTTTCGGCTTCGTCGACTTCGCCCGCTGGCTGATCCTAGCGACCAGCGAGAACCCCCGGGTCAAGGCCGCGGTGGTGGCGGTGGGCGCGCTCGGCGCGGTCGCGTTCGCCCAGTCCATCCCGCACCTGCTGGCGCCGGAGATCACCATCGCCTACACCGACACGGACGGCGACGGGGTGCGCGCGGACCAGCGTCCGCCGGGCGCCGCCGCCTACTACGCGGCGGTGGACGAGGCGATCCAGGCGCAGCGCCCCGGCCCGCGGTCCGACACCGTGGTGCTCACCGCCGACACCAGCTTCCTGAGCTTCTACCCGTACTTCGGGTTCCAGGGGCTCACCTCGCACTACGCAAACCCGTTGGCGCAGTTCGACAAGCGGGCCGCCTACATCGAGTCCTGGACGGAACTGCAGACCCCGGACGAGCTGATCGAGGCGATGGACGCGACCGGCCTGCGCGGCCCCGACACGTTCGTCTTCCGGCAGTCCGACGACGGGTACACCCTGCGCCTCGCGGAGGACGTGTACCCGAACGACCCGAACGTGCGCCGCTACACCGTGACGTTCCCGGAGAAGCTGTTCGAGGACCCGCGGTTCTCGGTCACCGAGGTCGGGCCTTTCGTGGTGGTCACCCGCGTCGGTTAGGGTCCACTTGTCGTCACGGTGTTCGGGAAGTCCGGTGTGAAACCGGCGCGGTACTCGCCACTGTGAGCAGGTACGTCGACCGCTTGGGGCTCGAGCTCCGACCACTGGGTGCGCAGGCATCTGGGAAGGTGCGGTCGCCGGCTATCCCTGCGAAGCCAGGAGACCGGCCGTGACGCAGCCCTGATGTTTTCCACGAGTCATGGAAGGCGGGTCGCTTTGCGCACCCTCGTTTCGTCGCGAGCTCGCTCGCGTATGTCCCCCCGGGTCATCTCCTCCACGGCACTGTCGATCGCTGCCGCCCTCACCCTGTCCGCGTGTGGCGGGTCGTCGGACTCCGACGGCGACACCGCTGCGATCTCCCTGCAGAACTGCGGTCGCGCCGTCACCCTCGACGGACCCGCCGAGCGCGGCGTCACCCTCAACCAGGGCGCCACCGAGACGGCGCTGTCGATCGGCGCCCAGGACCGGATGGCCGGCACGGCCTACCTCGACGACACCATCGCACCGCAGTGGGCCTCCGCCTACGCACAGGTCCCGGCGCTCGACGAGAAGGACTACCCGAGCCGCGAGGCCCTGCTCGAGGTCAAGCCCGACCTGGTGCTCGCGTCGTACTCGAGCGCGTTCGACGACAAGGCCGTCGGCTCGCACGAGTCGTTCGACGCCCTCGGTGTCGCCACCTACGTCTCTCCGTTCGGCTGCAAGGACAAGTCGACCCGTCCCGCCGTGTCCTGGGATTCGATCGGCACCGAGATCACCGACCACGGGACCCTGTTCGGCCGCGAGTCCGAGGCCGACGCCGTCGTCGCGCAGATGCGCGAGACCCTCAGCGGCATCGAGGCCGCGGCGCCCGCGAAGGGCAAGAGCATCTTCTGGTACGACAGCAACACCGACACCCCGCACGTCGGCGGCAACGCCGGCGGACCGCAGCTGATCATCGATGCGGTCGGCGGCACCAACATCTTCGCGAATGCCAACGGCGCGTGGCTCGACGGCAGCTGGGAGACGGTGCTGGCCGCGAACCCCGACGTCATCGTCCTCGCTGACGCGTCGTGGGACACGGCCGAGGAGAAGAAGAACTACATGCGGAGCGACCCGGCCCTGAAGGATCTGAAGGCCGTGCGCGACGACGCGTTCGTCGTGGTCCCGTTCTCGGCGAGCACGCCGGGACCGCGCACCATCGAGGGCGCGAGCCTGGTCGCCAAGCAGCTGGGCGGCAACGGGGCATGAGTCCGACGACCCGGGTGCCGGCCCGGGTAGCCGCGGCGACCAGCACCGGCTGGTCGGTGATCCTGGTCGCGCTGCTCGTGGTGAGCTGCGCAGCCGGGGTCGCGATCGGCGCGGCCGACCTGTCGATCGGCACGGTCGTCGAGTCGATCGCCGGACGCCTCGGCATCGGCCCGGGCACTGATCTGCTCACCACCCACATCGTCGTGGACCTGCGGATGCCGCGGGTGCTGGCGGCCGCGGCGATCGGCGCGGGGCTCGCCCTGTGCGGCGCGGTGCTGCAGTCGCTGACCGGCAACCAGCTGGCCGACCCCTATCTGCTCGGCATGTCCGGGGGCGCGTCGTTGGGTGCGGTCCTGGCGCTGACGACCGGCGCGAGTGCGGTGGGCGCCTTGGGATTCGGCGCCGTCTCGTCCGCAGCATTCCTCGGTGCCCTCGGGAGCCTGCTGCTGGTGTTCGTCATCGCGACGTCCCGGTCCGGGGCGCTGCTGCCCGGTCGACTCGTCCTCGCCGGTATCGCGGTGGGGCAGTTGGCCGCGGCGCTGACGTCGGCGTTGGTGCTGTTCGGCGACCGCGACTCCGCCCACCGGGTGCTGAACTGGACCCTCGGCTCGGTGGCCGGCGTGCGCTGGTCGGGTCTGGTCGGCATCCTCGTCGTCGTCGCCGCGACGATGACGATCTTCCTGGCCTACGGCCGGGTACTGGACTCGTTCGCGTTCGGTGAGCGTGCCGCCGCGAGCCTCGGCACCAACGTCGAGCGGTCGCGCTGGGTGCTGTACGTGGTGGCGTCACTGTGCACGGCGGCGCTGGTGGCGCAGGCCGGCATCATCGGCTTCGTCGGACTCGTGGTGCCGCACGCGGCCCGGATGCTCGTCGGGCCGCTGCACGCGCGCCTGCTCCCGGTGGTCGCTCTGGTGGGCGCCCTGTTGCTGGTGTGGGCCGACATCGCCGCCCGCACGGTCATGCCCGGGCGGGAACTGCCGATCAGTATCGTCACCGCCGTCGTCGGGGTGCCGGCGTTCGTGTGGCTGCTCCGACGACGGGGAGCCACCTCATGACGCACCACTCTCCGGAGATCCGGGTCGAGGACATCACCTGGTCCGCCGGCGGCACGCGGATCCTCGACCGCGTGTCGTGCACGGCCCCGGCCAGGCGGGTCACCGGGCTGATCGGGCCGAACGGATCGGGCAAGACGTCGCTGCTGTCGACCATCGCCCGGCTCGAACGTCCCGACAGCGGACGGGTGCTGATCGGCGACGTCCCGGCGACCGCGATGCACCGGCGCGAGTTCGCCCGCACCGTCGCACTGGTGGAACAGCATTCGGCCACCGAACTGGACCTGACGGTGGAACAGATCGTCGAACTCGGTGCCATCCCGCACCGTGGCGGCTGGGCCCGCCCCGCCGCGCTCGGCACGGGTGAACTGGTCACCGACTGCCTCGCGACGGCCGGAATCACCGGCCTGCGACACCGGTTGTGGCAGAGCCTGTCCGGCGGCGAGAAGCAGAAGACCCAGCTGGCCCGCGCCTTCGCGCAGCGCCCCTGCGTGCTGCTGCTGGACGAGCCCACCAACCACCTCGACGTCTCGGCGTCGCTGGAACTGCTCGAACTGATCCGGGCCCGCGGGCTAACCACTGTCGCCGCGATGCACGACCTGAACCTGGCCGCCATGTACTGCGATCACCTCGTGGTGCTGCGCGACGGCCGGGTCGTCACCGAGGGTCCGACGGAGTCGGTACTCACCGCCGAACTGCTGGCGGACGTCTACGGCCTCGACGCCCTGGTGCAACCCCATCCACGAACGGGGCGTCCGATGGTGGTGCTGTGCGGGGCGGGCGAAGGCGCTGACGCGCTCGTGCGCGGTTGACGGGGCTCTGACCCGTCAACCGCGCACGAGCAGCGGAGCTGCCTGACTAGCCGCGCAGCAGCGGCATGACCGAGCGGACCCGGGCGTCGCGCAGGTACAGCCCGCCCCACACCAGGATCCCGGTGTAGATCGGGAACAGCGTGGTGCTCAGGATCGGCTGCTCGGTGAGCAGGTTGGTGGCGACAGCGCCGCCCAGGTACCCGGTCAGCAGGACCGCGCCGAGCATCGAGGTGACCGGCGCGAGGTAGAGCGCCAGGCAGGCCAGCAGCACGACGCCGAAGACCCGGTTGAGCCCGGGATCGAAGCCGAGGTCCGCCATCGCGGTGCGCACCTGCTCCACGTTCAGAACGTGCGTGACCGAGTCGAACAGCAGGAAGACCACGACCAGTCCGGTGGCGATCCGGCCGGCCAGGCGCTGCCGCGGCGTGACGGCGTCGGCTGTCGTGGCGGCGGGGGCGGACGTGGTGTGCGGGGTGATGGTCATGGCGGGCTCCGTCTCGTCCTCGTGGGCCTCACGCGGGGTACGGGAGGCGCATACCAGGTAGACCCACACGGCTGCAGAAACTCATCGCCGCCGCGTCAGAGACGCACGATCCTAGACCCGTCAATGTCGGGAAAACCACACCTGATCTGCGGCTTCTGACCCACTTCTCATTGGCGGTGGAGAACGCCTGACGGCTAGCCTCGGCGGACATGAGCGAGTCGAGCGCGGGCCCCGGACGCCTGCAGGCCACCTTCGTCCCCGCCCTCGCGACCCTCGCGTGGTGGGGCGTGGCGGACGTCGAGTCGGCGCTGACCGCGCTCGGTCTCCCGCCGGGGAGCGCCACCACGTGCCGGCTCGCGGTCCCGGTCGACGGCGCCACGGTCGCCCCGCGGACGGTGGGGGTTCGGGCGGCGGACCTGTCGGCCGTGCTGCCCGCGCTGCGACGCCTGGACGTCGGCGCGGACCAGGTCGGCGCGTCGGTGCGGGCGTGGCACCGGGCCGCACTGCTGCTCGGCCGGGACGACGACGCGGCCTGGGCGGAGCTGGCGCGGACGATGCCGACCGCGGCGCACGCCTGCCTGCGCGGGGACGAGACCGCGGTCGGGACGGCGGCCTCGACGCTGCGTCAGTTCGCCGCCGCGGCCGGCACCGGCCGCGAGCTGGCCGCCGCCGGGATTCGGGTGACGTTGCGGCCCTACCAGATTCACGGTGTCACCTGGCTGCGCGCGCTGGCCGGTGAGGGCGGCGGCATCCTCGCCGACGAGATGGGGCTGGGAAAGACGCTGCAGGCCATCTCGCTGCTGGCCACCCGCGCCGGGTCCGGGCCGCACCTGGTGGTGTGCCCGACCTCGGTGATCGGCAACTGGCGACGCGAGCTGGGCCGCTTCGCCCCCGACCTGCCGGTGGTGGTGCACCACGGCGCGAGCCGCGGGTTGCCGGCGACCGTGCCGGACGCCGCGGTGGTGCTCACCAGCTACAGCGTCCTGCGCACCGACGCGGACGAGCTGACCGCCGTCGCGTGGGACTGCGTGGTGCTCGACGAGGCCCAGCAGATCAAGAACCCGACGTCGCTCGCCGCGAAGGCCGCCGCCCGACTGCCCGCGACGGTGAAGGTCGCGATGACCGGCACCCCGGTCGAGAACCGGCTCGAGGAGCTGTGGTCACTCCTCCACGTCACCAACCCCGCCGTGCTCGGCACCCGGGCGCGGTTCCGGCAGCGGTTCGCGACGCCCATCGAGTCGGGCCGCTCGCGCACCGCTGCGGAGCGACTCGCCACCGTCGTCGGGCCGTACGTGTTGCGCCGCACCAAGTCCCAGGTCGCGACCGAGCTGCCGCCGAAACAGTTCTCGACGGTGGCGTGCACGCTGACCGACGAGCAGACCCGGCTGTACCGCGCCGCCGTCGCGGACGCGTTCGCCTCCGGCCTGGGCAGCGGCATCGCCCGGCGCGGCAACGTCCTGGCCCTGCTGACGACGCTCAAGCAGGTGTGCAACCACCCGGCGCAGGCCGGCCCGGGTGGCGACAGCGGCAAACTGGTCGGGCGGTCCGGAAAGTTCGACCGCGCAACCGAAATGCTTGCGGAGATCGTCGCGGACGGCGACCGGGCGCTGGTGTTCACCCAGTACCGGGGCATGGGCGAGCTGCTCTCGACGCACCTGACCGCCGAGCTGGGCGCGGGGACGATCCCGTTCCTGCACGGCGGCCTGAGCGTGGAGCGGCGCGACCGGCTGGTCGACGACTTCCAGACCGGGCCGGACGCCGCGCCCGTCCTGATCCTCAGCCTGCGAGCGGCCGGGTTCGGGCTCAACCTGACCCGGGCCAGTCATGTGCTGCACTACGACCGGTGGTGGAACCCGGCCGTGGAGGCCCAGGCCACCGACCGGGCGCACCGGATCGGTCAGCGGCGGACCGTCAACGTGTACACCCTCGTCACCGGTGGCACCATCGAAGACCACATCGCTGCCATGCACGAGTCGAAACGCGCTCTGGCCGAGTCGGTCACGGGAACCACCGAGGCGGCACTGGCCGATCTCCCCGACACCGAGCTGCGTGCCCTGCTCGACCTCGACGCGATCGGAGTCTGCTGATGAGCACGGAGTTCGGGGTCACCGCGTGGGGCCGGGCGTGGTTGCGGACCGTCGAGTCGACGGCCGCATCCGCCCCGAATCCGGCCCTCCCCCAGGCCCGTTCCCTCGCCCGCAACGGAGCGGTGCACCTGGCGGAGGTCAGGGCCGGGCGAATCCGGGCCGAGGTGACCGTCCGCGGCAAGAGCTTCCCTGTGGCCCTGGAGGTGCCGGTGTGGACGACGAAGGAAGCCGCCGCGGTGCGTCGGCTGCTCGACCGGGCCGGCGCCCGGGACCGCCGCGTGTCCGCCGGCGAACTGCCCGACGCCCTGGTCGCCGACCTGCTGGCCAAGGACATCGCGGTAGCGCCCCCGATCGCCGAGCACGCGGCGACCTGCGGGTGCACCGGCCGCCGGCGCCCGTGCGTGCACCACCTCGCGGTGCTGTACGGCCTGGTCCGGAAGGTGGACGAGGAACCGGCGGTCGCGGTCGCGCTGCGGCAGAACGGCGGCCGTTCGGCCGAGGCGGCGAGCCCGGAATCGAACTGGATCGTCCTGACCGAGGTCGACCCGGCCGGGTTCTACGGGGACTGAGTGTGCCGTCGGCCCACTAGCCGCCGAACCAGGCCTGCGCGTCGAGCCGAAGACCCTGGCCGCCGGTGACGGTGCGCAGGTCGGACTCGAGCGCCCGCAGCCGGTCCGTCCCGATTGCCGCTGCCCATTCGGACTGCAGCTCCTCGAAGATGACGGCGGAGCGGCGCAGGCTGTCCAGCCCGCGCTCGGTGAGGACCACCGTCTTGGCGCGCGCATCGGACGGATCAGGTTGCCGGGAAACGTATCCCATCGCCTCCAGTCGGTCGACGGTCTTGCCCGCGGCCTGCTTGGAGACGCCGAGCCGACGCCCCACCTCGCTGGCGCTGGCGCCCTCGACGCCGATCGCCTGCATCGCGAATCCGTGAGCCGGCCGCATCTCCGGATGGCCCTGCGCGGCGAGCCGACGATGCGTCTCGTCGATCAACGACCGGAACCCGGAGAACAGCAGGAGGGGCAGCTCGTAGCCCGGGCTCTCGCGCTCACTCATGCGGCACCCCTTGCGCCATATCGACAACCAGGTTTACTGTTTTGGACAACCACATTGTCTATCTTATCCGAAGGAAGCCCCATGACCTTCACCGCACACACCGCCGAAACCGCCCCCGCCGCCGCCCGGCCGATCATGGCGGCGATCGAGCAGCAGTTCGGGTTCCTGCCCGCCGCGAGCGCGTTGATGGCCGAGTCGCCGGAGCTGATGCAGGCGTTCGCCCGCGCAAACGCCTTGTTCGAGCGCAGCACGCTGACCCACCTCGAACGGGAGGTGGTGGTCTTCGCGATCGCAACCCGAAACGAGTGCCACCTCTGCGTCGCCCTGCACTCGGCCGGCCTCACCCGCGACGGGGCCTCGCCCGAGCTCACCGCCGCGCTGCGCGAGCGTCGGCCGCTCGACGACCCACGGCTCGAGGCGCTGCGACAGTTCACCCTGGCCGTGCTCGACAGTGCGGGCGCGGTGGACGACGCCCGGATGCGCGCCTTCCTCGACGTCGGTTTCAGCACCAGGCAGGCACTCGAGGTCGTGCTCGGCGTCGGCACGTACACCCTGTCCACCTTCGCCAACCGGATGACGGGGGCACATCTGGACGAGCCGTTCGCCCGGTTCGCCTGGGACGGCGCCGCGTAGCCCCATTTCACCGATTCGCCCCCGCGGTCGCACCCGGCTTGTCATCATTGATGACAACACTGATGACAGATTCGGGACGGGGTGCACGATGGCCGACGACGGTTCGCGTCGCGCGATCCGGCTGACGCCGGAGATCATCGTGGAGGCGGCGGTGCGGATTGCCGCACGGGGCCGCCCCGACGGGCTGACCGGGCGCGCACTCGGCGAGGAACTGGGAGTGGACCGGTCCGCGGTGTGGCGCCATTTCTCCGACAAGGACGCGCTCCTGCGAGCCGTTGGCGACCGGCTGCTCACGATGGCCCGCGACCGCGTCCCGACCGGGCTCGGGCCGAAACAGCGCATGGAGCACCTCGCGCACGCGGTGGTCGCGGTGTTCACCGAGCACCCCTACGTGGGCGCCGCGGTAGCACCGCGCACCACCCGGGGCCCGGGCGAGTTCGCCCTCGTCGAGACGATGCTCACCTCGCTCGCCGAGCTCGGCCTCGGCGACGCGGATGTCGTTCGCTACCAACGGATGCTGGCCGACAGCGTATTGGCATTTGCCGGCATGCAGGCCGGCTGGGCGGTACTGCCGGACACAATTCGGGACGCCGACGAGCGCGCCTGGCTCAGCGAGTACGCGGGCGCGGACCCTGCCCGCTACCCGGCGATCGCCTCGTCCGCTCGCGCCCTGGCCGAGGTGAGCCCGGACATGGTGCTCGACACCATGATCGAGGCGTTCTGGGCCGCCGTCGACACCCGCGCCCGGGCCACCGCCGGATGACCGCCACTACCCGCGACCGACCGCACCGGAGATCGAGGAACACCCGCGCATGACCGAGCCCAGCACCGCTACCGACGCCCGCCCCACCTCCGAGCAGCCGAGTTCCGACAGGCCGACCCGGCGCAGGCGAATACTGACCCGGACGGCAATCGCAGTCCCGCTGACCCTCGCGGTGCTGATCGCCGGGTCCTACGCCGCGACCGCCGCGCTCGACATCCCCGCGCCGCCCACTCTGGCCCGGCTGCTCACCGCTGCGCCGTCGACCCAGGGGTCGCTCTACCCGGCCCGGTCCGTGCCCGCCACCGACCCGCGACCGCTGCCCGTGCACGAGGCCGCACTGCCCGGGGCGGTGCCGTGGAAGGGCAAGCAGATCCCGGTCGCCGAATTCCTCGACACCACCAAGACGAACGCCTTCCTGGTGCTGCGCGACGGCGCGCTCACCCACGAGTGGTACCGCGACGGGGTCGAGCCCACGACCCGGCTGGCATCCTGGTCGATGGCGAAGTCGGTGGTCTCGCTGCTGATCGGCCGGGCGATCGACGCCGGCAAACTGAGCGAGGACGACCGACTGGTCGACGTGCTGCCGGAGCTGGCCGGCGGCGGCGACTACGACGCCATCACGGTGCGGGACCTGCTGGACATGACATCGGGCGCCGACGTATCGGAGAACTACAACCCGTACTTCCCCCTCACCGGCACCGCCCGGATGTACCTCACGGGTGACCTCGACGCGTTCGTCCGCGACCACCGCAGTGTGCAGTTCACGCCCGGCAGCAAGGGCGACTACCGCAGCGTCGACACCCAACTCCTCGGCCAGGTGCTCGCCCGCGTCGAGGGCAGGCCGCTGACCGACCTGCTCACCCACGACCTGTGGGGCCCGATCGGCGCGGAAGACGACGCGACCTGGAACCTCGACCGCGACGGCGGACAGGAGAAGGCGTTCTGCTGCATCAACGCCACCGCCCGCGACTTCGCAAAGGTCGGGCAGCTCGTCCTCGACGGCGGCCGCGTCGGCGACACGCAAGTCGTTCCGGCGGCGTGGATCTCGCGGATCAGCACCCCCGCCCAGCACCCGGTGTCCAAGTGGGGCTACTCGGCGCAGTGGTGGCACCCCACCGGCGGCGACGGCGCCGACCTCTCCGCGGTCGGGGTGTACGGCCAGTACACCTACGTGGACCCGACCACTCGCACCGTCATCGTCAAGCTCAGCGACTACGGGACCGAACAGGACGAGCAGGAGACGTTCGAGGTGTTGCGGGCGATCGCGGCGGCGCGCTAGCGCAGGCAACCAACCGGGTACGGGTCGGGCGCGGGCTAGCTGTACCCGGCCATCAGGTTGGTGACAGCCGGCTGATCGGCGGCAGGCCTCCGAGTGCGCCGTGGCGTCGTCGAGTGTTGTAGTACTCGATCCAGGGTGCAAGCGCGGCGGTGCGCTCGGCGTTGGTGGTGAACACCTGCCGGTAGGCCCACTCGGTCTGCAGGGTGCGGTTCAGTCGTTCGACCTTGCCGTTCTGCCAGGGGCAGTGCGGTTTGATGAACTTCTGTCGGATGCCGTGCTCGGCGCACACCGCGCGCAACGACCACCGGTAGGCCCAGGCGTTGTCGGTCATCAGCCGTTCGATCCTGGTGATGCCGTGGCCGGCGAAGTAGTCGATCGCGCGGGACAGGAAACCAGCACAGGTGGCGCCTTTCTCGTCCGGCAGGACCTCCGAGTAGGCGAGCCTGGAGTGATCGTCGACCAGCGAGTGAACGTAGTCGAACCCAACCTTTGTCGAGTAGTCCCGCTCCGCGTGCTCCCTGCCGCGGGCACGCCATCCGCCGCCGTCGGGGATCCGGCCGAGCTTCTTGACGTCCATGTGCACCAGCTCGCCGGGCCGCTGGCGTTCGTAGCGCACTGCGGTGGTCTTCGACGAGCGGATCACCTCGCCGGTCAACGGGTCGCAGTCGGCCAGGTACGGCACCTGGTGTCGTCGTAGGACTCGGGAGACGGTGCGGGCCGGCACCCCGAGTTCGGCTGCGAGCCAGTCCGGTCCGCGTCGTTCACGCATGCGTAGTTCGACGATCCGGGTCTCGACTGTGGTCGCGGTTCGGGTCGGCATCGTGTGCGGGCGTGAGGACCGATCGTGCAACCCTGCCTCTCCCTCGGTCTCGTAGCGGGTCACCCACGTGGAGACGCATTTGCGGGAAACTCCCATTGCGCTGGCGATATGGGCTTTGGGCCAGCCGTCCCGGTGGCGCTCGACGATGAGCTTTCTCCCGAGATACGTGGTGCGGGCATTACGGTGGGACACGAGAACCTCCGGTGGGATGCGGGCCTTCGACAAGCCACACCTCAACCGGAGGTTCTCTTCACATCAAGCCGACACGCCTGCTACCAACGTCCTGGCCGGGTACAGCTAGCGCGTGCCCCGGCCGCTCGGATCCCGGCCCAGGAAAGCCAGCAACCGGTCCCCCGGGCCAGCGTCTCGCGCCGACTCCACCGGTACCCCGAAGCGGGCAGGCCGGTCCGCATCGGTGACGAACAGCGCTGCACAGGAGAGTAATTCGTCTGCAAGGGCGGCCGGTATCGGCCGGGGGTTCCCGCACGCCACCGACACGTCCCACCCGTGCACCGCGACCTCGAGCGCCCCCGCGGAGGGCACGATGTCCGACAGCACCGGCACCTCGCCGATCCGGATGGGAGCGGGATCGGCTGACCCGGTCCACGAGCCGAGCAGGTGGCAAGCCCGATCCCGCAGGGCGGCAACGGGATCGGATGAGATGTTGGGCGGGCCCTCGTCCGGCACGAGCGCCACCACCCGGTCGTCGACGGCCTCCTGCAACGCCTCGAGCGCGTCGTTCATGTGCGCCAACAACTCCCGCAGGTTCCATTCCCGGCACGGCGTCGGGGCCGACATGTCCTGCGCCGTCACCAGTTGCAGGCTGCCGAGCGCGTAACTGATCGCCCGCTCGAGCAGCGCGACCGGATCGGCGACCGGCCAGGCGACCCGGCGGCTGACCGTCACGACCCCGCCGGCAGGACTGCCGGCAGACCGAACTTCTCGAACAGCGAAGTGTCGAAGAACGCCGTCACGTGGCCGATCCCGGACGGGCCGAGGGAGACCACCTGCAGCTGGAACGCGGGGTAGGCGCCGTCGGCGTCGCGCATGTACATCGCGAACGCCGGCTGCCCGTTCGACACCGTCGAGATCAGCTTCATGTCGCCGGGACCCTTTGCCGGGCAGTTGTTCTCGATGAGCGTCCGGATCGCGTCCGGACCCTGGTACCAGCCGACGAACGGCGGCATCTCCCAGACCGCGTCCTGGGTGAACAGCTCCTTCAGCGCGGCCATGTCGTACCGCTCGAATGCCGACAGGTACCGGTCGAGCAGCTCGCGCTGATCGGGCCCGACCGGTTCCTGCACGGCGTCCTCGCTCGGCGCCGCCCGGTCGATCTGCGCGCGGGCCCGTTGCAGCGCGCTGTTCACCCCCGCGGTGGTGGTCCCGAGCAGCTCGGCGACGTCGGCCGCCGGCCAGGCCAGCACCTCGCGCAGGATCAGCACCGCGCGCTGCTTCGGCGGCAGGTGCTGCAGCGCGGCGATCAGGGCGAGGCGGATGGTCTCCTTGGAGGTTGCGGCCACCGCCGGATCGTTGGAGGACATATCGACCAGGGTGTCCGGAATCGGTTCGAGCCACGGCACCTCGTCCTGGGTGACGAGGTCGTCGGCCGGGTCGGAGCTCGGCGCGCCCAGCCCCGTGGGCAGCGGGCGCCGGCCCTTGCTCTCGAGCGCGGTGAGGCAGGTGGTCGTCGCGATCCGGTACAGCCAGGTACGCAGCGACGAGCGGCCCTCGAACTTCTCGTAGGCGCGCCACGCCTTCAGGTAGGTCTCCTGCACCAGGTCCTCCGCGTCGTGCACCGACCCGGACATCCGGTAACAGTGCGCGAGCAGCTCACGCCGGTACGGCTCCGCCAACGGTGCAAAGTCCCCACGAACCGCGCTCTCAGTCATGGCGCACACATTTCCTTGGATTCCCATGCAGGTACAGACCCTCGGCGAATTCGAAACTCATCGGTGATCGATGGATTCACCGGCACCCGATGGTCTGTACTGGGAAGAGACCTCCGATCCGTCCACCCCGGGAAGGGGAAGGTCATGGCCACAGTCACCTCCCACCAGGTCACCTCCGCCGACGGCACCGTCATCGCGTACGAGCGTTCCGGCGACGGCCCACCTGCACTGATCGTCGGCGGCGCGTTCAACGACCGGCGGACGGCCGGCCCGCTGGCCGCGGCGCTCGCGTCGGAGTTCACCACCATCGCCTACGACCGACGCGGACGCGGGTCGAGCGGCGACACCGCGCCGTACGCGCCGGAACGCGAGATCGAGGACCTGGCCGCGATCCTCGACGACATCGGCCGGCCGACGCACGTCTACGGCCTGTCCTCCGGCGCGGTGCTGGCCCTCGAGGCCGCCGCGGCGGGACTGCCGGTCGCGCGGCTCGCCGTGTTCGAGCCGCCGTACTCCGACGGCCCGCGGACGTCAGACGACTACCTCACCCGGCTCGCCGAGCTCACCGCGGCGGGGCGACGCGGCGACGCCGTGGAACTGTTCATGACCGAGGCGGTCGGGGTCCCGGCCGAGGCGGTCCCGTCGATCAGGCAGTCGCCGGCCTGGGTGCCGATGAAGGCGATCGCGCACACCCTGCTCTACGACGCGCTGGTGGTCGAGAGCGGCGCCATGCCGCGTGAGCGGCTGGCGACGATCTCCGTCCCGACCCTGGCGCTGGCCAGCGCCGGGAGTCCGCCCTGGCTGCGCGAGGCCGCCGCGGCGGTCGCCGAGGTGGTTCCCGGCGCGGGCATGGGCATCGTCGACGGGGGCTTCCACGACGTGACGCCGGAGGTCCTGGCGCCCGTGCTGTCCGAGTTCTTCGGCGCCGGGCACTGAGGCGCCGCCGGCTCTTGTGAGTACTTTTGGTTGCCAGAGCAACCGAAAGCACCGACAGGCCGAAGGCCGTTCACCAGGCGAAACATAATTGTGATCGAATACGCGTGCGAGTAGAATTCGATGTATGAAACTCGACGCCATGCTCACCGACCCCGCCGGGGTCGAGGCATGGCGACTCGACGAAACCGAGATCCTGGCGGCGGTACCGGAGCTCGTCCAGGACATCCGTGCACGTGAGGCGCTACTCGTCAGGTTGGTGCACGAGGCCGATCAAAGGTGCCTGCCCGAACATGCCGGCGCCGCCGACACCACCTCCTGGCTGGCCGGCGTCACCCGGATGCACCCCGCCCACGCCGCGCGGATCGTCCGCCTTTCCCGCGAGCTCCCGCTGCACCCACAGATGGCCGGGCTGTTGGACGCCGGTCGGATCGAACTGGGCCACGTGCAGGTGATCGTCAACTTCCTCGCCCGCCTCGCCAAGCTCACCAAGGACTTCCGCATCGACCCGGCTCCCGATGGAACCGACTGGGAACACCCCGACCCCGACAGTGCCCGGGCCGACGACTGCGAGGCATACCTGCTCATCGCCGCCCGCGTCGAAGACCCCGCACAGCTCCGTAAGCGGGCCCGCGAGATGGACATCTACTTCGAACGCGACAACGACCTCCCCTCGGACGCAGAGAACCCGGAACTCAACGAGTTCCATGCCTCCACCACCCTGGGCGGGCGGATGCTCGTGAAGGGCAGCTTCGACGCCGAGTCCGGCGAAGCCATCCAGACCGCGCTGTCCGGCCTGTCCAAGCCGCACCCCAGCACGGACGAGGACGGCAACCCGATCCGCGATCCCCGCACCGCCTCCAAGCGCAACGCCGACGCCTTCACCCAGATCATCCGCGGACACCTCGACAACGCCCGCGGCCCGAAGGAAGGCGGCGAACGCCCGCACGTCACCGTCACGATCGACGTCGACGCACTACGCGACGCGGTGTCCGCGACAGCACAGATCCCTGCGACCGGGGCCTGGGACCGTCACGGCTGGGAGTACCACTCCGACAACGCAACCGGCCCAGTCGGCGGCGAACACTGCGCCGGCTGCGCCGACATCAGGCCACCGCGGCACTACCGCCGACGCCGCCACGCCACCATGCCCTGGGCCGGCCCGATTTCCGCCGCCGTCGCCGCCCGCATCTCCTGCGACGCCCAGGTCACCCCTGTCTTCGTCGACCGGGGCGGCAACCCACTCGACGTGGGCCGAACCACCCGCATCATCTCCCCGAGACTGCGGAAAGCACTGGTGGCCAGGGACTGCGGATGCGCCTTCCCCGGCTGCGGCCGACCCGCCGCCTGGACTGACGCCCACCATGTCCGGCACTGGAGCGACGGCGGCCCCACCGCCCTGTCGAACCTGGTGCTGCTGTGCAAGAAGCACCACACGATGATCCACAAGAACCACTGGGCAGTGCAGATCGAATCGGATGGCCATCCTTGGTTCACACCCCCGGCGTGGGTGGACCCGTTGCGAAGACCACGGCCGGCTCACAACCGGCGCGAGATCCACGGAGTCTGACCAGGCACAGGCCTGAACACTCACCCACAACCGGGCGGGTTGTGGCCGAGACACACTCGGCCGCAACCGGTCTGCGCCGCGTCACGCGGCCGTCAGCACCAGTGGGCCGTCCGCCGTGATCGCGACCGTGTGCTCGCTGTGCGCCGCCCGCTCCCCGCCGAGCGTCCGCAGCGTCCACCCGTCCCGGTCGTGTCGGTAGTCGTCGCTGCCGCCGCGGATGAGCATCGGTTCCAGTGCGAGCACCATTCCGGCACGCAGCTTCATGCCACGACCGGCCCTGCCCTCGTTCGGCACGTGCGGTTCCTCGTGCATGGCCCGACCGATCCCGTGACCGCCGTGGTCCGCGAGCACGCCGTACCCCCGCGACCGGGCGAAGCTCCCGATGGCCTCGGCGATGTCGCCGATCCGGTTCCCCACCCGCGCGGCCTCGATACCCCGGGCCAGCGCCTCCTCGGTTGCCGCGATCAGCCGCAGGTCCTCGGGATCGGCGGCGCCCACGACGAAGCTGACGGCCGAGTCGCCGCACCAGCCGTCGAGGTGGGCGCCGCAGTCCAGACTCACCAGGTCACCGTCGGCCAGCCGGTAGTCGGACGGAATCCCGTGTACCACAGCATCGTTCACGCTCGCACACACGACGCCGGGAAACGGGCTCGGGGCCCAGTCGGGGTGGTAGCCGAGGAAGGCAGGGGTTCCGCCGGCCGCCCGGATCACCGCCGCCGCGGCCGCATCGAGTTCGCTCACGCGAACCCCCACCTCCGCCACCCCCCGGGCCGCGGCCAACGCCTCCGCGACCACCCGGCCCGCGGCCCTCATCGAGCTCACCTCGCCCTCGGTCTTGATCTCGACCATCCGTTTCAGCGCCTTCCCGTCGACAACCATCAGACCAATAACTATACCGGTATTACTATAGGCACCATGGTGCGCGTACCGCTCACGGCGGAGGAACTCGAACGGGGCCGACGACTCGGCGAACTGCTGCGCGAGGCCCGCGGCGGGGCCAGCATGGTCGAAGTCGCGCTAACCGCCGGGATCTCCGTCGAGACGCTGCGCAAGATCGAGACCGGCCGAATCGCGACACCGGCCTTCTTCACCATCGCCGCCGTGGCCGAGGTGCTCGGGCTGTCGCTGGACCGCGTGGCCGAGGCGCTCGCCGTCCCGTCGCCGGAGCGCGAGGCCGCATCCTGACGCGGACCGCCCACCGGACCTGACACAGACAGCCCACAGGGTTCGCCCGTACCGTCAACGGGTCCCGCGAGCGTCGTGGGCGCAATCTCGGACAGGAGCGTGGATGACTTCGGTGCAGACAACAGGCGATCTGACCCCGGAGCCGTCGACCCTCACGCCGGCCACCACCGCGGCCGCCCCGGCACCCAGCCGTCTGCGCCTGCGCAGGCCGGACCTCCTCGCGGCGCTCGGGTTCACCGCGGTCGCGGTGTACGTCCTGGAACAGCAGTGGCGCTCACCGACCAGCGGCTACCTCGTCGGCAGCGGCCAGGACCAGCGAATGTGGGAATGGTTCTTCGCCGTCGCCGCGCACTCAGTCACCCAGTTCCAGAATCCGCTCGGCACCGTGCTGCAGAACTACCCACAGGGCGTGAACCTGATGGCCAACACGGCCATGTTCGGTGTCAGCCTGCCGCTCGCACCCGTCACCCTGCTGTTCGGCCCGACCTTCACCTGGACGCTGGTCCTCACCGCCGGGCTCGCCGGCACCGCCTTCGCCTGGTACTGGCTGCTGTCCCGGTACGTCGTCGAGTCGACGGCGGCGGCGGTGATCGGCGGCCTGTTCTGCGGATTCGCCCCCGCGATGATCTCGCACGCCAACGGCCACCCCAACTTCGTCGCCATGGGCCTGTTGCCGCTGATCCTGGCCTGCGTGGTCGCCCTGGCCCGCGGTGCCGGCCCACGCACCACCGTCCTGCTCGGCGTGCTGGTCGCGGCGCAGATCCTGCTCGGCGAGGAACCCCTGCTGATCCTCGCGATCGGCTTCGGCGTCTTCACCGTGTCGTACCTCGCCGCCCACCCCCGCCAGGCGCTGCCCACGATCCGGACCGCACTCAAACCCCTGCTGGTCGCCGCCGCGATCGCGCTCGCGATCACCGCGATCCCGCTGTGGTGGCAGTTCTTCGGGCCGCAGAGCTACGAGTTCATCGACCACGGGCCGATGGGCAACGACCTCAAGGCGCTGCTGCAGTTCCCCGCCCAGTCCGTCGGCGGACAGCTCAGCCCGGGCCAGGACGTCGCCATCAACGCCACCGAGCACAACGCCTACTTCGGCTGGCCGCTGCTCGCGCTGGTCACCGGCGCCGCGGTCTGGCTGCGACGCTCGCCGACGGCCCGGGCGGCGGCGATCACCACCGCGGTCATGTGCCTGCTCTCCCTCGGTGCCGAGCTGACGGTCGGCCGCGACGGCACCGGGATCGACCTGCCCTGGAGCTGGCTCGAGCGGGTGCCGCTGCTCGAGTCCGTGCTCGAGACGCGGTTCGCGATGGGCGCGATCCCCGCGATCGCGGTACTGCTGGCGCTGGCCACCGAGCGGGCCCTGCGGCAGCGCGCCGCCCTCGTGCCGTGGCTGCTGCTCCTGCTGGTCGCGCTGCTGCCCCTCACCCCGACGCCGCTGCCCTCCGTCGACCGGGCCCCGGCCCCGGAGTTCTTCGCCGACGGCACCTGGCGCGACTACGTCTCCTCCGGCTCGGTCGTCACCGTCCCGCTGCCCCGGCCCGAGGACGCCCGCGCCCTGACCTGGCAGATCGAAGCCGACTTCGGCTTCCCCCTGGCGGGCGGCTACTTCGTCGGCCCGGTCGGCCCCGAGAAGAAAGCCAAGTACGGGCCCGACGACCGCCGGACCGCGCTGCTGCTGGCGCAGACCCAGAAGACCGGCGTGGTGCCCACGGTGACCGACGCGGAACGCAGGCAGGCCGTCGCCGACCTGCAGTTCTGGCGGGCGGACGTGATGGTCCTGCCGCACGGCAGCAACGAGGCCGCGCTGCGTCAGACCGTCCAGCGACTGCTCGGCGACCCCGGCCACCAGGCCGGCGACGTCTGGGTCTGGGACGTCCGCGGCCTGGTCGCCGGCACCCGGTGACCCCTGGCCTCCCCACCCCACCCGCTAGGGGAAGAAATAGGGACAGGGGGATGTCCGACTGCCCCCTAATCGGCCCCTAACTTGCGGTCGATCCGTCGACTCCGGCCGTCGCCACTCGGTCCAATGGCCTCAGACACCAGCCGGTGTCGACCAACGATCACGTGACATGCAGGAGCGCCTATGTCCTTCTCCGCAATCTTCTCGGCCCTGATCTCGGCGATGCTCGGCGGCGACCTCGGCGCCGGCTCGACCGGCAATGCGGGCGGCGGCGCGACCGGCGGCGCCGGTGGCGGCGGCGGATTCAACTTCGACTCCTGATCTCGGCGGACGCGGGTCAGAGCCCGCTCCCTCGCATCGGCCCTGACCCGCGTCCCCGGCCCCGGCTCGCCTCGGCCTGACTCCGGCGCGGCATCCCATACGATCGGACCTTGTGCCCGCCGAGCCTGAGACCCCCACAGTGACAAACCCGGGGGCACCGCCCGCCCCGGACCGCTCCGCCCTCCGCACCGCACGACTGATCGCAGTCGTCGCCGGGCTGGTGGGCCTGGTCCTGGCGGTACTCACCCCGCTGCTGCCCGTGACGCAGCAGCAGGCCACCATCTCCTGGCCGCAGAACGGCACCCTGACCAGCATCGATGCCCCGCTGGTCAGTTACGAGCCGATCAGCCTGGACGTGCACCTGCCCTGCGCGACGGCCGCGACGCTGCCCGACGGCGGCAACCTCCTCTCGACCGTGCCGAAGCAGTCCGCCGACGCCGAGCTCGCCGGGCTGGTGGTGAAGGTCGGGTCCGAACCCGACCGGACCGTGCAGGTGATCCTGCGCAACACCCAGCTGATCTCCGCGCCGCTCGCCGAACTCGGCGGGTGCAGCGCCATCGTCGTGCACTCGGACGCCACGCACACCACCGTGACCTTCGCCGGCCTGCCCGACGCCGACGCGGACGCCGCCGACGGGGCCACCAGCGTGGACCTGCCCGGCGACCTGCGCCCGCAGATGGTCGGCGTCTTCTCCGACCTGCAGGGCGCCGCCCCCGCCGGCCTCGCGGTGCACGCCGACATCGACTCCCGCTTCTCCTCCAGTCCGACGGTGTTCAAGCTGCTCGCGATGATCGTCGGCGTCCTCGCGACCGCGCTCGCGCTGCTGGCCCTGCACCGCCTCGACAGCGTCGACGGCCGTCGGGCCCGGCGCTTCCTGCCGCGGCACTGGTGGACCTTCACCGGCGTCGACGCGCTGGTCGCGGGCGTGCTCGTGCTCTGGCACTTCATCGGCGCCAACACCTCCGACGACGGCTACCTGCTCAACATGGCCCGGGCCTCGGAGCAGGCCGGGTACATGGCCAACTACTTCCGCTGGTTCGGCGTCCCCGAGGCCCCGTTCGGCTGGTACTACGACGTGCTCACGCTGATGACCAAGGTCGGCACCGCCAGCACCTGGATGCGACTGCCGGCCCTGATCGCCGCCATCCTGTGCTGGATGGTGGTCAGCCGGGAGGTGATCCCCCGACTCGGCCGGGCGGTGCGGCACAACCGGATCGCCCTGTGGACCGCCGGACTGGTGTTCCTCTCGTTCTGGTTGCCCTACAACAACGGCCTGCGCCCGGAACCGATCATCGCCCTCGGCGCGCTGCTGACCTGGTGCTCGATCGAGCGGGCGATCGCCACCGGACGGCTGCTGCCCGCCGCCGTCGGCGTGCTGATCGCGGCGTTCTCCCTGGCCGCGGGGCCGACCGGGCTGATCGCCGTCGCCGCCCTGATCGTGGGCGCGCGGCCGCTCGTGCAGATCGCCGTCACCCGCGCCCGGCAGGTCGGCTGGCTGCCCCTGCTCGCGCCGATCGGCGCCGCCGGCCTGGTGGTGCTGATCGTGATCTTCGCCGACCAGACCCTCGCCACCGTGCTCGAGTCCACCCGGGTGCGGTCCGCGGTCGGCCCCAACGTCCAGTGGTTCGACGAGTACCACCGGTACGACGCGCTGATGAACGTCTCCCCCGACGGCTCGCTGGCCCGCCGGTTCGGCGTGTTCGTGATGATCCTGTCGGTGGTGGTGTGCGGGATGATGATGCTGCGCCGCGGCGGTCGCATCGCGGGCACCGCCGCCGGACCGTCCCGGCGGATCCTCGGCATCATCGTCGGCTCGCTGTTGCTGATGATGTTCACGCCCACCAAGTGGACGCACCACTTCGGTGTCTACGCCGGCATCGCCGGCTCGGTCGCCGCCCTGGCCGCGGTGGCCGTCGCCGCCGCCACCCTGCGCTCGCGCCGCAACCGCACCCTGTTCGCGGCCGCCGTGCTGTTCCTGCTGTCCATGGCCTTCTCCGGTTCCAACGGCTGGTGGTACGTGTCCAGCTACGGCGTGCCGTGGTGGGACAAGCCGCCGTCCATCGGCGGCAACAGCTTCGCCAACGGCCTGCTCGTGTTGTCGGTGCTGGCGCTGCTGCTGGCCGGCTGGCAGCACCTGCGTCAGCCGTACCTCGCGGAGGAACGGCCGGTGCCCACCCACGGCTGGCGGGCGCTGCTCGACTCCCCGCTGACCCTGGCGGCGGCCTTCGTCGTGCTCTTCGAGGTGCTCTCGCTCGCCAAGGGCGCGGTCGCGCAGTACCCGGCGTACTCCGTGGCCCGGTCGAACTTCGACACCCTCACCGGCGACACCTGCGCCCTCGCCGACGACGTGCTGATCGAGCCGGACGCCAACGTCGGGATGCTCAGCGCCCTCTCCGGCGCACCCGACCCGCTCGGCGGCGAGGAGGCGAAGGGCTTCACCCCCAACGGCGTGCCCGTCGACCTCACCGCGGACGCGGAGAACAAGGGCGCAGGCGGCGCCAACTCGCTCGACTCGACCACGACGACGACCACCACCGGCACGGCCGCGGGCACCGGCGGCGGCACCGGCGCCACCGGCGTCAACGGCAGCTCCGTGGCGCTGCCGTTCGGCCTCGACCCCGCGCGCACCCCGGTTCTCGGCAGCTACCAGGTCGGCGAGCAGGTGCCCGCGCAGCTGATCTCCGACTGGTACGGCCTGCCGCACTCCGGCGCAGCCGGGTCAGAGTCACAGCGCAGCGACGCCGCACCGATCCTCGTGGTCACCGCCGCCGGCCGGATCCGTTCGGTCGACAAGGACGGTGTGGTCACCCCCGGTCAGGACCTCGCCGTCGAGTACGGCACCCGCACGGACGACGGCCAGGTGGAGGTACGCGGCCGCGTCGCCCCGATCGACATCGGGCCGTCGCCGTCCTGGCGGAACCTGAGGGTGCCGACGGCGGACATCCCCGCCGACGCGGACGCCGTCCGGCTGGTCGCGGACGACCGCGACCTCACCCCGAAGCAGTGGCTGGCCGTGACGCCGCCGCGGGTACCGCAGCTGCAGACGCTGAACGAGGTGGTCGGGACCACCGCGCCGGTGCTGCTGGACTGGTCGGTCGGGCTGTCGTTCCCCTGCCAGCGCCCGTTCGCGCACGAGTACGGCGTCGCCGAGGTGCCGGAGTACCGGATCCTGCCCGACCGGGTGGGCGCGGACTCCACCAACGGCTGGCAGGACAAGATCGGCGGCGGCCCGCTCGGCTGGATCGATCTGCTGCTGACGTCGCGGACCATGCCGAGCTACCTGAACAAGGACTGGGCGCGGGACTGGGGTTCGCTGGAGAAGTACACCCCGCTCGACCCCGCCGCGGTGACCGGACAGGTCGACACCGAGCCGGTCACGCGGTCCGGACTGTGGAGCCCGGGGCCGCTCGCCGCTCGCTGACCGGGACCGCGAACGCGGGTGCGGGCCCCCGTACACGGGCGCCCGCACCCGCGATCGCGATATCGGACAATCCCGACGCGGTGTGATCCACCACGGCCGCTCGCATACCATCGTCAATCGTGCCCGAAGCCGTGACAGCTCCCCCTCGCCCGCCCGCAATATCGACCTCCGTGGACATGCGCGCGAAGTACCGGACCGCCCGGCTCATCGCGATTGTCACCGGACTGCTCGGGTTCGTGCTCGCGGTCGCGACGCCGTTCCTGCCCGTCAAGCAGACCGCGGCGGCCCTGAACTGGCCGCAGGCCGGGGTGATCGGCAACGTCGACGCACCGCTGATGGCACAGGTGCCCATCGATCTGCAGGCCAGCGTGCCGTGCCGGCTCGTCCGGGACCTGCCGGCGTCGGGCGGACTGCTGCTGGCCACCGCGCCGCCGCAGGGCTCCGAGGCGTCGCTGAACGCGATGTTCGTCCGGGTCACCGAGAGCACCGTCGACGTCCTCGACCGCAACGTGGTGGTCGCCACCGCGCCGCGCGACGCCGTCGCGTCCGGCGGCTGTTCCGCGCTGACCATCGTCTCGGACATCGACCAGACCACCGCCACGTTCGAGGGCCTCACCGTCGACGGGCAGCCGGCGACCGGCACCCTCACCGGCGACCTGCGCCCGCAGCTGGTCGGCGTCTTCTCCAGCCTCGACGGCGCGGCGCCGTCCGACCTGACCTTCACCGCGAACATCGACAGCCGGTTCACCTCGTCGCCGACGTTCGTGAAGCTGGCCGCGATGGTGCTGGCCGTGCTGCTGACCATCTCCTCCCTGGTCGCGCTGGGTCGCCTCGACGGCACCGACGGTCGAGTGCACAGACGCTTCCTGCCTGCCCGCTGGTGGCGCTTCCGGCCCATCGACGCGACCGTCACCGCGGCCCTGGTGCTCTGGCACTTCATCGGCGCCAACACCGCCGACGACGGCTACCTGCTGACCATGGCCCGCGCGTCCGAGCACGCCGGCTACATGGCGAACTACTTCCGCTGGTTCGGTGTCCCCGAGGCGCCGTTCGGCTGGTACTACGAGGTGCTCGCCGCGATGGCGAAGATCTCCACCGCCAGCCCGTGGATGCGACTGCCGGCGCTGCTCGCCGGAATCCTCTGCTGGATGGTGATCAGCCGCGAGGTGATCCCGCGCCTCGGGCGGGCGGTGCGGCACAGTCAGGCCGCCGTCTGGACCGGCGCACTGGTGTTCCTCGCGTTCTGGATGCCCTACAACAACGGCCTGCGCCCCGAACCGATCGTGGCCCTCGGCGCCCTGCTGACCTGGTGCTCGGTGGAGCGGTCCATCGCCACCGGACGCCTGCTGCCGGCCGCCGTCGCCATCGTGATCGCCGCGTTCTCCCTCGGCGCCGCCCCGACCGGCCTGATGTGTGTGGCCGCGCTGCTCGCCGGCGCCCGGCCGATGCTGCGGATCCTGGTCCGCCGCCACCGCGAGGTGGGGCTGTGGCCGCTGCTCGCGCCGCTGATGGCCGCCGGCACGGTGGTGCTGGTCGCGGTGTTCGCCGACCAGACCTTCGCCGGGGTCCGCGAGGCCACCCGGGTGCGCACCCTGATCGGCCCGAACATGAACTGGTACGAGGAGTTCCTCCGGTACTACTACCTGTTCGTGCAGACCGTCGACGGTTCGGTCTCGCGCCGCTTCGCCTTCCTGGTGATGATGCTGTGCCTGTTCACCACGCTGTTCGTGCTGTTGCGCCGCAAGCGGATTCCCGGCGCGGCCGTCGGCCCGTCCTGGCGGCTGCTGGGCGTGGTGTTCGGAACGATCTTCTTCATGATGTTCAACCCCACCAAGTGGACCCACCACTTCGGTGTGTACGCGGGCATCGCCGGTTCGCTGGCCGCGTTGACCGCGGTCGCGGTGTCGGCCAGCGCGCTGCGCTCGCGCCGTAACCGCACCATGTTCGCGGCCGGGCTGCTGCTGGTGCTCGCGTTCTCGTTCTCCGGCATCAACGGCTGGTGGTACGTCTCGAGCTACGGCATCCCGTGGTTCGACAAGACCGTCTCGCTCGCCGGCTTCGAGCTCAACACCGCGCTGCTCGCGCTGTTCGTGGCGGCGATCCTCCTGGTGGGCTGGCAGTACTTCCGCGAGGACTTCATCGGCACCGAGGTGAAGGCCTCCACCGAGAAGGGCCGGCGGATCAAGAAGTTCGCGGCGATGCCGCTGACCGTGGTCGCCGCGGCGATGGTGCTCTTCGAGATCCTCTCCCTCGCCAAGGGCGCGGTCGCGCAGTACCCGGCGTACTCGCTGGCCCGCTCCAACGTCGACGCCGTCACCGGCTCGAGCTGTGGGCTGGCCACCGACGTGCTCACGGAGGCCGACCCGAACGCCGGACGCCTGCAGCCGGTGCTCGACCCGGCGCAGCCGCCGACCGACCCGAAAGACCCGCTGGCCGGCGTCGCCCCGACGGGCTTCAGCCCCAACGGCGTGCCGGAGGACCTGACCGCGGACTACACCGAGGTCAAGCCCGGACAGTCGAACACCGACTCGCAGTCGGTCGGCGCCAACTTCGCCACCGGCTCCAACGCCGGCACCTCCGGCGGCACCGGCGCACAGGGCGTCAACGGCAGCACCGCGAAGCTCCCGTTCGGCCTGGACCCGGCGACCACCCCGGTCCTGGGCAGCTACCAGCCGGGCGTGCAGGAACCCGCGAAGGTCACCACCAGCTGGTACCAGCTGCCCGAGCGCACCGAGGACGCCCCGCTCGTGGTCGTCACCGCGGCCGGTCGGATCTGGTCGGAGACCAAGGACGGCGAGTTCACCTACGGGCAGTCGCTGCTGCTCGAGTACGGACACCGTGACGCCGGCGGCGCTGTCACCGCGCTGGGCACCTACCTGCCCAAGGACATCGGGCCCGCGCCGTCCTGGCGGAACCTGCGGATCCCGCTCGACGAGCTGCCCGCGGAGACCAACGTGGTGCGGGTGCTCGCGCACGACCCGAACCTCACCGGCGACCAGTGGCTCGCGTTCACCCCGCCGCGGGTGCCGCAGCTGCAGACGCTCAACGACTTCGTCGGTTCCACCCAGCCGGTGCTCCTGGACTGGGCGGTCGGGCTGCAGTTCCCCTGCCAGCGTCCGTTCGACCACCTGTACGGCGTCGCCGAGATGCCCAACTACCGGATCAAGCCGGACCGCCCGCTGGCGGTGAGCTCCACCGACACCTGGCAGTCGCAGGAGAACGGCGGACCGCGCGGCTGGACCGAGATGCTGGCCGAGCCGTCGACCGTGCCCACCTACCTCAAGGACGACTGGGGCCGGGACTGGGGCGCGCTCGAGCGGTACAACCGGTTCTTCCCCGACGCCACCGCCGCGACCATCGACACCAGCGAGGTCACCCGGTCCGGCTTCTGGAACCCCGGGATGATGCGGGTCTACTAGCCCGCCCGTTCTCCTCCCCAATGTCACATTGGTTACCCACAGGGTCCCCAATGTGACATTGGGGATCTGGCCGGGCTGGATCCTGGCGCGGGACGGACGGTTGTCCACAGGTCCGGATTCCCGAGGCTCGCTCCGCTGCGCACCGGTCACCCGAGCCGTGCTGGACGTCGCGCGCCGCTTGCGACGAAGGGATGCCTGCCGGGCGCTGCTCAGCGAAGTCATCCAGCGGGGCGACACCTCGGTCGAGGAACTGGCGATCGAACTTGCCGAGGGGTCGCGGCGCGGCACCGCGCTGCCACGATCGGTTCTGCGTGAACTCGCGGCCGACGCCCACTCCGTCGCCGAGATCGCAGCGCAGCAACTCTACCGGCGCAGCGGTCTGCCGCCGATGGTCCACAATTGTGAGATCGAAACCGGCACAGGCAGCTTCATCGCGAGGCCGGACGGTTGGATCGACTCCGTCGCGATGGCCTGGGAAATCGACTCCCGTTCCCCAATGTCACATTGGGGACCCTGTGGGCAACCAATGTGACATTGGGGAGGAGAACGGGCGGGACGGTCAGAACGGGATCAGCGCATGCTTCCGCGGGTTCTTGGCGACCGTCTTGCCGCGCAGCAGCGTCAGCGCCTTGCGGATCTCGAGGCGGGTGGTCGACGGGTCGATCACCGCGTCGATGTAGCCGCGCTCGGCCGCGACGTACGGGGTCGCGACGTGCTCGTTGTAGAAGTTGATCAGCTCCCGTCGGACGGCGGGGGCGTTCTCGCCGGCCGCCTCGATCTGCCTGCGGCCGATCACCGCGACCGCGCTCTCCGCGCCCATCACCGCGATACGGGCGGTCGGCCAGGCGAAGTTCACGTCGGCGCCGAGCTGCTTGGAACCCATCACCGCGTAGCCGCCGCCGTAGGACTTGCGGACCACGACGGTCACCTTCGGCACGGTCGCCGAGACGTAGGCGAACAGGAACCGGCCACCGCGCTTGATGACGCCGATCTTCTCCTGCTCGACGCCCGGCAGGAAGCCCGGAGTGTCCACGACCAGCACCAGCGGGATGTTGTACGCGTCGCAGACCTGCACGAAGTGCGCGGCCTTGTCCGACGCCGCCGCGTCCAGCGCGCCGGAGAGGTGCATCGGCTGGTTCGCGACCACGCCCACCGGACGGCCGTCGACCCGAGCGAAGCCGGTGATGATGTTCTGCGCGGTCTGGCTGCGGACCTCGTGGAAGTCGCCATCGTCGAAGATCTTCAGCAGCACGTCGTGCATGTCGTAGCCGGAGTTGTCGGCGTCCGGCATGAACGTGTCGAGCGAGAGGTCGTCTTCGGTGATCTCCGGCTCGAGACCGGGGTTGACGATCGGGGGCTGCTCGGTGCAGCTGGACGGCATGAAGCTCAGGTACTTGCGCGCGTACTCGAACGCTGCCTTCTCGTCCGGCGCGACGTGGTGCACGTTGCCGTACTCGGCCTGCTTGCGGGCGCCGCCCAGATCATCGAGGCTGACGTCCTCGCCGGTCACGGACTTGATGACGTCCGGACCGGTGACAAACATGTACGACTCTTCGGTCGCGATCACGACGTCCGTGTTGATCGGCGCGTAGACGGCTCCACCGGCGCACTTGCCGAGAATGATCGAGATCTGCGGGCACAGCCCGGACAGCGGCTCGTGACGCCGGCCCATCTCCGCGTACCAGGCCACCGACGCGACGGCGTCCTGGACGCGGGCGCCGGCGGACTCGTTGATGCCGACGACGGGGCAGCCGATCTTCATTGCGAAGTCGAGGATCGCGGAGACCTTGCGGCCGAAGATCTCGCCGGCCGCGCCGCCGAAGACGGTCTGGTCGTGCGCGAACACCGCGACGGGCCGGCCCTCGACGGTGCCGTGCCCGGTGACGACGCCGTCGCCGTACGGGTTGGCGGGATCGCCCGCCATCCGGGCGAGCTGGCCGACCTCGACGAAGCTGCCCGGGTCGAGCAGCATGTCGATGCGTTCGCGCGGAGTGGGCAGGCCCTTCTCCGCGCGCCGCGCGATGGCCTTCGGGTTGCCCGGGGCCTTCGACAGCTCCAGCTTCTCGCGAAGTTCCGCCAGCTTGTCTGCGGTGGTGGTCACTCAGTTGCTCCGGTTCTCGGCCTCGATCAGGGCCAGCTTCTTGGTCAGGTCAGCCCCCACCTTGGCAATGTACGGCTCGTCGACGATCTGGATGTGATCGCCGCCGACGTGGATGATCTCCAGATTCGAGGCGACCTTCCCCCAGCCTCCGTCGGGTGCACGCGTCCCGAACGCAGGCTCGAGCGCGATCGCGTCGTCGTGGTACCGGTCCGCCAGGTACAGCACCACGTCCCCGTCGTACTTGTCAGGCTTCGCCGTCTGAAGTGCCCGGTTGTCCAGCCACGAGGTGCGCTGGTGCTTGATGATCCCGCCCGGGATCTTCGCGCCGCTCATCTTCAGCAGCTCCATGAGGAGCTGGATCTGCTCCTCGTCGGATTCGGCGGCGGCCAGCTTGTCGTACGGCAGCGGGGCGTCGACGTTGTACGTCTTCTTCGCGAACGCGGCGTACCGCTGCCAGCGCTTGCGGATCTCCTCGGGGGTCTCCTCGACCTCCTCGCCCGCCATGACCGTGTCGATCAGGCCGATGATCCGGACGTCCTTGCCCTCCTCGCGCAGCATCTTGCCGACCGCGTAGGACAGGACGCCGCCGAGCGACCAGCCGTACAGCACGTACGGGCCGTCGCCCTGGATCTCCTTGATCAGCGGCAGGTACTCCGCCGCCCGCACCTCGATCGAGCCCTCGGTGCGCTCGAAGCCGTACATCGGGGTGCCCGCGGGCAGTCGCCTGAGCAACGGCTCGTAGGCGACGGTGGACCCGCCGGCCGGGTGGAACACGAAGACCGGTACGGCAGTGGAACCTTCGGGGCGCTCGCGCAGGGTTCGCACCAGCCCCTCGATCTTGACGCCGTCCTCGAGGTGCTCGCGCACCTTCTCGGCGAGCTGCTCGACGGTCTCGGAGTCGAGGACGTCGTCGAAGCTCACCTCGCCGCCGGCCCGCTCGGTCAGTCTCGCGGCCAGCTTCTCCGCGGTGTCGTCGTCCAGCACCGGGAGGATGTTGAAGATGCCCTTGGCGGACTTGCCGGTCACCACCGCCCAGGTGGCGAACGTCAGGCGCTCGGCGGCATCGCGCGGCGGGACGTTGATCTCCCCGTCCGACTCGTCCTGCTCCGCCTCGGCGACGATCTCCTCGGCCTCGGCGACGGGGCTGGTGGTCTCGTCCGCCAGCGCGGAATCGAGAGCGGTGGAGGCGGCGGCGAGCTCGGCCTCGGCCTCGGCCTCCTTGTCGCGACGCTGCTGCTCGGCGAGCGCCGCGACCTCCTCACGGTTCTCGATCGCGTAGCGCAGGTACTTCTCCACCTCGCGCAGGTTCGCGTCGCGCACCGCCTGCAGCTGCAGCTGCGGGATGTCGAACTCGTACTCGACGCGGTTCTTGATCCGCACCGCCATCAGCGAGTCCAGGCCCAGCTCGATCAGCGGGATCTCCGCGGGCAGGTCCTCGGGCGAATACCCCATGGACTCGGCGACGATCAGCGCCAACCGGTCCTCGAGCCTCTGGCCGCTCTCCGGGTCCCAACGGTCCCCGAACGACTCCTCGACGGCGGGCAGCTCCTCCATCGGCGAGCTGGACCGCTCGGCCGGCGCGGCGACCACGAGCTCGGGCAGCGCCTCGCCGGAGGTGACGACGGCGTCGAGCAGCAGCGCGAAATCCGCACCCTGCTTGCCGTGCACCTGCAGCGACGCACCGCCTGGGTGCCGATTCAGCGTGGTGGTCAGGGTTCCGGACGCCGGCAGCTCGCCGTGCGTGACGGCGGCCGTCAGCGTGACGTCCGCGAGCACCTGCGCCGCGGCCGCGGTGACCAGCTCGTTCAGGTCGGTGACGGCGTCCGCCGCGACCTCCCAGACGTGCCGGCCGTCGGGCAGCGCCACGTGCGCGCCGGGCGGGCGACCGCTGCCGGACGCACCGATCCGGATGTCGAGCCAGTGCTCCTTGCGCAGGAACGCGGTCCGCGGCGGGTTGGCGAAGGCGCCGGCCTCGAACAGCGACGGCAGGTCCACCTTGTGGCCGTGCACGTAGAGCTGCGCCAGCGCGGTGAGGACGCCCAGCTGCTCGTCCTCCTTGCGCTTGAGGGTCGGGATCAGCTGCGCGTCGTGCAGACCCGCGTCGAACGCGGTCGCCGCCACCGACATCAGCGTGGCCGGGTTCGGTGCCAGCTCCACGAACGTGGTGTGCCCGGCGTCGACCGCCATCCGCACCGCGTTGGTGAAGTACACGCTGTGGCGCATGCCCTTGGTCCAGTACTCGACCTGGTGCACCGGGTCGTGACCCGCGCGGTAGAAGGTCTCCTTGTCCACCGAGGAGTACAGCCCGGCCGTCAGCTTGTGCGGCTCGATGCCGGCCAGCTCCGCGGCCAGCTCGCCGAGGATCGGGTCCACCTGCGAGGTATGGCTGGCGCCCTTGGTCTGCAGGATCCGGCCGAGCTTCTGCTCCGCCTCGGCGCGGGCCACGATGGCCTCCACCTCGGGCTGCGGTCCGCCGATCACAGTGTGCGTCGGGGCCGCGTACACGCAGACCTCGAGATGCGGGAAGTCGCCGAGGACGGACTCGATCTCGGCGGCGCTGTACTCGACGAGCGCCATGAGGCGGATGTCGTCGCCGGAGAGCACCGACTCGCCCTCGCCCATCAGCCGCGACCGGGCGGTGATGACGCGGACCGCGTCCTCGAGCGCGAGCCCGCCGGTGACGTACGCCGCGGCGGCCTCACCCATCGAGTGCCCGACTGCGGCATCCGCGTCGGCACCGTGGTGGCGGAGCACCGCGGCCAGCCCGATCTGGATGGTGAAGATGCCGACCTGCGAAGTCTCGACGTCGTAGTCGACCGAGTCGTCGAGGAACTTCTCGGCCATCTTGTAGCCGGCCTCGTACTCGATCAGCTCGTCGACCTCGTCGACCGCCTTCCGGAACACGGCGTTGTTCAGGTAGAGCTGCTTGGCCATCTTGCGGTGCTGCGAGCCGAAGCCCGAGAACACCCAGACCGGACCGTTGGTGGCGGGCGCGTCCGCGGAGAACACGCCCTGACCGGGCTTGCCCGCGGCGACGGCCCGCAGGCCGGTGATGGCCTCGGCGCGGGTGCAGGCCAGCACGACGGCGCGCGAACGGCCGTGGTTGCGGCGGGCCAGCGCGCGGCCCAGGTCGGCGAGCTCGGTGGTGCTGCCTTCCTCGGTCTCGAGCCAGTCGGCCAGGTCCGCGGCGGCCCGACGGCGGCGCGAGGGCAGCGCGGCGGAGACGGCGAGCAGCACCGGCATCGGCTCCGCGTCGACCGACTCGGCGGCGACGGGCTCGATGCCCATCGACTCGGCGGCGTCGGCGAGCACGCCGGCGGCCTCGGCCACGACGTCGAGCGACTCCGTCGCCTGCGCGTCGTTCTGGTCGTCCTGGCCACCAGGAGTGCTCATCGGCGGCGCAGCCGCCTCGTACTCGCGAACCACCACGTGCGCGTTGGTGCCGCCGAAGCCGAAGCCGGAGACGCCCGCGACGGCGTGGCCGGTGTACCGCGGCCAGTCGGTGGCCTCGGGGATCACCTGGAGGTGCGCCTTGTCGAAGTCGATGTACGGGTTGGGTCCCGCATAGTTCAGGGAGGCGGGGAGCTTGTCCTCGCGCATCGCCAGTACGACCTTGATCAGGCCGGCGGCGCCCGCCGCGGCCTCGAGGTGGCCGAAGTTCGTCTTCGCGGAACCGAGCAGCGCCGGCTTGTCGGCGTCGCGACCCCGGCCGACCACGCGACCGAGGGCGTCCGCCTCGATCGGGTCGCCGAGGATGGTGCCGGTGCCGTGCGCCTCGATGTAGTCGACGCCGGACGGGGCGATGCCGGCGTCCCGGTACGCCTGCCGCAGCACGGCGGCCTGCGCGTCGGGGTTCGGGGCGAGCATGCCGTTGGAGCGGCCGTCCTGGTTGACCGCGCTGCCCGCGATCACCGCGAGCACCGTGTCGCCGTCGCGTTCGGCGTCCTCGAGCCGCTTGAGCACGACCAGGCCGCCGCCCTCGGCGCGCACGATGCCGTTCGCGTCGGAGGAGAACGCCTTGATCTTGCCGTCCGCGGCGAACATCCCGATCTCGTTGAAACCGAGGCTCGCGGCGGGCGCGACCAGCATGTTGACTCCGCCGGCCAGGGCCAGGTCGGACTCGCCGGAGCGCAGCGACTGCACCGCCTGGTGCACCGCCACCAGCGACGACGAGCACGCGGTGTCCAGCGCCACGGACGGGCCGCGGAAGTCGAAGAAGTAGGAGACGCGGTTCGCGACGATCGCGGTCGAGGTGCCGGTCAGCGCGTACGGGTGCGCGTGCACCGGGTCGCTGACAGCGAGCAGCTGGTAGTCGTTCGCGGAGCTGCCGATGAACACGCCGACCTGCTCGCCCTTGAGCCCGCTGGCCGGGATCCGGGCGTGCTCGAGCGCCTCCCAGGTCAGCTCCATCGCCAGGCGCTGCTGCGGGTCGACGTTCTTGACCTCGAGCGGCGACAGCGCGAAGAACTCCGCGTCGAAGCCCTTCACGTCGTCGAGGTAGCCGCCCTTGGTGTTGGCCTTCGCGATGGCGTCCGCGACCATCGGGTCCGCGGCGAACTCGTTCCAGCGGCCCTCGGGCAGTTCGGTGACGGCATCCCGGCCCTCGATGAGCAGCTGCCACATCTCGTCGGGTGTCTGTCCGGTCCCGGGGAACCGCGTGGACATGCCGACGATCGCGATGTCGTGCGACTGCGAGGTGTCCTTGATCGCGTAGTACGAAGCATCCTCGGCGACGTCCGCGACCTCCGGCTCACCCTCGACGATCAGGGTGGCCAGCGAGGCGATGGTCGGGTGCTGGTAGACGACGGTGGCGGCCAGCGTGATGCCGACCAGCTCCTCGATCTCGCCGGACAGCGCGACGGCGTCGCGGGACGACAGCCCGAACTCCTCCATCGGACGATCGTCGGAGATCTGACTCACCGGTTGCCCGGTGGCCTCGGCCACCCAGTTCCGTAGCCATTCGCGCAGCTGCGCGACTGTCATCTCTGTTTCAGCCATCACTCATCACGCTACCCGTCGGGAAGGAACTGGAAGTCACACGCTGTCGGGGAAGGCTGTCTGCGTGTATCCGCCGCGCAGGGTGCCCTCGATGTACGCGGCCTTGCAGGCCCGCCGTGCGATCTTGCCGCTGGAGGTACGCGGGATCGACCCCGCGGGCACCAGCAGGATGTCGCGCGCCGTGACGCCGTGGCGGGTGGAGATCGCGGCCCGGACCGCGTCCGCGATCGGGCCCTGCTCCGCCTTGCCGGCGCCCGGTGCCCGCTCCGCGACGAGCACCAGCTGCTCGGACGCGTCGTCCTCGTCGAAGGTGAGTCCGCCGGCGCCGGCCTCGAACACCTCCTTGGGGAGCTGGTTGGCGGGAACCGCGAACGCCGCGACGAAGCCGGGGCGCAGCGCGGTGCTGGCCTCCTGGGCCGTCGCCTCGAGGTCCTGCGGGTAGTGGTTCCGGCCGTCGACGATCACCAGGTCCTTGACGCGACCGGTGATGTACAGCTCGCCGTCGACGTAGACGCCGTAGTCGCCGGTGCGCATCCAGGTCGCGTCGTCGGGCGCGCCGGCGGCGTGGCTGCCCCCGTCGAGCGTGGAGGAGAGCCGGTTGTGGAAGGTCTGCTCGGTCTCCTCGGGACGGCCCCAGTAGCCCTTGCCCATGTTCTTGCCGTGCAGCCAGATCTCGCCGACGTGATCGTCGGGCAGTTCGCCGCCGGTCTCGGCGTCGACGATCGCGGCCCACTGGCTGCGCGCGACGTAGCCGCAGGACACCTGGGCGATGGCACCCGGGGCGCCGGCGTCGACCTTCACCATGCGACCGCGGTTCAGCTCGTCGCGGTCGACGTAGATGACCTTGGCCTCGTCGCTGTGCTTGGTGGAGGAGACGAACAGCGTCGCCTCGGCCATGCCGTAGGACGGCTTGATCGCGGTCTTGGGCAGTCCGTACGGACCGAACGCGTCGTTGAACTTGCGCATCGACGAGGTGGTCACCGGCTCGCTGCCGTTGATCAGGCCGATGACGTTGCTCAGGTCGAGGCTCTCGCCGTCCTTGGGCAGGCCGCGGGCGGCGGCGTGCTCGAACGCGAAGTTCGGTGCCGCGGCGAAGGTGCCCGCGCCGTCGGTGATGGCGGCGAGTTCCTTGATCCAGCGGTAGGGACGCGCCACGAAGGCGCGCGGGCTCATGATGGTGATGTACTTGCCGCCCAGCGCCGGCAGGATCACCGTGAGCAGCCCCATGTCGTGGAACAGCGGCAGCCAGGTGACGCCGCGGGAGTCGGTGGTCAGTTCGATGGCGTCGACCATCTGCAGCGCGTTGGTGCCCACCGCGCGGTGGGTGATCTCCACGCCCGCGGGCACCCGGGTCGAGCCCGAGGTGTACTGCAGGTAGGCGATGTCGTCGAGGTCGATCTCCGGGTAGACCCAGGTCTCGCCGACGGTGTCCGGGATCGCGTCGACGGCGATGATCCGCGGCCGTTCCGCCGCGGGCAGGTGACGGAACAGCTGGCGCACGCCCGCGGCCGACTGGGTCGCGGTGAGGATCGCCGACGGCTTGCAGTCGCCGAGGACGGCGTAGAGACGGTCTCCGTGACCGGGCTCGTCCGGGTCGAACAGCGGCACCGCGATAGTGCCCGCGTGCATGGCAGCGAAGAAGGAGACGACGTAGTCGAGGCCCTGCGGGGCCAGGATGGCCACTCGCTGACCGGGCTCGGTGACCTGCTGCAGACGGGCCGCGACCGCGCGGAGACGGTGGCCGAACTGATCCCAGGTGAGCTCCTGGACCTCACCGTCGCGCTCGCGGGAGTAGTCGATGTAGCGGTATGCCAGCTCGTCCGAGTTTTCCCGGGTGTGCCGTTCGACGTGGTCGACGAGGGTACTGCCAGGCATCATCCTGATCTGACCGTCTTCGTCGATGTAGTCATCGAATTGCTGGTTCATACCTTCTTCTCCTCCAAGGCAAGCCCTCGGTGCGACGTGGTCCCGACAGGCTCATCCCCACGGGCCGCGGGGGGATCGTGCAATCGTCTCTACTGGTTGTTTCGCATATCTCGTAACGGTAACGAATCGGTTCGTAGTCCAAACCAACAGCATGTTACAGACACCGCGCGGTGCGAGGGCGAATCTGCTCACTCGCCCTTGAGCTCGGCGATAACTGGCGCGAAGGCTTCCATCTGCGTCGGGAAGATGCCGACGTAAGACATCGAGGTACGGGCGCGAACCGCGCGAATCTGGTCGGCAATTTCCTCGTAACTGCCGAATGCCAGGTACGGCGAATTCAGGATGTCCTCGACGGTGAGCCTCACGTCGACCTCGATGTTCGGCGGGTAGCCGTTGTCCAGGGCGGCCAGCGCCATCTCCGCCATCGCCTCCCGATCGTCGGTCGGCACGATGGTGGTGATCGTCCAGTTCAGCTCGATGTCGTCGAACCGGTCGCCGGCCGCCTCCCGGATCTTGTCCACCCGGGCGGCGGTGGCCTCCATGGTGATGCCGGACAGCAGCATCTTGCCTTCCTTGTTGCTCGGGGCGGCCACCGAGATGATGTCGGCGTACTTGGCCGCCAACGCGAGCATCTTCGGGCCGCCGCCGCCGACCACGATCGGCGGGCGCGGGCCCTGACGCGGCCGCGGGCTGCCCTTGAGCCCGTTGATCTGGAAGTACTTGCCCTGGAAGTTGCACTCCTGACCACGCAGCAGGGTGTCCAGGATCTGCAGCGTCTCCTCCAGCTTGGCGATGCGCACGCCGGGGCTGTCGTAGGCGATGCCGCCCTTGTCGAACTCTTCCTTCATCCAGCCCGCGCCGATGCCCAGTTCCAGCCGTCCACCAGAGAGCACGTCGATGGTCGCGGCGTCCTTGGCCAGGACGGCGGGGTGACGGAAACCGTTTGCGAGCACCGCGGTTCCGATGCGGATCTTGTCCGTGGCGACGGCGAGCGCGCCGAGCGCGGCAATCGGCCCGACCTGGTTGCCCAGGTGGTCGGGAATCATGAAGCTGTCGTAGCCGAGTTCCTCGGCCTTCTGCGCCAGCTTGACGAATCGGCGGGCCCCGCCCTCCTCGGCGTTGCCCTCACCGCCCGCGGCGAACCGGAACTTGCGCGGCGCAGCGGCGTCGGCGGAACTCATCGATCACTTCTCCTGAAGACTGGGCAGAACGGCGGGGGCCAGGCCTGGCCGTGGCAGGTGGCCGACTGGTCACTCTATCGGGTCCGTGTCCCCCGGTCGCTAATCGTGCGCGGGGGTCGGCGCGGATCGCACCTTGTCGGCGGCCCAGTCTGTCATCCAGACCGTGGCCGTGGTGCCGCTTTGATCCACCACGAAGGTGTTGTAGAGGGCGTGGACGGGATTGTTCACGTACTCCCCGATCCGAGCCAGGCTCGCGAGCATGTTGCCCGGCTTGAACGCGTTCGGCGGGGCGTCGCAGATGCCGTCGGTGGGCGCACAAATCTGCACCACCCGGTCGGCCAGCGCACCGAATCCGCCGGGCCGGGGGCCGGTCATGGTGATGCCCGGCACCTTCAGCCCCGCCAACGAGAGCTCCGCGCCGACACCGGCCACCGGCGGGCCGATCGTCGGGGCGGCCGCCGGGTCGCGCCTGCCGTCGGCGATCACCCCGACGCCCAGCACCAGGTCCTGCGGGACCGGGCCGTTACCGGCCCCGATACTCGCCGCGAGGTCACCTGCGATGACCGCACCCTGCGAGAACCCCATCAGCACGAAGCTGGTCAGCGGGCACTCGGCGTGCATCGACGCCATCACCTCGGAGGCCTTCGCCGTGCCCTCGCCGCGGCTCTTGTTGTACGAGATCTGGCCGTCCGGCGGCAGCGCCACCGGGTTCGAGAACTGCGCCACGTACGGAACCGTGTAGACCTGCGCGCGCTGACCGGGGAACTCGGCCTCCAGCGGGCGGGTGACGTTGAGCATCAGCGAGGCCGGGTTGGCCGTCGGGTTGAACGGGTCGTCCACGGAGCTGGACTCCCAGGTGCCGGGGATCGACACCACCTGCACGTCGGGACAGGACGCCGGCTGCGCGCTGGGCCGTTCCGGCGGCGCCGGCGGTCCGGGCGGCGGCGACGGAACCCGGCCGGCCAGCAGGTACCAGGCCACCAGCGCCGCGAGGGCGACCAGGAGCCCCACGATGACCACGACCAGCAGTCGCAGCATCCGGCTCCCGGCCGACTTCCGGCTCTTCCTCGCGGCGCCCATCGTCGACTACTTGCAGTACGTCTTGGTCGCGGCGGCGATGTAGACCCCGGCAGCCTTCGCCGCCTCCTCCGGCGTCACGGTCGCGCCGGTCATCCCGGCCTCGACGCCCGCCATGCCGGTCACGTACGCGGTGACCTCGTCGGCCGGCCGGTTGGCGGCCTGCGCCGAGCAGATGTAGTTCGCGGTCGAGATGGCGATGTCGCCGCCCTCGGCGGGCGTCACGCCGCCGGCCTTGAGCGCGTCGAGGAACTCCTGACCCCGCTCGTCGACCGCGGGGGCCTCCGTGGGACCGGGGAAGCCGCTGGGCACCGGCTCCGGAGTCTCCGGCGGCGCGGTCGCGGCGACTGCGGGCGGCGTGTACGGCGGCACCTCGATGTCGGTCTTGAGCGGCGGCACCGTCGCCGACCCGGGCGACTGGGCGGTCGTCAGGGTGGGGGTGCTGCTCGCCGTCGAGTCGTCGCTGCCGCAGCCCGCGAGCACGCCGACGGAGACCGCCAGCATCGCGCCGAGGGCCAGGGCCCGCGCCAGGGGCTTACGCGTGGAATCGAGCATTGTCTGTGTCAGTCCTCGGGGTCGGGGTGGTGGCCGCCGCGTTCGGCTGCCGTGCGAATCGGAATCGAGCGTACCGACAACAGCGGGTCGGGACCGGAGACGAACGCCGGTCCCGACCCGCTGCCTGGTGATCTAGCGGAAGTGGAGGTCGCCCCGGTCGCCGGCCGTGGTGATGCTGCCGCCCTGGAAGTCCTGCTGGACCCCGCCGGGGATGTCGCGCGCGTCACCGATCGGGAAGCCGAGTCGACCGTTCTCGTAGCCCTGGCTCTTCCAGGCGTCGAAGACCGGCCCGTTCCTGACCGACCAGGCACCGCTGAGCGGCGACCAGTAGATGTTGCCGCCGTCGAACGCGTTGAAGCGGCCGAAGTCCTTGACGGGGATCTCACTGGTCTTGGGGAAGCCGAGCCAGCTGTTCTCGTAGCCCATCGAGCCGTACTTCTCCATGATCAGGCCCTGCACGGCGTTGGCGCCGTTGGCCGGGCTCCAGTACATGGCCCCGATCTCGAAGCCCTGCACCGCGCCGTCCTTGCCGGGGGTGTTGATCTCGTCGGCCGACGGGTACCGGAGCGGACCGCCCTCCCAGCCCTGCTTGGCCCACTCGTCCCTGATGGCGCCGCGGACCGCGTGTGCACCGGTCTGCGGGGTCCAGTAGATCGAGCCGGCCTGGAAGTGGTTGTACCGGCCGCGGCCGTCCGGGGTGCCGGTCTCGCTGGTGGTGGGCATACCGAGCGGACCGCCGGGGCCGCCTATGGCCTGGTAGGCGCCGCCGATCATGCCGGCCACCACCTGGGCGCCGGTGCCGCCGGAGAAGAAGATCCGGCCGTTGCGGAAGTCCTGCGCGACGCCGCCGGGCACGCCGTACTCGCCGGTGACACAGCCACCGAGCCACGGGTTGGCGTTCGCGACGGGCGCGATGGCGCCGCCGGGCGCGCACGCCGGGGCGTCCACCGGGACACCGAGCGTGTTGGCCACCTGCGGCCACGCCTGGTGCATCTCGAACTGCCAGTACGGCCACGAGTGGGTTCCGGACGGACGGTAGTTCACCTGCGCCGGGATGCCGAGCTTGTTCAGCTTGGTCGCGAAGTTCTGCGAGGTGAGCCGCGACAGGATCTCGAGGCCCATGCCCGCGTAGTTGGTGGAGACCCCGGGGATGCCCGACGGCTGGTCGTAGGGACCGGTCATGCCGCTGCCGCTGGAGATGTAGAGACTCACGCCCTTGAGCTTGTCCGCGTTCACGTACGGGTCGTGCGCGGCCCAGGCCGGGTTGCTCGGCGCGCCCCACATCTTGTCGACGTTGTAACCACCCGCGTTGTCCATCGCGTACCTCAGCGCCTGCGGCATGCCCAGCGAGGTGGTGCTCAGGTAGCCGGAGAAGGACCCGGCGAACTTGAAGAAGCCGGGGTTGCGTGCGGTGAGCGACATGGCGGAGGTGCCGCCCATGGACAGGCCGATCACGCCACGGGTGTCCGTGGTCCGCAGGCTGTTCTCCAGGACCGGCGGGAGCTCCTTCGTCAGGAACGTCTCGAGCTGGTAGAACTTGCCCTTGTCCGGCGCCAGCCAGTCGGCGTAGAAGCTGGACTCGCCGCCGACGGGCAGGATCACGTTGACGTTCTTGTCCGCGAAGAAGCTCGCGGCGTCCGTCTCGATGGTCCAGCCGCTCTCGTCGTCCCGCGCGCGCAGGCCGTCGAGCATGTACAGCGCCGGGAAGGTCGCGTCGGGCTTGGCATTCCAGTCACGCGCGAGCAGCACCTGCACCTGGAAGGGCGAGCCCATCGCCGGGGAGTCGACCCACAGGGCCACCCGGCGGTCAGTGATCCACTGCACCTTGGAGACCCCGGGGATCGACTGGTTCGGGGCCGGGGCGGACCGGGCTGTCGCGGCACGCGGCGGTGGGGCTGGGGCCTCCGTGGTCGTGGTCGGCGCCTCGGTCGTGGTGGTCGTGGTCGTCGGCGCCGCCGTGGTGGTGGTGACCTTCGCCGTGGTCGTGGCCTTCGGCGCGGTGGTGGCCTTCGGCTTGGTCGTCTCGGCGACCGTCGTCTTGTCGACCGGGGCCAGGACCTCGTCGTCGGAGTCCGTGGTGGTCGGCGCCGCGGAAGTCGTGGTCGTCGTGGTGGTGTCGGCGGGGGCCGCGTTTGCCACGGTGGTGAGCCCGGCGGCGGTCGGCAGCACCAACACGGCCGCGAGCAGCCCCAGGGCGCGTCCGCGACGAGTCCTGCCAGACGCCGTCCCCTCGGGCCCGAAGCCCGGCTTCCTCAGTGCTGGTCGCATCTGACGGTGACTCACTTTCTGCTCTTCGGCCACACTGCTCATCGGCTCGACACTCGGATCTCGGTCAACCCCCGGCCCGGGCAACGCCACACGTGGACGCCAGCCGCTCGTGATTCTTTCTACACGTCGGCGAACGGCCGAGCCGGGTGACTCGCTGTGACCGGTGGTGCAATTGTTACTTCGGTTCAGCTTCCGGAAAACGACAATGCCGCCCCACACGGCCGGTAGGTCGGGTGAGGCGGCATCATCAAGTCACAGTGCTGGGACGAACCCGGTCACCGGGCGTTCAGGGCGTCCAGGATCTGGCCCCGGGCCTTGAACAGCTCGGCGGACCAGTACGGCCACGAGTGGGTTCCGTTGGACGGGAAGCTGTACGTCGCCGGGATCCCGAGGGTGGCCAGGCGGACCTGGAAAGCCCGGCTGTTCGCCAGCGCCAGCGCCTCGAGCGCCATGCCGTTGGCGGTGTTGTAGTAGTCGATCGCCTTGCTCGGGTGGTCGTACTGACCGGGCAGGCCGCTGGCCGAGGACACGTACATCGACAGGTCCTTGAGCTTCGGCGCGAAGACGAACGGGTCGTTGCGCAGCCACGACTTGCTCCACGGCGGGCCCCACATGGAGTCCACGTTGAAGCGGCCGGCGTCGAGCATCGCGACGCGGATGGCCTCACGCATGCCCGGCGCCGAGATGTTCAGGTAGCCCGAGAGCGAGCCCGCGAACTTGAACTGGTCGCGGTGGTATGCGGCCAGGGTCAGGGCGGCGGAGCCACCCATCGACAGGCCGAGCACGCCGTTGTTGGTCCGCGAGACGCCGCGCGTGGCGAGGTAGTCCGGCAGTTCCTTCGTGAGGAAGGTCTCCCACTTGTAGGTGACCTCCTGGCCGTTGAAGTTCGACGGCGCCATCCAGTCGGTGTAGAAGCTGGACTGGCCGCCGACCGGCATCACCAGGGTGATGTTGTCGTTCCGGTACTGGTCGAGCGCGTTGGTCTCGAACGTCCAGGCGTTGCGGTCGTCGCGGGCGCGCAGACCGTCGAGCAGGTACAGCGCAGCGTCGCCACCGCGGGCCGCCCACTGGATCTGGACCTTGATGGGGCCCATCGAGGACGGGACCATCACCTCTTCGAATCCGCCCGAAGGGGCGCGGTGCGTGATCGGTGCGGCGCCTGCGACAGCGGTACCCGCAATACCAGCGGCTAGGGGCAGGACGAGCGCCGCGGCCGACAGGCCGAGAACGCGTCGCTTGAGGCGTTCAGAGAACCTCGGTCTGCCTATACGCATGAATATTGCTCTCTTTCTTTTACTGCGGTGCCCGCCAGCGGCGGCACGGCGATCGGCGTCGGCCACGTCATTCCGTCCCCACACATGTGAAAACGGCAGTGGTACTGCTCAAGGTCACACTGCGCTCGGTGGACTGTATGTCACCGAACCGACTCTGACAACAGAGCCGCTGTGGCTGTCTGTGACCGCGTTGCACACTCTCATTTCATCGGCCCACGAGGACCCATCGTTACACAAACGAGATAAATTCGCCGTGCACGATCACCTCTACCTGGGCTCTACCGGCGGCGGTGGCGTGAGCCCACACCGCTCGATCTCGTACTCCGGGACGCGGTCGAATCTGTACCCCGCATAGTCGAAGGCCTTCTTCAGGTTCCGGACGAACAGTGGCCGGGTCAACTCGCCCCGGGACGACTGCAGCAGCTCCTCGGTTTCCGGACAGGTCAGCGCGACCTTCGCCTGCCGCACCCAGTCCTCGTCGAGGTACCAGGGCAGCCAGGGATGCACGTCCACCATCCCGGTGTCCGCGATCACCCAGTCCGGGTAGAGGGCCTTGTCGTGACCGATCCGGCCGTCGTCGAGGCGCTCGGTGTGGGCGGCCAGCGGGTACGCCAGCCCCATCTGGTCCAGCACCCGGACGTCGAGGCCGACGTTCATGCTCGTCATGCCCAGGTTCAGGAAGTAGACAACGTGGCCGACGCCACCCTCCGGGATCGGCGCCGGCGGCGGCACCACGTCCCAGTAGGTGTACGCGGCGGCCGGCAGCAGCACCCCACCGTCCGGGGTGTTCGCGATCGCCTCGACCATCGCGCGCATCCGCGGGTAGTCGAGGTAGTCCTCGGACCGGATCGGGTGCTCGTGACCGGTGTTGAGTATGTAGAAGGCGCGCTCGTCGACGATGCCGGACTTGCCGACGACGGTGCCGTTCGGCATGCCGGTCACAGTGGACACCGAGATCGCCCACACGACCGTCGCGAGCCAGGCCAGCGACCCGGCCGCGAACAAGGCGGTCGCCGGGGTCCTGCCCCACTGCCCGCGGGCGGGTACCCGAACCGGCAGGACCGCGATCGGCAGGATCAGGCAGAAGAGCGCGGGCAGCAGGACCCGGCCGTGCATGAAGTCGCCGCCGACGCGCACCGAGTAGACAGCCAGCAACAGGCCGGCACCCAGCATGAGGGCAACCACGGCGGTGGGCGTGTGCAGCCGCTGAGTCAGCGGGACACGGACGCCCGTCGGGCCTGCCGACGCTTTGTCCTCACTGTCTGCGGGCGAAACCTTGCGGCCGAGCAGCACCCAGCCGACGTAGCCGCCGACCACCAGCAGCGGCAGCCACAACCAGTACGGGCCCACGAGGTTCCACAGGTAGGCGAAGCCCTGCGACCACTTGGCGCCGCCCGCGTCCTTGGAGACGGCGGTGTTGGGGTAGGGCAGGGCGTAGTAGCCCATCCGCCAGATCTGGTAGCCGACCGGCAGTGCGCCGGCGACCGCGACGATCGAGGCGCGCCGCTGCCAGCTGCCCGGTGTGAGGAAGATCATCAGCAGGGCCAGACCGGCCACGATCACCATCTCGGGGCGGACCAGTGGCCCCAGCCCGGCGACGAAGGCGAGCACCAGCACCCGAACGGTGGTCGGCTCCCGCTGCGACCACTGCACCAGCAGCAGCCACACCAGCGAGATCCAGAAGATGACCAGGCAGGTCTCGAGCCCGGAGGTGGCGAAGTCACGGGCGGGCGGGACCGCGATGTAGGCGAGGGCACCGGCGGGCAGCAGCAGGGTGGACCGGCCCAGTGCCCCGGCCCGGTTGTTCCAGAGAGAACCGGCGCCCAGCATGCCCAACGCGATCGCGGCACCGGAGAGGACCAGGGCCAGCGTGAGCACCACGTACTCGAGCCGGATCTCGGTCAACCAACCGAAGGCGTAGACCAGGTACGTCCACACGGTGCTGGTGTTGGCCTCCACCCGCTCGCCGGCGTTGAACACCGGCCCGTTGCCCGCCAGCAGGTTCCGCACCGTCCGCAGCACGATCAGGCCGTCGTCGGCGATCCACCGACGCTGCCAGGCGCCCCAGAAGAAGAGGGCAGCGGTCAGCGCGACCCCGCCCAGGTACACCCACCGGGTCAGAGACCTCGGCAGCGGCTGGTCGGCGGGGTGGCCGGCCGCCGCGGACCCCGCGGAACGTGCGGTGTCAGGCGAGGTAGACAGCGACACCCACCGCTCCGATCCAGGCCAGCGCGAGGAACTGCAGCACCCGGTCGCCCAGCGCGATCTCCTCCGGCTCGCCGGCCTCGCCGCCGTCGACGTCCACGGCGTAGCGCAGGATCGCGATGGTGAACGGGATCATCGAGATCGCGAACCAGTTGGTGCCGTTCGCCTGGTCCCGCTCGAAGGCCCACAGTCCGTAGCAGATCACCACGGCCGTTGCGGACAGCGTCCACACGAAACGCAGGTAGGTGCCGGTGTAGTACTCGAGGGACTTACGGATCTTGGCGCCGGTGCGCTCGGCCAACTGCAGTTCCGCGTAGCGCTTGCCCGCCGCCATGAACAGCGAGCCGAAGGCCATGATCAGCAGGAACCACTGCGAGAGCGGGATCTCGGCGGCCACACCACCGGCGATCGCGCGCAGCAGGAAGCCCGAGGACACGATGCAGATGTCGAGCACGGCCTGGTGCTTGAGGCCGAAGCAGTACGCGAGCTGGATGGCGATGTAGACGCCCATCACCAGCGCGAGCTGCCAGTTCGCCAGGAACGAGATGCCGATCGCGCCGACCAGCAGCACGACGGCCATCGCGTAGGCGAGGTTGACCGGCAGCACGCCGGCGGCGATCGGGCGGAAGCGCTTGGTCGGGTGCGCCCGGTCCGCCTCCACGTCCATCGCGTCGTTGACGAGGTAGATGCCGGACGCCGCCATGCAGAACACGACGAACGCCAACGCCACCGGCACGAGCACGTCGACCTCGGTGACGGACCCGGCCGCCAGCGGCGCGGCCAGCACCAGGACGTTCTTGACCCACTGCCGGGGGCGGACCGCCTTGACGATCCCTCCCAGCAACGTCTTGGGGGGCCCGGCGACCTCGGACGGCTCCTCGCTCATTTCTCTCCAAACTTCTTTTCGGCACGCAGAACCACTGCGGCCGAGGCTGCGCCCAGGGCGGATCCGGCGAGCACATCGGTCGGGTAGTGCACGCCGAGAACGAGCCGCGAGAGCAGCATCGGAGGCACCAGCACCGCGGGCAAGGGTAGACCGGTCAGACGACCGAGGAGTACCGCGGCGGCCGTCGTCGACGTCGCGTGCGACGACGGAAAGCTCAGCTTGCTCGGCGTCGACACGTTGACCTGCACCGAGGGGTCGTTCGGGCGGGCCCGGCGGACGACACGCTTGATCACGATGGACGCCGCGTGCGCGCCGACCGCGCCGACCGCGACACCGGCCCACTGGCGGCGACGACGGGGGTCGACGACGGCGCCGACACCGGCGATCGCGACCCAGCCGAGCGCGTGCTCACCGAAGTGGGACATGCCACGGGCGGCGGCGATCACGCCGGGCCGGGCACCGACCGTGCCCTGCACCGCGTTGAGCACCCGCACCTCGGCCGCCGACTCAGGCCTTGTACTGGAAGACACTTTCCCACCTCTCCTTGCTGGTCAGCGCCGGCACCGCGGCCGCGTACTCGGCCTTGAGCTCCGGGAACCGGGCGGCCAGCTCGCGGCGCAGCCGCAGGGCCTCCTTGAGCAGCGCCCAGGCCTGGCGCGGGTCGCGCTTGCGGTAGACGACGCCGCGACCGTCGGCGGTGGTCACGGTGACGCCGTCGACCTGCGAGAGCAGGAACCAGCGAGCGTCGAGCGTCGGGACGTTCAGCTGCGGGCGCTCGTGGTGCTCGTCGACGGCGGGCTTCAGGTTGTGCACCAGGCCCTTGCCGAGCCGGACGAGCTTCGCGAGCGGGCCGTGGGGTTCGCCCACCGCGCCGACACCGGCGCCGGACGGCAGCGGCAGGCTGGTCGAGGACGGCACCACCACTGCGTCGGGGAACTCCTCACGCATCGCGCGGACTTCGCCGAGCGCGGTGGGCAGCAGCTCGAAGATGCGCTCCGGGCCGCCGAGGAAGTCCGCGATCGCGCGGTTCTGGATGGCGACGGTGGAGTACTCGAGGCAGAGCAGGTGCTTGACCGTGGCCTTGACGGTGTCGAGCACCAGGCCCCGGCCGTTGCCCGGCATGTACAGCGACGCCACCACCAGGCGGTTGCGCAGGTGGAAGTAGGCCTGCCAGTCGATGGCGTCGTCCTTGTCGGACCACGCCATGTGCCAGATCGCCGCGCCCGGCATGGTCACCGTCGGGTAGCCGGCCGCCCGGGCGCGAAGCCCGTACTCGGCGTCGTCCCACTTGATGAACAGCGGCAGCGGCTGGCCGATCTCCTCCGCGACGACGCGCGGGATCATGCACATCCACCAGCCGTTGAAGTCGACGTCGATGCGCCGGTGCAGCAGCTTCGAGTTCTCCCGGTCGCTGAGCGGATACTTGGAGAAGTCGTGGTCGTACTCGACGTTGGGCGCCGCGGACCACATGAAGTTACCGCGGTTGATCACCTCGCCCATCGTGTGCAGGTGACTGCGCTCCTGCAGGTTGAGCATCTGCCCGCCGACCAGCATCGGCGACTTCGCGAACCGGGACATCGCCAGGGCGCGCAGGATCGAGTCCGGCTCGATCTCGATGTCGTCGTCCATGAACAGGATGTGCTGGCAGTCAGTGGTCTTCAGGGCCTCGTACATGATCCGGCTGTAGCCGCCGGAGCCACCGAGGTTGGCCTGGTCGTGCATCGCGAGGCGATCGCCCAGCACCTCCGCCGCGGCCGCGAAGCCCGGCTCGTCGCGGGCCTTGCGGGTGCCCTGGTCGGGCACGATGACCGCCTTCAGCACGTCCAGCACCAGCGGGTCGGAGCCCAGTGCCGTCAGGGCCTTGACGCAGTCCGTGGGGCGGTTGAAGGTCGGGATGCCCAGCGCGACGCTGGCCTCGCCGGGCGCCTCGACCGGGGCGAACCAGCCGGCGCTCTCCACCGTCACCGCGGTGTCACTGGTGATGTCGAACCAGATCCAGCCGCCGTCCTCGAACGGCGCCAACTCGACCTCGAACTCCAGGGCGGTGTCCCCGTCCTCGAACTCCTTGCCCTCCACGTGGATTCGCGAGGAGTCGGCCTTGGAGCGGTACACGTCCACCCGGCAGTGCCCGCTGAGCTCGAGCCGCAGCACCACGGAGTCCAGGATGCTCCAGCGCCGCCAGTAGCTGGCCGGGAAGGCGTTGAAGTAGGTGCAGAACGACACCTCGGACTCGGCACCGATCGACAGCGCGGTTCGCGAGAGGGCGTGGGCGCGAGCGGAATTGGTGCTCGACTCCTCGAGGTACAGGGTGCGCACGTCGAGCGGCTCGCCCGGTCGCGGCAGCAGCACCCGCTGCAGCAGCGCCTTGCCGCGCAGTTCGACGTGGTCGTCGGCGGCCGCGTCCGCCTCGATCAGGTGCCGCGCGCTCATTCGGCGGTCCCGTTGGCGAGGGGCGCACCGGTCTCGAGGTGCGGGCGCAGGGTGTTGTCGAACATGCTCAGGGCGCTGGCGATGGCCATGTGCATGTCCAGGTACTGGTAGGTGCCCAGACGCCCACCGAAGAGCACCTTCTGCTCCGCGGTCTCCTGCTTGGCGCGGGCGCGGTACGCCTCGAGCTTCTGCCGGTCCTCGGGGGTGTTGATCGGGTAGTACGGCTCGTCCGTGGACTCGGCGAACCGGGAGAACTCACGCATGATGACGGTCTTGTCCGCCGGGTACTCCCGCTCGGGGTGGAAGTGCCGGAACTCGTGGATGCGGGTGTACGGCACGTCCGCGTCGTTGTAGTTCATCACCGGGGTGCCCTGGAAGTCGCCGGTCGGCAGCACCTCGGTCTCGAAGTCGAGGGTGCGCCAGCCGAGCTCGCCGTCGGCGTAGTCGAAGTAGCGGTCCAGCGGGCCGGTGTAGACGACCGGGGCGTCGGGGCTGACGGCGCGCAGCTCGTCCCGCACGTCGAACCAGTCGGTGTCGAGCCGGACCTCGATGCGCTCGTCGGTGACCATCTTCTCGAGCCACGCGGTGTAGCCGTCGACCGGCAGGCCCTCGTAGGTGTCGTTGAAGTAGCGGTTGTCGAAGGTGTAGCGGACCGGCAGCCGGCTGATGTTCCCGGCCGGCAGGTTCTTCGGGTCCGTCTGCCACTGCTTGGCGGTGTAGTCACGGACGAACGCCTCGTAGAGCGGGCGCCCGATCAGGGAGATCGCCTTCTCCTCGAGGTTGGTCGCGTCCTTGCTGTCGATCTCGCTGGACTGCTCCGCGATCAGCTTGCGCGCCTCGTCGGGGGTGAAGTACCGGCCGAAGAACTGCGAGACCAGGCCCAGGCCCATCGGGAACTGGTACGACTGCCCCTTGTGCATCGCGAAGACCCGGTGCTGGTAGCCCGTGAACTCGGTGAACTGGGTGACGTAGTCCCAGACCCGCTGGTTCGAAGTGTGGAACAGGTGCGCGCCGTACTGGTGCACCTCGATGCCGGTTTCCGGCTCGGGTGCCGAGTAGGCGTTGCCGCCGAGGTGGTTGCGGCGGTCGAGGACCAACACCCGCTTGCCGAGCTGGGTCGCGGCCCGCTCGGCGATCGTCAGTCCGAAGAATCCTGAACCTACGATGATCAGGTCGTACGGGCCGGAGGTCACGGAGTTCTCGGTAACAGAGGTCACGGCGAACCAGGGTATCCGACAGGGCTGTCGGCGCTGATCGGACGCCCGGCGCGCTACCGGAAGGTGCGTTCGACGTACACCCGTCGCGGGTCACGGACGAAGGTCGCGCCGGCGAGGCCGCCGTAGTTCGCGGCAAACCGCTGGTCGGTGACGTACCTCTCTGCCAGTTCGGGACGCGCCCGGAACTACGCGCGGTGCAGCGCCCGCGCCCGCGCGGCGTCGACCGGGTGGCCTCCGGGAATCGGCAGGAAGTGCTCCAGCTGCCAGGCCTGCGTGGTGCCGGCCTGGCGACTGCTCGTCGTCACCCACGGCGGGTAGACGCGGATCGCCAGCTTGCCGCCCTCGCCGGCTCGCGAGAGCACGCCGCGCTCGCGCAGGACCTCACGGGCGAACACGAACTGACCGAAGTGATCGCCGTCGCGGCAGCTGACGACGAACAGGTCGACGGGGTCGGCGGCGTCGAAGGGTGCGATGGGACCCGGGCCGGGCCGCTTCCACAGCGTCACGAACTGCCCGACCTTCGTCGGAGTGATCCTGGCGACGCGGTACCTGACCGCCCGGCCGTCGAGGGTGAACTCGTGCGCCCCGTACGCCGCACTCTCCGGCTCGGGCACCGGCCGCGAACAGGTGAACCCGCAGGGGTCGTACAGCCGCGTCCTCGCCGCCAGCAGGTCGGCGTGAACCCCGGGCCAGGACGCCGGATTCGAGTTCTCGCGCCCGGCGGGGTCGGTCATGGTCGTCCTCGTTTCGTGCTCGTCGACGCGCTGGGCGCCGGTGGCGGGGCGCCGCGCCCGACCACTTCGGACAGCCTTGCATTGCTGGTAGCGGCCCCTCGCAGCCACTAGCGTTCCGGCCATGAGCACCGACTCGGGGGACGTGTCGACCGCCCCAGAACCCCACGACGCCGAACCGCACGGCCAGGGCCTCTACGCCAAGCTGAACTGGCTGCGGGCCGGGGTCCTCGGCGCCAACGACGGCATCGTCTCGACGGCCGGCCTGGTGGTCGGTGTCGCCGCCGCGACCACCGACCGCGGGTCGATCCTCACCGCCGGCATTGCCGGGCTCGCCGCCGGCGCGGTGTCGATGGCGCTCGGCGAGTACGTCTCGGTGAGCACCCAACGCGACACCGAGCGGGCGCTGCTGGCGAAGGAGCAGGCCGAACTGGCCGAGACCCCCGAGCAGGAACTCGCCGAGCTCACCGGGCTCTACGAGGCAAAGGGCCTGTCCCCCGCGACCGCGCGCACGGTGGCCGAGGAACTGACCGCGCACGACGCCTTCGCCGCCCACGCGGAGGTCGAGCTGGGCATCAACCCCGACGAGCTCACCAACCCCTGGCAGGCCGCCGCGTCCTCGGCGGTCTCGTTCACGCTGGGCGCGCTGCTGCCGCTGATCGCGGTGCTCCTCACGCCGCCCACGGCGCGGATCCCGGTCACGGTGGTGGCGGTGCTGGTCGCGCTGGCGCTCACCGGCAGCGTCAGCGCCCGGCTCGGCGGATCCGACCGCGGCCGGGCGGTGGCGCGGGTGGTGCTGGGCGGCGCGCTCGCGATGGCCGTCACGTACGGCATCGGGCAACTGGTCGGCGGCGTCGCCCTCTAGCTTGGAGGGCCCGGCGTCGCCGTCAGGCGGGCGGCGCCAGCAGCACCGGGACCAGGAACTGCTCGATCATGGCGCGCTCGTCGGCCTCGTCCGCGCCGGGCACGGTGAGCAGCGAGACGATCACCCGGACCAGCCAGCGGGCCCGGCGCGAGACCTCCGCGTGGTCGCCGAGCCCGGCGTCGGCCAGGAAGGCCGTCCCCAGCACCTCGATGACCTCCGAGGTGCCGGCCAGTTCGGAGGCGATGCCCGCGTCGCCGAGCCCGAACCAGGCGGCCAGGGTCGGCGTCCGCCGCACCGCACGGACCGCGCCGAGCGTCGCCTCCACGACGCGTCGACGCGGGTCCGTGATGTCGGCGACCTGCGTCGACAGTTGCTCCCCCAGCCGCCGAGCCTCCCGGTGCACGAACGCCAGGTGCAACGACCGGCGGTTGTCGAAGTACCGGTACAGCGTCGCCCGCGAGCACCCCGCCGCCTTCGCGACCTCGGCCATACCGGTGGTCGCGACGCCCCGACGGACGAAGAGCTCCGCGGCGGCGTCGAGGATCCGTTCCGCCGCGATCTCGCTGCGCTCCTCGCGCAGCCACGGCGGGGCGGGGGCGTCGGGGCCGGCCATCAGCTCACCGAGAACGGCACGTGGGTGGGCCTGCGCACGTAGTTGCCGGGCGCGTACTCGACGGCGTCGATGTCGACGGTGAAGTCGGGGTACCGGCTCAGCAGTTCCTCGAGCGCGACCCGGGCCTGCATGCGGGCGGCGGCCGCACCGAGGCAGTGGTGGCTGCCGTGGCTGAAGGTCATGATCTGACGCGGGGCACGCAGCACGTCGAACTCCTCCGCATCCGGACCGTAGGCACGCGGGTCGCGGTTGGCAGACCCGTAGACCAGCAGTACCTTACGGCCCGCCGGGATGGTGACGCCGCGGCCGTCGACATCGACAGTCACGTCCCGGGTGCTGGTGCGGGCCAGCCCCTGCACGGGCGAGGTGAGACGCAGCAACTCCTCGACGGCGTCGGAGATCCGGGATGGGTCCTCGAGCAGCAGCGCGCGCTGGTCGGGCCGCTGGGTCAGCAACTGGACGGCGCCGCCCAGCATCCCGGTGGTGGTGTCGTTGCCGCCGGTGACCATGGTGAACGCGAACCCGAGGATGGACAGCAGCCCGGAGATGTCGCCGTCCGCGCCGACCCCGGCGTCCACCAGGTGCGAGATGGTGTCGTCCCCGGCCTGCCCGGCCGCGCACTCGGCGCGTCGACGCTCGATCAGGCCGCCGAAGTAGCCCATCAGGTCTCCCACGGCGGCCGCCGCGTCGAGGGTGTCGCCGGTAGCGGTGGCCGCGACGATCGAGTCGGTCCAGCCGTCGAACCGGTCACGGTCCTCGGCCGGTACACCCAGGTAGTGCGCGACCACCATGCTCGGCAGCGGCTTGAACAGCGTGGTGACGATGTCGCCGCCGCCGGCCGCACGCAGCCCCTCGAGGCGCTCGACCACGAACTCACGCACCTCCGGCTCGACGGAGTTGACCTGCCGCGGGGTGAACCCGCGCGCGACGAGGCGCCGGAAGTCCGTGTGCTGCGGCGGGTCCTGCATCACCAGCGGCGGGTTGTCACGCATGCCGATCTTGTCCAGCTCGCCGTACTGCGTGGTCAGCCCGTCCGCGGAGGAGAAGGTCTCGTGGTCGCGGGCGGCGGCGAACACGTCCGCATGCCGGGTGAGCACCCAGTAGTCGTCGCCGGGCGACTCCTCGGGAACCACATGGTGCACGGGGTCGTGCTCACGCAGCGCCGCGTACATGCCGAACGGGTCACGCCAGGACTCCCCGGACGGCGGCACATAGGCGGCCTGACCGGACATAGTTGTCGTCATGTGTCGAGAGTGAGACAGATGCCATTTTTTGTCAACGACGAGTTTCGGCAGGATCTCCCCCGGTTTCCTGGGGGAGATCCTGCCGAAGGTGCCGTTCAGGAGAACCGCGGCGTCAGCCGGCGCTGCCCGCCCCGGGCAACGTGGAGCCCAGCACGCTGGCGTCGAGCACCTGCGCCCCGGTGGTCGGGGTCCAGACGATGGCGCCGTGCGTGAACATCCGGAACTTGCCCGCCTCGTCGGGCATTGCCATCTCGGGGCCGACAGGCGCGCCGAGCACGCCGTTTGCGCCGCCGAGCTCGGCGTACTTCTTCTCGATCTCGGTCGGCGTCGGGACCTCGGGCGCGGCGTCGTCGGGCGCGGCCTGGCGCCCGTCCGGCGGGGCGGCGGGTGCCGCCGGGGCCGGGACCAGGCCCTCGGCGATGGTGAACCAGTCGGACTTCAGCCCGAGCTCCCTTCGTGCGGCATCACCGTCGACGTCCACCGTCTTCTCCGAACCGACCACCCTCATCCCGGTGACCCGGCCACCGTCGGCGCCGAGTCCGTTGCGCGAGGTGACGGTCACCGACTGCAGTTCGCCGACGCCGAACGCCTCGGCGATGTCGCCGGCGGTGAGGACCTGCGTCCAGTCGTGGACAGGCGCCGATGCGTCACCCTTGTCCTCCACCGCGGCGAACACGCCGCCGGCACTGAATCCTCCTGTGGAAGCGGAGAACTCGGCTGCAACCGGGTTGCCGTCACGAACCAGCGCGCGGCCCGCCGTGGAGCGCACCGCCTCGGTGGTCCGCGGGTCCTCCTTCGTCGAGCCGGGGTAGACCTGGCAGTCCTGGGTGTCGCAGGTGTCCGCGTAGCCGTACCGATGCTCGGACGCCGCGTACGACCGCGCCGCAATTGCCTGGGCGCGCAACGCTTCTGCTCCTCCGGTGTCCGCCCACTCGGGCTTCGACTCGGCGGGCACCACGCCCAGCAGGTAATCCTCGAGGTCGACGTGATTGACCACCCTCGGCTCCGCACCCTCCAGGGCTACACCGAGCGAACCTCGAAAACTGTTGCCGCCACACAGTTTCAGGTGCTGCTCCGCCGGACGGTCCGCGGCGAGGTCGACGGGGTCCACCCAGGGATGGTCCGTCGCACCCTGCCAGAGCACCTCCCCCTCGCAGCCCTTGGTCACGGCCACACTCGCACCGCCGCCGGGAGTCGCGGTGAGGTGCGCGACCTCGCCGGGCGCCACCGGGCGACCGGCGACGTTCATGCCGGCGTCGGAGTACACGTTCAGCCCCTGCCCGTCCAGGCCGACGAGTCGCACCGTGATCGGCCGCTGCGGGATGCTGTCCAGCGGGGTGCCGCCGTAGTAGTGGTCGATGATCCGTTCCGCGGCCCAGCCCTGCTCGGCGGCGTAGCCGTAGGCGCCCCACTGCCCCATGCCGCGACCGTGGCCGTGACCGTGACCGACCACGGTGAACGGGGTGTCCGCCGCGACAGCCTCGGTGACCGCGCCCGCGGTCCCGCGGGCGGCGACGATGCCGACCCCGGCCCCCACCACCAGCGCGGGTGCGACGCCCAGCGCGAGGGCGCGCGCCGCGAACGGCCGCCATCCGCCACGCATCGGGCGGCCCATGATGAACTTCTTGCGACGGGTAATGGCCATGTTCCGGTCTCCTCATCGACTGAGACGAGCATCAAGTCTCAAGCTAAGGTTGAGCCTTAGGCTATCTGTGGCTAGTGTGGCAAGAGTGGTCAGCAATGGCAACAGCTGTCACTCAAGCAACACTCGCAACACAAATGCAGGGTTCGGGGCCTCGAGCAGGTTCAGCGAAACAACGAGGGAGTCGTCTTGCCGCACCGCCGATCGAAGCCGTCGATCATCCTGGGGACGGTTGCCGCCGTAGCTATCGCGAGTCCGCTCGCGGTCTGGGGCGTCACCAGCACCTCCGGGGTCCGGTCGACCACCGAGTCCACCCAGTCCGTGCCGACCGAGATCGCGGAGGTCGTCCTCGCGCAGGTCCCCGACATCGTGATCCCGCTCAAGGAGCTGACCGGCCTCGACCTGCCCGACCTGCGCCTGTCCGACCTGAAGAAGCTGCCGCTCCCGCCGCTGCCGACGGAGATCGCGCTCCCGCAGAACCTGCCGCTGCCCGAGGGGCTGACCCTGCCCGAGAAGATCGCCCTGCCCGCCCTGCCGGTGCCCGCGCCCGCACCCGGCGACATCGCCGCGCAGGTGCCCGCGGCTCCCGCCCCGGCCGCACCCGCGCCGACGCCGGAGCAGGAGTTCGGCACCGCGGTCAAGGAAATCAGCCGCGACACGCCGTTCAGCATGATCGCGCTGACCTCGGACCTGGGCGCCACCGCGGCCAAGGTCCGCGCGAAGCTCGCGGACGGCTCGTGGGGCCCGTGGTTCGCCACCGAGCAGGTGGACTCACGCAAGAACGATCGCACCCAGGGCGGGAAGACCGGCACCGAGCCGGTGTTCGTCGGCCAGACCACCGCGGTGCAGGTGCTGGTCACCAAGGCCGCGCAGGCCCTGGCGGCACTGCCCACCTCCGGCACCGCCGAGGCGCCGGCGCCCGCGGAGCTGCTGCCCAACCTGCTCACCCCGGTCGACCCCGCCAAGCCCGGCGCCCCGGCGCCGGCCGCGGTCGGGTTCGCCCCGGCCGCCCTGAACACCCCGCTCCGTGCGCAGGAGCCCGCGCCCGCACCGGAGCCCGCACCTGCACCTGCACCGGAAACCGCTCCCGCACCCGCCTCCACCCAGGCACTCGCGGACGCCGTCACCGCCGTGCTCATCCAGCCCGGTTCCGGCAACGCGGACGCCGAGCTCGGTGACATCGCCTCGCCGCTCGCGGGTTCCGGGCCGAAGGTGATCACCCGCGCGCAGTGGGGCGCCGACGAGGGGATCCGCTGCGACCGACCCAGCTACGACGACTCCCTCGGCGGCGCGGCGGTGCACCACACCGCGGGCAGCAACGACTACACCAAGGCCGAGTCCGCCGAGATCGTCCGCTCCATCTACGCGTACCACGCGCAGACCCTCGGCTGGTGCGACGTCGGGTACAACGTGCTGGTCGACAAGTACGGCCAGATCTTCGAAGGCCGCGCCGGCGGGCTCGACCGGAACGTGCAGGGCGCGCACGCCGGCGGGTTCAACGAGAACACCATGGGCATCGCGATGATGGGCGACTTCTCCACCGTCACCCCGCCGCAGGCCACCGTCGACGCCGTCGGCAAGTTCCTGGGCTGGCGGCTCGCCAAGGCCGGACTGGATCCGACCGGTCGCACCACGATGTACTCCGAGGGCACCGAGTTCACCCCGTACGGCCAGGGCCAGGCCGTGGACCTGCCCGTCATTTTCGCGCACCGCGACGTGGGCAACACCAGCTGCCCGGGCGACGCCGGCTACGCGAAGATGAACCAGATCCGCAGCATCGCCAAGGCCAACTACGGTGGCGGGGGCGGCGTGCTGGCCGTCGCACCGGAGAAGCCGGCGGGCAACGCCGCCACGTCCGGGAACACGCAGACCGGCACCCAGCCCGACGCCCAGGCCCCGACGATCGACACCGGGTCGGTCGAGCAGCTCGGCACGCTCGTGGGCGAACTGCTCAAGCTCACCGACCAGTCCCCGATCGCCCAGAAGTGGATCTCGGAGGGCGGCGAGCTGGGTCGCCTCGGGGCCTCGCTGAGCGGGATCCTGTCCGCGAAGGCCGGGAACTCGCTCGTGAAGTTCGACAACGGAGCCATCGCCACCTCCCCCAACGGCGGGGTGTGGACGGTGCTCGGCAAGATCTACGAGACGTGGAACCAGAGCGGCCTCGACGGCGGGGCCCTCGGGCTCCCGGTCAGCGACGAGTACGTGGTCCCGGACGGTATGCGCGCCGACTTCGAGTACGGTTCGCTGATCTTCAACCAGATCACCGGCATCGTCACCACGGTGCTCAAGACGTACAACGAGACCTACGCGAATTCCTATGCCGGCCTGCCGGCGGCGGACGCGGCGGCGCAGGTGCCGGCGGCGGCGCCCGTACCCGAGGCTCCCGTTCCCGCTCCCGCCCCCGAGGCACTGGCCCCGGCTCCGGCCCCGGCCGGCTGACCGACCTCAGCGCACCACCCGCATCAGACCGGCTGCCGTGCAGCCGGTCTGATGCGTTGTGACGCAGGGAAGTTCGCCGAGATCAGTTCGCCCACCAGCGTTCCAGCACCCGCGCGACACCGTCCGCGGAGTTCGACGTGGTGACCTCGTCGGCCGCGGCGATCGCGTCGGGGTGCGCATTGGCCACCGCGACGCCGTGCCGGGCCATCGAGAGCATCGGCACGTCGTTGGGCATGTCTCCGAAGGCGACGATCGCGCCGCCGTCGATGCCGAGCCGGCTCGCCAGCGCGGACAGCCCGGACGCCTTGGTCACCCCGGGCGCGGACAGTTCGATCAGCCCGTTGTTGGTCGAGTAGGTCAGGTCCGCCCGGCCGTTCAGCAGTGGGGCGAGCCGCTCGACCATGTGCGAGCTGGCGATCCCGGGCAGCCGGATCAGCAGTTTCACCGCCGGGTACGCCACCACCTCGTCGTCGGAGACCTCGGTGTCGTCGGGGTTGAGCCAGGCGTGCTCGTAGTCGGGCGAGCTGACGAACTGCGGCGTGGCCGCGTCGTGCGCGGTGGCACCGATCCGTTCGGCGGCGAGCCCGCAGCCCGGGAGCACCGACTTGGCGAGCTCGGCCACCCAGGTCAGGGTCTCCACGGACAGGGTCTCGGCGGCGAGCACCCGGTCGGTGGCGCTGTCGTAGAGCACCGCGCCGTTCGCGCACACCGTCATCGGCGCCATGCCGAGGCCGTCGACCACCGGTGCGATCCAGCGTGGCGGCCGGCCGGTGGCCAGCACGAACGGCACCCCGTCCGCGACGGCCGCGTGCACCGCGGCACGGGTGCGGGCGCTGACCATCTCGTCGTCGTCGATCAGGGTGCCGTCTACGTCGCTGGCGATCAGGAGGGGCTTGGGGTATCCGTTGTCCTGCACCAGACCCATCTTGCCGCACCGACCCGCGCGCGGCCGGACGGCCGGACCGGCCGGCCACCGGGACCGCGGCGGCACGTCGTTCAGGGTGACGGTGGACGCAGTACCGGCGCGGGGCCGGGAGTCACGGACTGTTGCGCGGGCAACGAGGCGGCGTCGTCCGCCGTCTCGCCGGCGTCCGCGGACGCGCACCCGGCCAGCGCGCCGACGGCTCCCGCCGCCCACACAGTCGCGAATCTCCTTCTGCTGTATGCCATCTCGCCAACTCTGGTTGCGGCGGCAGGTCGATCACAGCCGGCCGTCGTCCGGCACCTCAGGACTGACCACCGGCCACGGGGTTCGTACGGCGGTCGGGGGTAGTTGCTTCAGACCGGATGACACTACGAGGGCGGACAGCACGATGGCTACGAGAAGCAGCCCCAGGACATCTCCCCACAGATGTCCCATGTGGTCGCCGCTGCCGAAGGACTGCACCGCCATTGTTGCGGCGTGGACGACGCTCGAGCATACGGTGAACCAGATCAGGCTGATGTTGGCCTCAGGACGTCGCGCCGCGTTCCAGAGGAAAATGCCCAGCGTCGCGTACAGGCCAACGATCATCATGAAGTAGTCGGACTGGTAGGGAGCACCGAGATGCCATGCCCAACCCGTCGGCCACACCACAGCGAGCGGATAGAGAAGAAGCATCACCGCGCCAAAGACGACGAGCGCGATCTGGAGAAGTCTGTAGCTGTACGAGGACACCATTGTGCGCTCCAATAGGTATGGGCTCCGAGCAGGTCCTGTTTCTGGGACCCCTGAGGCGATCGTGGAATCAAACTACGAGGCGTGGGCCCGGCGGACCCGACGACCGTTCAGATCACCGAGTAGCGCGTCCCACCATGATCGGACGGACGATCGACGGCATGCCGCGCCACACAGCATCGTCGGCTGCGATGGTGAAGCCGCAGTCGCGCATCAGCTCCCCGGTGGCGCGGTTGCAGCGGCAGCCGCCTGCAAAGTGTCGCCACGGTGTGAACAGAAAATCCTGGCACGCCGCGAGGAACCGCGAGCTCGCACGCACATGTTCGATGAACAGCACCTGCCCATCCGGACGGAGCACGCGTGCGATCTCGCGAAGCGCGAGTTCGGGGTCGTTGACGGTGCACAGGACGAGCGTCGAGACGACGGTGTCCACGGACGCATCCGCGAGCGGTAGACGCTCGGCAGGCGCGTCGACGATCCGCGCGACGCGCCCATGCCGCTGCAGGCGGCGCGCGAGGCTTCGGCGCATCCCAGGCTCGGGTTCAACGAGCACGAGCTCGGCGATCTCGTCGGGATAGTGCGCGATGTTCAGCCCGGTCCCGGCGCCGATCTCGACGACGCGCCCGCGGGCGCCGCCCAGGAGCGTGCTCCGCCGGCGGCGCATGCCTGCGATCTCGCCCAGCCATAGAAACGGGTCGTACGCCAGGGCGAAAATCCGCAGCCACGCCGCTGATGGCGGCCTCTCGTGGAGTTCGTTGCTTGATTCGATGCTTGCGTTCTCGGTCATGCGGCCAAACCTACGAGCGACCGCGTGTTGCGCGCATCGCTCAGCGCGGCCATCTTCTGCAGATGGCCCGTTCCGGCCATCTCACAGGAGTCCGAGACGGGCGGCCTCAGCGACGGCGGCCGTCCGTGAGGTGCGGCCGAGCTTGCGCCGGATGTTCGCAACGTGGCGGTGAACGGTGTGCGGGCTCAGCACGAGCTGCTCGGCGATCTCGCGATCGCCGAGACCGCGAGCGACGCAGGCGAGGACCTCACGCTCGCGGCTGGACAGTAGGACCGATTCCGGCTCGCTCGCATGGTGCGGCGACGGCTGCACCGGTGCCAGCGCTTGGCGGCACGCGCGGACCACGGAATCGGTGTCGTCGTGCCAGGGGAAGTGCGCGCTTCCCGGCAGCGGGATGAATGTCGCGCCTGGAATGGCGGCCGCGACCTCACGCCCGAGCCGGAACGGCACAGCGCGGTCGCCACGACGATGCACAACCAACGCCGGCTGGCGGACGAGAGGGAGGTGCGCGCGTACGTCAAGGCGATAGACCAGATCCAACAACGCGGCAGCGGTTTCGGCGGTCGCCGCCTCCCGCTGCAACCGTGCGAAGAGTTCGTGCTCCGCAGAGTCGGCACCACCGAGGAAGATGTCGCTGAGCAGGCGCGAGCCGAGTCCCCAGTGCGCGCGCACCGCCGCCAGGATCGCGTTCCCCACGCCCGGAGCTGTCAGCGCCGCACCGTCGGGGTACGACCCGTACAGCACCAGGTGCTCGACGCGCTCCGGAAACGCTGCGGCAAATGCGACGGCGGTGCAACTCCCGGACGAGCCGCCGATGAGCGACACGCGCTCGAGTTCGAGCTCGTCCAGAAGCGCGCGCAACGTCGCAACTTCCCCACCGAGGCTCAGATCCGAATCGTGCAAGGTGCGGTCCGACATGCCGACGCCGAGCCGGTCGTAGCGGATCAGTGTGTAGCCAGTCGCGACTCCCTCCCAGAATCGCCGAAAGCCCACGCTCTGCCAGTCGAGCTCGAGGTGACTCACCCACCACGCCGGAGCGACGAGCGGTGGACCGTCCCCCCGCATCTCGTACGCCACGCGGCGGGCGCCGAGGGGGAGGAACCGGATCTCGGACTTCTCCACCATCGCCCGAGCCTACGACGTCCGGCTGCGCAGCGAATCAGAAGAAGGACTACCAACCCACCGCCCCCCAAACGGCCTTGAACGGAACTACTGCAACCACTCCGATGGGCTGGATCGTGGCGTCCGGTGGGGTCCGTCCTCGCCGGACGCCTCCTCCGACCGGGCGTTTTCTGTCCCTCGTCGACCGCGAAATGCTCTCCGAGTTGACCCTCATGCCGCCTACTCAGTCCGCCAGCACGCGCTCGAGTGCGTCGTCCGGGGGCGAGCCCACCTTCGGCGGCCGGTTCGAGAGCATGTCGGCGACGGCCTTCGGCCTGGCGAGCCACTCCCGCGCGGTGTTCCTGGCCACGGTGATCGTCCGGCAGTCGCAGTCACCCTTGACGCCGTCCGCATCGATCCCGGCGTGCCGGCACAGCGCCACCGCCCGGGAGACGTGGTTGCCCTGGCTGACGATCAGCGCCTTGCGCACCCCGAACGTCTGCGCGGCACGGGCGCAGGTGTCGTAGGTGTCCAGCCCGTAGTCGTCACCGACGATCAGACTGCGATCGACGCCGCGGGCCACCAGGTAGTCGGTCATCGCGGCGATCTCGTTGCCGGAGGTGCCGTTGGCGTCGCCGGAGACCAGCACCGCGCGCGCCTTCCCCTCCCGCACCAGCCGGGCCCCCACGTCGAGGCGGCCGGCCAGGAAGGACATCGGCTTGCCGTCGGCGACCTTGGCGCCGAGCACGATCACCACCGGGGCCTCCGGCGCGTCGCCGGGTTCGTGCACGTGTCCGGCGGAGGCGACCCCGATCCAGGCCATCGAACCGAGCACCACGACCGCCAGCAGGGCCACCCCCGACGCGGCGACGCGCACCAGTCGCCGGCGCACCGGCCTGCCGGCGGCCGAGCCGGTCAGGAGCCGTCCCGCGGCGACTGCGCCCGGCGCGCGGCCTTGGCCTCCGCGTCCGCGGCGTCCATCTGGTTGGCCTCCTCGAGCGTCGGGGCGCTGCCGCCGAGCCGGGCCGGCACCCAGTACTCCCCGGCGGGGTGCTCGTAGTCCTCCTGCAGCGACGTCAGCAACTTCGTCATGACGTCGTGCAGCGCGGCGGTCAGGTCGGCGGCGGGCTCGAACGGCGCGATCGGCGCACCGACCGCGATGGAGATCGGAGTGTTGGTGCGGCCCAACCGCTTCGGGTGTCCCTTGGTCCACACCCGCTGAGCGCCCCAGATCACCACCGGGATGATCGGCACGTCCGCCTCGAGGGCCATCCGCGCCGCGCCGGACTTGAAGTCCTTGAGCTCGAAGCTGCGGCTGATGGTCGCCTCCGGGTAGACGCCGACCAGCTCGCCCCGGCGCAGGTCGTCGACGGCGGCCCGGAACGAGTCGGCGCCCGCGCCCCGGTCCACCGGGATGTGCTTGAGCGTGCGCATGATCGGCCCGGAGATCTTGTTGTCGAAGACCTCCTTCTTCGCCATGAAGCGGATGTACCGCTTGACCTTGCGCGCCGGCAGGCCTGCGTACGTGAAGTCCAGGTACCCGGTGTGGTTGACGGCGATCACCGCCCCGCCGTGGGCCGGGATGTGCTCCGCGCCGGTGACCGTGAACTTCAGGCCCTGGGCGGCGAACATCGTACGAGCGATGCCGATGATCGTTCTGTAGACGGGTTCCACGATTCCCGAGCCTAGCCGTCGGGCAGCTCCGCTGCCTGCGCGCCTTTTTGGTGACTGGGGCCACCGGAAGGGCGCACGGGCGGCGCAGCCGCCTACCCTTGAGGCGTCGAATCATCCGTAGGAGGCATACCAGTGCAGGTCACGAGCGTCGGACACGCCGGATTCCACATCCAGACCGAGGCGGGATCGATCCTCTGCGACCCGTGGGTGAACCCCGCGTACTTCGCGTCGTGGTTCCCCTTCCCCGACAACACGGGGCTGGACTGGGACGCACTCGGCAATGTCGACTACCTGTACGTCTCGCACCTGCACAAGGACCACTTCGACCCCGAGACGCTGAGCAAGCACGTCAACAAGGACGCGACGGTGCTGCTGCCGGACTACCCGGTGCCGGACCTCAAGCGCGAGCTCGAGAAGCTCGGCTTCCACAAGTTCTTCGAGACCGCGGACTCGGTCAAACACACCGTGACCGGGCCCAAGGGCGACCTGGACGTCATGATCATCGCGCTCCGCGCCCCGGCCGACGGCCCCATCGGCGACTCGGGCATCGTGATCTCCGACGGCACCACCACCTGCTTCAACATGAACGACGCCCGCCCGGTGGACATGGACGTGCTCGGCGAACAGTTCGGCAAGATCGACATCCACCTGCTGCAGTACTCGGGCGCGATCTGGTACCCGATGGTCTACGACATCCCGTCACGCACCAAGTCGAACTTCGGCAAGCAGAAGCGTCAGCGCGGCATGGACCGCTGCCGGAGCTACATCGAGCAGGTCGGCGCCACCTGGGTGGTCCCGTCCGCCGGCCCGCCGGTGTTCCTGGACCCGGAACTGCGCTACCTCAACGACGACCGCGGCGACGAGGGCAACATCTTCCCCGACCAGATCGTCTTCCTCGAGCAGATGCGCCAGCACGGCAACAACGGTGGCCTGCTGATGATCCCGGGATCGACGGTGGACCTGAGCGGCAGCGAGCTGACGCTCACGCACCCGATCCCGGACGCCGAGGTCGACAAGATCTTCTCGGACAAGGCCGCCTACATCGAGGACATGGCACAGCGTCTGGCGCCGGTGCTCGCCGCCGAGAAGGCGACGTGGGCGCCGGCCGAGGGTGAGCCGCTGCTCGTGCCGCTCAAGGCGAAGTTCGAGCCGATCATGGCGCAGTCGGACCTGATCTGCGACGGCATCGGCTACCCCGTCGGCCTGGTGATGGGCGAGGAGACCGTGGTCCTCGACTTCCCGAACCGGACCGTGCGCGAACCGATCGAGGGCGAGGGCAAGTACCGGTACGGCTTCCGGATCGCGCCCGAGCTGGTGCGCACCGTGCTGCGCGACGACGAGCCGGACTGGGTGAACACCATCTTCCTGTCCACCCGATTCGAGGCGTGGCGGGTCGGCGGCTACAACGAATTCCTCTACACATTCTTCAAGTGCCTGACCGACGAGCGGATCGCGTACGCCGACGGCTGGTTCTCCGAGGCGCACGACGACTCCTCGTCGATCGAGCTGGGCGGCTACGAGATTCAGCGCCGGTGCCCCCACCTGAAGGCGGACCTGTCGAAGTTCGGCGTCGTCGAGGGCAGCAACCTCACCTGCAACCTGCACGGCTGGCAGTGGGACCTCGAGACCGGACGCTGTAAGACCTCGAAGGGACACGAGCTGCGCTCGACGAAGCTGTAGTCCCGAGGCCCCGCACCCAATTTCGGGTGCGGGGCGCGGGCCGGCAGTTCTCGAATCGCTGCGTGTGTCGGGAATTACGTCGGGCGCCACGTGGTTGGAATGAAACACGGCTATTCGAGGCGCGCCATGTCCACGGCCACCATTTTGCGGGCGAGCGGGCGATCGCGAAGACCGACGGCACTGCCCGGTCGCGAGCATGACGGAAGCCTTCCGGAAGGCTGGGCGGCGACGACTGGCACTTTCGTCGGCGACACTCGTCGCCCCTCCTTCCTCGAGAGGAAGGGCGAGGCAGTGAAACTCGCGACTACCTGGACATTCGGACTCCTGACCGCCGCCGCCGTGGTCTTCGGCGGCCTGGGCGGCGACTGGTCCGCGAATGCGGTCGGACCCACCCCGTGCCCCGTGGTGCCGGTTCAGGCCGACGATCCTGACGACGACCACGAGCGACAGATGCGGGAGCAGGAACAGCGAGAACGCAACCAGGACCTCCGGGAACGGAGGGACGGAGGCGTGCCGCGTCTGTGCCTGCCCTACGAGGGCAGCTCCGCCGTCGCCTGAGTCGTCGAACCCGGCTGAGTGAGGGACTTTCCCGGCCGGGTGACGTGGCCCGGCTTGCGGCCGCCATGTGACTGTCGTCTCATGTAGCGAGACGGGCCGCCCCGAATCCGTCCGTCTCTGACCCACTGGGCTGACAGAGACCCCACCGGGAGAGGACGACACCATGACGACCGTGACGACCGACGTCGACGAGGTTCGGGAGATCGAGGGCGGTGCGGCTCCGCAGCGGTTCGCCCGCGGCTGGCACTGCGTCGGCCTGTCCCGGGACTTCACCGACGGGGAGCCACATGCCATCAACGCCTTCGGCACCAAGCTCGTCGCGTTCGCCGACAGCGCCGGCGAGATCAAGGTTCTCGACGCCTACTGCCGGCACATGGGCGGTGACCTGAGCCAGGGCACCGTCAAGGGCGACTCCATCGCCTGCCCGTTCCACGACTGGCGCTGGGGTGGCAACGGCAAGTGCACCGCGATCCCCTACGCCCGCCGGGTTCCGCCGCTGGCCCGCACCCGGTCCTGGCCGGTACTCGACCAGGACGGTCTGCTGTTCGTCTACAACGACCCCGAGGGCAACCCTCCGCCCGAGGAGGTGCGTCCGCCCCGCATCCCTGGCGCCCTGGCAGACGACTGGACGGACTGGAAGGGCTTCAAGCAGACGATCGTGCACACGAACGTGCGCGAGCTCATCGACAACAACGTCGACATGGCGCACTTCTTCTACGTGCACGGCTCGTTCCCGACGTTCTTCCGCAACATCTTCGAGGGCCACGTCGCCGCCCAGTACATGAACGGCGTCGCCCGCGACGACATCCGGCCGCCCGCCAAACCCGGCGAGCCGCGGGTGCTTGGCAACTCCTCCGCCGCCGCCTACTACGGCCCGGCCTTCATGATCGACGAATTGACCTACCACTACGAGGGTTTCGACTCCGAGGCCATCCTGCTCAACTGCCACTACCCGATCGATGCGAACACCTTCGTGCTCACCTACGGCGTGATTGTGAAGTACTCCGAGCACCTCTCCCCCGAGGCCGCGGAGAAGCTGGCCGAGGGCATGAGCACGTTCATCAACAAGGGCTTCGAGCAGGACGTGGAGATCTGGCGCAACAAGACCCGGATCGACAACCCGCTGCTGTGCGAACAGGACGGTCCGGTCTACCAGCTGCGCCGCTGGTACGAGCAGTTCTACGTCGACGTCGCCGACATCACCCCGGACATGACCGATCGGTTCGAGTTCGAACTCGACACCACCCGGCCGGTCGAGTCGTGGAAGCGGGAGGTCGAGGAGAACCTCGCCCGCCGCGCGGCCGCCCAGGGCTGAGCCGTGCGGCCCGTGCAGTGCCGCGAGTGCGGGGTCACCGTGCTCGTGCAGAAGTTCAGTTGGGAACACACCGAGGTGCAGTGGACCGAGGAGGCCGTCGCGGCCTGCCCGGTGCTGGCACCGTTGGCAGACCGGAGCGGCATCGCCACGCTGACCGGCGGCTGCGAGGCGATGCGGTCCTCGATCCGGGAGGCCGCCGTGGAGGGCCGTTTCGGCGACCTCGACTGAGCGGAAGCACCCGAACGGGCGGTTACCGGTTCGACCTCTCGACGGTTGGTCCGGCAACCACCCGTTCGGCGAGCTATACCCCGCCGAACAACGCGAGGTAGTCCTCGCGGCCGAACATCCTCGCGCTGTCGACCGCCGTGGGGTGCCCGGCGTTCGGGTCGGCACCGGCCGCGGCGAGTGCCCGCACCACCGCCTCCTCGCCCTTGAAGATCGCGCCCGCGACCGGTGACTGACCGCGGCCGTTGAGCCGGTCGACGTCCGCGCCCCGCTCGATCAGCGCCTGCACCGCCTCGACGTGGCCGTGGTACGCGGCGAGCATCACCAGCGTGTCGCCGGTGCCGTTGGTGAGGTTCACCGGGACGCCCGCGTCGAGGTAGGCGGCGAGGGCGGCGGCGTCACCCGCCCGGGCCGCGTCGAAGACTCGCTGCGCGATCTCCTGCAACTGGGGGTCGATCGGTTCGTCCGTCATGTCGGCCGAAGCTACCCTGCCCCGCGCCGCACCACCCCTTCGACGGGCCCAGTCGCCGTGGACTACCGGCGACGGCTACGGGGCGCGCAGGACGTCGGTGCCGACGAACGGCTGCAGCGCCGCGGGCACCCGCACGCTGCCGTCGGCCTGCTGGTGGTTTTCCAGGATAGCGACCAGCCACCGGGTGGTGGCCAGCGTGCCGTTGAGGGTCGCGGCGGTCTGCGGCTTGCCGTTCTCGTCGCGGTAACGCACCGAGAGGCGCCGGGCCTGGAAGGTGGTGCAGTTCGAGGTGGACGACAGCTCGCGGTAGGCCTGCTGGGTAGGCACCCATGCCTCGCAGTCGAACTTGCGCGCCGCGGAGGAACCGAGGTCGCCGCCGGCGACGTCGATCACCCGGTACGGCACCTCGATGGCGGCGAGCATCTCGCGCTCCCAGGCCAGCAGCCGCTGGTGCTCGGCGTCCGCGTCCTCCGGCCGGCAGTAGGTGAACATCTCGACCTTGTCGAACTGGTGCACGCGGATGATGCCGCGGGTGTCCTTGCCGTAGCTGCCCGCCTCGCGGCGGAAGCAGGAGGACCAGCCGGCGTACCGCTTCGGCCCCGACGCCAGGTCCAGGATCTCGCCCGAGTGGTAGCCGGCGAGCGGCACCTCGGAGGTGCCGACGAGGTACAGGTCGTCCGCCTCGAGGTGGTACACCTCCTCGGCGTGCTGGCCCAGGAAGCCAGTGCCCTTCATGATCTCGGGGCGCACCAGCACCGGCGGGATCATCATCGTGAACCCGTTGGCCATCGCCTTCTGCGCCGCCAGCTGCAGCATGCCGAGCTGCAGCATCGCGCCGAACCCGGTGAGGAAGTAGAACCGGGCGCCGGAGACCTTGGCGCCACGCTCCATGTCGATCAGGCCCAGCGACTCGCCCAGCTCCAGGTGGTCCTTCGCCTCGAAGTCGAAGGTCGGCAGCTCACCGACGGTCTCGAGGGTGATGAAGTCGTCCTCGCCGCCGGCGGGTGCGCCCTCCTGCACGACGTTGGAGATCGCCCGCTGCGCCGCGTCGAGGGCGGCGTCCGCCTCGTGCTGCGCGGCCTCGGCGTCCTTGACCTTCTGCGCCAGTTCCTTGGCCCCCTCGAGCAGGGCGGGACGGTCCTCCGGGGCGGCCTGGCCGACCTTCTTGCCGAGCGCCTTCTGCTCGGCCCGCAGGTTGTCCCCGGCGAGGACTGCTGCGCGGCGCGCCTCGTCGGCGGCCAACAGCGCGTCGACCAGGGCCGGGTCCTCCCCGCGGGTGCGCTGGGACTCACGGACGACGTCGGGATTCTCGCGCAGGAACTTGAGGTCAATCACGCAGCAGACCCTACTTGGTCGGCGCCGGCGGCGATCGGGACCCGCGGGGACGGCCGCCGCGCAGGCGCCAAGGTTCGGCCGCCGCCCATGCCAACGGGCATGATGGAGGTGATGTCCGACGAATCCACACCCGAGACCCCGAGCGCCGACCCGACGGACGGCCCCCCGGACCGCGCCGAGGCCGCAGCGCCGGCGGACGTGCCCGCCGACGCGTCGGCGGACAACCCGCAGCAGCGGTACATGTCGGCCAGGACGACCCGGCGCGTGCTCGCCGCCGTCGCACTGGGCGCGGTCCTCGCCGCCCTGGTCACCGTGGTGTTCTCCGGCGGTTTCAAGAGCGAGACCGAGCTGATCAGCCACCCCAGCACCGGCGGGCCGATGTCCACCGGCGCGGTGGCGGGCACGGCGTTCGGCACCGCCGGCGTCGGCGACTGCCTGACCTGGACCAAGGACGACGCCAGCGACCTGTCGAAGGTGGACTGCTCTGCCAAGCACCTGTTCGAGGTGGCCGCCGAGGTGGACCTGAGCGTCTTCCCCGGCACCGAGTTCGGGCCCGGCTCCCGGTTCCCGGGCGTGCTGCGTTTCTCCCAGCTGCGCGACGAGCACTGCGCGCCCGCGGTCAACGAGTACCTCGGCGCCCGGTACGACCCGCACGGCAAGTACAGCGTCGGCCTGATCAACCCCGGCGAGGCCGGCTGGGCGGCGGGCGAGCGCACGGTGCGCTGCGGTCTGCAGAACTCCGGCACCACCGGCACGCTGCAGCCGATCACCGGGACGGTGTCCGGCCAGGACCAGTCCAAGGCGTGGCCCGCGGGCACCTGCATCGGCATCAACCAGAATGTGCCCACCGACCCCGTCGACTGCGCCGAGGCGCACGCCTTCGAGGCGATCTCGGTGGTCGACCTGGGCGCGAAGTTCCCGGACGGGTTCCCGTCCGTCGAGGACCAGGACAAGTACCTGGAGGAGACCTGCACCCAGGCGTCGAACGAGTACCTCGGCGCCGACGGGCTGCGGAACAAGACCCTCACCCTGTTCTGGGACAACCTCGACCTGACCAGCTGGCTGGCCGGCAGTCGCAAGGTGAACTGCTCCGTCGGCAAGGAGGTCGACACCGGCGGCTTCGCGTCGATCGTGAACTCCACGAAGGGCGACATCCTGATCAACGGCGCGCCGCCCGTCGCGCCGCCGCCCCTCCCGGAAGGCCGCTCCCTGCCCACCCCGCTGCCCGGCGCCGGCCCCGCACCGGCCGGCTGACATGCCGGTACGTATGACCGAGGCCGCCTTCGAGGAACTGGTCTCCGAGGCGCTGGACCTGATCCCGCCCAAGCTCGCCCGGGCCATCGACAACGTCGTGGTCCTGGTCGAGGACCGCGACCCCGAGGATCCCGGACTGCTCGGGCTCTACCAGGGCATCGCCCTCACCGAGCGGGACAGCCACTATGGCGGCTCGCTGCCCGACACCATCACCATCTACCGCGAGGCCCTGCTCGAGGTGTGCGAGAACGAGGAGCAGGTGGTCGAGGAGGTCGCGATCACCGTCATCCACGAGATCGCGCACTACTTCGGCATAGAGGAGGAGCGGCTGCACCAGCTTGGCTGGGGCTGAACCGGATCGCCGCAACGGGGTGGGGATCCGGTGGCCGGTACCCTTACCGCGACAACCTCGCGATCGAGACGTTTGGTAGGACAATGGGTGAACCCGCCGGCGAGCCGGCTCAGCACGATGCCGCCGACGACTGGCGCCAGATGAAGGACGTCGAGCTGACCCCGATCCTCTCGGCGTCGCTCGACGCCTTCTACGAGCTCGGCTACCACGGGACGACGGTGCGGGAGGTGGCCCGCCGGGTCGGGGTGACGGTTCCGGCCCTGTACTACCACCACGACAGCAAGGAAGGTTTGCTGATCGCGCTGCTCGAGTTGTCGACGGCCGATGTGCTGGCGCGGGCGCACGACGCCGATGCGGCCGGTGGTGACGATCCGGTCCAACGGCTCGCGAACGTCATCGAGGCGATCGTGTTGCGGATGACGAACCGGGCCCGCCTCGCGTCACTCGAGGGCGAGGTGCGGTACCTGAGTGCGGAGAACCGGCAGCGGTACCGCGCAGTGCGCAAGGGCATCGAGGAGGTGGTCCTCCGGATCGTCCAGGACGGCACGGCCAGTGGGGCCTTCGATGTCGACGATCCCGCGGAGACCACACGCGCACTGCTCGGCATGTGCCAGTCCATCCCTCGCTGGTACCACGCGGAGGGCACCCTCTCTCCCGAAGAGGTCGCGAAGAAGTACGCCGCGATCGCGCTGAAAACCGTTGGGGCGCACTAGGCGGCTCCGCCGCCCGCGAGTCCTTTCGGCCCCTGCGGACCGGAAGGACTCGGAGGGCCGTCAGCGACCGAAGACCGCCGGCCGTTTGCCCAGGAAGGCATCGACGCCCTCGGCGAAGTCGGCGGCGGCGAGCAGCTCGAGCTGGCCGGCCCGTTCCCGGGCGAACGCCGGGTCGAGCTGCCCGAGGGTCGCGTCGTTGATCGCGGTCTTGGTGGCCGCGAACGCGTCCGACGGTCCGTCGACGAGCCCCCGGACGAGCGCCTCCACGTCGTCGGCGAACGTCGCGTCCGGGAACACCCGCGCGATCAGACCCGCGTCGAGCGCGTCCGCGGCGGGCAGACGCTCGGCGAGCAGCGCCATCCGCATCGCGCGGGCCCGGCCGATGGACGCCGCGACCAGCGCGGTCGCACCGCCGTCGGGCATCAGGCCGATCTTGGTGAACGCGAGCAGCAGGTAGCTGGACTCGGCGGCGACGGTCAGGTCAGCGCCGAGGGCGAGCGAGACCCCCACCCCGGCGGCCGGGCCGTTGACGGCCGCGACGACGGGGCGCGGGAACGCGCGCAGAGCGGCGACGAGCCGGTTGGCTGCGTCGACGGTGGACGGGTCGGGCGGTCCGGACAAGTCGCCGACGGTGGACAGGTCGGCGCCGGTGCAGAACGCCCGGCCTGCGCCGGTGAGCACTACGGCACGGACCGCGCGATCACCGGCGTGCTTGTCCAGGGCGTCGGCTGCGGCATCGAGGGTCTCGGTGGTGACGGAGTTCATCCGGGCGGGCCGGTTGACGGTGATGCGCAGGACGCCGTCGGCCAGGCCGACGAGGACGTCATTTGTGTCGGTGCTCATGAACTGTCCTTCTCGGGGAGTCAGGATCGGAAAGTGAGCGCCACTTTGCCTGTGGCGCTGCGAGGTTCGAGGCCGCACAGTGCGGCGTTGGCCCGTTCGGCCCACGGCCGGGCCGGGTGGCCGAAGCCCTCCCGGACGTACTCGCCGCACCCGGCGCCGAGGACCGCGATGTTCTCGAGCAGCGTCGGCACGGAAGCGTGCCGCGGCCGTTTCATCTGTACCAGACCCCACTGAGCGGTCGCGAGCCAACGTCATCCGTTGACCACCTCCCGGGTAGCGTGATAGTTGTCTTAGCGAGCGTTCAGTAAATCAATTTCGCAGAAGATCCCCCGAGGAGCAACCCATGGCCGACGAGTCGACCACCGCGCCCGAGCCCGCGGCGCTGTACGAGCGCCGAGGCAGTGTCGCGATCATCACCCTCAACCGCCCGCGCGCACTGAACGCCGTCAATGCGGCGCTCTCGACAGCTGTCGGGACCCTGCTCGACCAGGCCGACTCCGACGACGAGGTTCGGGCCATCGTCCTCACCGGCGCCGGGCGGGCCTTCTGCGCCGGCGCGGACCTGAAGGCGCTCGGCAGTGGCGCCTCTCTCGACGCCGACGGCCACCCCGAATGGGGTTTCGCGGGCTTCGTCCAGCACTGGGTAAGCAAGCCGACGATTGCGGCGGTCAACGGGTTCGCCCTCGGCGGCGGCACCGAACTGGTGCTCGCGTCGGACCTGGCGGTCGTCGACGAACAGGCACAACTGGGGCTGCCGGAGGTCACGCGCGGGTTGTTCGCCGCGGCCGGCGGCGTCATCCGCCTCCAGCAGCAGGTCCCCCGCAAGGTCGCCCTCGAACTCGCGCTCACCGGCGCGCCCATCACCGCCGCTGACGGCCTGAGACTGGGTCTGGTCAACCGTGTCGCGCCCGCCGGCACCGCCCTCGAGGTCGCCCTCGAACTCGCCGAGAGCATCGCCGCGAACGCGCCGCTGGCCGTGCGCGAGTCTAAGTCGATGATCCACCGGACGGCTTCCGACTCGGACTGGGAACAGGACGTGTGGGACCGGAACGCCGAGGCCGTGAAGCTCGTCTTCACCAGCGCCGACGCGCAGGAAGGCCCGAAGGCCTTCGCCGAGAAGCGCCCGCCGGTCTGGCAGGGCCGCTGACCACCCCCCGATCTCGGCCCGGTGCTCCGCTGAGCCCCTGCCTCCGGAGCGCCGGGCCGCACCACCTTCCTCCCTCCCCCGAAAGGTTCCTCTCATGACCAACGCTGTCATCGTCGACGCCGTCCGCCTCGCATCCGGACGAGGCAAGCCCGGCGGCGCCCTGTCCGGGACCCATCCCGTCGAGATGCTGTCCCACGTGCTGCGCACCCTCGTCGACCGCAACGGCCTCGACCCCGCCCAGGTCGACGATGTCATCGGCGGCTGCGTCCAGCAGGTCGGCGAGCAGGCCCTCAACATCTCCCGCACCGCGCTGCTCGCCGCGGGCTTCCCGGAGTCCGTGCCCGCGACCACCATCGACCGCCAGTGCGGGTCGAGCCAGCAGGCCGCACACTTCGGCGCCCAGGGCGTCATCGCCGGCGCCTACGACATCGTGATCGCCTGCGGCGTCGAGTCGATGAGCCGTATCCCCATGGGCACGTCCTCCATGGGCCAGGACACAGCCGGCGCCGGCATTGCCGCCCGCTACCCGGAGGGCCTGATCCACCAGGGCATCTCCGCCGAACTGATCTCCGCGAAGTGGAAGCTCGACCGCGAGGCCCTCGACGCGTTCTCCGCACAGTCGCACCAGCGTGCCGCCGCAGCGATCGCCGCGGGCGCGTTCGACAAGGAGATCGTGCCGATCAGCGTCACGAACGCCGCCGGTGAGACCGTCACGCACACCGTCGACGAGACGGTCCGCACCAGCACCACCGCCGAGGGCCTGGCCGGCCTGCGTCCGTCGTTCCGCACCGACGAGTTCGCGGCCCGGTTCCCCGACGCCCCGTGGCAGATCACCCCGGGCAACTCCTCCCCCTTCACCGACGGCGCCTCCGCCGTGCTGATCATGAGCGAGGAGATGGCGAACAAGCTGGGGCTCACCCCGCGCGCCCGGTTCCACTCGTTCTCCGTGGTCGGCGACGACCCGATGCTCATGCTCACCGCCCCCATCCCCGCCACCCACAAGGTCCTGGCCAAGGCGGGCCTGAGCATCGACGACATCGACGCCTACGAGGTCAACGAGGCCTTCGCGCCGGTGCCGTTGGCCTGGGCCCACGAGTTCGGCGCCGACCCCGCCAAGCTCAACCCCCTCGGTGGCGCCATCTCCCTCGGTCATGCACTCGGGTCCTCGGGCACCCGATTGATGACCACCCTGCTCAACCACCTCGAGGCCACCGGCGGGCGCTACGGCCTGCAGACCATGTGTGAGGGCGCCGGCATGGCCAACGCCACCATCATCGAACGACTCTGAGACACAACACTTCCCGAAAGGAACACCACATGATCGTCAACGACAGCGTCGCCCTCGTCACCGGCGGCGCCTCCGGCCTCGGCCTGGCCACCGCCAAGGCCCTCCTCGCCGACGGCGCCCAGGTGGTCATCGTCGACCTCCCCAGCTCCAACGGCGAGGTCGTCGCCAAGGAACTCGGTGACCGGGTGCGCTTCGCCGCGGCGGACGTCACCGACGAGGCCGCCGTCACCGCCGCCCTCGACCTGGCCGAGTCCCTCGGCACCCTGCGAGTTCTGGTGAACTGCGCCGGCATCGGCAACGCCGTCAAGACCGTCGGCAAGCAGGGCGCCTTCCCGCTCGACTCCTTCACCAAGATCATCAACGTCAACCTCGTCGGCACCTTCAACGTGCTTCGCCTTGCCGCCGAGCGCATCTCGAAGACCGAGCCCATCGACGGCGAGCGCGGCGTCATCATCAACACCGCCTCCGTCGCCGCGTTCGACGGCCAAATCGGCCAGGCCGCGTACTCCGCCTCGAAGGGCGGCGTCGTCGGCATGACCCTGCCGATCGCCCGCGACCTCGCGTCGCTGCTGATCCGCGTCGTCACCATCGCACCCGGCCTGTTCAAGACCCCGCTGCTCGGCTCGCTGCCCGAAGCCGCACAGGCTTCGCTCGGCCAGCAGGTGCCGCACCCGTCCCGTCTCGGCGATCCGTCGGAGTACGGCGCCCTGGCCGCGCACATCGTCTCGAACCCGATGCTCAACGGCGAGACCATCCGTCTCGACGGCGCCATCCGCATGGCCCCGCGCTGACCCGCACGTGATCGAGGAGGGGTCGATGTCCGCACCGCCCGAAACCATCACCAACTGGCGGGAATTCGAGCCGATGCAGCTCGGCCCCATCCTCGATCACGCCCTGGATGCCTTCCACGAGAACGGCTTCCACGGCACCACGGTCCGCGACCTGGCCCGCCGGGTCGGGGTAACGGTGCCCGCCCTGTACTACCACCACGAGAACAAGGAAGCGGTTCTCGTGGCGTTGCTCGACACCGCGGTCCGCGACCTGATCGACCGCTGCGTCGCCGCGGTCGCCGACGGCGGTGACGATCCCGTCCTGCGCTTCGCCTACTTCTTCGATGCGGTGGTGCTGAACATGACGCACCGCTCCCGACAGTCCGCGCTCGACTCCGAGCTGCGGCATGTCGCGCCGGAGAACCGCCGCAACTACGCGGCGACCCGCAAGAGGCTCGAACTCATGGCCCTCGACCTGGTGACGGACGGCGTCGACCGGAAGGTCTTCGTCGTCGACGACATCCCAGAGACAGTGCGTGCGCTCCTCGGCATGGGTCAGTCGATCGCCCGCTGGTTCCAGATCGACGGCCCGTTGACCCCCGACGCTGTTGCCGCCCGCTACACCGCCATCGCCCTGCGCGTCGTCGGACATCCCACAGCTCCCTGACAACCCGTACCGCGAGGAGACTTACATGCTGACCACCGCATTCACCGAAACATTCGGCGTCCGCCACCCCATCGTCCAGGGCGGCATGCAGTGGGTCGGTCGCGCCGAACTCGTTGCGGCCGTGGCCAATGCCGGTGCACTCGGCATGATCACCGCGCTCACCCAGCCCACCCCGGACGATCTCGCCGAGGAAATCGCCCGCACCCGCGAGCTCACCGACCAGCCTTTCGGCGTGAACCTGACGATCCTGCCCGCGATCAACCCGCCGCCGTACGACGAGTACCGGCAGGTGATCATCGAGTCCGGCGTCAAGATCGTCGAGACCGCCGGCTCCAATCCCGCGCCGCACCTGCCCGACTTCCACGCCGCCGGGGTCAAGGTGCTGCACAAGTGCACCAGCGTCCGGCACGCCGTCAAGGCCCAGGATGCCGGCGTCGACGGCATCAGCATCGACGGCTTCGAATGCGCGGGACACCCCGGCGAGGACGATGTCCCGGGCCTGGTGCTGATCGCCGCCGCGGCCGAGCAGATCACCATCCCGATGGTCGCGTCCGGCGGCTTCGGTGACGGCCGCGGCCTCGTCGCCGCACTCGCGCTCGGGGCCGACGGCATCAACATGGGCACCCGTTTCATGTGCACCGAGGAATCCCCGATCCACCGCACCATCAAGGAAGCGATCGTCGCCGCGAAGGAGACGGACACCGAGCTGATCTTCCGCCCGCTGCGCAACACCGCACGGGTCGCGAGCAACACCGTCAGCCGCGAGGTCGTCGAAATCCTCTACCGCGGTGGACAGTTCGAGGATGTGCGCGAACTGGTCGCCGGAGCCCGCGGCCGACTGGTCTACGAGAACGGCGACCCGGAGGCCGGCATCTGGACGGTCGGCACCGTCCAGGGCATCATCCACGACATCCCCACCGCCGGCGCACTCGTTGAACGCATCGTCGCCGACGCAGAGGCTCTGATCTCGGAACGCCTCGCCAAGCTGCTCGTCACCGTCGACGCCTGACCCACACCTAGGAGTACCCCCATGAAGCGCACCCAGTTCGAAGCCGACCACGAGGCGTACCGCGAGACGGTTCGCGAGTTCCTGGCTCGCGAGATCGAACCCAACTACGAGCGGTGGGAGCAAGAGCGACTGGTCAGCCGTTCGGCGTGGCAGGCTGCCGGCAAGTTCGGCATCCTCGGACTCGGTATCTCGGAGGAATTCGGCGGGGCCGGCGTCACCGACTTCCGTTTCCGCCAGATCGTCTTCGAGGAGGTCGCGCGGACAGGCACCACCTCTTTCGGTGCGGGGATCAACACTCAGGACGACATTGTCGTCCCGTACATCGCGAACCTCGGCACCGAGGAGCAGAAGACCCGCTGGCTCCCCGGCATGGCCAGCGGTCAGACGATCGGGGCGATCGCAATGACCGAGCCCGGTGCCGGCTCCGACCTCCAAGGTATTCGGACCACCGCGGTGCGCGACGGTGACGAGTGGGTGATCAACGGCCAGAAGACGTTCATCACCAACGGAATCCATGCCGACGTCGTAATCGTGGTGTGCCGCACCGACCCGAATGCCGGAAGCAAGGGCTTCTCGTTGATCGTGGTCGAGCGTGACACCCCCGGCTTCAGTCGCGGCCGCAAGCTGCACAAGGTCGGACTCGCCGCCCAGGACACCGCCGAACTGGTCTTCGAGGATGTCCGTGTGCCGGCCGAGAACCTGCTCGGCACGGAGGGCAGGGGATTCATTCATCTGATGGAGAATCTGCCGCTCGAGCGGCTCTCCATCGCCGTCAGTGCAATCACCTCGGCTCGCGCCGCGTACGAGTGGACCAAGAACTACGTTTTCGAGCGAAAGGCGTTCGGAAAGCCGATCGGCGATCTGCAGAACACCCGGTTCGCTCTCGCCGAGATGCGCACGGAGATCGAGGTCACCGAATCGCACATCGACCGTGCCGTTCTCGCGTTGAACGCCGGTGAGCTAACCGCGGTGGATTCGTCCATGAGCAAGTGGTGGGCGACCGAACTTCAGAAGCAGGTCATCGATCGCTGCGTGCAGTTGCACGGCGGCTACGGCTACATGATGGAGTACCCGATCGGCCGCGCCTACGTCGACTCCCGGATCCAGACCATCTACGGCGGCACCACCGAGATCATGAAGGAGATCATCGGTCGCGACATCGCCGCCGAGTTCCGCTGACGAACGCCGACAACATCCAACCACCGAGGAGTACAGATGGAATTGATCGCAGTCCTGGAATTGACCTTCAAGCCGGAGTCCCTGGACTCCGCGCGTGAGGTGATGACACGGGTGCTCGAGGAGACTCGGGCGTTCCCCGGCTGCCTGAGCGTGAAGTCGGTTGTCGACACCAAGAGCCCCCACGTCTGGCGCTTCGTCGAGACCTGGCAGTCGGCCGAGCACGACGCCGCGTATCGCAAGTTCCGCGCCGGCGAGGGAGCCATCACCGATCTCGGTCCGCTCCTCGCAGGTGCACCGTCGCTCACGACGGGAACCGTCGACCCTCACATCTGACGACACACGCAACCGGTTCTCGAACGAACCGAGGTCTCCTGCCGTGAAGTGGATCTATCCAGATACCCGCATCACGACGGGAGACCTTCGTCGTCGAGACCGAGGGCACCGATACACATCTGATCCAAAGTGTCGAGCAGGCTCTCTTCGTCCGCCTCGTCGCCCTGGACAAGCCACAGATACAGGCTGTGGTCGACCATCGCGGCCATGGCGCGAGCAGCCATAACCGGATCGAGTGACGCTCGGACGTGGCCCTGCTGCTGCCAGCGGGCGATGGCTCGGGCCGTCCGATCGAGCAGCTTTCGGCGATGTTCGTGGCGGAGTTCGCGATATTCGCTGTTGAACGTCGCGACCTGCTCGACGATGGCCATCAGCTTCGCGTTGCGCCGGTATGCCTGGTAGTACAACCGGTTCGTCGCAATCAGCTTCGCGGCCGGCGACAGGTCGGGGTCGAGAGGTTCACGGTGGTGCACATCTTCGAACAGCCGAGTGCTCAACTCCTGGAACACATCTTCTTTCGACTCGAAGTATCGGTAGAAGGTCCCGCAGGAGACGAGGCGATCGACACCTTCACCTACCTATGGTCGCGTGCGCTGGGAATCGAATGACCTGAGCACGAATGATCGCCGGTGAACACCGGCGATCATCCGTTGATTGCGATTCCGTAGTGCGTACCGGTTAGGTCAGAGAACGTCCGCGAGTTCCTTGAGCAGCGCAGCCTTGCCCTTCGCACCGACTATCGTCTTGACCGGCTTGCCACCCTTGAACAGGATCAGCGTCGGGATCGACTTGACCTGGAAGCCGCGGCCGGAGGCCGGGTTGGCATCGATGTCGAGCTTCGCGATGGTCAACTTCTCACTGTTCTCACCGGCAATCTCCTCGAGAACCGGGGCAACCATCTTGCACGGGCCGCACCACGTAGCCCAGAAATCGACCAGAACAGGCTTGTCACTTGCCAGGACGTCCTGCTTGAAGGAATCGTCGGTGATCGTGACGGTATTCGACACGGTTACTCCTCGAGGGTTGGGAACGAGCGTAAAGGTAAAGCGATCAGAGGTCAGGGAGCGCCGACGACATCGACACTGGGACCGGCAGCGTCGAGCGTGTTGGTGGTGATGTCCCCACGATCGGCAAGCCAGCGTTCGGCATCGATCGCCGCGGAGCATCCGGTGCCGGCAGCGGTGATGGCCTGACGGTACGTGTGATCGACCAGGTCACCGGCAGCGAACACGCCGTCGACGGAGGTCGCGGTGGAACCCGGGGCGACGCGGACGTAGCCGGCTTCGTCGAGCTCGACCTGGCCCTTGACGAGCTCACTGCGCGGATCGTGACCGATGGCGACGAACATGCCCGTGATGTCGAGGGTGGAGGTTTCACCGGTGACGGTGTCGCGGACCTCGAGGCCGGTGACACTGTTCTCGCCGAGCACCTCTACGGGTTCGGTGTTGGTCAGGAATCGGATCTTCTCGTTGGCCTTGGCGCGTTCGAGCATGATGCGTGAGGCGCGGAACTCTTCGCGGCGGTGCTCGAGGGTGACGGAGCGGGCGAAGCGGGTGAGGAAGGTGGCTTCTTCCATTGCGGAGTCGCCGCCGCCGACCACGACGATGTCCTGGTCGCGGAAGAAGAAGCCGTCGCAGGTGGCGCAGGCGCTGACGCCTCGGCCGAGGAGGCGTTCTTCGCCGTCGATACCGAGGTAGCGGGCGGCTGCGCCCATGGCGAGGATGATTGCGTGCGCGGCGTAGGTTTCGCCGTTCGCGGTGACGGTTTTGATCGGTGCGCTCAGGTCGATCGCGTCGACGTCTTCAGTGCGGATGTCGGTCGCGAAGCGCAGGGCCTGCTCGCGCATCTGGTCCATGAGGTCAGGGCCCATGATCCCTTCGCGGAATCCGGGGAAGTTCTCGACCTCGGTGGTGGTCATGAGGGCGCCACCGAATTGGGTTCCCTCGAACAGAAGGGGCGCGAGCTCAGCGCGCGCGGTGTAGACACCAGCGGTGTATCCGGCGGGGCCGGAACCGACAATGATGACGTCATGGACCGTGGACGGAGTGGTCATGCGGGCCTCTTTCAGGGGGGGGCGACATGGGGAAACTCGGGCGGTCCGCACGACAGCGACGCAGTCGCGAGCTCGTCGCATCAGATTTGACTCATCCGAACGAGTTGCCCAGCAAGATCATTCGACCTTCCGAACAGCTAACACTCTCGGATGAATGGTGCCCGGCTTCCCGGAATCTTCGGCTGTCTGTAGCGACCCACAATACCTCCATAGCGAGCGCTAAGTAAATGCTCCACGACGAGAGGGACGCCAACGTGGCCGCCCAGCGGGGCAACGAGATGCCGAACGCTCTCCCGAGGCCGAGTACCACTGTTCTCACGCTCCTTCGATCCGACGAATTTCCTACCCCTGACCCGACTCGGACCTCTGACAGAAAGCCCAGGACTCTCATGATCTCAACGGCACCCACGGAGACGTTCAGCGTTCGCCACCCCATCGTGCAAGGCGGGATGCAGTGAGTGGGACGAGCGGAACTCGTTGCCGCCGTGTAAATGCCGACGCACTCGGGTTCGTCACCGCGTTGACGCAACCTACACCTGCCGACCTGACCAACGAGATCGCCCGGTGCCGCGATCTCACCGACATCGTCATCCCGTCCCGTACATCGCCGACCTCGGTACCGACGAGCAGAAGCAGCGGTGGCTACCGGGAAGGGCTTCCGGCGAAATCATCGGCGTGGTTACGATGACCGAACCGAGAACCGGTAGCGACCTGCAGGCAATCAAGACTTCCGCCGTCCGCGACGGTGACGACTGGATCTTGAACGGTCAGAAGACATCCATCACCAGCGGCATCCATGCCGACATCGCGATCGTCGCCGCCCGAACCGATCCCAACGCAGGATCACGCAGCTCAGTCTTCTTGTCGACAACGCGGGATGGCTGAATTCACCCGCCGCCGAAAACTCCACAAAGTGGGTCTCGCCGGCCAGGACGCGGCGGAGTTGTCGTTCGACAACGTTCGAGTTCCGGCAGCCAACCTCCTCGGGCACCGAGGGCGGTGACCCCATCCATCTGATGGAACGGCGTCCCCGTGAACGGCTTTCGATCGCTGTCAGCGCAATGTGCTCCGCACGGCCGCTCACGAGTGGACCAAGGCCTATGCCTTCGGCAAGCCCATCGGCGACTTCCAGAACACACGCTTCGCACTCGCCGAGATGCTGACCGAGATCAACGTGACACAGGCCTACGTCGACAACGCCGTCCTGGCCGTCAATGATGGTAATTTGCCTGTTGTCGAAGCAGCACAGGCAAAATGGTGGGCCAGCGAGCTCCAGAAGCGCGTCGTCGATCGCTGCTTACAACTGCACGGCCGGCGGCTACGGCTACATCATGGATGTACCCGATAGCACGCGCCCACGTCGACAGCCGAGTCCAGACGATCGACGGCGGAACCACCGAGATCATCGGTCGCGACATCGCGAAGAACTGACGAAGGCCCTGAAAACGAATGAGCGCCGGTGATTCACCGGCGCTCATTCGTTGCACGTCAAAGCAATACGACAATCAGTGCAGCAGCGCGGCTATCACCGGAAGTGATGCGTCGGCATCTCCACGCTGGCCTCGCATGTTCGACGGGGTTTGAGCCAACGAGCCTTCCGCGACGCCGTGGTCATGACGCCACTCGACAAAGGTTCGGTGCTCGACCATGCGCCAGCGACCGTCACGGCGCTCGAATCGATCGATGTATCGACCACCTGCAACGCCCTCGTAATCCTCACTTCGTCCGTCCCAGAACGTAGTTGAGGGAGCGGTCGGCGGAACTCGGTGATAGGCGGTGACGTAGGTTTCCACTTCGGCGACGTCACCGTCGAAGGAAAACAGCATGTTGCCCGTCTGATGATGGGTCCGCTCGAGGGAGCCCATCGACACCCGCGCGTTCTCCACCATCTTCTGCCAAGGCAGCTCGTTTCCGATGAAGACAGTTTTCCCGTCCTCATGGAATACGCTCGCCATCAGTTCCCATCGGTTCCGATCCACTGCGTGGCAGAAGCGGTTGACAACATCGGCGATCTCCGCACGGTCGACAAGCCGACTGGCGTCTACTCGACCGGGATCGTTTGTGCGCCAAGCCTCGACGACCGATCCCGAGATGCCGTCCTCTCGCTGTCCCCTCGCCTGCCCAGAGACAGCGGCAAGGCCGCCTTCTCGCGATGGACGGTGATTGCGCCACTCCGTGAGCAGGCGCCGGTCCGCAATCCGCCAGCGACCGTCGCGGAGTTCGAATCGGTCGATATAGCGAGCGCCGAGCATGACTTCGTACGCCTCACCCGTGCCACCGAAACCACCACCGACAGGCGCATCATGCGGAATGGCATGGAATGCCGTCACATACGTCTCGACGTGTGCGACGCTCCCCTCGAAAGCAATCATGATGTTGCCGACCTGGTGGTGCGTCGCCTCGACCGGCTCGAGAAGTGCGGAGCCTTGTGCGACGAATTCGCGCCAGCTTCCGCCGATCGATGACAATCGGCAGGTTGCGTCCTCGTGGAAAACCGAGTCCATCAACCACCAACGCCGACGATCCGTCGCATGGCAGTAGCGGTGGATGACGTCTTCGATTTCGGCTCGGGCAGCTACTGATTCGAGTGTGTACGCAGCACTCATGTATCTCTGCCCCTCCTACGCTTCGGCGGGCACGTTTGCCGGCAGATCGCACGAAGCAGTGCCGTCGTCATTGAGGACACACACCGGGCAGTCTTCCTGATCGGCGCCGAGCGCGCCGTCCGCCGCCTGAACCATCTCGGCGAAGAGCTCCTGACGCTCCGATCGCGGCACCCGCGGATCCCGCGCCGGGCGCAAGCCGAGCTCGATCAGCGTCTCGAGCTGGCGGTAGCCGGCCGTCGTCGGGTCCACGATGGGGACGCTCGAGCGGGCAGCGAGGATCTCGGCGACCGGGCTCATGCAGTTGCACCCAAGGATGACCGACTTGGCGCCGTCCTGCACTGCGAGTTCGATCTCGGCAAGGATGCGCTCGACAATGTCCTCGCGTCCGGCCTTCATCTGGGTGAGGAAGTTGTCCTCATCAGCCAGAGTGCTCTGCTCAGCGTGGGTTGAGACGTAGCGTACCGAGATACACTGCCGTCCAACAGGATTATCGCGCAGGAGACGCTCGTAGACGAAGTCCATCGTCTCCGGCCAGATCGTGACGATGCTGAACTTCTCGCCGAGAGCCGCTGCTGCCAGCAGGCTTGCCTCACCGCTACCGACCACCGGGACATCGGAGGCGGCGCGCGCGGCTGCCAGACCGTAGTCCGGAACCCCGCCGATCAGAACTCCGGCGCACCCGTCGCGAGCGGCCCGCATTGCAGCCTCCGCGTAGACGACATCGGAGAGCAGCAGGTCGACCGCATCGATCGGGGTCACTCGGATCTCCGTGTACACCGACTCGACGGAGTACCCGGGCGCGATCAGGCGATCGGGAACCGGGCTCTTCTGCTGGCCGGTATTCATTTCGAGACATGCGATCCGCTTGGTCAACTGAGTCTCCTTGACTTCGAGGTGATTTGAGCCACTTCCAGCGACTCCTGTGAGGAGGCTATCAGAAAGTGTTTCTACGACGAAGAAGAAATATCCCCATCTCGAAAGGCCGGAAAGACTTGTACAACACACAGATACAGCAAATCCCGAGCAGTGCGACAATCGCACTGCTCGGGCCTGGGGAAGGAACTACGCGCCTCGGTAGAGGTCCCCGTGCTGAACGCGCATGACCTTCTTGTGAAGCTTTCCGACACTCGTACGCGGAAGCGCGTCGACGTACAGAATCGTGTCAGGGAGTTGCCATTTGGCGAACGCGCCGTGAAGCAACTCGTGGATCTCGGCGAGCGCAACGTCCTCACCGTCGTTGGTCACCATGATGACGACCGGACGTTCCTGCCATTTCGGATGCTCGACACCGATCACCGCCGCCTCAGTCACCCGAGGATGGGCAATGATCGCGTTTTCCATATCGATCGACGAAATCCATTCGCCGCCACTCTTGATGACATCCTTGAGCCGGTCCGCGAGCTTGAGGTAGCCGTTCTGATCGATGGTCCCGATATCGCCGCTTCGCCAGTAACCGTCAAGGAACCTGTCGGCGTCGTCATCAAGCTTGTGGTACCGCGCGGTGATCCACGGTCCCCGCAGCAGGACCTCGCCCTTGCTGTTGCCGTCGTGCGGCAAGTCGTTGCCCTCCGGATCTACGATCCGCACATCGACACCGCCCGCGGGAAGACCCTGATAGCGCTTGATACTCCACCATTCGTCTTCCGTCACCTTGCCCTGCAAGGTCACCTTGCGGCCGTAGTTCACGAAAGCCATCGGCGCAGTCTCGGTAGCCCCGTACGCATGGATGAAATCAGCACCGGTCAAGTCGTGGAACCCACGCATGAGCGAGAGCGCGGGCTCGGTGGCGCCGGACAGCAGTCGGGTGCGACTGAAGTCCGGTTTGACGTCGAGCGTCTCGATGTAGTCGAGCATCGGCTGGAAGATCGCCGGGGCGCCGTTCGCGACCGTCACGTTCTCGGCGATCATCACGTCCGCCAACATGTCGGTGTCCACTGCCGAATAGCGGCCGGGCAGAACGATCTTGGCCGCGACGTAGACGGCGGACTGCGGAAGACCCCAGGACTGGCTGTGGAACATCGGCGTGATCAGCATGACCGCGTCGGCGGCGCTCATCCCGTAGGACGAGGCCTGTGTCAGGGTGTGCAGGTAGATCGCTCGATGCGAGTAGTACACGCCCTTCGGCCGGCCGGTGGTGCCGGTCGTGTAGCAGGCGCTGTAGGCGGAGCTCTCGTCGATCATCGGCCAGTCGATCTCCGGGGACGCCTTCGCCACCAGGTCCTCGAGATGACGGACGTTCGGCAACGTGGTGGCGATCTCCGAGAGGGGCTTGTCGGACATCACCACCCAGGTGACCTCCGGCGCAAACGGCGCCACCGATTCTGCGACGCTCAGCAGGCTCTCGTCCACCAGGACGACAGACGCGCCACCGTGGGTGGCGACATACCCCACGTCCTCGGGCGCCAGGCGCAGGTTCATCTGCAGCATCACCGCTCCTGTGCCCGGGATGGCCCAGTAGAGTTCGAAGTGCCGCTTACTGTTCCAGTCCAGGATCCCCACCACGTCACCGGGTTTCACGCCCAGGTCGGTCAGAGCGTTGGCAATCCGCTTGATGCGTGCGTACGCGTCGCCGTAGGTGTAGCGGCCCCATCCCCCGTCGGCGGTGCGATAGACGATCTCGCGCTCAGGGTAGTTGCGGGCCGAATGACGGATCAGCGTGGTCGTGTTGAGCTGGTACGAGTCGTCGTTCGTCGACGGGTGACCCTTGACAATCGCGGTCATTGCGCGCTCCTCAGATCCGGTCGTCCTACTGGTGCTGCTCGCGCCCACCGATGTCGCCGAGGGCCCTGCCCACGACGCGGGATTCACGCACCTGCACTTGCACCCTGGGCTTTGACGCTCCGTGGGACTGACCACCCAGACATCACATTATTCTGCATGGCAGATCATTTCTCTTATTCAGAGTTGCACAGGACGACAACGCAAGTCAAGACGTGAAGGCCGAAAACTGAAGCCGCTCAGAAACTCTCAACCATCCCGACACCGCGCGGAGCACTGCAGCGTGGAGCCGACGAATCGCCTGGCGTTGCGTCGTCAGTCCCGCGAACCCGAAGTACCCGACGAGCCGGCGCTGGCCATGGCCAGCGCAAGGTCCGTGTACTCCCGTGCGATCTCGTGCGGCGGCGGGCTTACGCCAGGCTTGTACCAATCGGCCACGGCAACGCACATCGTGACGATCGCAGTGGCGGTCGACGACGCCGGCACGGTTCCGACCCGCCCCGCATCACGACAGGCCTCCACTGCTGCCTGCACAATGTCCCGGACCTCCGTCCGTGCCTGGAGGTGCAGCGATCGGCCGGACTCGTCGAGCGACCGTAACTCAGTGGACGCGAGCACCGCCGAGGCCTGACGGTACGTGTGGAAAAGGATCACGCACTCGACCAGGTTCGCCAGCCGTTCAGCGGGTGAATCCGCTTCGGCGTCTGCAGCGACGCATCGACTTGTCAGCTCCGCCATCGCGCCTTGCAGCAATTCAGTGAGCAGAACGTCCTTGCTCTCCACGTGGTAGTAGACGCCGGCCATCGACAAGCCGCACCGGTCGGCGATCATCCTGACGGTGGCAGCGTGGTAGCCGACCTCCACAAAGACATCGAGCGCCGTTCGAAAGACCGGAGGGAGGTCCAGCGGCTCGAAGTCTCGCCAGTTGTCGAACCGTGGGCCGGCGGGCTCGGGCGGACGCAGATCCAGCGGCACCCCGAGCGCGGCCGAGAGAGCCTGCAAGCGCTCCTGGCCCGGCAGGCTCTTGCCATTCTCGAACTCGCTCAGCGATGACGGGCTCATGCCGACCAGTTGAGCCAGCTGTCGGAGCCCGATCTCACGCTCGATACGCGCCGACCGAATCCTGGCGCCGAGCCCCTCCCCACCGATTCTTCCCGCCCGCTCCATGAGCACCACGGTATCCCGCCGATGCGATCACCCGGCCAGACGGCCACCATCCACAACGATGGTCTGCCCGGTCATGTATGCCGCGTCGTCGCTCGCGACGAAAAGCACTGCTTGGGCGATCTCCCCCGGTTGACCATGGCGCCCCAGGAGCAGATGCGAGCGGATGGGTGCAACCCGGGCCGGGTCGCTGAAGACATCCTCGGTGGCCGGTGTCTCGACAAGCCCGGGTGCCACGCCATTGCACCGGATGCCTTGCTTGCCGAAGTCGTAGGCGACCGACCGAGTCAGGGCGAGCACACCGCCCTTCGCCGCGATGTAGGCGGCGAACGAGGGGCCCGCGACGAACGACGCGGTGGAGGCGGTATTCACGATGGCGCCGCCGCCGCCCTTCACCATATGCGGGATCGCATACTTGCAACCCAGCCACACACTCTTGAGAGTGACCGCCAGAGCCTGGTCCCACTCCTCCTCGGTGGTGTCGACGACGCTGCGGTTCAGCGGCGCCCAGTAGGCATTGTTGTGGAGAACATCGATGCGGCCATACGCGTCGACCGCCTCCTCGACCATCGACTCGACCGAAGCGGCGTTGGCGACATCGACGACCGACACCCGCGCGGTGCAGCCCTCTGCCTCGATTGCCGACACAGTCTCCTCTGCACCCACCTTGTTGATGTCGGCCACCGTTACCAGGGCGCCCTCTCTGGCGAAGGCCAGCGCCGTCTCGCGGCCGATGCCGGAGCCGGCGCCCGTGACGATTACAGATTTGGCCTCAAAGCGGTTACGACCAGTCACTCCGACACCCCTTCCAGTTCGTTAATTCTGCTATGCAGAAGTTATCTCTGATATAGAAGGTTGGCATGGCGGACGGTTCGCCGTCAATAGCACGCTCACCTTTCGTTCGAAACTTAGCGATCGATAGGTCTTGACGAACCAAACAGACGGCAATACGGTCTTCGTGAGACATCCGAGCGATGCGCGTCACAGCACAAGGCGAGTGCGAGCCGGCAGCCGCAGAAACCAGGAGTGGGACCACCTGCGCGCCGTCGATCCGCTTCCTCGACTCAGGCGACATCCTGCTCGAGTACGTAGCCCGGACCCGCAAGTTGCGTAACGCCAACATCTCTCATGCCCCCGTAAGCAAGCTCAGCGCCGCCAACGGCGCCTAGTCAGGAGTACTCCAATGAGCGACATCCTCGAGTTCGCGGACCAGTTCTTCAACGCCGTCTCGAACGGCGACATCGACGCGGTGGCCGGCTTCTACCGCGACGACGTGACCGTCTGGCACAACTTCGACAACCTCGACCAGTCCCGCGAGGACAACCTCGCGACCCTCGCGGGAATCTCCGGCCGCTATGACGCCTTCGGCTACGAGGACATCCGCCACACCGCCCTCGAGGACGGCTTCCTCCGTCAGCACGTCATCAAGGCCACGGTCAGGAAGAAGACCGTAAACGTCCCCGCGGTCCTGCGCGTGTACGTCGAGAGCGGCAAAATCCACCGCATCGAGGAGTACTTCGACCGCGGCCAGCTCAGCGCCGTGTTCAGCTGACCCGACCCGCACCAACGCCCCCGGTGGGGCATGGCGCATCCGCCAGAGCGTTTCGACCCACCCGGCCTGCAGTCGGCCTCCCATTGATCCGGTTCCGCCTGGTGACACCGGGCTCCGGCCACCACGACGATTACCCACCGTTCGCAACTTAGCGATCGATAGATCTTGACTAGCCGAACGCTCGGACCTACCGTCGAGCCGAGAACCCGGCGAGCTGGCCGACACACAGCGAGGAGAATGTGACATGACAAACACGGAATTCGAACTAGGTGGCGTGTGCCACCTGGCGCTGGTGTGCCAGGACATGGAGCGCACCGTCGACTTCTACACCAACGTCCTGGGCATGAAGCTGTCCATGACGCTCTCCCTGCCCGGTGGCGGCCAGCACTTCTTCTTCGACATGGGCGGCGGCCAGTTCATCGCGTTCTTCTGGTTCGCCGACGCTGCCCCGCACGCCCCCGGCATCGCGGCGCCCGCGGCCATCCCCGGTATCGGCAGGGAGATCGCGTCGGCACACGGCTCGATGAACCATGTCTCGTTCAAGATCCCGCTCGACAAGTTCGACGAGTACAAGGCCAAGCTCGAGGCCAAGGGTGTGCAGACCGGACCGATGCTCAACCACGACAAGTCCGAGCGCGGGATCAGCCTCGAGGACAGCGACTCCACGTTCGTGAAGTCGATCTACTTCTTCGACCCGGACGGCATTCTGCTCGAGTTCGCGGCGTGGACCCGCGAGCTACGCGAGGACGACGTCGCGCACGCGCCCCGGACCGCGGACGGCGGCCTCGGCGCTCCGGTTGGGGCTGCTGCGAAGTGAGCGAGATGCTCGCGCTCGCAGACAAGATGTTCACCGCCCTCAGTCGAGGCGATGTCGCCGTCCTCGACGAGATCTATCACGCGGACGTGAAGATCTGGCACAACTGGGACAACGCCGAGCAGTCCCGTGAGGACAACCTCCGCATCCTCTCGGGCATCCCCACCCGCTACGACGACTTCGGCTACGACGAAGCCCGCTGTGCCGCCCTCGAGGACGGCTTTGTGCGTCAGCACGTCATCCGGGCGACCATCGGGGACAAGACCGTCAACGTCCCCACCATCTTCCGGGTGTTCGTCGACGGCGGCAAGGTCCGCCGCATCGAGGAATACCTGGACGCCGGCGAACTTCGCAAGGTCTTTGCCTGAATAGGGACGCGATCAAGGAAAGGCCCCGCCGATCGATTCGATCGGCGGGGCCTTTTCCATGCCTTACCCTTGCCGCGCAGGAAGATTCGTTCTATTCCGAGATCACAGGAAGAACGCGGCGACCTCGTCCACCGCCTGGGCCAGTGCGGCGGCGATCTCCTCGCGGGTCACGTCGGACATCCGACTCTTGGGCGTGGAGACGTTCAACGAATAGTGCGCCCCGCCGTACTCGCCGAGCGAGACCGACACCGACACAACTTCGTCCTCGGACTCCTCGTCGCTCGTGGCGAACCCGACCCGGCGGACCTCCGCGAGCTGGCGGAGCAGAACCGACCGCTTGGTGATCGAGTGCGAGGTCAGGCCCGTCAACTTCTCCTTGGGGTAGAGCTCGCGCACCCCACTGTCGTCCAGCGTGGCGAGCAGCGCCTTGCCCGACGACGTGCAGTGCGCAGGCATGGTCATGCCCATGCGGGACCCGACCCGCACCGCCCGAGCACTCTCGACCGAGTCCACGAAGGTCACCGTGTTCCCGTCGAGCCGGGCCAGGTGGACCGTCTCGCCGAGGCTGGCCGAGAGCCGTTCGAGGACCGGGTGCACGCGCGCCCGAACGTCGGTCTGGCGCAGGACCGCGAACGCTATCGTCGTCAGGGCCGGGCCCGGCTCGTAAGCCCGCGAGCCCTCGACCTGACGAACGAACCCGCGGTACTGCAGCATCGCCAGTAGCCGGTGCGCAGTCGACGAGGCCACCGAGAGATACTCGCTCACCTCGGTCAGCCGGATGCTGCGACGATCGCCGAGCAGCAACAGGATCCGAAGCGCGTTGTCGACAGACTCGATCGGGTACTGCGGACGATTCGGAGGTGCATCTTCCTTTGCAGTCACGCAGGTAGGGTAACGGCAGGGGTGCGCAACACGTTCTTGGTGACCTTGCCCGAGGCGTTTCGCGGCAGCGAATCGACCACCACGAGGTCAGTCGGCAGCTTGTAACGAGCCAACCTCTCCCCGGCCCAGGTGCGCAACTCCTCGATGGTCAGATCCGCCGCGCCCTGCTTCAGCGCGACCACCGCGACCGGGGTCTCGCCCCAAGTCGAGTGCGCCCTGCCGATCACGGCAACCTCGGCGATGTCGGGGTGGCCGGCCAGCGCGTTCTCGACCTCGGCGCAGTAGATGTTCTCCCCGCCGGAGATGATCATGTCCTTCGCGCGGTCCACGACATAGATGAAACCCTCGTCGTCCATCCGCACCAGGTCACCGGAGTGGAACCAGCCGCCGGCGAAGGCCTGCGCCGTCGCCTCCGGGTTGTTCCAGTACCCGGACATGAGCCCCGGGCCGCGGTAGACGATCTCCCCGACCTCACCGGGCTGCACATCCACCATGTCGGGGTCGACGATGCGGGCCCAGACCCCGGGCACCGGGCGCCCGACGGAGCCGAGCTTGCGGCGTGAGTCCTTGGCCTCCAGCACGCACGTCACCGGGGACATCTCGGTCTGCCCGAAGAGCGCGAGGCTCGCCGCGCCCGGCAGAACCTCGCCCATCTTGCGGAGCAGGGTGTCGCTGGCCGGCGCCGCACCCCAGGAGCTGACACGGAGCCTGGACAGGTCACGCGGCACCCGCTCCTGCTCGTCGCAGACCGCCTGCCACTGAGTGGGTACGAGGAACGTCGACGTGACCCGCTCGCGCTCCGCGACGTCGAGGAGGGCGCCCGCGTCGAAGGAGACGCTGGGCATTACGACCACCGTGGCGCCCATCAGGATCGCCGGCGCCGCCAAGCCGAGGGTGCCGATGTGAAACAGCGGCGCGGCGCAGAGGCTGACCTCGTCGTGCATTTCGAAGCGGAAGGCCATCACGTTCGTGGCCGCCTGCGCGGCCAGGTTGCGATGTGTCAGCACGGCGCCCTTGGGGCGTCCGGTGGTGCCCGAGGTGTACATGAGCAGCGCAGGCTCCGACTCCTCGGTCACGGCGATCGAGGCGCCCGAACCGGGGTGGGCGACGAGGACGTCGTACGGCGTTGCGCCGCCAGCACTCTCGTCGATGCCCTCACCGACCTGGAAGACCAGGACCTGGCCCTCGGCCTCCGCGCACGCGGCGATTCCGGTGGCGTTCGCCTGCTTGTCCACGAAGAGGACGACAGACCCGCTGTTGTCGAGCGTGAACGCCACCTCGCCGACGCTCAGCCGGAAGTTGATCGGCACGGCAATAGCACCGATCCGGTTGGCGGCGATGATGATCTCGATGTACTCGGCCTGGTTGCCCATCAGCAGCGCAACGCGGTCGCCGCGGCCCACACCGCGCTCGGCGAGTGCGGCAGAGACGGCAACCACTCGCTGCTGAAGCTCCGCCCAGGTGATCCGGCGATCGCCGAACACAATGGCCGGGAGGTCGCCGCGCTCGAAGGCGTGCCGTGCAACCTGGTTGACCCAGTGCTGCTTGCGTGCGAGCCCCAGCTCGTCGTTCTCGGTGCCCATCACCACTGCGCCTTGGGGAAGCGCTCGGCGATCCAGTCGCACATGACCTCGGCGACCTTCTCGCGGGCGCCGGCCGGCTCGACGAAGTAGTGATCGCCCGGCAGGTCCTTGCGCTGCTTGTCGGTGCTGGCGATGGCGTTGTACAGCGCGTCCGCATCGCTGGGGAACACGCCCGTGTCGCCGTCAGGGTTGATGACAAACGCAGGCACAGTGATCTTCTCCATGTGCATTTCCGCGCGACACTGGGATTCTTCGAGACTCCACATGTGCAGCCAGTTCCGCAGCGTGCTCCCGGCACCTATGCCGCGGTCGCCGCGATTCGCCACGGCAGTCGAGCCGCGGTAGCACTCGCCCGCAGGCCGACTGCTCGGATCCAGCGTCGCGTCGACCATGCGGGGGTCCGCCCAGGTACGCGGAACACCGAAGTGCCGGTCGAAGTAGCCAGCGGCGGTGACCCGGGCGAGCTCTTCCCGGGCCCACGCGGTGATCCGGTGGTTGCGAGCAACCTGCGCAGCACGGTATCGCTCGATGAACTCCTCGGAGTACGGCGGGCCGTTCTCGGGGTTGAACAGGTCGAGTTCGGGGTCAGTCAGCGTCGGGTCGTTCTCGTCTACGACGGCCGCGTCCAGCCACGAGGTCAGCACATCGGGCCGGCCGCCGTGCGCGGCGAGGGAGATGTAGGCGTCACCGGGGATGAGCTCGTCGATACCCAACGCGGGTTCCATATCGCGGGCGGGACGGATGCACGACTCGACAGCTTGCGCCTGGTAGGCCGCCATCAGCGACCCGCCGCCGGAATTGCCAAGCAGGATAACCTGATCCACACCTGCATGTTCCTTCAACCAGCGGACGCCCACGCCGATGTCGACCAGGGCCTGGTCGAGATTGAAGAGCTCCTCGTAGCCGCGGTACCGGGTGTTCCAGCCCAGGAATCCGACACCGCGCTCAGCCATGAACTCGGCGATGTAATGCTCGGAAAAGTCAATCTGGTAGTGCGAGGCGATCATCGCGATGCGCGGCTTCTTGCCGGCCGGCGTGTAGTAGATCCCCTGACACGGGTAGCCGCCGGCCCCCGCGCGCTTCGCGCCCGGGGACTCGCTGCTGACAAATTCCTTGTGGACGGTCGGGCTGGTGGTAGCGCCGGACATGGTCAGACAACCTCGTATTCATTGAGACTTGCGTATTTCTTCAGGTGCGTAAACATCAAATCGACCCGTTCGAGGACGATTGGATCCGTCAGCCGGCCTTGCTCGTCAAAGTGATTGGGCGCGAAACTGAGGAGAATCTCGGGCCCCGGCAGCACCGGGGACCGCGAGAAGACGAAAGTGTGACGCAGTTCGAACTGGCTGCGCGCTGTGCCGAGGCGGCCGGGCGTCGCGCCCATGAGCGCCACCGGCTTGCGCTCGAGCGCCGAACTGCCGAGCGGCAGCGAGAGCCAGTCGAGCGCGTTCTTCAGGACGCCGGGGATACCACCATTGTATTCCGGCGTGGCGATGACCACGGCATCGGCGGCCGCAACTTCCGCGCGCAGCGCATGGACGCTCTCCGCCTCGTTACCGATGTGATCCTCGTTGAACAACGGAATGTCGCCCAGCAGCTCCGTGATCCGCAAATCGACATCGGCGGGTGCTAGTTTCTCCGCCGCTTCGAGGAGCTTGCGATTCCACGAATCTCGGCGGAGGCTGCCGGCGATTCCACAGACAACAAAACGATCGTCACTCATCATGCAGCTCCCAGATAGGCTGCGACGACTTCCTCGTCGCGGATAACCTCGGCGGGCTTGCCGAGGGCGATTCTTTGACCGAAGTTGAGGACGCAGACGCGGTTCGAGATACCCATGACCATCTTCATGTCATGCTCGACCAGCAGGATGGCCACGCCGAGGTCTCGGTTCACCTGCACGATGGTCTCCGTCATCTCGGCGGTCTCGTCGTGGTTCATGCCCGCGACGGGCTCATCGAGCATGATCAGTCGGGGTTCCATCGCCAGCGCCCGCGCCAGCTCGATGCGCTTCTGCGTGCCGTGCGGCAGCGATCCGACAGGGATGTCGGCCAGATGCTCGATCTGCATGAGTGCCGCGACCTCACGAACCTTCTCCACCGCGGCCTTCTCCTCGCGAGCAGAGCGACCCAGCCAGAGCATGTTCTCCAAGGCGCCCGCGCGCATCGCGTTGTGCCGCGAGAGCAACAGGTTGTCCAGCACCGTCATGGCCGGGAAGACCTCGACGTTCTGGAAGGTCCGGGCGATGCCCTTCTTCGCGATCTTGTGAGCGGGCATCCCGAGGATCTCTTCGCCCGCGAAGCGCACCGAGCCGGACTGCGGCGCGTATACGCCCGAGATGCAGTTGAACAACGAGGACTTGCCCGCACCGTTCGGACCGATGACGGAGAACAACTCACCTTCGGCGATCGAGAAGCTCACGCCATCAATCGCTTTCACTCCGGCAAAGCTCAGGGAAAGGTCCTCGACCTCCAACAGGTCGGCACGCGTCTCAGACATGCTGGATCGCTCCTTCGGTATCGATTCCCGTGGCCTGCACTGCCGGCGCAGGCTCGGCTGTGCCCACCGCCGACGCACCCAGGTAGAGTTCCGCGATTTCCGCGTCGCCGCGCAGGTCCTCCGCCTTGCCCTCCTTGACCACGCGGCCGCCTTCCAAGACATATCCGTAGTGGGCAATCGCCATCGCCATTGCCGCGTTCTGCTCTACGAGCAGAATGGATGTGCCCTCCTTGTTGATGTCGACGATCACGTCGCGGACATCCGCGACGATCTTCGGCGCCAAGCCGAGGCTCGGCTCGTCGAGCAGGAGCACCTTGGGCTGGGACATCATCGCCCGCCCGATCGCCAGCATCTGCTGCTCGCCGCCTGAGAGATAACCGGCTTTGCGCGCCATCAGGTCGCCCAGCCGCGGGAAGTGGTGCAGCACCCGCTCGCGCACCTCGAGTTCCTGGGCCCTGCGATAACGCCGGACATGGCCGCCGCTCGCGAGGTTCTCGGCCACGGTCAGGCCGGGGAACACCTGCCGGCCTTCCAACGCCTGCGCGAGCCCCGCCTTGACACGCTTGGACGACCGGTCGTTGGTGACGTCCTTGCCCAGCAGTTCGACCTTGCCCGAGGCGACGGCGCCACCGTGCACGCCGAGCAGTCCGGAGACGGCGCGCATCAGTGTCGACTTGCCCGCGCCGTTGGGCCCGAGGAGGCTGACGATCTGGCCCTGGGGAACCGTGAGGCTCACGTCCTCGAGCGAAAGCGAGGCCGCGCCGTAGCGGACGCTGAGGCTGTCAATGACCAGCGAGTTCATTTGCTACCTCCCGAGATTCGAGCTCGGACCCAGTCGACAGGCCGCTTGAACAGCGCGACCAGACCCTTGGGCTCGAAGATGAGGACCAGCACGATCACGAGGCCGTACAGGAACTGAGAGAGCAGGGGCGCGGTGACGCCGCCGTCGGCGCTCGCGTCCTTCGAGACAAACGGAAGGTACGGCGAGACCACATTGACCATCTCAGGCATCGCCTTGATGAAGAATGCGCCGAGGATCGCGCCCGCAACCGTGCCCATACCACCGATGACGACCATGGCGATGAAGTCGACGGAGACCATCATCGTCCACTGGCTCGGCGTGAAGTAGCCCATGTAGGACACCAGCAGCGCGCCGGAGACACCGGCGAGGGACGAGGAGACAACGAAGGCGACGACCTTGGTCCTGGTCACAGGAATCCCGGCGACGCCTGCGGCGATGTCCCGGTCTCGGACCGCCATGAAGGCGCGACCGAGCCGCGAGCGCTTGAGGTTCCAGGTCAGCACGGTGACGACGAGCAGCACTGCCAGCGCGAAGTACCACCAAGCCTGGAACGAGGTCAGGATCTCCTCGCCTCCCGACGACCGGTAACCGTCCAGCAAGTCCTGCCCATTGATCTCGACCGCAGGGGCCGTCCGACCATTGACACCACCGCTCATACTGGTCCAGGTCTCCCAGACGTACGTGCCGATGAAAATCAGGGCCAACGTCGCAACCGCCAGGTAGAGCCCGCGGATGCGCACTGCCGCAGGACCGACGAGGGCACCAGCGAGTCCGGCAACCACTGCGGCTGCAGGCAACCACACCCAGACCGGCAGTCCCACATCGACTCCCAGCCAGGCTGAGGTGTAGGCACCGATCGCCATGAATACCGCGTGGCCCATCGAGATCTGACCGGCAAAGCCGGTGATGACCTGCATGCCGAGGGCGCCGACGGCCGCAATCAGCGCGAAGATTCCGACGCCCATCCAGAGGTCGGACTGCACGACCCAGGGCACCAGCAGCATCGCCACGACCCACACCGCAACCCACACACGCGTGCTTCGCTTCTTGGTCCGCACGACGTCAGCCGGACCACCTGCGGTGGCGTCGTCGACGGGTGCGGGTTCGAGAGTTGTTGTCATCGATCAGACCCTTTCAACGCTTTTACTGCCGAAGAGTCCGTACGGTCGGACCACCAGCACGGCGAACATGACGATGTAGGGCAGGACCTCGTGCAGTCGGCCGCCCCCGATGTCCGACAGGTAGTAGGACCCCATCACCTGAATCAGGCCGACGACCAAACCTCCGACGATCGCGCCGACCAGCGAGTCCATGCCACCGATCACGATCGCGGGGATGGCAAGCAGCGCCACGATTCCCAATGACGGCGAGACGACCCGGGGGAAGGACGCCAGGAAGACGCCGGCCACCACGGCAAGGAAGGCCGCGAGTCCCCATGAGAGGGCGAACATCCGCCGTACGTCGATTCCCTGTGCGAGCGCCGCCTCCTGATGACTGGCGGTCGCGCGGAGCGCCAGTCCGTACGGGGTCTTCTGGAAGAAGTAGGCCAGTCCAGCGAGGACCACAACGGAGGTGCCGATCGTCACGATGCCACTCCAAGGCAAGACCACGGAGCCGACATTCACTGTGCCGGAGCCGACAGGGCCCGCCGAGCCGTGTGTACCGACGCCCCAGATCATCAGGATCGCCTGGTGGAGCATGATCGAGATGCCCAGTGTCGCCAGCACGACGGTAGTCACGGATTTGCCAACCATGCGGCGGAGGAAGACCGCCTCGATCAGGACCCCGAGGACCACGACGATGACGGCCGCCATGACGAACGCCAGCCCCCAGGGCATGAAGGCCATCAAGGCCAACACTGCGTAGGCGCCCAGTGCCACGATCTCGCCGTGGGCAAAGTTGAATGTGTGTGAGCCCTTGAACATGATCACGAACCCGAGGGCGATCAGTCCGTAGACCATTCCCAGGGCGATGCCCTGGAAGCCGAGCTGTAAGAAGAGCGACATTCCCCTTCTACTCCTTTGGTCGAACATTGTGTGGCACTTGGGCTCTAGACGGGCGAGGTGTAGTACTTGGGTGGCGTCGAGGCGCCCGCCGTCCTGGGGAAGCGGGCACCTCGACGCTCGACTTAGAAGCCGTTCGCCGCGCCCCAGGCCTTCGCCTCGCCGGCGGCCTTGAAGTCCGCGACCGGGATCATCATCCCGGCGGCATCCACACGGTTCATCCTCGTCTCGTAGCTGACGATCGAGTCGCCGTCCTTGAGGTTGACGGCCGGCAGGATGCCACCGAAATCGATCTCGAGGTCTTCCATCGCCGCCAGCACGCCGTCGCGGGTGAGGTCCTTTTTCTCACAGGCCTTTTCGAGCACGGCCTGGGTTGCCACGCCGCTGAGCCAGCCGACGACCTGAAAGTTGCTCGGCTCCTCGTTCGGCGCGTACTCCGCCAAGGCCGTCTTCATGTCCGCGATGCCCGGGACCTCGTCAGCGAGCACGCCGTAGCTGGCGGACACGTAGAAGTTGTCCAGCAGGCCCGCGAGCGGCTTGGCCAGCGCCGCGTTCCAGGCGGCCGAGTAGCCGACCCACTTGGGCTTGAAATCAAGCTGCGCCGACTGGCCGACGATGCTCGCGGTCTGAGCCATCGTGTTGCCGAGGATCACCACCTGAGCACCGGACTTCTTCAGGTCGGCGACCTGAGCGGTGAAGTCGTTGTCCGTCGGGGTGTACGCCGGGCTGGCGACCACCTCCACGCCGTCGATCTTGTCCGCGGCGAACTTGACGGCGTCGGCGTAGATCGTGCCGTACTGATCCGCGGGGGTGATCACCGCGACCTTCAGCGGGTTGGTGGCGCTGGCACCGGCCTCCTGGGCGGCCCAGACGAGGCCGTTGATCAGCTCCACCTCGAAGGGCGGTGTGTAGATGGAGACCTTGTCGAGCTTGATCGCGGCGGTGTTGAGCGAGGACGCGAAGGTGGGCATGTTGTCCTTCGCGATGTTGTCCTTGATGGCCATCATCGCCGGTGTTCCAACCAGCTGCGGCATCATCACCACCTTGTTGTTGATGGCGCGGTACTGCTGCGTGGCGACCTGAGGGTCGTACTTGGTGTCCATCTTGTGCAGGACGAGCTTGCGGTCGCAGACGCCGCCCGCGGCGTTAACTGCGTCCACCTGCACCTGCATGCCGACCGTGCCCGAAGTAGCCGCCTGGGCGAGAGGGCCGGAGTAGTCGGACAGCAGCGCCAGGTTGATCTCGGTGTCGGTCACACCGATGCCCATCTTGACGCCGTCGGCGCCTGCGGAGGCGTCGCTGCCGGACCCACCGCAAGCGGTGAGCGTGAGCATCGCGGCGACCGCGACAACCGGAACCGCCTTCATCGAGACCATCTAAATACCCCTCTTGGAATCTGTGACGTGACGCACATCGGATCAGCGCTCCAGTGCATTCAACAGCCCCACGGCCCTTCCGTCAATACCTGATTAGCGCTCGATAACCTCCAAACGCTAGTGCTGTCACCTGCATATATCGTTCTATAGCCCTCTGTGCAGAAAGATCTTCTGCCAAACGCGCAGGTTGTCGTCGCGCGGGGAGAGTTCCGGAAATCGGACAGGACGGTCGTCCAATTCAGTCCCGGCGCCGGGATCACTCAGAGAAGTCTCCGGCGCTGCGCTGACAGACCCAGCCCCAGCGCGGGTGGCAGCGCAGTCGCCCAGAGAATCCGGGCGGATAAGTCGACGGACAACGGACGACATGGTCAGAACATTTCGGTCAGATATGCCGAACACCCCCGGAGGCACCCGAGAACCGGGGCGTCAACGTCCCGCCCCTCGGCGAAGTGGGGCCGTCGACCACCCCCTACGCGCACCTCCGGAGGCATTTGCCAAGCATTAACTCAAATCAGATCGGTCGGATGGCGCGTGGTCCCCGACCGTCAGAAACCGCTTGCCTCGACCTGATCCAGCTTGATCTCCAGGCCGATCGAGCCGGAGGTTGCCGCCTGGGCGATCGGGCCGGAGTAGTCGGTGAGGATTCCGAGATTGATCTCGGAATCGCCGACGCCCTTCCCGACCTTGATCCCGTCCGCACCTGTTGTGGAGTCTCCACCGTCCGACCCGCCGCAAGCGGTCAACGCGAGCATCGAGGCGATTGCGAGGGCTGGAACAGCTTTCCTCAGCATCTTCCGTACGTCCCTTCGGGCTGTGACCTGAACCACACCGAACCGGCGGTCTCGAGCATTGAACAGGCATACAAGCCGCCGAGTCAAGGACTTCACTATCGATCGATAAGCACAAGATGCAGTCGCCCAACCTGGGCTGATACGGAGAAGCTTCCTTGTGCAGAGGATTTTTCTTCTGCGAGCACCGTGCGGGCCGCGCGGGCAGGCAGACCACATCAGCAACGAAGCTGAACTGAATTCGGCGACAGTGCCGGAAGGAACTGCCGGTGCGATACCGAACGGGCCAACGTCACACCACCCGACGCGCCTAGTCGAGCCGCGACACCTCGTGGCGCCAAGCGGCACCCAAATTGAGACCAGCACCCAGGTTCGGCAAGTCCGCCAGATCCTCGGCACCGATCGGCACCAGCGTGCCGCCCGCCGAGACGATGGACAACGACAGCGAGGCGATCACGTCGACAGAGATGGCGCGAAGCACCGCCTCCTGCACCGACGCGCCGGTGGACGTGAGGCCATGGCCGCGCATGAGCACCACCGGCCGATCGCCGAGGGAATCGGCCACGTCGTCGCCCAGGGCAGGGTTGTGAATCAAAGCGGCCCTGGGGAATACGGGCACTCCACCGTGTGCCAGCACCGCTCCCGGGATGTCGTAGGCCCCGACGATGGGCAGGATGGGCAGCCCCGCGAGATCGGCGGCCACGACATTGTGCGGGTGCGCGTGCACCACAGAGGTGACATCCGGACGGCGCATGAGAATCCGGCTGTGCAGCGGCAACTCGTACGGCACGGTGTAGCCGCCGTCGAGCGCACCCACTGCGCCCGGCGCGCCGGTCATGTCGACCAGGCGGATGTCCTCGGCGGTGGTGCGCAGCAGCCCGCGCTCCTGCGGCCCCCGACAGCGGATCAGCATCCGCGACTCGTCGATCCGGAAGCTGATGTGCCCCAAGATCCCCGGGGCCAGCTGCCGGGCGGCGAGCACCCGGCAGCCCTCGGCGACGAGCGCCCGGAGCTCCTCGAGCTCCCCGGGCCTCATGCCTGCACCGCCGTGCCGGCGAGCTGGGCGTGGACCTGCTCGGCCGGACCGCCCGCCGCAATAGTGCGTCTGAGCTGAACCGATGCCTTGGGCCAGTTCACCGTCAACCCGCCGCTGGCTCGCCCGTCGGAGTCCTGCCACACAGCAGCCAACCGGAAGGGATCCGACTGCTCCACGACGGCCGGACTGCCCTCGAGATTCCGCGTGCCGAAAAGCTGGATCTTCCAGTCGTACTGGTCACTCCAGACGTAGGCGACCGGGTCGTGCGAGAGGGTCGAGTACGGATGAGAAATGTTGTGGGCCACACAATTTGCTTGCTCCACGGCGTTGGTCCAGTGCTCCACGCGAGCTGCCTTCTCCTGCCGCGGTTGGTACCACCGGGCGATGTCGCCGACGGCGAAGATGTGCTCGGCGCCGGCCACGCGGCCATACTCGTCGCACTCCACGCCGTCCTCCAGCGCCAGGCCCGAGGACTCCAGCCAGCGCGTGTTCAGCACCGCGCCGATACCGACGACGACGGCGTCCACGAGGATCTTCGTGCCGTCGGAGAGCTCGGCCCACATGCCACCGTCCACCTGCTCGAGGCTGGACACCGTCGCGCCGAAGCGCGTGTCCACCCCGTTCGCGCGGTGCAGCTGCGAGAAGCGCTGTCCCAGATCGTCTCCGACCACCCGCGCCATGGGCGTGGGAGCGGGGTCGACGATCGTGACCTCGATGCCCTGCTTGCGGGCGAGCGAGGCCACCTCCGCGCCGATGAACCCGGCGCCGACGACCAGCAGCCTGTTCGCGCCCCGCAGGCTCACGCGCAGCGCGCGGGCGTCCGCGATGGCGCGGAGCACGTGCACGTCGGGACCGGTCCACGGCGACGGCCGCGCGGCCGCGCCGGTGGCGATGACCAGCTCCTCGTAGCCCAGAAAAACCCCGTCGTCCAGCACCACCTGCTTGGCCTGCGGCCGCAATTCGACTGCGGCCCTGCCCAATACAAGCTCGATGCCGAGCTCGCTCGCCTCGTCCGCGGTGAGCAGTGGAACGTGTGCGTCGCCGTCGAGCGGGGCCTTGGACAGCGGCGGCTTGTCGTACGGCAGATGCGACTCGGCCTCGACGACCGTCACGACCCCGGCGTAGCCCTCATTGCGCAGCGCGCGGGCAGTGCGGATGCCGCCGACCGAGCCGCCGACGACGAGAACCCCGCCGCTCACTCGTCCTCCAGCCAGAGGGCGTTGGCCGGGCAGCTCTTCGCCGCGGTCTCGACCCGCTGGCGGTCGGACTCGTCCACCCGGGTCTTGAGCAGCACCACCAGACCGTCGTCGTCCATGTCGTAGACGTCGTCCGCCGCGACCACGCAATTCGCGTAGCCCTGGCACAATTCGAGGTTCGCCTTGAGAATTGCCATGTGAGATTCTTCCTTCAGTAGGTCGCGCGTAACACGGCCTTAGACTTTGATTCCCATCCCGCCATCGGAGTGGACGACGCGGCCGGAGATGCCGCGCGACCGATCGGAGGCGAGGAATACGTAGCTCCACGCGTGGTCGAGGCCGTCGAGCGCGACGCCCAACGGGTTGCGGCCCGCGAGCTCCTTCGCCCGGTCCGGGCCGTCGAGCCGATTCTCCGTCAGGCCCAGCGTCGCGAGCCCGCTCAAATCGGTCCCGAGGGTGCCGCCGGGGGCGACGCCGTTGACACGGATGGCCGGCGCCAGCTCGTACCCGAGGGTGGTGACGAGCCCGCGCACCGCGAATTTCGATGCGACGTACAGTGTTCCACCGCGGCCCGGGTAGTACGCCGACGTCGACTCGGTGAGCACGATGGAGCCACCGGACTCACGCAGCGCAGGCGTCGCAGCCTTGACGCTGTGCAGGTGCGACTTGACGTTGACGGCGAACATCTCGTCGAACGCATGGTCCAGCATGTCGGCGTCGATGCTCTCGAGCTTGCGGTAGAAGTCGAAGACCCCGACGCAGTTCACCAGAACGTCCAGGCCGCCGAAGCGATCCACGACCGCCGACACCGCGGCGTTGTTGGCCGCCGCCTTGGTGGCGTCGCCCTGCACGACCGCGACCTCGGGGTGCTCGGCCGCGAGGGCCTCGCACTTGGCCGAGTCGAGCTCGAGCACACCGACGCTGGCACCCTCCGTGAGGAAGGCGTCCACCACGCCGCGCCCGATGCCGGAGCCGGCCCCGACGATCAGCGCGCGCTTGCCGTCGAGCCAGCCGGTCACGAGGCGTCCTCGGTGGCGATGAGCGACTGGAACGGCTTGCCGACCATGGCCGAGAGCGTCGTCTCGTTCTGCCAGGTCAGGGCCTCCAGCTCGAGCGCGTCCAGGGTGATCCACTGACCGGACTTCGGCGACTCGATGAGCAGCCGTACGCCGTTGCGGGTGTGCACCTTCGAGATCCGCATGTCCGAGAACTCGTTCGCGATGACGATGGTCTCGCCGTCGCGCTGGTCCTGCAGGACACCGAGCCGCGAGTTGGCCCGGGCCGCCGCCGCGGCGTCCTCCGCCTCGCCCTCCCAGGAGAGCTTCACAGGAACACCGCCAGGTTCTGCATGCGCAGCACGGACTCGTCGGCGGCGATGTGCCGGCGGGCGAGCCGCCAGACGCCGTCCTCGAGACGCAGCAGGTCGACGCGCCCGATCGAGAGCAGCGAGGGCTCCAGCACGTCGCCGCGGCTGCGAAACAGCAGGACGGCCGACTCCACGACGAGCTCGTTCTCGTTCTCGGTCGCGAAGGTGCGGACGTTGGACAGGTGGTGGCGCAGGCGCGAGGGGGGGTCCTCCGCCCAGGCGTGGCCGGTGTCGAAGCGCGCGACGCGGCGGCTCAGCGAGTACTTGTCCTCGTCGAAGTGCGCCATGTCCTTGGCCGTGTCATAGCCGGTACCCAGCGCCGTGGTGACGCGGATCGGCATGAAGTAGTGGATGTCCTCGGCGAGGGTGTCCAGCCAGGCGTCGTAGTCCTGCCGGTCGAGGATGTAGGTCTCCTCCACGAGCCAGCGGTGCGCCGTCAGGTGCCGCTGATCGTCGAACGCCAGCGAGGGACCCACTGCTGCGGTCTTCGACGCGCCCTGGCCCAGCGGAGAGCTGGCGGAGTCGATGGGGATGTAGGTGCTCACGGTTACGCCTCCACCTTCTCGCTGCTGCACTGCGCTGCCGTCTCACTGCTGCACTCACCATCGACCTGGGGAGCACCGACGTGGATGTTGGCCGGCACGGGCGCAGGCTTCTCCAGGTAGTCGGCCCACTCGTTGAGCAGGTGCCGCTGGTTGTATTCGCCGTAGCCGACGTGCGCGACGCCCGGACCACAGAACTCGTCCTCGGTCAGGGGCTGCACCACTGGGCTGTCGTCGTGCAGCATGCCCATGCGACCGTTGAGCAGCAGACGGCGGGCCATCGAGCCGCCGGCGGTGTTGGTGAGGGAGACCCAGTTCTCGACGTCGTCCTGCTCGAACATGCCGCTGGAGCCGAAGCACATCAGGTAGGCCTTGTAGGAGAGCTTCTTGAACTCCTCCGGGGCCTCCTTGTCGACGACGAACCAGGACAGGACCTCGGTCTCGTCGGCGCTGATGGGCTGCCACTGACGGATGGATATGAAGGGCAGGACGTCGTCGCCCTCGGCGACCTTCGGCCAGTTGTGGACCAGGCTGATGTTCGGGAACACCGAGGCGGCGGAGATCATGAAGCCGTCGCGTCCGATGACGTCGACCTGCTCCTGGGACCACTGCTCCTTCATGCGCTCGACCATTTCGTCGGGATAGCCGACGTAGTTCATCTTCTCTTCGAAGGTTCCCGGGGGCAGCTTGTACGTGGTGCCGCCACCCTTGCCCGCCCAGTACGTGTTGCCGTCCTTGCGCTTCTCCGCCTTCGGTTCGCGGAACAGGCCGATCTCGACGACGCTCGTGTGGGTCTGCGGCGTGTGGTACATGTCGCCGGCGAAGTTCTCGGCGCCGATCTTCCAGTTCGCCTTGACTCGCCAGCGCTGCGGTCCGCGGACCTCGACGCCGCTGGCGCTCTGCTTGGTGTAGTAGTCGAGGTAGAACTTGAAGTCGCCGAGGAAGTCCTCGAGCGGCTCGGCGTCCGGGTCCATCGACACGAAGATCAGCCCGTTGTAGATGCCCAAGCTGGGCGCAGGCAACAGTCGCTGTCCCTTGCGTGCGAAGCCTTCCTCGCCGCCGTAGGCCTCCTTGTGGAACGGCATGCCGACAATGCGGCCATCGTTCTTGTAGGACCAGCCGTGGTACGGGCAGCGGAAGTGCGAGGCGTTGCCCTGCTCCGCGCGGCACACCTGCATGCCGCGGTGCAGGCACATGTTGAACATCGCGTGGATCTCGCCGGACTGGTCACGGCTGACGATGAACGAGTTGTCCATGACCCGGCGCACGACGTAGTCGCCGATCTGCGGCAGCTCCGACTCGTGGGCGACGAACATCCACGCCCGGCTGAACAAGCGCTCCTTCTCCGCCTCGAAGACCTCGGCGTCGTTGTAGATGTGGGCGGGGAGCATGCCCCGCCGGACGTTGGCGAGGACGTCGGCCGCATCACGCATGGGACCTCACTTCAAGAGAAAGTTTCTGGTTTACAGAAACTGATTCTGCACCGCGACTCCGATTGAGTCAACCACTCTTCCAACGGCGAGCGGTGTGGATCGGTCGGACCCGAACCCCGGGCGCGCACCCGGCGCCGGGGCCACCTACGCAGCAGCAACATCCAGCGTCCCGAGGCCCCATCCGACAGAGGGCAACGCTGGAACAGTGAACGCGCGACACCGGTGCGAAATCGGCCATTTGAAGCGTCGGGCCACCACGACCTCCAGTGGCCGCACCCGGCCAATTCGCAGGCCTTTCGATCGGAGACGCGCCGACCCGGCCGTCAGGCCGTCGATCGACAACCAAGCGGCGAGAGCGCTCTACCGCACCCCGCACTGCGTCGAATCCACCGCAGCATCCGGAACTGGGGCCGGAGCTTCGGCCTCGAGACCCGGTAACGCGCAAGCGATCTGCTCGATCGACTACGCCGGAGTCGACGAATCCGTCCTGCAGATCGCCAGGTCCAGTTTGGCGAGCGTCGAGCCTTGTCGACCGACATCTCCTCTGCTATAAATCTCCTCTAGTGAGCAGAAACGTGTTCTGCGACACAGTTGAGGTGCGCCAGGACTGCAACCGCCGACGCACCACATCCAAGAACTTCAGCCCAAGAGGGTCCAGAGCTCTAGCCCGAAGGAATGACCGAATGACCGCTGAACAGACCATTGATCCGATAGTTGTCCAAGTCCGAGCCGACAACCGGCGGCGAGCCTGGAGCATGACGGGGCTCGTCGTATTCCTCTACGTCGTCAACTTCGCCGACAAGGCCATCCTGGGCATCATCGCCCAGCCACTGGCACGGGAACTTGGGCTGAGTTCCACCCAGATCGGCATGGTCGGCTCACTCTTCTTCCTGACGTTCACGATCGGGGGCTTCCTCGCGGGCCCGTTGAACAAGTATCTGACATTGCGCTGGGCACTGCTGATCCTGGCCGCGGTGTGGTCGGTAGTGTTGCTGCCCCTGGTGGTCGCAGCCAGCCTGGTCACCCTCATCGCTGGTCGTATGCTCTTGGGCCTCGCCGAAGGCCCGAGTTCCGCGCTCATGCACACAGCGACCTACTCCTGGCATCCACCCGCCAAGCGCGGGCTGCCAGGAGCGTTCCTCATGGGATCAGGGTCAGTCGGGAAGATCCTGCTCGCCCCGGTCCTCACCTATCTCACCGTCAGCTACGGCTGGAGGACAGCTGTCATCACGTTGACCTTCCTCGGCCTCGCCTGGTCGGTGTGTTGGCTGATCGGATGGCAGGAGGGCCCCTACACGGGGAAGACGTCGAAGTCGCACGGCGACGACGAGAATGCCGAGCCGAGTGTTCCGTGGCGAAAGATCTTCCTGACCCGCACGTTCCTGAGCTGCTCCGCGCTGACCATCTTTGTCTACGCACTGACTACCGTCGTGCTGACCTGGCTCCCTTCGTATTTCGAGAAAGGTCTCGGATACAGCGCGATGCAGGCTGGGTCCATGTTCGCGATTCCATCCGTCATCGCCCTGGTCTTGATGATCGTCTCGAGCACGTTGACCGACCGGTCGATGGCAGCGGGGGGAAGGTCCCGAACCTCACGGATCATCGTCCCGTGCGTCGGTGTACTCGTCGGTGGTTCCATCCTGGCAGCTCTGCCCCTCTTCGACGTGCCGATCGTGACGGTCTTAGCCCTGTCGATCGGCTATGCGTCCGTGAGCATGGCCTTCCCGCTTCTCAACGCCGCCATCTCCGAACTGTGCCCACCTCAGCAGACAGCCGGCACCATGGGCGTGTTCCTCGCAACGATGGCTGTCGGCGGACTCGTTGCGCCCTATGCCACTGGCGTCATCGTCGACCATGCCGCCACCCCAGCCGCCGGCTACGGCTTGGCGTTCCAGGCAATCGGCGTCTGCGCCGCCATCGCCGCCGTCGGGGTCCTGATCCTCTCTGATCCGGACCGCGACCGCCGCGCCATCCGGGGCTGATCATCACGGCCAACCGCGCTGCCGAAGCGGGTGGTGGACCGCGCCGTGCAGCTGCACGGCGGCTGCGGCTTCACGGTGGAGTACCCAATCGGCCGCGACATCGCCGCCGGGTTCAAATAGTTCCATGCCCCACGATGAAGGCACCTTCGGACGACCTGACGGTCCGAAGGTGCCTTCATCCGTTTCCAGCCCTGTACAGACCGTGGGAGTGCCGGTCTGAATCCGACAGTTCGCTCGTGGAACCGCGCCGCGGCGCGGCGCGTCCAATCTCCTGACGGACCATTTCCGCGAGCCCTCCAGGAGGCCGAGACCATGCCAGGCCACGTGTACGTCTCACCCGACGCGCTGATCTCCGCCGCCGCCCAACTCGAGGCCCTCGCGCAGCGTCTGCGGTCCGCGCTCGACGCCAACGCCGCCGCCCTGCACCTCTCGCCCGCCGGCAGCGAGGAGGTCTCCACCATGGCCGCCGCGTCGTTCAACTCGGTCGCGGACAGCTTCCTGCCCGCCGCGGCGACGGGGATCGCCGAACTGGTCACCGCCGCGGTCACCCTGCGCGGGCAGGCCGCCGAGTACACGGACCTCGACCACTCCTTCGGCACCGCGCTCGACGCGGGCGCCTGAGCACCGCCCCGAGGAGACACCGACATGACCCTGGGATTCACCGGCGTGGTCTGGCTGCCGCGTGGTGCCACCGTGAACTCGACCTCGCTCAACGCCGGCGTCGGCCCGGTCGCGCTGACCGCCGCGAGCGCCGCCTGGACGGCGCTGACCGCCGCCCTGACCGACGCGACCCTGACGATGACCAGGGTGGTGGCCGAGCTGGGCGTCGGCTGGGAGGGCCTCGCCGCCGACGCCGCGCTGGCGAAGCTGGTGCCGTTCCACGCGTGGACGCAGGAGGCGGGCACACTGGCCGCCGTCACCGCGAGCAAGGCCGGCGCCGAGGCCACCGCCCACACCGTCGCCCGGCTCGCGATGCCCAGCATCGCCGAGATCGCGGCGGTGAAGACCGCGAAGGTGTTGGCGCACACCGTAGGCGGGACGCTGGTCGGCGCGGGCGCCGCCGCGGAGGCCGCGGACCGGGCCATGGATGTGCGGGCCGGGCTGGTGATGGAGGCGTACGAGTCCGCGTCGACGGCAGCAGCGTCGCCCCAGTCCTTCACTCCCCCACCACCGTTGGCGAACGGGCCGCGGGCCTCCGACGGCGACGGACCGGCGGCGGCGACCGCCGGCAGTGCGTTCGACGACTTCCGGACCACCCCGGCCGGGGCCGCGGTGGCGGCCGCGCTGGCACAGGCGCAGAACCCGGCTGTGGTCGGCGCGGCGTCGCAGGCCGGCTCGATCGCGGGGTCCGGCCTGGGCACCGCGGCCTCCAGCGCCACGTCCCTCGCACCGAACGCAGTCTCCGCCCTGACCGGCGGTGTCATCGGACCCGGTCCCGGCGCCACCGGTCGTGGCGACGGCACCGGCGGGCACGTCACCGGTGCGCGCGGCGAGGGTGGCCCTCGTGGCGGCGACGGCAGACCGGGATCGACGGCGACCCGGGCCGTCGGGTTCAGCGGACGTGGATACTCCGGCAGCGCAGGTCATTCCGGCAGCGCAGCCGATGCCGACGCGTCGGGGTACTCCGGAGGCGCGGCATCGGCCGGGGGCAGCAGCCAGCTAGGCGGAGGGGCGGCCGGCGGGGGCACCGGGCATGCCCCCGGCGCCGGCACGACACCCCTCCCCGACGCGTTGCGCCCGGACCAGTCGCGCGCCGACACGGCCGCGGCGTCGGCCCGCGGCGGGCCGGTGGGGGCACCGATGACCGGCGCCGCCCGCGGGGCCGGCGAGGACGAGCTGCACCACACGCCCGACTACCTGCGCGGGTTCGAGCACTTCGGCGACGGCCGGGTGGTGATCCCGTCGGTGATCGGCGCGGACCCGGACTTCTCGTCGTGATCGAGACGCCCGCGGTGCTGACCTCCGGCGCGGTGCTCGGGCCCGCCGGGCTGCCCTCCGCGACCCTCACCCTCGACGAACTGGGCCTGCTGGTCCACCTGCTGCGCATCGACGAACTGCCGGTGGCGCTGGACGCGTCATCACGATTCGACACCGCCGCGGCCCGCGACGCCGCCTTCGTCGGGGCGGCCCGTACCCTCACCGGCCGCGGCCTGCTCGACCACGGCGACCCGCACCCGGACCTCGCGGACCGACTGCGGACCCTGGCCCGGCCGGACCGGGAGGTCGCGCTGCGCCGCTACACCGGCGACGGCGACGGCGGCCGACTGTGCGTGGCGCTAGGCCCGCTCGGCGGGGTCGTGGCCCACTGTGAGGAGAACTCCGTTGTGCTGCAACCCTGTTCGGTTCCGATTCGGGACCTCCTGTGCGGCACTGCGGGTTTCGCGCGGCCACTGATGTTCGAACCCGTCAACGCCGTCACTGCGGGGCTCGTCGAGGCCCTGTCGGACTGCGCGGACCCGGCTGCGACCGCCCGGAAGCTCGCCACCCTCGGCGTCGCGGCCCGCGAGGCCGGGGTGCTGGCCGCCGCGCTGGCCACCTGCTTCGCCCGCACCGAGATCGTCGCGATGCGCCGCGCGGACGGCCGGTCCGCACCGCTGGGCGCACCGGTCGCGGTGATCGACACCGACCACGGCCGGATCCTCGGCACCTCGAGCACCGCCACCGACGGTACTGCCTGGTCCACGCTCGGACCGGGCGGCGACGCCCGGGTCCGGCAGGCCGTGGGGGCCCTGGTCGGCGAGGTCTGATCTCGCCGACCAGGGCCATCGACTAGCTGGAACCGGAGCAGGAGATACCCGTGCACGGCTTCTCGCCGGCAAAGAGCGCGGCGACGAACGGCGTGCTGTCCGCCTCCGACGCCGGCACCGTCCCGAGGTGGTCGGTCGGGTAGGTGCGGAACGCGAGGTCGACGTTGTTCGCCGCGAGGTCGGCGGCCAGCTTCAGCGTCAGCGGGGCCGGGACGTCGATGTCGTTCAGGCCCTGGCCGATGAAGACCGGCCGGTCGTAGCCCGCCGTAGGCACGGTGAGGATCTTGCGCGCCGCGGCCGTGAAGGCCGGCGTGTCGATCGACCTGGACAGCAACTGACCCAGCGAGACGTCGGCGTACTTGGTACGGGCCTCCGCGTAGCAGATGTTGTTCTCGACGTCGTCGAGGATGGTGCGACCGAGCGGGCTCAGGTACGAGTCGACGTCGACGTCCGGTCGGGCCGCACGCAGGCCGTCGAGCGCGTTGGCCATGTACACGGTGGTGCCCTTGAGCGGCAGCTTCGGGAACGCCGGGCCGCCGAGCGGCAGCAGGTTCTCGATGTTCGACGGCACCCCGGTGGCGACGGCGCCGAGGTAGTCGAGCTCCGGCGCGTACGAGGTCGCGAGGTTCGCGGCGAACATCGTCGCCTGGCCGCCCTGGGACTGGCCCATCGCGACCCACTTGGACGAGAGGGCCGGCTCGACGGAACGAGCGGCCCGCACCATGTCGACGACGCTGTGCGCGGCGGAGCGACCGTCCAGGTAGGGATGCACGCCCGCGGTGCCGAGGCCGACGTAGTCGGTGGCCACGACGGCGTATCCCTGGTCCAGCCAATGCCTGTAGGACCGGACGCTGCGCTCGTTCAGCGGGTTGGCCGACGGGGCGCACTGGTCCGCCACACCGGTGGTGCCGTGGGCGAAGGAGATGACCGGCCAGCCGCCCTCCGGTGCCGTGCCCTGCGGCAGGTAAACGGTCCCGGTACTGAGCATCGGCCTGTCCTGCGGCCCCTGCGACCAGTACGTCACCAGCGAGGACTTCGCGGCACCCGGCAGCTGCCGGTCGGCCGGCTGGTCCTGGACCGACGTGACCGTGCCCGGCCGGTCAGCGGCGACGGGCGCGGCGGCGGCCGGGGCAGCCAAACCTGCCGCGACGGCCAGGCACAGGCCCGTGCTCACGAGCGCGGCGCGTAGACGACGGGTCAACTTGATCTCCTCACGAGTGTGCGCCCGGTCACCTTGCGGACCGGGCACACCGACCATAAGTTAGACCTACCGTCTGGTCAATCAATCGCTCCGGGCAGCGCAACCGAACTCAGGCCGACACGAGCGCGGCGTCGCGCACGGACCTCATCGCCCGGGTCCACGGAACAAGCTGGTCGAGGACCGGCGTCGATTCGTGCCGCCCTCACCGAGCGCGGACTCCGGTAGCCCGCCACGTGGCGGGAGTCAGTCGACCTTTCGCCCGGCTGACTGCCAGGAACGGACGTAGATGTCGATGGTGTCGGCGAACAACAGGAACGCCCGGTCAACACGGTCCCGATCACCGGTGGCCAGCAGGTCCAGCAGCAGCCCGCGGACCTGGGCGAGGATCAGGGTTGCCGTGTCGGCCACCCGGTCCGGCGGGCAGTCCGCGCGGCGCAACCCCACCTCGAGCGCGGCCAGCCACTCGCCGACGAAGTGTTCGAGGAACTGCTCGAAGCGCGCCGGATCCAGCAACGCCTGCGCGTAGATCTCGAACATCAGCCGGAACCGGGGCAGTGCCTCAGGTGTGGTGCGGGCAGCCCACCACCGCTTGAGCAGCTCCACCGGGTCGTCGCCCTCCGTGCCCAGCGCCATCGGGATCGACCCTTGCCGGAGGTTCTCCACGACCGCGCTGAGCAACTCTTCCTTGCTGCCGAAGTGGTTGAGCAGCGACGCGTGCGAGACCCCGGCCGCCTGCGCCAGCGGCCGGATCGACTGCTCGCCGACGCCGTTCGCGATCACGTAGTCGGTGACCGCCGCGAGCAGCTCCTCACGCCGCCCTGCGTATCGCAGGGTGCGCTTGTCAACTCGCTCCGTCACCGCTTCAGAATACGCATCGACCTGCCCGAATGGTCCGCTTGACCCGACCGGCGGCACCCCCGTCGGTCAAACGCATGACAGGCGCGCCGAGCGGTCAGCCCATGGGATCGTCGGGCACCACGGGGGCGAGATCGAACGGGGGCAGCACTGCGCCCCAGCGCACACACTGCCAGCCGCCGCCGGCGGTCGGCACCAGCTCGACGGTCTGGGTGTTGTCCAGGTGGGTGCGCGCGGAGAACGTGCCGTCCATCCCGGCGAGGTACCCGGCCACCAGCCGGATCGCCGCGCCGTGGCTGACCACCAGCACGTCGCCCCCGGCGCCGGGCGCCTCGAGGAACTCCCGGCGCAGCGCGCTCAGCACCGGGACGTAGCGCTCGAGGACGTCCTCGCCGGACTCGCCGCCGGGGATCCTCGCCGCCAGGTCGCCGGCATGCCAGGCGTGGAAGACCTTGGCGAACAGCTCGTGGGAGGCGCGGTCGGCCCGGTCCTCGAGGTCACCCGCCTGGGCCTCGTGAATCCCCTCGCGCACCTGCACCGCGACGCCCGACGCCCGCTCGACCCACCGAGCGGTCTGCCTGGCGCGCAACGCCTCCGAGGCCACCACGGCCAGCGGCGAGGTACCGACGAGCCGACTGCCGAACTCCCGCGCCTGCCCCTCGCCGACCTCGGTGAGCCGGGCTCCGGGCAGCCGGGTGTCCAGCCGCAGGCCCACGTTGGCCTCAGTCTGGCCGTGCCGGACCAGGATCAGCTTGCCCGCCATGTCACTGCTCCCCGTCCGGTTCGCCCGCGCCGATCCGGCGCAGCCACTGACTCGCCTCCTCGTCCGACGGCGGAGGCTGCCCACCCGGCGTCGCCGCCGGCCACGACCCGAGGAACCGGACCGTGTGCTTGCGGTGCAGGGCCTTGAGCGCCTCCGCGACGGCCGCGTCCTCGAGATGCCCGATGCAGTCCAGGAAGAACCGGTAGGTGCCGAACTCGATGCGCGTCGGCCGGGACTCAATCCGGGTGAGATCGATTCCACGAGTGGAGAATTCGGACATTGCACCGACCAGGGAGCCGGGCTCGTTGCTGAGCTGCAGCACCACCGCGGTGCGGTCGGCCCCGGTCGGCGCGGGGGGCGGCGCGGGCCGGGTGACCAGGACGAACCTGGTGCGGGCGCCGTCGACGTCGGCGACCGAGGCGGCCAGCACGCTCAGACCCAGCCGCTCGCCGGCCAGCGCGGTGGAGACCGCCGCGTCGGCCAGGCCCGCGGCCACGTCCTCCGCGGCGCCGGCGTTCGAGGACGCGGACTCGAGCCGCACGTCCGGCAGGTTCCGTTCGAGCCAGAGCCGCACCTGGGCCGAGGCGACGGGGTAGGCCCGGATCGTGCGCACCTGGTCGAGCGTGGTGCCAGGCCGGCCGACGATGGTGAAGCGCACGTCGAGCTCGGTCTCGGCGACGATCTGCAGCCGCTCCCCCGACGCCAGCGCATCCATGGTGGGCGGGACCGGCCCCTCCACCGAGCTCTCGATCGGCACGACCGCCGCGTCGACGACGCCGTCGCGGACGCGGTCGAGGGCCGCGGGCGGACTCGGGGCGGCGATGCGCTCGACCGGGCCGTCGAAGGCACCGTCCTTCTCGAACTTGGCCAGAGCCATCTCGGTGAAGGTCCCGGATGGTCCGAAGTAAGCGATGCGTGGCACGGGTCCAGGCTACTGTTCAGCCCTTCAGGTCTGCCGCAATCCCATGCTCGAAGAGGTACGACTCGGCCTCCGTCGCGTCGTCGACGGCGACACCGACCAGCACCTCGCGCACGGCCGCGGCCGCGGCGGGGCTGAGCGCGGCCACCGGAACCGGGTCGGCCGCGGCGAAGGCGGCGGCGATGTCGTCGCCGCGCAGCGCCGCCACCGTGGCCGCGAGCACCGCCACCACCTCGGTGCCGGTGCGGGCCCGGGCCACGAAGCCGGCGTCCGAGTGCGCAAGGACGGCGAGGAAGTCGGCGACGTCCTCGGCGGCGGCACCCACGTCGAGCCCGGGGTGCGCCCCGGCGTCGGCGATCCGCGCCGCGGACTCGGCGGCCCAACCGCGGGACTGGTCTCCGCGTTCGACGAAGACCACGAGCCGGGCGGGCAGGGGCTTCGGGTCCCCCTGGGCGAGGGCGACGACGTCGTCGAGTTGATCTGCGCTGCAGTCGATCTCGAAGCGCGATGGCCGTGGCGGCGAGGCGGGAAGCAGGTCCGGGTCGGCGTCCAGGCGCACGCAGACCGGCTCGTCGGGAACCTGGCCCGGCGCCGCCAGCAGGGCCCCTGCCGCGATCACCGGCGGCCCGAACAGGACGCCGCGGCGGCGGGCCCGGACGGCGTCGACGTCGGCGCAGACCTCGAAGAGCAGCCCGGCAAAGGGCGGTTCCGGGTCGCGCGGGGCAGGCGGTTGCAGCGTGAGCAGGGTGGACACGCCCCCAACGGTAATCGGCGGCGACGGCCCTTGCGTTCCGCGGCCACCCTCCCGTAACTTAGGCATGGCTAACCTACTGTGATGCCGGTAACCGAAGGGATCCCGCCGATGAGCACGCCAGAGATCACGCTTGGCCCGTCGACCGCGGAGCGGGTGCGCAGCGCCTGCGCCCGCGCGCACCAGGCGGTCCTCGCCATCGACGGCAGCGACCCGGTCGTCGTGCCGGTCCAGCACCTGCGGGCGGGCGGCGACGTCGTGCTCACCGTCCCCACCGACTCCGCCGCCACCGCGCTGGCGTGGCAGGCCTCCCGGGCCGGGCTGCCGGCCGTCCTCGAACTCACCGACCGGGCGCCGCTCTCCCTGCGGGAACCGGTGCGCTCGCTGGTCTGGCTGCGCGGCGCACTGCACTCCGTGCCCCCGGAGGCCTCCCGCGCGCTCGCCGCCGCCGTTGCCACCGACCACCCCGACCCCGGACTGCTCGACGTCGGGCACACCACCACCCTGCTGCGCCTGGTACTGGACTCCGCCGTCGTCGCGGACAGTCACGGCGCCGAACCGGTCCCGCTGGACGACCTGCTCGCGGCCCGCCCCGACCCGTTCTGGGAGATCGAGGACCACTGGCTCGAACACCTCGAGGCCGACCACGGCGAACTGGTGGACCTGCTCGCCCGACGGCTGCCCCGGCACCTGCGCGGCGGCCGCGTCCGGCCGCTCGGCCTGGACCGGTACGGCATCCGGTTGCGGGTGGAGGACACCGGCGCCGAGGGTGGCGGCGCCGACAACGACGTCCGACTCTCCTTCGGCGACCCGGTCGACGACGCCGCCGCGCTGAGCCGGGCCCTGCGACTGCTCGTCGGCTGCCCCTTCGTCAACGGCCTGCGCGCCCGGCACTGAACCGGCCGGCCGGCCTCGGTCGGCTACCGTGGCCCGGGTGACCAGGCTCGACGAATGGCTGCGGCCGAACGCCCCCGCTCCGTCGGAGCCCGCGCCGACGCCCGAGCAGCGACGGGCGCTGTGGTTCGAGATAACCGTCGTCCTGCTCGTCACCTTCGGGCTCAGCGGGCTGTCCGGCATCCTGTCGCTGACCGAGGACGCCCTCGCCCCCGGCGTCCTCTCCGACCAGACCGTCGCGCTCAACGTCACCCAGTCCACCGTCGGCTGGATCGACCTCGGCCGACAGTTGCTCGGCATCGCCAAGCTGTGTGCGTGGGCCGCACTCGGGCTTTACCTGCTCTGGCGCAGCGGCCTCGGCCCCGCCCGGATCGGCCTGCCCGCCCGTCCGGACTGGCGACGCGACCTGCTGCCCGGCGTCGGGCTCGCGGCGCTGATCGGGCTGCCCGGCCTGGCGCTGTACCTGGTGGCGAACGCCCTCGGCGCCAACCTCACCGTCGTGCCCAGCACCATCGACGACCACTGGTGGCGGCTGCCCGCGCTGGTGGCGTGGGCGTTCGCCAACTCCGCCGCCGAGGAAGTACTGGTCGTCGCGTACCTGATCTCGCGGCTGCGACGGCTCGGCTGGAGCGAGAACCGCTCGCTGCTCGCGTCCGCGGTGCTGCGCGGCAGCTACCACCTCTACCAGGGCCTCGGCGGCGGGCTGGGGAACGTGGTGATGGGCCTGGTGTTCGGCCGCTACTGGCAGAAGACCGGCCGGCTGTGGCCGCTGGTCGTCGCGCACTGGCTGATCGACGCGGTCGCGTTCGTCGGGTACACCGCGCTGCGTGGCCACGTGTCCTGGCTGCCCTGACCCGTAGAGTCGTTTCACGTGAACGGCGACCGTCCCCAGCAGCGAGACCCCCGCGACCCCCACGCGGGTCGCGCCGGAGCCCCGCGCCCGCAGATGCCGCCGAACCAGCCGCCGCGCCGAAACCCCCCGCCGAACTACCCGCCGCCGAGCTACCCGCCGCCCCGCGCCCAGCCGCCCCGTCCCCAGCCGCCGTACCGTGGCACCCCGGCAGACCCCGGACCCGAGGGCACCCAGGTGATCCGGCGCGACGGACGCAGCGCGCAGCCCCCACAGGCCTGGTCACAGCCGGCGGCCGGCGGTCGCCCGGCGGGCCCGCCGCCGCAGCAGACCCACGCCTACCGACCGGCCGCCGGGTCGGCGTACGCCCCGACGCAGACGCCGCAGCGCCACCCCGGTGAGTCCGGGCAGCCGGGTCGACCGGGCACCCCGGTACCACCACCCCCGCGTCGCGACCAGCCCGCGCCGCCGGTCCCGCCGCAGCGGCCGCCGAATCCCGCGCGGGCGCGCCGACGGCCGCCGCACTGGGGGCGCCGCATCGGTCTCGTCCTGCTGGCCCTGGTGCTGCTTGTCGGCGGTTCCGTGCTCTACCTCGACCGCGGGCTGAACCGGATCGACGCACTCGCCGGCTACCCGGGTCGGATCGCCGACACCCCGGGCACCAACTGGCTGCTCGTCGGCTCCGACAGCCGGGCCGGCCTGACGCCGGAACAGGAACAGAAGCTCGCCACCGGCGGCGAGAGTCCGGAACTGGGCGGCAGCCGCACCGACACGATCATGGTGGTGCACATCCCCGAGAGCGGCGCCGCGACCATGGTGTCCCTCCCGCGCGACTCCTACGTGCCGATCCCCGGATACGGCCGCGACAAGCTCAACGCGTCGTTCTCGCTCGGCGGGCCGCAACTGCTGGTCCAGACCGTCGAGGAGGCCACCGGGCTGCGGATGGACCACTACGCGGAGATCGGCTTCGGCGGTTTCGCCGGCATCGTCGACGCGATCGGCGGGGTGAACCTGTGCGTGCCGTACCCGATCGACGACCCGCTCGCCGGGATCAACCTGCAGGCCGGCTGCCAGGACCTGACCGGCGCCCAGGCACTCGGCTTCGTGCGCACTCGCGCGACGCCGATGGCCGACCTGGACCGGATGAACAACCAGCGGCTGTTCATGGCGGCGTTGCTGAAGAAGGCCACCGGACTGACCACCCTGCTCAACCCGCTGCGACTGTGGCCGATGGTGACCGAGACCGCGGGTTCGTTCCAGGTCGACGAGGGCGACCACCTGTGGAACCTCGCTGGGCTGGCCTGGGCGATGCGCGGTGACCTGGTCACCACCACCGTCCCGGTCGGCGGGTTCGAGGACGTCGACGGCTCCGGCAACGTGCTGTTGTGGGACCGCGCGCGGGCATCGCAGTTCTTCGAGGCCCTCGCGAACGACCGGCCGGTCCCGCCCGAACTGTTGACCTCGGGCCCCTGAGGTCCCTGAGGTCGTTGGCCGCGTGTCAGGGTGCGACGTGTTCGGCAGCGAACGCCCGCACCGCGTCCTGCTTCGCCTCGAGCGGGCAGTCCATCGGCAGCCCGCGCATCGCCCACGGCATGACGGTCACGTCGGTGACGCCGACGGCGGCCAGCTCGACGTAACCGTGCGTGGCGACCCCGGACGCCTGGACCTCGAACGGCCGGTCCGCGGTACCGAACTCGGCGCGCAGCTCGCCGAGCCTCACGATCGTGGCGGCGAGTTCCTCGAACGGCATGAGAGCCGAGGTCCAGCCGTCGCCGACGCGCGCCGCCCGGGCCAGCGCCGGCGCCGAGTGCCCGCCGACGTACAGCGGCACCCGGCGCCCGGGCGCCGGGCTGATCTGCAGCCGGTCGAAGTCGAAGAACTCGCCGTGGTGTTCGACCATCCCGCCGGCGAGCACCTTCGTCAGCACCTCGACCATCTCGTCGACGCGGGCACCGCGCCTCCGGTACGGCACCCCGCACCATTCGAACTCTTCCGGCGCCCAACCGACGCCGATGCCGAGTTCGAAACGGCCGCCGGTCAGGTTCGCGACCGACCCGACCTGCCGCGCCAGAAGCAGCGGGTTACGCGAGCCGAGCTTGAGCACGTTGGTCCGGAACGCGATCGTCGACGTGACCGCGCCCATCGCGGCCGCGGCGATCAGCGGATCGACGAAGGGGGTCTCGCCGTCCCACATGCGCGACCCGTCCGCCGTGTACGGGTAGTCGACCGACGCCTTCTCGGCGAAGAACAACGAGTCCGGGAGCGCGACGGCGGAGAACCCGCACTGCTCCGCCGTCCGCGCCAACGGCACCAGCTGGTCCAGCGGGATCATGGCCACGGCCAGTGAGAACTTCATGACCCCAGACTGGTTGCCGGCCCGCGGCCCATCACGCGCCCGTCCCACCCACCGGAACCGCGATCGCGGCGCCGGTCGTCCCCTCGGCCGGGACGCGGTGGCGTGCACCACCTTCCGCGACCGGTCCACCGACGGGCGGCCGTCCGGCGGTAATCTGTGCGCCATGACCACCCGAGAGCGCAGCGAATTCCACGATCTCCTCCGCGAACAGATTCGCAACGAATTCACGGCCTCGCAGCAGTACGTAGCGGTCGCGGTGTACTTCGACGGAAATGACCTCCCTCAGCTCGCCGGGCGCTTCTACAAGCAGGCGACCGAAGAACGCAACCACGCGATGATGATGATCCAGTACCTCCTCGACAACGACCTCGAGATCAAGATCCCCGGGATCGACGAGGTGATCACCGACTTCGGCTCGGTCCGGGAGCCGGTCGAACTCGCGCTGAACCAGGAGCGTGGCGTCACCGACCAGGTCACCAAGCTCGCGCGCACCGCCCGCGACACCGGCGACTACCTCGGCGAACAGTTCATGCAGTGGTTCCTCAAGGAGCAGGTCGAGGAGGTCGCCTCGATGACCACCCTGCTCGCCATCGTCGACCGGGCGGGCGACAACCTGTTCAACGTCGAGGAATTCGTCGCCCGCGAGATGAACTCGACCCCGCCGAAGGACGGCATGGCACCGCGGCCCGCCGGCGGCGGCATCTGACCCCTCGCGAAGTCGAGGCGACAGCGGCCTGACCAGGCGACGTCATTCGAATCGCCCACAAATAAGGCTCACATAATTAAGGACGAACTTAATTAGGGAATACTTCCCTCAATAAGGTTCGACTTGGATGACACTTCACCCTGACCAGCTATATCGTCGCCCGATGGCGAATTCCACAGAGACTGACAGGTCCAAGTTCCACGCGTTGCTCCACGACCAGATTCGCAACGAATTCAACGCGTCGCACCAGTACATCGCGACCGCGGTTTACTACGACAATTCGGATCTGCCTCAGCTCGCCAAGCATTTCTACTCGCAGGCGGTGGAGGAACGCAATCACGCGATGATGATCGTCCAGTACTTCCTGGACCGGGAAATCACGGTGGAAATGACGGGCGTCGACAACGCCAAGTCGCGGTTCGCGGACACCCGCGAGCCGATCGCGCTGGCCCTGCAGCAGGAGCGGGCGGTCACCGAGCAGATCATCCAGCTCGCGAGCACCGCCCGCGAGGAGGGCGACTACCTCGGCGAGCAGTTCATGCAGTGGTTCCTCAAGGAGCAGGTCGAGGAGGTCGCCTCGATGACCACCCTGCTCGCCATCGCGGACCGCGCCGGCAGCAACCTGTTCGACCTCGAGAACTTCGTCGCCCGCGAGATGAGCAGCCCGAAGGACGCCGCCGGCGCGCCGTCCGCCGCCGGCGGGACGATCTAGACCCCGGCCGTCGCCAGCACCCGGCACAGCACCTCGAGGGCGCTCGCGAAGGCGTTCTCCGGTGACGCGCCGTAGCCGACCACCACCCCGTCCCGCGGCGGGGTGGTGGCGTCCGGGTGCCGCAGTTGCGACAGTGGCCCCAACGCGAGGCCCGCCGCGGCCGCGGCCGCCAGCACGCGCCGCTCACTGCCGGGCGGCAGGTCGACGACGGCGTGCAACCCGGCCGCGATGCCCGACAGCCGCACCGCCGGTGCCCGTTCGGCGAGCATCGCCACCAGTCGGTCGCGGCGACCGCGATAGCGTGCCCGCATCAGTCGGACCTGCCGGTCGTAGGCGCCGCTCGCCAGGAAGTCGGCGAGCGCCAACTGGTCCGGCACGCTCACCCACCGCTCCCAGACGCCCTTGGCCTCGACCACCCGGTCCACGAGCCGGTCGGGCAGCACCATCCAGCCCAGCCGCAACGCCGGCGACAGGCTCTTGCTGACCGAACCGAGGTACGCCACCCGGTCGGGGTCGAGATCCTGCATCGCGCCCACCGGCTGCCGGTCGTAACGGAACTCCCCGTCGTAGTCGTCCTCGAGCACCAGTCCGTCGACGGTGCGCGCCCAGTCCATCACCGCCGCACGGCGTTCCGGGTGCAGCGGCCCGCCGATCGGGAACTGGTGGGCCGGCGTGAGCAGCACCGCGGCTGCCCCCGACGACACCAGTTCCCCGACCCTGGCCCCGTTCTCGTCCACGGTCAACGGCACCGTGCGCAGGCCCGCCTCGGCGAGCAGGCCGCGGTGCACGTGCAGCCCGTACGACTCGACGGCGACGGTGCCCGACCCGGCCTGCACCACCGCAGGGGACCGGGCCAGCACGGACCCGATCAACGTCAGCGCGTGGGCGGTGCCCGCACACACGACTGTCCGGTCGGGGTCTGCCTGCACCCCGCGCGCCCGGGACAGGTAGTCCGCCAAGGCAATTCGCAACTCCGGGCGGCCCCGGGGATCGCCCGGGCCGAATGCCTCGCTCGGCGCCGCGGTCAGCGCACGCCTGGTGGAGGCGATCCAGGCGGCGCGGGGAAACGAGGCGGGGTCGGGTGAGCCCGGCATCAGGTTGTGCACCGGCAACGGGGCCGCGACAGGTCGGCGGGTTCCCCCGGCCGGCGTGGTGACCGCGCGCGGTGCCACCCGGGTGCCCGAGCCCTGCCGGGCGGTGAGCCAGCCCTCGGCGACGAGTTCGGTATACGCGTCCGCCACCGTGTTACGGGCGACCCCGAGGTCCGCGGCCAGGGCTCGCGACGGTGGCAGCGCGGCTCCCGGAGCCAGCCGGCCCGACCTGATGCCCTCGCGGAGGGCGGCGGTCAGCGCGGAGCGAACGCCGCCCCGGCCGCGGAGGTCCAGATGCAGGTCCAGCCCGGAATTGGCCCATGATTTCACTCGCAGATTGAACCATTCGGACGGACCATTCCGCGCCTACAGTCGAATCCATGACCACACCCGAGCACCCGCAGCGTGTCAACTTCTTCAAGAACGCCCCCGAGGTCTACCAGGCGATGATCGCCCTGGACGCCGCGGCCAGGAAGGGCGTCGACCCGGCCCTCGCCGAGCTTGTGCTCACCCGCGCCTCCCAGATCAACCACTGTGCGTGGTGCATCGACATGCACACCGCGGACGCCCGGAAGGTCGGCGTCAGCGAGCAGAAGCTCTTCCTCCTCAACGCGTGGGAGGAGGTGCCGGGCCTGTTCACGGAGCAGGAGCGGGCCGCGCTCGCCCTCACCGAGGCCGTGACGGTCCTGACGGACGGCTTCGTGCCCGACGACGTCTACAACCGGGCCGCGGCCCACTTCGACGACGGCCAGCTCGCGCAGCTGATCGGCCTCGTCCTCACCATCAACGCCTGGAACCGGATCGCGGTCACCACCCGGCGCACGCCCCCGATCCGCTGAGGGCGGCCGGACGGCACCGTGCGGAAAGCACGACGGGCGCCGCGCGTCGGAGGACGTAGCGGCGCCCGTCGGGCTTTCGTGGTGTCGGGTCAGCGGAGCGTGATCTGGCGACCGCGCAGGCCGTCGCGACTGCGCCGCTCCTCCGAGGTCAGCGGGGCGTCGACGGCCAGCGCCTGCGCGAGGCGGTCGCCGAGTTCCGCGGTGGCCGAGGCCCATTCCTGGGCGTGCTTCTCGCGGTCGAGGTCGAACACCGGCACCAGCAGGCCGTGCGTCCGGAACGAACCCGCGTAGCGCGAGCCCTCACCGAGGTGCAGTCCGCCGGACGCGTGCACCCGGGCCAGCGCCAGCATCAGCTGGTCCTCGTCCTCGGGGCGCACCCAGCGCAGGTGGGCCTTCTCGCCGGCGTCGACCCACCAGGCCGCGACCACGCCGTCGGCGTCGAGACGCGCGGACGGCATGATCACCTCGTTGGCCCGCTCGACGGTAGCGGCGACCTCCGGTGCCGGCGTGACGCCCTCCGGGATCCACCAGTTGAAGTCCTGGTACACGGTGATGTCGAGGGCCGCGCCCGCATCGATCACGTCGGCCAGGCGCGGGCCGTCGGCGCCGACGGTCGCGGCGGTGAGCGACTCGCCGGGCGTGGCGGTGGCCGCCCACGACGCGGCGGCCACGAGGTCGGCCCCGAGGTCCGCGGAGTGCGCCTGCACCTGCATGCCGACGAAGCCGGTGGCGGAGTCCGTCTCGTCCCGGACCAGGGCTGCAACGGCGCCGGGCAGCACGGTCGCGACCACGACGGCGCGGTCGGCACCGGTCATCGGCAACGGCGCGGTCGCGGACGGGACGAACTCGCGCATCGCGACGAGATCGCACTCGGCGGCCAGGCCCTCGAACGGCCGGGACACCACTGTCGCCGCGGCGCTCTCCTGGGCGGCGCGCCGCTCGGCGAGCTTGGCCGCGCGGTTGCTGTCGGGCTTCGGACCACTGTTTCTTTTGCTCTTACCCACGTCCGGAAACCTACACGCCCGTGTTACCGCGCGAGCCACTCCTTGGTACGGCCCGGATGGTTGGTGGCGATCCAGCCGACCCCGAGGTCGCGGCACAATTCCACGTCCTCGCGCTCGTCGACGGTCCAGCAGTAGGTGGCCCGGCCCGACGCCGCGGCCCGGTCCACCAACTCGGGGTGTTCGCGCAGGGACTTGATCGACGGGCCGACGGCGGTGGCGCCGACGGTGGTCGCCGCGCCGCCGCCCAGGTAGCGCGACGCCTCGCCGAGCAGCACCGTCGGCAGCAGCGGCGCCGCCCGCCGGACCCGCCACACCGCACTCGCCGAGAAGGACATCACCACGGCCCGCGAGTGGCTCGCCGACGCGGGCGCGGACAGCCCGAACCGGGACAGCTCGGCCAGCAGCTTGCTCTCCACCAGGCCCCCGTACCGGACCGGGTGCTTGGTCTCGATGAACAGCTTGGTCGGCCGGTCGCGGAAGTCGAGGACCAGGGTGATCAGCTCCGCGAGGGTCAGCAGCCCGGCTGGTTCGCCGTCGGTGCCGAAGTCCAGCGCGTTGAGGTGCTGCAGCGTCATCTCACTGACCAGCCCGGTGCCGGAGGAGGTGCGGTCCACCCGGCGGTCGTGCACGCACACGAGGTGGCCGTCCCGGGTGAGCCGGACGTCGCACTCGAGCCCGTCGGCGCCCTGTTCGAGGGCGAGTTCGTACGCGGCGAGGGTGTGCTCGGGCCGGGCGGCCGACGCGCCGCGGTGCGCGACGACGAGGGGGCCACGCCGGTCCGGGCTCACCGCGCGCCCGCTTCCGCCAGGACCGGTTCGGCCGCGACGGGTGGTGCATCGTCCGGCGCCGCGACGCCGTCGGCCGGCGACGCCTCGGGCACCGCGACCACCCAGCGGGTCAGGGTCCGCGGCCGCCCGGCGAGATCGAGCCCGTCCACGCGGCGCATCACCGCCAGCGTCGCGACCGCTACCGCGGCGGCCACCACGTCACCGAGTGCGGCCAGCAGCACCCCGTTGGCCTGTGCCTGCACGGAGTCGTGCGACCGCCACAGCAGGTTCGCCGCCAGCAGCACGCCACTGCTCGCCCACAGCCCCCACCACAGCCGAATCAGGTTCCGGGTCTTGGGGTTCCGGTCGGATATCTCGTGCAGGTACACCCCGGGCAGCACCAGGTTCACCCCGGGCACCAGGCAGCCGGCGACCAGCCACGCGGGCCGACGCGGATCGCTCCGACCGGCCGCGGCGTAACCGGCGGCGCGGGTCCGCAGCAACCACGCCACCGAGGCCGCGGCCGCGGCCAGCGCCAGCAGCGGCGCCATCACGCCGGCCGCGCCGACCAGTCCGTCCGACACCGCGAGGACGGTCGGGTCGATCAGGGTGGTCCGGTTGCGCAGCAGCAGGCCGTAGCGGAAGAGCTCGGCCAGGGCGGCCACCGCGAACAGCACGGCGGCGGTGACGAGCAGCGTCGGGGCCAGGTCGGCCATCCGCTCCTGACGCCCGTACCCGGGCTCCTCGGGCTCGACGGGCGGCGGGTCCAGCAGGCCCCACCGGGGCATCTCGCGGTACGACGGCGGCGAGGGGTCGGCCGCCCCCTGCCCGGCCCCCGCCGCGGGTCGCCGGGCCGCCGCGCCGGGACGGCGGGCGACCCAGCGGAAGTTGCGCCGCGACGGCGGCTCGGGGCGGGCCGGGTCGGTCGGGGACAGCAGCACCCCGTGGCAGCGCGGGCACCACTGCGATGGCCGGCCGGCCACCGGCCATCGGGCAGCGCACCGGACACAGACCTGGACGGCGCTCATCTAGTAGATCTTCGCCGAGCGGCCGTCGTCCGCGGTGAGCGGCCGCCCGGTGTGCTGCCAGGCGACCATCCCGCCGGAGACGTTCACGGCGTCGTAACCGATCTGGTTGAGGTACGCGACCACCTGGATCGACCGACCACCCTGCCGGCACACCACGTACACCTCGGCGTCGATGTCGATCTCGTCCAGTCGGGCGGGGACGTCGACCATCGGGATGTGCAACGCGCCGGGCGCATGACCGTCCGCCCACTCGTAGTCCTCGCGCACGTCCAACAGGACCGCGGCGTCGTAGGGATCCGCGGGCACCTCGCCCACCTCGACAGAGGGCACGTCACCAAAGCTCACACAGTCGATCTTGTCACGTTCGCGGCGGCCGCGGCGGCCGACTCCGAGAAGGTTGTGCACACCCTGGGGATCAACCCGAGACGGGGATATCCACAGGGTCTACCATGACATTTGCGAAATATGTGACTCAGGCCACAGGTTGTCCACCGAGTTATCCACAGTTTCCACAGGCTTGTCCACAGATAGTGAACAACCCTACGTAAATGGGTGGGGACAACCGACGTGCGGCACCCTGGACGGCATGGAGCTGAGAATCTTCACCGAACCACAGCAGGGCGCCACCTACGAGCAGTTGCTGCGGGTCGCGCAGGCGGCCGAGCAGCTCGGGTACGGGGCGTTCTTCCGGTCCGACCACTACCTGGCGATGAACGTCGACGGCCTGCCCGGGCCCACCGACGCCTGGATCACCCTGGCCGGGCTCGCCCGCGAGACCTCGACCATCCGACTCGGCACACTCGTCACCTCCGCCACCTTCCGGCACCCGGGTCCGCTGGCGGTGTCCGTCGCACAGGTCGACGCGATGAGCGGCGGCCGCGTCGAGTTCGGTCTCGGCGCCGGCTGGTACGAGGAGGAACACCTCGCCTACGGCATCCCGTTCCCCGGCGTCGGGGAACGCTTCGACAAGCTCGAGGAGACCCTCGCCGTGGTCACCGGCATGTGGCGCACGCCGGTCGGCGAGAAGTTCTCCTACGACGGCGCGCACCACCGCATCCTGGACTCGCCCGCGCTGCCCAAGCCGCACCGCCCCGAGGGCCCGCCGATCGTGATGGGTGGCCTCGGCAAGAGGCGCACCCCCGCGCTGGCCGCGCGCTACGCCGACGAGTTCAACCTGCCGTTCGCCTCGGTGGAGGACTCCGCGACCCAGTTCGAGCGGGTGCGTCAGGCCTGCCGTGCCGTCGACCGCGACCCGGCCGACCTGGTCTACTCCAACGCCCTGGTGCTGTGCTGCGGCCGCACCGAGGCGGAGGTCACCGCACGGGCCGGGCGGATCGGACGCGAGGTGGCCGAGCTGCGCGAGAACGGGGCCGCCGGCTCGCCCGCGGAAGTCGTCGACAAGATCGGCCGGTACGGCGAGCTCGGCGCGACCCGCATCTACCTGCAGACCCTCGACCTCGACGACCTGGACCACCTGGAACTGGTGGCCACCGAGGTGCTTCCGCAGCTGCGCTGAACCCGAGGCGCCCCCGCTCGTCGGTCGGCGGGGGCGTCTGTGGTCGGGGGCGTCAGTGGGCGGGGGCGTCGCCCAGGAAGCGTTCCAGCTGCCGGGTCCACTGCAGGTCGCGGCGGCGGTTCAGCATGCCGGTCCCGATCGCCACGCCGGCCCCGGCCAGCAGCATCACCATCACCCAGCCGAACACCGCGACGGTCACCGCGGAGATGGCGGCACCGGCCTCGGTGACCGGCTCCGCCGCCCGTGCACCCGACCGGTCGACCCAGATCTCGACCGGCGAGCCGGCGGGCGTGCCCGCGGGCACCGTGAGGTCGCCGCGATGCGTGCGCTCACGCCAGTCCCACGTCGCCGGGACCGTGCCGAGCGAGGCCGTCTCGAGGTCCGCGCCCGCCCGCCAGCCGCCCGCGTCCTCGAGTGTGGTGGCGGTGACCTGACGCAGGTCGTGCGCCTGCTGCTGCGCCAACGCGCGCTGGTTCTCGTCGGTTCGGACACCGAGCCACACGGCCACCGGGACCAGCACGATCCCCAGCATCACCAGTCCGACCGTGAGTGCCGCCTCGAGCCGATCCGAGCGCCGGACCAACGAACCGGGTTCGCGCCGCAGCATGACCAGGGCCAGTGACAGCCTCCCGTGCACCACCTGCGACATCCGACCCGGCCCTCACCTCTGGACACTGCCCCGACGGGGACTCCTGTCCTCCACAGTCGTACGTGGTGAGACCAAGATCAAGTACCTGCGGGCACCGTCACATTTCATGCGGAATCGGAACGGATCGAGTATGTCGGGCTCAGGTCACTGCGGCGGCAGGATGTCTGTCTGCGCCGGCACCTCGTCCTGGGGCAGCAACCCGACCGGGCAACTGACGCCCGTCGCATGGACGGGGCAGTAGCCGCCGGGGTTCTTTCCCAGGTACTGCTGGTGGTAGCCCTCGGCGTAGTAGAACGTGCCGAGCGGCGCGATCTCCGTGGTGATCGCCCCGTATCCCGCCTCGGACAGTCGCGCCCCGAACACCTCGGCCGTCGCGCGCGCGGTCGAAGCCTGCGACTCGTCGGTGGTGAAGATCGCCGACCGGTACTGGGTGCCCTGGTCGTTCCCCTGCCGCATGCCCTGGGTCGGGTCGTGGTTCTCCCAGAAGTGCGCGAGCACCCCGGCGTAGGAGATCGCCTTCGGGTCGAACACCACCAGCACCACCTCGGTGTGCCCGGTCCGCCCCGAGCAGACCTCCTCGTAGGTCGGGTTCGGCGTGTATCCGCCCGCGTACCCGACGGCGGTGCTGTACACCCCGGCGAGCTGCCAGAACTCCTTCTCCGCGCCCCAGAAGCAGCCCATCCCGACCACCGCGGTCTGCATGCCGGCCGGGAACGGGGACACCAAGGGGTGACCGTTGACGAAGTGTGCGTCGGGTACCGGCATCGGATCCTGCCGACCGGGCAGCGCCTGGTCCGCGGAGATCAGGTGGGATTTTGCAGACGCGTGGCTGAGGATGTCGTCATACCAGGACATGCTGCGATGTTACTCGCGGTCGGCCGGGCGTCCCCGGACGATTCGCCGCCGACGGACGACTCGAGACCCGCCGACGGCTCGGGACCGGCCGCCGCGGCGGTCGCCGACCGCGGCCCCCAGATCCGGGCGGCGAGGTCGCCCACCCAACGCCCGCCCGGCACCTCCACGAACCGGTACATCGCCTCCGACGCCAGCGCGGTCACCAGCAGGAACGCCAGCACCGCGCCGGTCTTGCCCACGTGCCCCACGGTGAGCTCGTAGACCCGGTACAGGATCAGGGTGTGCAGCAGGTAGATGGCGTAGCTGCGGGTGGCGACCCAGCGCACCACCGGCCACCGCCCCGCCGCCCCGTCGAACCGGGCCAGGGCCAGCACCGCCGCCGTGACCACCACGATCGTCCACAGGTAGCGGTCGCCCGACCAGTACACCCGGATGTCGGTGGCCAGGCGCACCACCTCGAACTGCGCGATCATCGCCACCACCACCCAGCGCCACGACGCCAGCCGCGCCCAGCCCAGGTAGATGATCTGTCCGATGAACAGCGCAGGCAGGGTGGCAGCGACCTTGCCGAGCATCGGCACCGAGTACGGCTGCGGCACGAACTGGTTGTAGAGCAGGACCAGCGCGCAGAGCACCGAGCCGAGGATCGGGACCGCGACGGGGACTGCGCGCAGCAGCGGCCGGGCGGCGGCGAGGTAGAGGTAGAAGATCACCTGCACCACCAGCGTCCAGACCACGCCCAGCACCGCGACCTCGGGCTTGAGGAAGAAGCCGCCGAGCACGAAGCTCAGTGCCACCTGCGAGTTGGTGACCGTGTCCTGGGGGCTGAACATGCCGTTGACGCCGAGCCGCACCAGCACCACCGCCAGCGCGATCGCGACCCACAGCCCGGGCAGCAGCCGACCGACCCGGTTGAACAGGAAGCGGCCGGGGGTCTGCCGGGCCGCCGAGGCCGTGAGCATCAGACCGGTCAGCATCATGAAGACCGCGACGCCCAGGAAGGACAGGTGCTGGTTGAGCCCGCCGTCGTCGACCAGGGTCTCGTAGACGACGTCGATCAGCCACCAGCCGGTGCCAAGGTCGTCGATGAGGTACAGCGAGATGTGCGAGTAGAGGACGGCGAGGACCGCCAGTGCCCGAAGAAGGTTTGCGCCCCCGAAGTTGATCCGCGAGGCCGGCGCGGGCGCCGTCGCGAGAACCTGTTGCTGTCGGGGCACCGCCAGAGTTTAAGGTTCCGTTCATCTCTTGGACGAATCCCGGACGATGTCTCCCGCGTCACTGACCGGCCCCGACGCCGCCGCACGGGTGCTCCCGACCGCGGGCGGCGGTTGCGGACGGTGTACGAATGGGATTGGGTTACAACCCAGAAGCACCAAAGCAAGGTACACACCGGGCGTTCGCGCGCCCGTAAGGAAGGGACCCCCGTGTCTGTCTACTCGCTGCCTGAACTGCCCTACGACTACGCGGCACTCGAGCCGCACATCTCCGCGAAGATCATGGAGCTGCACCACAGCAAGCATCACGCGGCCTACGTCGCCGGCGCCAACGCGGCCCTCGAGAAGCTGGCGGAGCTGCGCGCGTCCGACACGCTCGCGCCCGTCGTGAACCTGCACGAGAAGAACCTGGCCTTCCACCTCGGCGGCCACACCAACCACTCGGTGTTCTGGAACAACCTCTCCCCCGAGGGTGGCGACAAGCCGGAGGGCGAGCTGGCCGCCGCGATCGAGGACCAGTTCGGCGGCTTCGACGCGTTCCGCAGCCACTTCTCGGCCAACGCCAACGCCATCCAGGGCTCCGGCTGGTCCATCCTGGCCTGGGACTCCATCGCCCAGCGGCTGATCATCGTCCAGCTGTACGACCAGCAGGGCAACATCTCCATCGGCCTGACCCCGCTGCTCATGCTCGACATGTGGGAGCACGCCTTCTACCTCGACTACCAGAACGTCAAGGGCGACTACGTCAACGCCTTCTGGAACATCGTGAACTGGGCCGACGTGTCCGCGCGCTTCGACCGCGCCCGCACCCAGACCGCCGGTCTGATCGTCTAGTCACAGCCGTCACCGACTCCGCCGCGTCCCGCTCGTCCGGGTCGCGGCGGAGTCGTTTCCGGTGGGGTCGTTCGGCCGCCGTGGTCGTATTGTTGAGAGCGTGACTGTGACCGCGGACACACTCGTCGAAGGACTCACGTTCCCCGAGGGCGCGCAGTGGCACGAGGGCCACCTGTGGTTCTCCGACACCCACGCCGGCGAAGTGCTCGCGTACGACCCCGCCACCGGCGCCCTGAACACCGTGGCCGAGGTTCCCGGCCGCCCCGCGGGACTGGGATTCCTGCCCGACGGCCGCCTCCTGATCGCCTCCACCCGCGACCGGCTGGTGCTGTGCCGGGACCCCGGCGGCGCGCTGTCCGTCTACGCCGACCTCTCCGGCATCGCCGTCTGGCACCTCACCGACATGTGCGTGGACCGCCGCGGCCGCGCGTACGTGGGCAACAGCGGCGACGACAGCACTCCCCCGGCCCCGCCGCGGCCCGCCGACCTCGCGATGGTCGAGCCCGACGGCACCGTGCACGCGGTCGCCACCGACATGATGTTCGCCAGTGGCATGGTCGTGACCGCCGACGGCGGCACCCTGGTGGTCGCGGAGACCCGCTCGACACCCGGACGCCTGACCGCGTTCACCGTCGAACCCGACAGCAGCCTCGCCCAGCGCCGGGTGCTGGCCGAGTTCGAGACCGGCATCGCCCCCGAGGGGCTCGCCATCGACGCCGAGGACGGCATCTGGGTGGCGTCGCCGTCCGGGGGCGAGGTGCTGCGGGTCGACGCGGCCGGGGTCGTCACCGACCGGCTGGTGGTGTTCGACTCCCACGCGGTGGCACTCGGCGGCGCCGACGGCCGCGACCTGTTCGTTTGCACCTGCGAGACCCCGATCCCGGAGGAGGCCGAGGCGGAGCGGTCCGGTGCGATCCGGCTGCTCCGGGTGGAGGTGCCGGCGACGCAGTACTGAGCGAAATCCCCGCCGCGGCGCCCGAGTTGTCTGGTTGCCGCGGTCGGCGCATCCTGGAAGTAGCCGGGCATGGCCCGGGTGCGCGATCCGGGATCGAGGGGGCGGGCATGAGCAGAAACGAGTACATCGGAGTCTCGCCCTTCCACTCCGCGGGTTCGTTGCGGGGGTTCGTCATCTCGGGCCGGTGGCCGGAGACCACCAAGGAGTGGGCGCAGCTGCTGGTGTTCACCGTGCGCATCGCGTCGGTGCCCGGACTACTTTCCACCTCAACGGTTTTCGGTGCCCACGAGGAGCTCCCGGAGAACCCCGCACCGGACATGGTCGGCCTGGTCGTCGCCGAGGGTCCGGTGATCGGCAAGTCCGCGGTCACGCCGGGCTGTTTCGCGGACCACCAGCCGCCGGCGCTGCTGATGCTGCACCCGCCGTCGGAGACGCTGCCGTCGCTGCCCGAGTGCGTGGGGGCGGCGTCGGGCTGCGTCCTGCTGCCGGGGCTGCCGTACCTGGGGCTCGACCACCGGGCGGCCTGGGTGGAGGCCGAGCCCGACGGCACCGTGACCTCGATGGTCAGCCGGGTGAGCCTGGACCCGAACTGCGACCCCGACACCGCCGTTTTGGCGATGCTGCTCGCCGCCTGACCCCTCCCGGAAGTTCAAAGTTTGGCTTCCCAAACTTGTTGTGCGCTTTGTGGTTTCGCAGAGTCGCCGGTAGGCTCGACAGCAACGAAGGGGAGTAGCCCCCAATCGAGCAGTCGACATACTGGCAGGCGCCGAGCATCGGCCAATGCCCGGCTGCCCGGACCGGCACCGCCGGTGGGCGAGACCTTCGGCCGTCGACGCACCCGCGTCGGAGGCCGGAGGAAGGTCCCCAACATCCTCCGAATCGAACGAAACGGAGGATCCACGTGCTTGCCGCCCTGCTGTTGAGCTTCGGCGTCATCTTCGTCGCCGAGCTCGGCGACAAGTCCCAGCTGATGGCCATGACGTTCGCCCTGCGCTACAAGTGGTGGGTCGTGATCGGCGCCATCACCGCCGCGACCACGGTGGTGCACCTGGTCTCGGTCGCCGTCGGCCACTACCTGGGCGCGGCCCTGCCGACGAACCTGATCAGCATCGTCGGCGGCATCGCGTTCGTGGGCTTCGCGGCCTGGACGCTGCGCGGCGACAGCCTCACCGACGACGAGCAGAACAAGGCCGCACGGGTCGGCACCTCGGCGTTCCTGGCGGTCGCGTCGGCGTTCTTCCTGGCCGAACTCGGTGACAAGACGATGCTCGCCACCATCACCCTCGCGGCGGACAACGACTGGGTGGGCGTGTGGATCGGCTCGACGATCGGCATGGTCGCCGCCGACGCCCTGGCGATCGTCGTCGGCGCGGTCCTGGGCAAGCACCTGCCCGAGCGGTTCATCCAGCTCGCGGCCGCGACCCTGTTCCTGGTGTTCGGCGTGATGCTGCTGCTCGACGGCCTGTTCCCCGGCTCCCCGGCCGGCCCGATCGCCGCCGCGACGATCCTCGCGGTCGCCGCGCTCGCGGGTGCCGTGCACCGGGTGCGGTCCCGGGGCGCCCGACCCGAACCGGTCGAGGAGACTCGCACGCCCCTCGACCGGTAGGAGCACTCAGGAAGCCGAGCTGCCGCCCCCCGGCATGGGCGTCACCGGCTCGGGCTCGTACTCGCACCAGTCGCCGACCGTGGTGCTGTTCTCACTCAGCGCCGGCCAGTCCCGGGGCGCGAGACCGGTGACGGTGACCCCGAAGCCACCGCTCAGCACCGATCCGATCCTCGCCGTCACGGGGACGATGTACTCGACGATGACGCGAGTAGGTACCGGCCAGCTACCCGTGACGGTCACCGCCCCGGTCTTCTTGTCGACGGACGTCGCAGGATCGGGCCACCTGTTCCACCAACGGTTCACCGGGTCGTACGACGACACGTCGATGGACGCCAATGACGACCCCGCCGGCAGGTACGCGGTGACTCGTTCGACGGATCTCGCATTGTCGACCGATTCGATGTTGATCGTCGATTGGATGAGTTCACCGGGATATGCCGTGGCCTTGACATCGTTGTTCGCCGTAATGCCCTCGAACTCCCGAACTGCACGGGTGTACCGAGGGTCGCAGTAGGGCAGTTCCGCATCCACGGAACCCGCCGCCAACATCGGCACGAGCCCCACGAAGGCCGGAAGAAAGTCGGCCGATCCCGCTTCTGCCACAGCAGTACCGCTGCCCACGGTCAGCCCACCGGCAACGACCGCGGCTGCGGCGAGCATCGACACACCCCGCCGCAGCCGAATCTGCTGATCACTTCCTGTCATTGACACGATCTCCCTCCGCGGCGGGAGGCCGACGAGCCCGATGCCCACCCCCTCTCCCGCCCTCCCGCAGACTGTAGGTGATCTGTCTGGCTCGTCACCGCGAAACCAAACCGCAGTCTTTGCGCAGTTCACGGCGTTAAACGTCACATCACAACCGCCACGACACCGGCGCGGTCCGGGCGACCAACCTGATCAGCATCGCCGGCGGCGGGCGTCGCGTTCCTCGGGTTCGCGGCCTGGACGCTGCGTGGCAACAGCCTCAACGAGGACGAGGGGAGCAAGGCCACCCGCGTCGGCACCCCCGCGTTCCTGGCTGTCACGTCCGCGTTCTTCCTCGCCGAACTCGGCGACAAGACGATGCTCGCGACCATCGCCCTCGCCGCGGACAACGACTGGGTGGGCGGTGTGGGTCGGCTCGACGGTCGGCATGGTCGCCGCCGGCTCGATACTCGCGGTCGCCGCCATGTCCGGCGGAGTCCGCTGGGTGCGGTCACGGCGAACTGCCGCACCACCGGTCGAGGAAGTCACGCGAGCCCCTCGACCGGTGAAAACAATCAGGAACCCGTGTCCCCGAGCACGGCGCCGACGAGCGCGGTGATTCCGAGCGACGCGCTCCCGAACGGTCCCTCCATGAACTCCTGGTGTGACCTGGTGTTCCCCGTCGCCGCCCACTTCCCCGACACCGGGGAGTCCGTGCCGGTGAACGTGATCCGGCTGGTGCCGTCCTCACCCACCTCGGTGACCCGGTAGGTCATTGTCATGTAGATCGTGTTGAGTGTCGCGTCGTTCGGAATCACCCAGCCGTCGCCGGGCGCCGTGATCGTGACATCCCCGGTGACCGGATCGACCGCAGTGGTCTGGTCCAACCGCCGCGACCCCGAAGTCACCTCGACTGCCCGGAACTCCATGCCGCGCGGAACATGGTGTGTGACGGTGGTGATGACCCGGTCTGGTTGCGAGACATCGGGGGTGGGGTTGGAGTCGAGGGGATACTCGAGAGAGAACCACATCCGAAACTTCACTTCCTCACCCGGTGCGGCTCCGTCGGGTCCGTAGTAGCCCAGATAGGTGTCCCCGACCTTCACAACGGAACCGAACTCCTGACCGTCGCAGGGCGTCAATAGCTCTGCGCTGCTGGGCCATCCGAGGTAGGGCGGCGGGCAGTGCGTGTCCCAGTGACCGCTGCTTGAAGCTGCTCCCGCGGTTCCGACCCCCACCGTCATCCCACCCGCAGCAATCGTCAGCGCCGCGAGCACCGCCCCACCCGCACGCATCAGATGTCCACCCATCAACAACGTCTCCTTCAACGGTTTGACAGGGCCGACCCCTCGCCCACCCCCAAATGCCCGCCCAGCGTAAGGGGCAGAACAGACCACCATCACAAAACGACAGAAACACCTTTTCGCAGCTCAAAGCGTCAAACGATTCGCGGGTCGGCGCACCTGTGGCGGCGGCGGTGGCGGCGGCGGTGGCGGTGGCGGGCTGCCCACCCCCGCTACACCAGGCGCCACCACGGCCGGCGGGGCCCGCTTGGGAGCCGCCCCGACGAGTCCGCGCTACCGGACGAAGAGGCTCACAAACCCCTCGACCGGTAGCGCGCGGCCATCGTACGTACGGGTGGCCGCTGGCGAACGTCGACGCGAAGACCCCTACCCGAATTGCGCCTGACCAATGGCCAGCCCTGCCCCCAGATTGCGTCACAGTATGCCGAAATACCTTATTCCACAACGGAATTTGATGGCCATAGCTCGCCGGCCGAAGCGTTGACCACCCGGGTCCGGTGGAGTCATCCACCGGAAACGAAGCCTTGCGAGCGGCGTCGGTGACACTGCACGTAAGGCCGCGCGGGTCGGCACCTCGGCGTTCCTGGCCGTTGCCTCGGCGTTCTTCCTCGCCGAACTCGGCGAGGAAGACGATGCTCGCGACCATCACCCTCGCGGCGGACAACGACTGGGTGGGCGTGTGGATCGGCTCGACGATCGGCATGGTTGCCGCCGACGCCCTGGCGATCGTCGGCGCGGTCCTGGGCAGGCACCTGCCCGAGCGGTTCATCCAGCTCGCGGCCGCGACCCTGTTTCTGGTGTTCGGCGTGATGCTGCTGCTCGACGGCCTGTTCCCCGGCTCCCCGGCCGGCCCGATCGCCGCCGGCGTGATCCTCGCGGTCGCCGCGGCGGCGGGTGGAGTGCACTACGTGCGGTCCCGGCGGTCAGTCGCCGTACCCACCGAGGGGGCTCGCGAACCCCTCGACAGTTAGCGGGGTCAACGGCGGGTCCGCCGGAGCCGCGTCACCCGTGGGCGACGCGGCGGTGGCGATCGCTAACCCAGGCTGCCGAACCCGCTGAGATCCACGGGGATGACCTGCGTGGCCCCCGTCGCCATCCACCCCTCCGACGCCGGGACGCCGGTGCCGGTGAACGTGACCCCGCTGGTGCCGTCGGCGACGAGTTCGGTCGCCTTGAAGGCTGCGCGGACCGTGACCTGGCCGGAGACGATGCTTCCCGCGCCATTCTCCCTGGTCGCGACGGCCCAGCCGTCGGCGGGCGCCGTGACCGTGACATCGCCGTTGACGGGGTCCACCACTGCGGTCGAGTCCGGGCTCGTCCAGATAGTCGGCTCCGGATAGAAGTTGGGTGTGTAGGAGTACAGCGAAACTCCGACGAATTCGAAACCCTTCGGGGTATGGAACGTCACGTTCGTCACCGCGGCATCGGGGAGGGAGGCCTGGGGTCCAGCATCGCCGACAGAGAAACTGGCACTCAGCCAGGCATTCTGACCCACCACCAGCTCATCGGAACCAGCGAAGCTCATTCTGAAGTCGCCGACCCTCTGCTCGGCGGCCCAGAACGTATCGTTGTCGCAAGCCACCTGGGCGCCACCGTAGGGGTCACACTGCGGTACTCCGGTGCTGCCTGTCGACACCGCCCCCGCGCCTCCCACACCCACCGTGACCCCGCCCGCCACGATCGCCAGCGCCGCGAGCACCGCGCCACCCTTACGCACAAGATGTCCACCCATTGACACAAACTCCCTCCGTGCCGGGGACCCGACGAACCCAGTGCCCGCCCCCACCCCGACAGCCCGCCAAGACAATGGCGCGTCCGGCCTCGGCATCGAGGAATCGGAAGACCAGTTTGCGCAGGTAAAAGCGTTAAACACCGCTCCGAACGGACCTCGGGACACAGGCTCCCCTCGCCGCCGCGGCGCCCACGACTTTCACAATCCGGAACCCCCGGCCCGCCGGCGCCGGAACGGAACTCGCCACCACGTCCCCGCCAAGCCACTTTGATGTCACGGCCAGTGCGCCCACCGCCACGCCACCCATCGGTGGCGTGGCGGTGGCTGTCGCTAACTCAAGCTGCCGAACCCGCCGAGATCCACAGGGACTACCTTCGTGGTCCCCGCCGCCATCCACCCCTCCGACGCCGGGACGTCCGTGCCGGTGAACGTGACACCGCTGGTGCCATCGGAAACCAACTCGGTCGCCTTGTATGCCAATTTGACGACGACAGTGCCGGTGAGGATGCCGTTGTTTGTTTCGGTCTTCGGGGCCGCCCAGCCACCGGCGGGCGCAGTGACCGTGACATCACCTGTGACGGGATCCACCACGACGGTTGCTTCCAGGGGCGTGAAGACGGACGTGGCTGGATACAACTCGTACTTCGCGGCGGTAACCGTGGCCCCCGTGAATTCGAAACCTCGCGGCGCGTGGTGAGTGACGCTCGCAATGGCTACCTCAGGTTGGACATCCTGGTAGTCGCTGTCCCCGGCTTCGAACTCTGATGTAAACGCGATCTCTTGACCCAGTACGGCCTCGTCGGGACCGTGGTAGGCCAGCCGAATATTGCCGGCCTTCTCGACTTCGTAGAACTGCCCGTCGTCGCAAGCGAGCTGAGCACCCTCGGGGGCGCAAGGAGGCGCAGAGCTTCCCGGCCCCGAACTTCCCGTTGCATTCGCGGTACCCGCACCGACCGCAAGGCCGCCGGCTGCCACCGCCACGGCGGCGAGAATCGATGCACCACGACGCATCATGTTGTTGGACAAGGCGTTTCCCCATTCCGACGTTCAATGACCGGGCGTCACTGCGATCCAACGCCCCCCGACCAGGCCAGGGTAGAGCGAAAAAGTACATCCCACAGTCGAATTCGATGATCACTTTTCGCAGGCCGCAACGTTCAACGCCGCTCCGGAAGGCGGGGACTCGCTTCACCACAATTCCACCCGCACCTCCCGCGCCACGGGTGCCGCCACGCGGCGACGAGGGCATCCAGTTGTCCGTCGAGGCGAGAGCTCCAGTCGGGCGACAGCCGCGCCGGACGAGCGGATCCGTCGGCCGGAACGGAGACCTGTGGGCGGCCGCGCCCCCTTCGTCCGTACGCCCGGGCCCGCGTCGAAAGAACCCCGATCCTGCACTACGAACTGAACCGGCTTCCGCACGCCCTGACGACCATCGGGCACCTGGTAACAGAACCGTGCTGCGTCATGTTGAACCAGGCATGACGCTTCACGAATCGGGCACCGCCTCGACGCGTCAGCGGATCACCGTTGGCCGCGCCGAGGCGGCGCACCGCATCGACTTCCTCACCGCCCGGCTCGCCGAAATCATCGAGGGATCGCACCTGACCACCGACGACGACGAGCACGACCCGGAGGGCGCGACCGTTGCGTTCGAACGCGCCCAGGCCGCGTCGCTGCTCGCCGAGGCCCGCCGGGACCTGGACGAACTCGCCGAGGCCGAGCGGCGCCTCGATGCAGGCACCTACGGCATCTGCGAGAGGTGCGGTGACCCGATCGGCCGGGAGCGGCTGGAGGCCCTGCCCGGCGCCCGGCGGTGCATCGGGTGCGCCTGACCCGTCGGCGACGGACAGCGCAACTCCGGGCGGCAGTCGAGGTGGTGGCCGCGACCGCCGAGGGCCCACGACCACCCCCGGCTCATCAGGAACCGGAACTGCCGAAGGCATCTTCGTACGGGCCGTAGATTTCGGTCAACGCCCCGTCCATCGGCGGCTATCCCCGGGTTCCGGTCAGCCCGGTCGCCTCGAACGTGACACCGGAGGTAACGACGTCACCGTCCCTGACGAACAAGGGGACTCGACAAGCGACACCCACCTCGAGTTCCGGATCCGTGTTGCCGGTCCAGTGCGGAATGGGCCGCCCCTCGCCCGGAGGTGTGATCGTGACGGCACTGATGGCCGGATCCTGAGCGGCGTGGCCCGCCTCCACCGGTGGGCGCTGGTACACGCCGTCGACGTAGCCCCAAGCGACTGACTTCGACGCCCGTCATCGCGAACCCGGTCGGCAAATGATCGACGCCTTCGTCAGGTTCCTGTCCGGACCATCGCTCAGGTGGAAAGTAGTGCTGTACCTCCACACTTCACCCGGCGATACCTCCATCACGACGCGCCGCAACACGTCGACAGTTCCCGCGCAGATTTCGAGAGCCCCCGGCAGCACTGGCGCCCAATCGACTCGAGACCGAGCGGTTCCGTGAATGATCGGATATCCGTCGGCCGCGCAGCACGGGACTGACAAACGGCGCTCGCGGTGCCCGTCCCGACAGTGAGCCCCCCCGGCGACGACCGCCGCGGCGGCAAGGATCGATGCATCGCGGCGCATCAGAGTTCTTGACATGGAAATACCCCATCCGCCTTGCGATGACCAGGCCCCACTGCAATCGGACGCCCCCCGACCGCGCCAGAATTGGGTGAAAAACCCAACCCCACAGTCGAATTCGATGATCACCGCTCGCAGGCCACAGCGTCATACGCAACAGAGGGGTGAGCCCGCTCAGCGATCGGCGACGGCCGAGATCCGTCGCAGCAACGCCGAGAGGGTCTCGCGGTCGCCCTCGTCCAGCCCGGCGAGCAGTTGCCGGTCCAGTTCGAGGCGCCGCGGGAACTGCTCGTCCACCAGCGTGCGGCCGGCGTCGGTCAGCTCGAGCAGCACCACCCGGCCGTCGCGCTCGTACGGCCGGCGCCGCACCAGCCCCTGTGCGACCAACCGGTCGGCGTGCTTGGTGGTGGCGGCGCCGCTGACCATCGTCACCGCGGTGACCTCGCTGGCCCGCAGCGGCCGTCCGCTTCGGGCGAGCGCCCCCAGCACGTCGAACTCCGCCCGCGTGACCCCACTCGGCGCCAGCATGTCATCGAGCCGGGCCAGGGCCTGCGCGCCGATCCGGCTGATCCGGCCGATCACCTCCACCGGGGACATGTCCGCGGCCGGGTACGCCCGGGCCCACTCGCCGCGGACACGGTCCACGAAGTCGTCATCGGTGGCACCCATGCGCACATCGTAGCGACGAGCCCAATTCTATTTCACACTTAATTTACCAGTGAAATATATGTACCCTGGGCAGGTGCCCGACTCCCCCACCACTCCCACCACCCGACCCGGCCACCTGCGCCGGTCCGGCGCCGCGCTGGCGCACGCGGTGTCTGCCGCCGCCTGGCGCGGCGCCCTCGAGGTCCGTCCCGCCGACGCCACCGTGGCGCCCTCCGTGCGGGTCGGGATCGCCGCCGCGGTGACGCTCGTCGCGGGTGGCCTGCTCGGGCAACCCACGCTGGCCGGGGTCGCCGCCCTGGGCGCACTGACCTCGGCGTTTGCCCGGCACGAGCCGTACCCGAGGCTGGCCGCGAAGCTGGCCGTCGTCGGGGTCAGCCTGGTCTCGTTCGTCGCGCTCGGGGCCGTCGCCGGTGCCGCCGGCCTTACCGCGGGCTGGCAGATCGCCCTGCTGTCCGCGGCCGCGGGCCTCGCCTCGCTGGTCCTGGGCGCGTTCCGGATCACCGGCCCGGGCGCCGTCATCTTTGTCTTCGCCGCCATGGCCGCCATCGGCTACACCCACACGGCCGCGGACATCGCGGCGATCACCCTCGCGGTCCTCGCCGGCGTCCTGGTGGGATGGGCCGCCGCCCTGGCGCCCGCCGCGTTCCTGCCGATGGGCGCCGCCCGCCTGGCGACGGCCCGCGCACTGGCCGCCGTCGCCGGGCTCGACGGCCCCGGACCTCGGGACCCGGCCGCGGCCCGCGGCGCCCTCGCCCACGCCCGCGAGGTGGTCGCGGTCAGCGCCCGCGGCGAACAGAGCACCGCCCACGCCCGCGACCTCATCGCCCTGCTCGCCGACGCCGACCGCGCGGTGGAGCGCTGGCTGACCGACGGTGGCGCCGACCGCCTGCACCGGGTCGCCACGCACGAGCGTGAGCTCCGTAAGGTCAAGCGTCGCATCGCTATTCCCTCACCGGACGACGCGCCGGAGCTGCCCCCGGTCGGCGGGTTCCTGGCAGACGGGGTGCGCCGGCTGCGCTCGTGCGGACTCCTCGCGAACGGCGCGCGCATCGCCGTGGCGTCGGCGCTCGCCGGCTGGGTGGCCGCGGCCGGCGGCCTCGGACACCCGCTGTGGGCGTCGCTCGGCGCCATCGCCGCCATGCAGGGGCTCACCTTCAGCCACACCGTGCAGCGCGCCATCGCCCGACTACTCGGCAACATCGGCGGCGCGGCGATCGCGGCGGTTCTCATCGCGGCCGCCCTGAGTTACTGGCAGGCGGTCGTCGCGATCGTGGCGCTGCAGGTGCTGGCCGAACTCCTGGTGGTCAAGAACTACGCACTGACCTCGCTGGCGGTCACCCCGATGGCCCTGCTGATGGTCGGGCTGGGCACCCCGATCACCCCGGACATCGCCGTCCCGCGGGTGCTGGACACGCTGGTCGGCGCGGTGGTCGGGGTCGTGATCGCGGCAATCACCCTGCGGCGGTCGATCCATTCACCGACCGCGGGATGACCGCGCCGGCCATACAGGCCGGTCGCGGCCACCCGGGCGTGACAAACCGGGCGGACGAACCGATCAGGATCCGCCACTGCCGGACTCCTAACTGTCGGGCTGAACCCGCGTGTTTCCCGTCACCAGCCAATCGCCCGTGGGCGAAACCCCGGTACCGGTGAAGGTGGCGCCGTGATCACCATCTGCGCCGCGCAGCGCGTCGCCCGCCTTGTACTTGAAGCGGAAATTGATGTATTGATCCATCGCCCAACCCCCCGGCGGTGCCGTCAGAGTGACAGCCCCTGTTGCGGGATCCGACGTCACGGTCCAGCTCAACGGCGCGACCTTGAGGTTCGAATACTCCGCTCCGACGAACTCGAACCCCTTCGGCGGCTGATGGGTGACGCTCGTGACGGCCAACGCCGAATCACCACTGGATTCACGATCCCGGTAGACCCAGACGTCGTATGCGGCATCGCCCTGGGGTGCTACTACCTTCGGGCTCTGGAGCCCGATCCCCAAGTCTCCGGCATCGACGTACTCGTACGCCCGGGGCTCCCAGCACGTGAGACGGGGGGGAAGGTCATTGGGCGTGCACGTCCGGAGCAACCGTTGCGCGACCTCGTCAGGCAACCATGATGTCGACCCGGTACTCCCCTCCGCACCCGCAGCGCCTGGGAGTTCCACGGCCGATGCCGGCCCCCCGCCGACGGCCAGACCGCCACCGAGCAGAGCCGCCGCGACAAGAGCGGACGCGCCACGGCGCGCCAAGGTTCGAAACATTCGGTTCCTTCGTTCGAGGTTTGGGGACGGGTCGCCACACTGATCGAACGCCCCCCGACCGGGCCATCGTAGAGCGAAATCCATTTCCCTACAGATGAATTCGGTGATCATCATCTGCGAGTCAATGGCGTTGAACGCAAAGGGGATCCACACCGGAAGCTACGGTGTGCGAGTGCGGTCCGGACGGCGCCAATTTCGATTCGTTGCGGCCACCCGGAGTTACCAGCAGGCGAATCGTGGCGTCGCAGGTGCTCGCCGAACTCCCAGCGGTCAAGAACCACGCGCTGACCTCTCCGGCGGTCACCCGATGGCCCCGCTGGGCACTCCCATCCCCCGGAGGTCGCCGTCCCGGGGGTGCTGGACACCCTGATCGGCGCGGTGGTCGGGGTCGTGCCCGCAGGTCCGGCCCACCTGCTTACTGACCCTGGTGGAACTGGTCAGCTACCCACGTACTCCCTCGGCTCCCCCTTGGGAAATGCGATTTCCGGAGGGATCCCCCGCAACCAGGCACTCAATACCTCTGCGCTGGTCGGGAGGGGGATGGGGCAACCGAACTGGACAGACGGACACCCCGTCCAGATATCGGCAGGGTCGATGGAGCCGCTCGCAATCCCTGCGCCGAGCACGGAACCGGCACCTAGGTCCCCGACGGAGCCGATCACTCCGCCTGGGAACTCCTGGGCCGACGCCGAGCCCGCCCCTAGCGCCAGACCGCCACCGAGCAGAGCCGGGACACCTGGCTCGGCGACGGGGAAGGGCGCTGGCTCAGTGACTTCGAGGCGGCCGAACTGCTCGCCGCGACAAGAGCGGACGCGCCACGGCGCGCCAACGTTCGAAACATTCGGTTCCTTCGTTCGAGGTTTGGGGACGGGTCGCCACACTGATCGAACGCCCCCCGACCGGGCCATCGTAGAGCGAAATCCATTTCCCTACAGATAAATTCGGTGATCATCATCTGCGAGTCAATGGCGTTGAACGCAAAGGGGATCGACACCGGAAGCTACGGGGTGCGCGTGTAGTCCGGGCGTCCAATCGGCACCCAGCGGCTCGACACTTCACGGTGCGGTTCGGGGCAACCTGGCGAATGACTCCGCAGCAGTCGCCGTACCCCGCCGAGTGCCCGAGCGCCGCGGAGCAGAGAGCGGTCAATGACGAGGTACGGCGACTGCGAGAAGTGCAGCCGCGCAATCAGTACGGAGCGGTTGGATGCGCTACCCGCGGCGGCCATCCGAAAATCCGGGTGCCCGCCGCCTCACTGATTACCGGAGCGGTAGCGGCAGATGGCGGGGCCCTCGACAATCTCGAGGCCGGCCCCATCCATCACCGGCCAGTCCTGGGGTGCGAGCCCGGTGGCGGTGAACCCGACGCCGCTCTCCTGGACCGATCCGATCTCGACCGTCCACGGAACGTCGTACTCGAAGAGGAAACCCGGGTTGCCCAGACGGAACGCGTCGTCTCTGGCAGGCCAGTTCCCCGTGACCGTCACCGCTCCGGTCTGCCGGTCGATGGACGTCGGGGGCTGGGTCTCCGTCCTGAGTTCACCCGTATCCAATTCCCGCCACTGGATCCGGACAGACCTGAGCTTGTACGCCGCCGAGGGCGGGTAGTCGGTGACACGCTGGACATTCTTGGTCTCATTGCCCGCGACCTCGAACCAGTCAAGGCTCTCGAACGAGGATCCTGGAACTGCCGGGGAGATGACGGTCTTCTGCGCCGTGACATCCCCCGCCTGCTTCGGCGCGGCGTACCTGTAGAAGTCGCCCGGGCATCCGGGTAGATCAACCGAGCCGGACACGAGCGGCAGGAAGTACCAGAGGTCGGCGGACCCGGCCGCCGTTGCCGTCCCGACGCCCGCCGTCAGCCCGCCGGCAACGACCGCGATCGCGATCGCGGCGAGCATTGACGCACCCCGCCGGATCCGACTCTTCGACAATGTCGAGCTTGTTCGCACAGGAGGACTCCATTCAATGAGTGGCGGGCAGACGCCCCGACCGGCCAGAGCACAGGGACCGCACGCCCGCCCGGGCACCGAAACAGGAAATCGACGTCTCCGCAGGTCAAGCGTTGTACACAAAGACTTCGCCCGGCCGGATCGGCGCCCCGACCGCACCTTTCGGTGAACCGTCCTTAACCAGACTCGGGGCAAGGCGCTATCGTTCAGGTCACTACCGGCTGGCCAACGGTGGCCGCCAGAAAAGAGGATCGAACAGTGGAACTCCAGGGAACCGCGGCACTGGTCACCGGTGCGGCATCCGGCCTCGGCGCAGCCACCGCGAAGCGCTTCGCCGACGCAGGCGCCACCGTCTTCGGGCTGGACCTGGCCCAGTCCATCGAGCGGGCCGGCGACAGCGTCCCGGCCGGCGTCACCCTCATCCCCACGGACGTCACCAGCGGCGACGAGGTCCAGGCCGCGATCGAGCAGATCGTCGCCTCCGGCGTGCCGCTGCGCACCGTCGTCAACTGCGCCGGCGTCGGCTGGGCCGGCCGCATCCTGTCCAAGAACGGCCCGCACGACCTCGAGCTGTTCCGCACCGTCATCACCGTCAACCTGCTGGGCACCTTCAACGTGATGCGCCTGGCCGCCGACGCGATCGCCAAGACCGACGCCGTCGACGCCACCGGCCAGCGCGGCGTGGTCATCAACACCGCCTCCGTCGCGGCGTTCGAGGGCCAGATCGGCCAGATCGCGTACTCGGCGTCCAAGGGCGGCGTGCACGGCATGACCGTCCCGGCCGCCCGCGACCTCGCGCAGTTCGGCATCCGCGTCAACACCATCGCCCCCGGCATCATCGACACCCCGATGCTCGCCGGCGTCACCGACGAGTACCGCAAGGGCCTCGAGTCCGGCGTGCCGTTCCCGTCCCGCCTGGGCCGTCCGGACGAGTACGCGCAGCTCGCGCAGATGATCGTCGAGCACGACTACCTCAACGGCGAGACCATCCGCATGGACGGCGCCCTGCGCATGGCGCCGCGCTAGAGAAGGCCCTTCGCCCATCGGTGCGGTTGCGGACGACACCCGTCTCCACAACCGCACCGATGCCGCCTCCTCGGCGGACCGACTCGCATCGATCGAGCGTGTCGTCGGAACGTGTCACGCGGACCATCCACCCGGGAGTCCCCGGCCGGCGTTCAAGCCCTCAAGCCTGAAACCTGAACGCGTCCAAGCAGCGAACCGACTAAGAACCGAACGTCGTATGTCGGAATGCCGTCTCTCCGAACAATATTTCCAGCACCCCGACGGAGCGATAGGAGCAAATCGGAGGTTGCCTCATCAGACATCCCCCCTCGCTGGAGCCCAGATGCAGATCCCCATCCACGGAACCGAGCACGACGGGCGGGGCTTCCGCCGCCGACGCCGTGCCCCCACCGGTAGCCAGAACACCACCGAACAACGCAGCGGCAACAACAAGGCGCGCGCCGCGGCGCGCCATGATTCGAGACATTGAAAACTCCCCTGTTCACAGTGTGACGACAGGCGCCCAGATCCACCGGACCCCCCGACGCGCACCGTAGAGCAAGGTGCCCTCCCCTGCTTCCGGAATGTCCGAGATGCCGCAACATCCCGATCGCCGTAGCGCAGTCAACTGGAACAGCTGACGCTCACAACTCCGACGCGAGCGGAATCTCGGCCTCCGCGCGCTCGGTCATCCACTCCCGCAACACCTTTGTCGCCCGGACGTCGTCCTCGTTGTAGACGAACAGCCGCTCGCGCTGGTCGAGGTTCGGCTGCCCGTCGTAGCCGACCGCCTCCCGGTACCAGCTCATCGACGCCTCGCCACCGGCCTCCGCGTCCCGCCAGTTGAACCCGGCCACCGGCGCGATCTTCTTGAGCCCCTTGCCGTTCGGACAGACGAACTGCTCGCCCACCGCCTGGTAGATGTCCACCCAGTGCGGGCCGTCGATGAACGTCCGGACCTGCTTGACGGTGGGGATCCCCGGCATCCCGGCGAACCGGGTCGCCGAGTCCAGCAGCCACTTGTCCTCGGCCGCACGCGAATAGCAGTACGCGGCAAAGGTTTTCCCCTGCGCCAGCGTCGCCTCGAGGGTTCCGGTCAGCCAGTTCCAGAACTCGGCGAAGGAGCGGGCCTCGTCCCGTGTCGGCAGCGGGTCCCAGGTGACGAACGGGCGGTACGGCTCGGTGACCCCGCCCTCCGTGAGCAGCGTGCCCCACAGGTAGGCGCCGTGCTCCTGGTAGCTCTCCATGTCGACGTCCACCTCGACGTCGGCGCGCTGCACCGTCACCGTCTCGTGCCGGCGCGCCAGTGGCACCCCCGCCAGCCACGCGCGCGCGATCACCACGGAGTCGGCGAAGCCGTTGCCCTGCCAGTCCTCCGGCGCCGGCCCGTCCCAGGCGGCCAGCGCGTCGATGGTGTCCACACCGGCCGCGCGCAGCACGTCCGCCCGCGACCCCGACGCCACCAGGCTCACGTCACGCGCCTGCGTCAGCTCCGCCTTGCACGCGTCCCACCAGGGGCAGGACCGGCACTCGCCGATCTGCGAGGGGACGGTGGCGAGCTCGCCGCGGGCGACGGCGATCCGGTCCGCGAACCGCTCGTCGTACTGGTCCATCACCGCGGCCAGGTCGTGCACCAGGATGCACTCGCCGCCGTACCCGATGGCACCGCCGAGCATCGCGGGGCTGGCGTGGCCGCGGCGCTCGAGCATCCGGTACAGCTGCGCGAGCCGGAACTGGTCGCGCAGCTGCGCGCGCACCTTGCGGGTCTCGTCGACCGCGGGCTCCCAGGCATCCAGGCCGGAGGTCACCGCGCCGCTGCCCGGGTCGGTGACCTTGTGGTTGACCACGATCACCGGGAAGTAGCCGCCCCGCTCGGCGTCGCGGACCAGCAGCTCGGCGCGGCCGCGCCGGCCGGTGTCGAACTCCAGCGGCAGCACCGCACCCCAGATCCGGTCGGCGCCGTCCGCGCAGGCTGCCAGCGTGGCCGCGGCCCGCTCCCGGGCCGGCGCGGCCGGGTCGACGACCACCCAGCGCAGTCCGTCCGCGTCCATCAGCCGTTGCCGCATCGCCTCGCGGTGCGCGCGGGCCGCCTCGCGGCGCTGCTGGACGCCGACGTCCTCGGGGACCGACGCGACCGCCGCCGGGTGCGCCGCGTCGAGGTGGACGCGGTGCCGGCAGCTCGTCAGCGCGCGGGGGTCGATGAGCACCGGTGGTGACTGCCCCTGCGTGGGCGGGGGCAGTTCGGCGACGGCCGCCTGCGGCTGGTCCTGCGGGTCTTGCGAAGAAATCACAATGAAAGAGATTATGGTCCGCCGCACCGACAAGCCGCATCGCTTCACCGCGGCGCCATGCCCCCGCCGCGCCGGGCGGTGTCGCGGATACGCTGTAGCGGACACGCGCGCCGGTGTTCGCGCACCCGAGACGAGGGGCTCTACGCATGGGTTTGTTCCGGAAACGCAAGACACGCGCGACCCGCCGTGCGGAGGCGAAGGCACTCAAGACGAAGGCCAAGATGGAGGCCAAGCTCGGTGCCCGCAACGACCGCAAGAAGATGAAGTCCGACTCGAAGTCCACGAAGAAGATCGAGAAGGCTCAGATCTCGGCGCTGAAGGCACAGGAGAAGGCGGCTCAGCGCGGGGGCAAGCTCAGCGTCAGCCAGGTCCGCAAGTACATCGGCATCGCGCGGCTGCTCACCCCCGTGCTCGCCCCCCTGATCTACCGCGGCGCGGTGGTGGTGCGCGGCCAGCTCGACCAGCAGCGGGCCGCGAAGATGGGCATCGCCGCGGAGGAACTCGGCACCTACACCGGGCACGGCGCCCAGCTCAGCGCCCGGATCGCGGGGGCCGAGCGCTCCGCCAACGACATCGCCGCGCAGTTCAACGACGCCGAGACCGTCGCGTTCACCGCCGCGATCCGCGGCCGGCTGACCGAGCTGAGCACCGCCGTCCGGGCGGCCGAGCAGATGCCGACGCCGCGCCGCCGGGCCGCGCACCACGCGATCGCCGCCGAGCTCGACGGCGTCGAGGCCGACCTGCTGGCACGCCTCGGCGTGCGCTGACCGAAGCCGAACCAGGACCCCCGAAACCGATGACCGCCCCCCGCACCACCCCCACGGCCCGCATGCGCGGCGCCGCGGTGGGGGCGCTCACCGCGGCGATGGCCGTGGCGGGGCACGGCTTCGGGGGCGGCGGCTTCCCGTCCACCGCGGCGCTGACCCTGCTGGTGCTGGGCTGCGCCGGCGTCGGCGCGCTCACCGGCAGCATCCGCGGCGGTGGCGTCCTCGCGCTGCTCGGCGCGCTGGCCTGCGGGCAGCTGGTCGGGCACCTCGCGTTGTCGACCGCGCTAGCGCATCAGCACGCCGGCGCCGACCTGTCCCCGCGCGGGCTGTCGATGGTCCTCGGGCACGCCGCCGCCACGGTGGTGTGCGCGACCCTCATCCGCGCGGCGGAACGGCTGTACGGGCCGATCACCCGGGTGCTGCGGGCCCTGCTGCGGCCGACCCCGGCACCGCCGCGGGCCACCGCCGGCGCCATTCGCGCCGCCGGGGTGGGCGCCGCCGGGCCGATGCTGCTCGACTTCGCCATCTCGAGACGGGGACCGCCCGCGGCGGCACGCGCCTAGCCGCCACTCCCCCAGGTCTTCCTCCCGAGTAGAAACGACAACCACACAGATGAACATCTCCCTTTCACGTGCCCTCGTCACGGCCGGCGCGGCCGGTGGCGTGCTGCTGCTCGGCTCCGGTGTCGCCTCGGCCCACGTCGGGGTGAGCGCACCCGGCGCCGCCCAGGGCGGCTACACGGTGCTCACCTTCAAGGTGCCCACCGAGTCCGACACCGCGGGCACCACCAAGCTGACCGTCACCCTGCCGGGCCTGAAGTCGGCCCGGACCGAGCCGATGCCGGGCTGGACCTCGCAGGTCGTCAAGGACCCCGCCACCCAGGCCGCCACCGAGGTCACCTGGACCGCGGACCCGGGCGTGGCCGTCGGCCCCGGCCAGTTCCAGCAGTTCCTGCTGTCCGCGGGCCCGCTGCCCAGCGAGGACACCGTGTCCTTCCCGGCGGTGCAGACCTACAGCGACGGCAAGGTCGTCTCCTGGAACCAGCAGCCCGGCCCCGACGGCGCGGAGCCGGACAAGCCCACCCCCAGCCTGACCCTGGCCGCGGCCGAGGAGGGTGACGGCTCGCACGGCGCGAGCACCTCGACGGGCGACGAGCCCGACGCCGCCGTGGACACCACCGCCCGCTGGCTCGGCGGCGCCGGACTGGTGCTCGGCGCGCTGGGCGCGGCCCTCGGCATCGGCGCCACCGTCCGAAGCCGTCGGGCATGAGCGCCCGGATCCGCGTCCTCGCGGTCGCACTGCTCGCTGTTCTCGCCGCGCTGCTCGGCGGGGGCGTCGCCGCCGCCCACTCGGCGGTGACCGCGTCCAGCCCGGAGAACGGGGCCTCGGTGGCCACCGGACCCGACCAGGTCACGCTGACGTTCAACGAGCCCCCGCAGTCCAGCTTCGCGACGCTCACCGTGGTGGGCCCGGACGGCAACCTGTGGTCGAAGGGCGAGCCGACGGTCCAGGGCCAGACGGCCAGCGTGCCGGTGGGGCCGCTCGGCCCCGTCGGGGAGTACACGATCGCCTACCGGATCACCTCGGCGGACGGGCACCCGGTGAGCGGTACCAGCAAGTTCACCCTGACCGAGCCCGGCACCGGTACCCCCGGCCCCAAGCCGGGCGGCGCCGCGGCCGAAGGCTCCGACGACAGTTCCGACGGACTGCCGCTGTGGCCGTTCATCGCGGCCGCCGTGGTGGTGTTCGCGGGCGGGCTGGCGTTCATGCTGCGCCGGCCCGCCAAGGACTGACCTCGATGGGCCGGGCGGGCGCGCCGCGGACCGGTCCGCGGTGGCTGCTGCTCGCCGGGCCCGCCGGGCTGGCCGGCGTCGGCCTCGCCTGGCTGTTGGCGACGCCGTCGGGCCCGGACCCGTCCAGCGCGATCCGGCTGCTGTCGGTGCTGCTCGGCTCCACGGTGCTCGGCCTGGCGGCGCTGGAATGGCTCCAACGCGGGGACCGGCGGCCGGTGGTACCCCGGGCCGACCTGTGGCGTCCGGTGGCGGCGCTGGCCGGCGCCTGGTCGGTGGCCGAGGCGGCGCTGCTGGTGTCCGCGGCCGCCGAGACCGCGGAACGGGCGCCGGGCGTGCTGCCCGCCGCCGCGTTCGGCCGGTTCGTCGGGGAGATCAGTGCCGGACAGATCGGCGCGGCGGCGCTGGCCTGCACCGCCGCGACCACCGTCTTCGCGGCCGTCGCGTTCCGGCTGGGCGCGCCGTGGTCGCCGGTGCCGGTGGCGGTGCTGGCCGGGTTCGCGTTGGCCGCCCGCCCGGTGACCGGGCACATGTCGGCGCAGACCCTCGGGTCGGCGTTCGTGGCGGTGCACGTGCTGGCCGCCGCGCTGTGGCTCGGTCCGCTGGTCGCGATGGCGATGCTGGTGCGCGGTCGCGGCGGCTGGGCGCTGCTGCTGCCGCGCTACTCCACCCTGGCGTGGCGGTGCGTGGCCGCGCTGGCCGTGACCGGGACCGTGGACGCCGCGGTACGGCTCGGCGGTCCCGGCGCCCTGGTCGACACCGGGTACGGGCGGATCGTGCTGGCCAAGGCCGTGGCACTGGTCGCGCTGGCCGGGCTCGGCTGGTGGTGGCGTCGCACCTGGGTGCCGGCGGCGGGCGCACACCGCACCCCGGCCGAGGAGTCGCTGCGCCGCGCGACGGTGGAGGTGCTGGCGCTGTCGGTGGCCTTCGGCCTGGCCGCGGCGCTGGCCACGACCGCCTGACCGGTGTCGGTGGGCGGGGCTAGAAAGGAACCATGCCCACCGAGCGCGACGCACGCACGCTGATGCTGGCCCTACCCGAGGCCGAGGAGGTGGTGGTCGCCAACTGGGGCGACCAGCCGACCTTCCGGGTGCGCAAGAAGATGTTCGGGCTCGTCGGGTACGGCGCCCCGACGGTGTGCCTGAAGGCCACCCGCGACGACCAGGCCGCGCTGATCGCCGAGAACCCGGACGTGTTCCTGGTGGCGCCGTTCTTCGGCCGGTGGGGCTGGATCGACGTGGTGCTGGCCCGGGTGGACCCACAGGAGCTGGCCGAAGTGGTCGAGGAGGCCTGGCGGCTGACCGCCCCGAAGCGCGTGATCGCGGCGTACGACCGCGACTCCGAGGCCACCTAGTCCCGGCGCGAGCTAGTCCCGGCGCGAGCGCGCGTTGAGCGCGGTCGCGCTGACCAGTCCTAGCGCCAGGAACCCGGACGCCACGAACAGCGCGGTGCGGGTGGAGTCGCCGAAGCCCTCCGACAGCGCGGTGGTGACCTCCGGCCCGGCCGGCCCGAGCTTGCCCTGCTCGCCCTGCTCACGCAGACCGGAGATGGTGCCGCCGGCCGAGTCCCGGGTCGCGGTGACCAGCTGCTCCTGCACCGGCGGCGGTACCGCGGTGACCGGTTCGAGACGGTCGGTGAGGTTCTGCGCCAACGAGATCGAGAGCACCGCACCCAGGATCGCGGAGCCCAGCGCGGCGCCGAGCTGACGGACGGTGCTCTGCGTGGCCGACCCCTGCCCGGACTTCTCGGTGGGGATGTCGGCGAGCACCGTCCCGGTCAGCTGCGCCGACGCCAGCCCCAGCCCGGCGCCGTACACCGCCAGCAGCACCGCCAGCAGCCACGGGGACACCGTGGAGGAGATGAACACCGCGACCACGGCCACCCCCACCGCCTCTAGCGCCAATCCCAGGATCACGGTCTTCGGCGCACCGAATGCGGCGGCGACGTGCCGGGCCGCCGCGCCGGAGGCGAAGGCGCCCAGCGCCATCGCGGCCAGCACCAGACCGGCGCCCATCGTGGTCAGGCCGAGCGCGTTCACCAGGAACAGCGGCAGCACCAGCAGCAGACCGAACTCGCCGATCGCCACGGCCAGCGCGGTCAGGTTGCCCCAGGTGAACGTCGGCACCGAGAACAGGGTCAGGTCGAGGATCGCGGAGCGGTGGCTGCCGCGGGCCCGGTGCCGCTCCCAGACCACGAACAGCACGAGGGCCGCCACGCCGATCGCGCCGACGACCGGGACCACCGACACCGGCGCGTCCTGCGGCCACTCGATCCCGAACACGCTGAACGGCGCGATCGGCTTCCACCAGCCGAGGCTCTGCCCCTCGATCAGGGCGAAGATGACGCCGCCGAAGCCGATCGCGCTGAGCAGCAGGCCGTCCACGTCGAGGCCCGGCTCGGTGATCTTGGCGCGGGTCTCCCGCACCGCGAACAGGGCGCCGATGATCACGGCGATCCCGATCGGGATGTTCACGATGAAGATCCACGGCCAGGTGAAGTACGTGGTCAGCCAGCCGCCGAGCAGCGGACCCACCGCCGCCATGCCGGAGATGACGGCGCCCCACACCGCGAACGCGACGATCCGGTCCTTGCCCTTGAAGGTGGCGTTCACGCTCGACAGCGTGGTCGGGAGGACGAACGCGCCGCCGACGCCCTGGACCACCCGGGCCACGATCAGCGAGGTGGCGCTGCCCGCGGCGGCGGCCATCAGGCTGCCGGTCATGAACAGCAGCACGCCGACGATGAACATGCGGCGGCGTCCGAGCCGGTCGCCGAGCCGTCCGGCGGTGAGCAGCAGCGCGGCGAACACCACCGAGTAGACGCTGTTGACCCACTGGGCGTCCGTCAGGTCCAGGTTCAGGTCGGTGATGATCACCGGCAACGCGACACCGACGATGGTGCCGTCGACCACGATCATCGACAGGCCGGCGGCGAGGACGCCGAGCCCGATCCAGGCGCGGCGGTCCGCCCGTGGTCCGGTGTCGATCTCGGTGGAATCGGTCGACATCGCTGACCTCCAGGCTCGAAGCATCTGTCACCGAACGACTTCGGGACCGTCTCGATTCCACCAGGCCCGGCCCGACTCGGCAGGTCCGAACCGCCGGTCGTCACCGAATTTCCACCTTTCGATGGAGGGGACGCGCGCCGGCGGGCGAGACTCGAGTTCCGGCACCGGCGCCGGCGCCGGCCCCTAAGCTCCGGAACCATGTCCTCGACATGGGAATGGTTGTTCAGGGTCAGGCATGCACTCGACACGGGTTCGCCGTTCCGGTCCCGGCGCCGGCGTCCCTCCCTGGCCGACGCCGTCGCCGGACGGGTCGTCCTCGTCACCGGGGCCTCGTCCGGGATCGGCCGGGCCGCCGCACTCGAGTTGGGCGCGGCCGGCGCGACGGTGCTGCTCGTCGCGCGGCGGGCCCCGGAACTGCAGGAGGTCGCCGCGACGGTGACCGCGCGCGGGGGCACGGCCGCGGTGTACCCGTGCGACCTCAGCGACCTGGATGCGGTCGCCGCGACGACCGCGCAGGTGCTCGCCGACCACGGGCGAGTCGACATCCTGGTCAACAACGCGGGGCGGTCGATCCGGCGGTCCCTGGAGCAGTCCTACGACCGGATCCACGACTTCGAACGGACGATGCAGCTGAACTACATCGCCGCCGTCCGGCTGCTGCTCGCCTTCCTGCCCGGGATGCGGGAGCGCCGCTTCGGTCAGGTGGTCAACGTGCTCTCGCTCGCGAACCTGACCGGCGGACCCGGGTACGGCGCGTACGTCGCGTCCAAGGCCGCCCTGGACGAGGTCTCCCGGTCCTTCCAGGCGGAGACGCTCGACGAGAACATCCGCTTCACCTCGGTGTACATGCCGCTGGTGCGCACCGAGATGATCACGCCGAACGAGAGGTACGCGAAGACCGCCGCGCTGACCGCCGCGCAGGGCGGGCGGGTGATCTGCGACGCGATCGTCGACCGCCCCCGGCGGGTCGCGCCGTTGATCGGGCGGCTCGTCGGCCTCGTCGACGCGGTCAACCTCGCACCTGCCGACGCGGGCCGCAACCAGCGGTTCACCGCCGGGATCTGAGGCCGCCGCGAATGAATTCCACGTGGGACGCAAGCACTTCCGGGCTGCTGCGGCTGCCCTCCGGACGACTCGTCCGCGGACGCGGCCTCCGTCGACCCCTGCCCGACGGCGCACCGCCCGAGTTCGGGCTCTACCTGCTCGGCCGCCCACCGGCCGCCCAGCCGTGGGACACCCGGTGGATCCGGTGGCCGGACTTCTGGTTGCCCACGGACCCCGCGGTCGCGCACCACGCGTTGCGCGAGGCGTGGCGCCGATCCGAGTTCGAGCGGGTGGAGGTCGCCTGCGGCGGCGGACGCGGCCGGACCGGCACCGCGCTCGCGTGCCTGGCCGTGCTGGACGGCGTGCCCGCGCGCGAGGCGGTGGCCTTCGTCCGGGACCGGTACTCCCCGCACGCCGTCGAGACGCCGTGGCAGCGTCGCTACGTCGCACGGTTCCCATCGGCCTGAGCCCACGTCAGCGCTCCAGGTACCCCTTCATCCGCGCGAGGGTGGTCTGCATGCCGGACTGCATCAGCGCATTCCGGTTGCGCCCGATCAGCGTCGACCGCTGCACCAGACGCACCTGCAGGGCGGGGGTTCCGTAGATCTCCCGGGTCTCGGTGACCCGGGTACCGGTTCCCGACGGCTCCACCAGGTACGTCCAGCGCGCCTTGGACTCGTCCACCTCGAACGAGAACCTCTGCCCCGCAACCACGTCGACCACCGTGCAGTGGGTGGTCCAGCGGATCAGACCGTGCCGGTTGCCGCCGGTGAACGTCGCCCCGACGGTCAACCGGCTGTCCGCCGGTCCAGCGCCCGCCGGTGTTCTCGGGGCTGAACCGGCCGAAGCCGGCGATGTCGGTGACGACGTCCCAAACGGCGGACGGCGCGGCCTCGATCCGGACGCTCGCGCGGTCCACGGTCACCGCCCGGGCAGGTACTGCATCACCTTGATAAACGGCGCCAGCGCCTTTGCCCACAGCTTCGGCGGAAGTCCGCGCGGCCCACCGAGATTGAGCACCCGGGTGGTGGCGATGGTCTGCGACTCGGTGTACTTGAGCATGCCGTCGGGGCCGTGCCGGCGACCGACACCGGAGACGCCCATGCCGCCCATCGGTGCGGCCGTGCTACCCCAGGCGGGGGCGTAGCCCTCGTCGACGTTGACGGTGCCGGCGCGGACCTGCGCGGCGATGGCCTCGCCCTCCGCCTTGGTGCCCGCCCACACGCTGGCGTTGAGGCCGTACTCGGTGTCGTTGGCCAGGCGGATCGCCTCGTCGACGTGCGCGACCGGGTAGATCGACACCAGCGGCCCGAACGTCTCGTTGCGCGCGCACTCCATCTCGTCCGTCACGCCCGTGAGCACCGTCGGCTCGTAGAACAGCGGGCCGAGGTCGGGGCGAGCCTTGCCGCCCGCGACCACGGTCGCGCCCTTGACCACGGCGTCGTCGACGTGCCCGGAGACCGTCTTGACCTGCGCCTCGGAGACGAGGCTGCCCATCTCGATGCCGAACTCGTAGCCGGCGCCGAGGGTCATCTTCTTGACCCGCTCGCCAAAGAGCCGGATGAACTCGTCCGCCACCGGCTGCTCGACGTAGATGCGCTCGATGGAGATGCACAGCTGGCCGGAGTTCGAGAAGCAGGCGCGCACGGCGGCGTCGGCCACCTCGCGCAGGTTCGCGCCCTTGGTGACGATCATCGGGTTCTTGCCGCCGAGCTCGGCGGAGAAGCCGATCAGCCTGCGGCCGGCCTGCTCGGCGAGCAGCTGGCCGGTGGCGGAGGAACCGGTGAACATCAGGTAGTCGGCGTTCTCGACGAGCGCGGTGCCGACCACGGAGCCCGGGCCGGGGACCACGGCGAACACGTCGCGGGGCAGGCCCGCCTGGTACAGCAGGTCGACGCAGGCCAGGGCGCAGTACGGGGTCTGGCTGTCCGGCTTGATCACCACGGCGTTGCCGGCCAGCAGCGCGGCGATGGCGTCGGAGACCGCGAGGGTCATCGGGTAGTTCCACGGCGAGATGACGCCGACGACGCCCTTCGGGTGGTGCCGCACGACGGTCTTCGTCAGGCCCGGCAGCATGCCCTGCACGCGCTTCGGCGCGAGCGCCTTCGGTGCCGTGCGGGCGTAGTAACGCGAGGTCATCGAGATGTCGAGGACCTCCTCCTGTGCGGCGGCGCGCGACTTGCCGGTCTCGGCCTGCGCCATGTCCATCAGCGCGTCGCGGTTCGCCAGCACCAGGTCGCGGTAGCGGTGGAAGATCCGGGCGCGTTCCTCGGCGGGACGCGCGGCCCAGGCGACCTGGGCGACCCGGGCGCGGGCGACCGCGGCCGTCGCGTCCTCGGCGGTGCCGACGGGGATGGTCGCCAGTTCGCGGCCGGTGAAGGCCTCGACGACGGGCCGCGTCGGCCGGCTCGCGGCATCTTCGATCGCGACGAGTTCTAGAAGCCGCGCGAACGTTGCGGCGGACGGAGCAGGCATTTTCGCACCCCTACTGGTGAGTATTTCTTCGAGTTACGTCAACCTACCTGGTCGGTGGCCCGCATCACAGGGCAGCCGAGAAACAGCCACGGCGTCCCGGGCGACCGCGACGACGCGGGCACCGGGGACGGCCGGTTCCACGAAACAGCGGCCGCGAGGTAGTCCGCGACCTGCCCGGCATCCCAGCCGTGGGCCTCCTGCAGGCCCGCGCCGAGTGCCCGCAGATAGGCGGGCGACGGGGCCGTGTGCACCGCCGTCGACCCCCGGGCCCGGCAGGTGAACGTGCGCATCGCGAGCCCGCCGCGGCGCCCCAGCTCCAGCACCCTGTCGTAGCACTCGGGCTCCTGGGACCGCACGTCGTCGAACTGCTCCGCGGTCAGCAGGTACGCCCGCGCCGCGACCCGGCCCGCCTCGTCCGGGTCGTAGAAGGCCCGGCCGCCGCCCCACACCCGCGACCGACCGGCGAAGAAGACCCGGCCCGGCACCAGGACCGGCGCCGACTCCCGCGGTGCGCGGCCGTCGCGCGCGCCGGGTTGGGTGCGCCGACCACCGGCGGGGCGACCGCCCCGCAGGTAGCAACCCAGCCGGTCGATCGACATGTTCGACCCGTAACTGACGTACCAGATCAGCACACAACCGACCGTACTCGGCGGCCACACCGCCGGGCCGCGGGTCAGGCCTGCGCGACCGTCTCCTTGGCCCAGCGGTAGTCCGCCTTGCCGCTCGGCGAGCGCAGCACGGCCGGCACCACCACGATCGACCGCGGGATCTTGTACCCGGCGACGTGGGCCCGGCAGTGCTCCGCGAGCTCGGCGGTGTCCACGTCCTCGTGCCCGTCCCGCAGCGCCACCACCGCGGCCACCTTCTCGCCGAACCGGGCGTCGGGGGCGCCGGCGACCAGGGCGTCGAGCACCGCGGGGTGCGTCTTGAGGGCCAGCTCCACCTCCTCGGGGTACACCTTCTCGCCGCCCGAGTTGATGCACGTCGAGCCTCGGCCGAGCAGCACGATCGTCCCGTCCGCCTCCCGCCGGCCCATGTCGCCGAGCACCGCCAACCGCACCCCGTCCACGGTGGGGAACGTCGCGGCCGTCTTGTCCGGGTCGCCGAAGTACGCGAGCGGGACGTGGCCGCGGCGGGCGATGAAGCCGGGCTCCGCGGAGTCCGCGTCGAGCACCCGGTTCCGCTCGTCGACCAGCAGCATGTTCGGGTTGGACCGGATCCGCTTGGTTCCGTCGGCGCCGAACTCCACCACCCCGTCGTTGCCGGACTCCGAGGCGCCGAAAGCGTCCTTGACCACGAGCCCGGGCAGCATCTCGCGCAGCCGGTCCTTGAGCGCGGGCGAGAACAGCGCACCGCCGGAACCGATCAGCTTCAGCGACGTCAGGTCGTACCGCGAGCCGTGCTCGGCGACGGCGTCCGCGATCGGCCCGGCGATGGCGTCGCCGACGACGGTGATGCCGGCGATCGACTCCGCCTCGACGAGGCGCAGCACCTGCTCGGGGTCGAAGGTGCGCGCCAGCACGCGCGGCGCGCCGGACAGGAACGCGGTGAGCAGGGAATAGATCGCGGCGCCGTGCATGAGCGGCGGAATCAGCATCAGCACAGTCGGATTCGTGTTCGCGACCGCGGCGTCCACCACTTCGCCGACGGATCGCCGCGGCGGCCCCGCCAGGTTCGCGCCGGACAGGGCCGCGTAGAAGAAGTCCTCGTGCCGCCACACCACGCCCTTGGGCATGCCGGTGGTGCCGCCGGTGTAGACGACGAAATGGTCGTCCGCGCTGCGCGGGGCGAAGTCGCGTCCGTCCGACTGCGCCGCCAGTGCCGGCTCGTAGGCCCGGACGTCGACGCCCGCCAGGTCGGTGCCCGCCTCACCGACCACCAGCACGTGCGCCAGCCCGGGGCACTGCGGCAGCGCGGCGGCCACGGTCGGCACGTAGTCGGACTCGACCACCAGCGCCACGACCTCCGAGTTGTTGTAGAGGTAGACCAGCTCGGCGTCGGTGTAGCGGTAGTTGACGTTGATCGCCACGGCCCGGATCTTCAGGCAGGCCAACAGGCATTCGACGTACTCGATGCAGTTGCGCATGTGGATGCCGACGTGCTGGCCGGGCCGCACGCCGATCGACTGCAGATGGTGTGCCAGGCGGTTCGCGCGCCGGTCCAGCTCGAGGTAGCTGCGACGCTGCACGTCCAGCTGCCCCGAACCCGGCACGGACGACCCGAAGATCAACGGAACCCTGTCCGGGATCGCGTCCGCGACGGCTTCGTAGAGATCGGCAATGTTCAACGTCACGCCTGGTTCCTCACTTCACAAGAACAACAGAGAGCACAAGAGATTGTTCGCGAAGCTAACACGTACCCCGTCGCCGCCGAGTCAAAACTGTTGCCGTCGAATCACTTACCCGCGCTCACGAGTGGCGGTACTACGCTGGGGAAATGGATCCGCCGGGTACCCGGTACGTCCAGCGTGACGGTCATGCGCTGGCGTACCAGGTGGTGGGCGAGTCGGAGCAGGCCCGGGACTCGACGCGGCGCGACGTGATCTGGTTCTTCGAGGTGGCGCAGCACCTGGACCTGATGTGGACGGACCCGCACATCAACTACCTGCTCGAGCGCGGCACCACCTTCGCGCGCACCACGTTCCTGCAGCGCCGGGGCGTGGGACTGTCCGACCCCATCGACCACGTGCCCACCCTCGAAGAGCAGGCCGACGACGTCGCCGCGGTGATGGACGAGGTCGGGATCCGGCACGCCACCATGGTGGGCGTCACCAGCACCTGCGGCGCCCTGTGCATGCTGGCGGCCCGGTCACCCGACCGGGTCCGCGGCCTCGTGCTGATCCAACCGTTCGCGGAAAGCCTGCTCGGCACCAACCGGATGCCGGTCGGCTGGGACGAGGCGTCCCGGGCCCGCTACATCGCCGGGTGGCGCGGCGCGGGCAACGAATGGGGCACCGGGGCCTCCCTGGCCAGGTGGGATCCGGCGGTGGACACCCCGCACAACCGGCGCCTGATGGCGCTGTCGGAGCGCTGCTCGGCCACCCCGGCGACCGCCCGGGCCCACTTCGAGTGGGTCTTCCGCCTCGACTACTCGCGGGCGCTGCCATCGGTCCAGTGCCCGGCGCGAGTGCTGCTGGCCCCGGCCAGCCTCGTGCCGCGCGGCGCCGCCCGGCACGTCGCGGACCTGATCCCGCACGGCCGGTTCCACCTGCTGCCACCCGCTCCCCCGGGTTCGTCCATCGGCGAGGCCTGGATGCCGGTCCTCGAGCACGTGGAGGAGGCGGCGACCGGCATGCACCGCCCCGCCGACGCGGACCGCTTCCTCGCGTCGCTGCTGTTCACCGACGTGGTGCACTCCACCGAGACGCTGGCCCTGATCGGTGACGTGGCGTACCGCGACCTGCGCGCGGCCTACGAACGGCAGGTCCGGGTCGAGGTCGATCGGGCCGGCGGGCGCCTCGTGAACGTCTCGGGCGACGGCACTTTCAGCGTCTTCGACGGCCCCGCCGCCGCGCTCCGGTGCGCCGAACGGATCTGCCGGTCGGCGACCGCGTTGGGCATCGCGGTGCGCGCCGGCGTGCACACCGGCGAGGTGGAGCACACCGGCCTGGAGCTGACCGGGATGACCGTCCATGTCGGCGCCAGGATCGGGGCCGCCGCCCGCCCTGGTGAGGTACTCGCGTCCCGCGCCGTCCGCGACCTGGTCGTGGGGTCCGGGCTGTCCTTCGTCGACCGCGGCCTCCACGAGCTCAGAGGCGTACCCGGGCGGTGGTCGCTGTACGCACTCGACGGCGAACCCGAGACTCTCCCGCTCGCACGAAAGAGGCCTACCCCCAACATGATCGACCGCACGGTGCTGGGCATGGCGCGGCGCACCCCGCGACTGTTGCGCACCGTCGCCACCGTGGCCAACGCGGCGCAGCGGCGGACCCCCCGCCGTGGCGGAACGGCAACCGGCCTGGACTGATGGATCCCCCGGAGATCCAGTACGTCGACCGCGAGGGCAGTGCGCTCGCGTACCAGGTGGTGGGCGACGGGGACCTGGACGTGGTCTGGTTCTTCGAGTTCAACCTGCACCTGGACCTGATGTGGACCGACCCGCACGTCCACTACCTGATGGAACGCGGATCCACCTTCGCGCGGACCACCTACTTCCAGCGGCGTGGGCTCGGGCTCTCCGACCCGGTCGACCGGGTGCCGACCCTCGACGAGCAGGTCAGCGACCTCCTCGCGGTCATGGACGAGGTCGGGATACAGCGGGCCACGCTGGTAGGCATGGCCAGCACCTGCGCCGCCGTCAGCGTGCTCGCCGCCCGGGCACCCGAACGCGTCACCGGCCTGGTCCTCGTCCAACCGTTGGGCGAGAGCCTCCTCGACACGGACCGCCCGCCCTTCGGCTGGGACCCGGAAGAGGTCGAAAGATTCGTCACGGGGTGGCGCGCGGCCGCCGAAACGTGGGGGTCCGGAAACAGCACGGGGATCTGGGACCCGGCGGTGGACTCGCCCTACAACCGCAGGCTGATGGCACTGCTCGAGCGCTGTTCCGCACCCCCGTCCACCGCGCGCACGCATCTCGAGTGGACCTTCCGACTCGACTTCACCCAGGTACTGCCGTCCATCCAGTGTCCGACGCGCGTGTTGCTGGTCCCCGACAGCCCCGTCCCCCGACGCTCCGCCAGGCACGTCGCGGACCTGATCCCGCACGGCCGGTTCCACCTGCTGCCACCAGCCCCGCCGGGTGCCTCGCTGGGCGAGGCGTGGACACCGGTCCTCGACCATGTCGAGGAGATCGCCACCGGAGTACACCGCCCGACGGACGCGGACCGGTTCCTCGCCGCGGTGCTGTTCACCGACATTGTCGGATCCACCGAAGTCCTTGCCCGCATAGGTGATTCGAAGTACACCGCACTGCTCGCCGCGCACGAACGTGAGGTCCGTGACGAGGTGGAGCAGGGCGGCGGACGGGTGGTCAAAGTGACCGGCGACGGCACCTTCAGCACCTTCGACGGCCCCGTGGCCGCGGTCCGGTGCGCCCATCGAATCTGCGGCGGCGCCGGATCGCTGGGTATCGAGGTCCGGGCCGGCGTGCACGTCGGCCCGGTCGAACGGGCAGGCCCGGAGATCACCGGGATGACCGTGCACGCCGGCGCCCGGATCGGCGCCGCCGCCGGTCCCGGCGAGGTGCTGGTCTCGCGCGCCGTCCGCGACCTCGTCGCGGGATCCGGGCTCTCCTTCGTCGACCGCGACCTCCACGAACTCAAGGGCGTACCCGGCCGGTGGTCGCTGTACGCACTCGACGACACGATCCTCCCCACCCCGCTGCTGGAACGAAACCATCCGAGTCCCAACATGTTCGACCGTTCGGTACTGCGCCTGGCCCGGCGCGCCCCGCGGCTGCTGCGCACCGTCGCCACCGTCGCCAACGCGGCGCAGCGGCGAACCTCCCGCCGCCGCGGGACGGCGACTAACCTGGACTGATGGATTCCCCGGAGGTCCAGTACGTCGACCGCGAGGGCAGCGCGCTCGCGTACCAGGTGATGGGCGGCGGGGACCTCGACGTGGTGTGGTTCTTCGAGTTGAACATGCACCTCGACCTGCTGTGGACCGACCCGCAGATCCACTACCTGATGGAACGCGGGTCCACCTTCGGCCGAACCGTGCACTTCCAGCGTCGTGGCCTCGGCCTGTCCGACCCCGTCGACCACGTGCCCACCCTCGACGAGCAGGTCAGCGACGTCCTCGCGGTCATGGACCAGGTCGGGATACAGCGGGCCACGCTGGTAGGCGTCGCCAGCACCTGCGCCGCGCTCTGCCTGCTCGCCGCACGCGAGCCCGAGCGGGTCACCGGGCTCGTGCTGATCCAGCCGTTCGCCGAGAGCCTCGTCGACGCAGACCACCCACCCTCCGGCTGGGACCCGGGCGAGGTGGCGCGGTACGTCGAGGGGTGGCGCGCAGCCGCCGAGACATGGGGTTCGGGAAACAGCACGGCACTGTGGGACCCGGCGGTGGACTCGCCCTACAACCGGCGGCTGATGGCGCTGCTCGAGCGCTGCTCCGCGCCCCCGGCCACCGCGCGCGCCAACCTCGAGTGGATCTTCCGACTCGACTACACGCAGGTGCTGCCGTCGGTCCAGTGTCCGGCCCGGGTATTGCTGGTCCCCGACAGCCCGGTCCCGCGGGCCGCCGCCCGCCATGTCGCGGACCTGATCCCACACGGCCGGTTCCACCTGCTCCCACCAGCCCCGCCGGGCGCCTCGCTGGGCGAGGCGTGGACACCGGTCCTCGACCACGTCGAGGAGGTCGCCACCGGCGCGCACCGCCCCGCCGACGCGGACCGGTTCCTCGCCGCGGTGCTGTTCACCGACATCGTCGGATCAACCGAAGTCCTTGCCCACATTGGCGATTCGAAATACGCCTCCCTGCGTGCCACCCACGAACGCGAAGTCCGGGACACCGTCGAGCGGGCCGGCGGACGAGTGGTCAACGTGACCGGCGACGGCACCTTCAGCACCTTCGACGGCCCGGTGGCCGCGGTCCGGTGCGCCCGGCAGATCTGCCTCGGCGCGCACGCGCTGGGCATCGAGGTCCGGGCCGGGGTCCACACCGGCCCGGTCGAGCGCGCCGGCCCGGAGATCACCGGGATGACCGTGCACACCGGCGCCCGGATCAGGGCCGACGCCGGTCCCGGCGAGGTGCTGGTCTCGCGCGCCGTCCGCGACCTCGTCGTGGGTTCGGGGTTGTCGTTCACCGACCGTGGGGAACGACAACTGAAGGGCATACCCGGGAGCTGGCCCCTCTACGCGCTCGCCGGCACCGATCACCCGACGCGGACCGTTCCCCGAAACCCGCCGAGCCTCGGCATGATCGACCGCGCCGTGCTCCGTACCGCCAAGCGCGCCCCCGGACTGCTCCGCGCCGCGCTCAGCGTCGGCAACGCCCGGCAGCGGCGGAATGCACATTGACGGCGCCACTTGACCCTCACGCGACGGGAGGCTGCATCGTCTCCGGTGTGAGCGAGAACAGGGAGTCCAGGCTGACGGTCGGCGAGGTTGCCCGGCTGGTCGGAGTGAGCGTGCGAACACTGCACCACTACGACGAGATCGGGTTGGTCGCGCCGTCCGGTCGGACGCCGTCCGGCTACCGCAGTTACTCGGGGGCAGATGTCGAGCGACTACACCGGGTGCTGACCTACCGGGAGCTCGGATTCCCCCTCGAGGAGATTTCGGCTCTCCTCGACGATCCGTCCGTCGATGCGATGGCGCACCTACGGCGACAGCGAAAGTTGTTGGAACAACGGATTGATCGCCTGCACCAGATGGCCGCAGCCGTAGAGAAGTTGATGGAGGCACAGACGATGGGAATTCAGTTGACCCCCGCGGAGCAGCGGGAGATCTTCGGCGACGACTGGCTGGGCGAGGAGTACGCCGCCGAGGCCGAGCAGCGTTGGGGTGAGACCGATGCCTGGAAGCAGTCGCAGGCCCGATCTGCGAAGTTCAGCAAGGCCGACTGGCAGCAGATCAAGACGGAGGCCGACGCGCTCGAGGCCGACCTCGCCGCGGCACTGACCGAGGGCGTTCCCGCCGGCGCCGACCGGGCGGCGGCCCTGGCCGAGCGGCACCTCGCGGGCATTCGGCGACACTACGACTGCGGCTACGACATGCAGGTGTGCATCGCCCAGACCTACGTGTCGGACGAAAGGTTCCGCAAGCACTACGACGACATCGCACCCGGCCTCGCGCAGTACGTGCACGACGTGATCGTGGCGAACGCCGCCCGCAACGGTCAGTAGCGATCAGTCGTGCCGGGCACGTCCGCCGACCCGGGATCGGTACCTCCGCGTCCGGGTCGGCGGACGTGGATCACCCGCCAGGTCCTACCCTGGGAAGATGCCCGACCAGCGCAAACCCAACCTCGGCCAGTACCTCCGGTACCTGTTCGGCGGCGTCCTGCCCGAGTCCATGCAGGACTGGGTGCGAAACGACCTCGTCGGGCCCGGGGCTATGACGCGGTACGTGCTGCGCTTCACGATCCCGCTGATCCCGCTGTTCGCGGCGTTCTACCTGCTCATCCCCGGTGAGCGGTGGATCCCGCTCGCCATGATGGCGCTGCTGCTGTTCCCGGTGCTGTACTTCGCGGTCGCGCTGATGAACATCTACCGGCGCCACCGCCTGCTCAGTCACGGCCTCGACCCCGAACTGCTCGACGCGAAGGCGCAGCGCCGCGCCACCGACACCCGCGACGACTACGAACGCCGCCATGGCCGTGGCGACAACTGAGCCCCGCGAACTAGGGTGTACGGGCACACCGACGAAGGGGACAACACATGAGCGAGCCCGTGGCGACCGCTGACCTGGCCGACGAGATCGGCCCCGAGATCCGCAGCTGCGACACCCAGTTCATCCAGTTCGGCGGCCACGCAACGTTTTCCGGGCGCATCACCACCATCAAGTGCTTCCAGGACAACCTGCTGGTGAAGCAGACCCTGGGCGAGCCGGGCAACGGCGGCGTCCTGGTGGTCGACGGTGACGCGAGCATCCACACCGCGCTGGTCGGCGACATCATCGGCGGACGCGGCGTGAGCAACGGCTGGGCCGGTGTCATCGTGAACGGCGCGGTGCGGGACTCGGCGATCCTGCGCACCCTCGAGATCGGCATCAAGGCCCTCGGCACCAACCCGCGCAAGAGCACCCAGACCGGTTCCGGCGAGAAGAACGTCCCGGTCAGCTTCGGCGGCGTCACCTTCAACCCGGGCGAGACGGTCTACAGCGACCACGACGGCGTCGTCGTCCGCGCGGAGGACTGAGCGCTACCGCCGAACGGGCGGTTGCCGGGGCATCGGCCGAGAGCCGACCCCGGTAACCACCCGTTCGGCGTTTGACGCGAAGGCTTCAGAAGTGGGCGACCCGCGCGCTGGTCTCGCCGATCGACACCACGTCGCCCCGCTTGAGCTGCCGGCCGCGGCGGACCTCGACCTCGCCGTTGACCGAGACCATCCCGTCGGCGATGACCTCCTTGGCCTCCGCTCCGGACTCGATGAGGCTGGCCAGCTTGAGGAACTGACCGAGCCGGATGGACTCGTCGCGGATGGGGACGTCGAAGGTTTCGGACATGCCCCCATCCTCCCGCGGATGCCGGCCCGCCGCCCGCGCGACCCCCTGCCGGCGACGCGTCAACCCACGACGGTGACGGGGTCACCCACCTCGACGTTCTCGAAGAACCACGCGGCGTTCTCGGTGCTCAGGTTGATGCAGCCGTGGCTGACGTTCTCGTATCCCTGTGAGTCGACGGACCAGGGTGCGCCGTGGACGAAGATGCCCCCCGAGGTGAGACGGACCGCGTACTCGACGTAGAGCCGGTAGCCCTCCGGCGCGTCCACGGGCACCCCGTAGGTCGACGAATCCATCACCATGTCCCGGAACTTCTCCATGACGTGGAAGGTGCCGAGCGGCGTCTCGTGTCCGGGCTTGCCCATCGACGCGGGCATCACCCTGACCACCTGCCCGCCGATGCTGACCGTGAACTGATGCGTCGAGACGTCGGCGACGGCCGACACCGAGCCGCCGGCCTGGGTTCTCGACCCCGCGGAGGCCACCCCCGCCGCCCCACCGACCTCGAACAGCACCAGCGCAGCAACGGCGAGAAGAACCCGCGCACCGTGTCGCTTCCTCCCCATGGCGGTACCGCCCTTCGAGATGACGCGGCTAACCCCTCCAGTCAAGCACTCCGACCGGCACCGGAACAGGGCCGAAACCGTACAGAACGGCTCGACACGCCGCTTACAGCCGCGGCTCACAGTCGTAGGCATCACACTGGATGTCATGACGCCGAGCACCGCGATCGAACCGTCTGTCGCCGCCAGTGTGCCGCCGGCCCGGCCACTGGCGCGGGCACGGGGCGGAAGGCTGTCCGCGGTCCCGCACATCGCAGGTGTGGTGTTCGGGGTCTACGCGACGCTGGTGTTCGCGTGGAGCCTGTCGCCCGTGCTCCGGTACCTGCTCCGGACGCCGCGCGAGTACCTCGACAACTACTACTTCGACGCGCCCGACACCAGCTTCGCCTGGGCCCTGGTGCTGGGGCTGCTCGCGGCGGCGCTGGCCAGCCGCAAGCGGATCGCCTGGTGGCTGCTCACCGTCTACCTGGCCCTGTTCGCACTGGTGAACCTGGCCGTGCTGATCGCCGAGGGCAACGTGCACGCCGGGGTGGCGCTGGTGGTGCACCTCGTCGTGATCGGCCTGCTCGTCGCCGCGCGGCCACAGTTCTACACACGGGTGCGACGCGGCGCGGTGTGGAAGGCCCTCGGCGTGCTGGTCGGCGGGCTCGCCGTCGGCACCCTGCTCGGCTGGGCCCTGGTCGAACTCTTCCCCGGGACCCTGCCGCCGAACCAGCGGTTGCTGTGGGCGCTCAACCGCGTCGCCGGCATCGTCGTGGTCGACAACGAACAGTTCGACGGTCGCACACACGGATTCGTCAACACCCTGCTCGGCCTGTTCGGCGCGCTGGCCCTGCTCGCCGCGGTCATCACGCTGTTCCGGTCGCAGCGCTCGACGAACGCGCTCACCGGCGAGGACGAGTCGGCGCTGCGCGGGCTGCTCGCCCACTCCGGCGGCGACGACTCGCTCGGGTACTTCGCCACCCGGCGCGACAAGGCGGTGGTGTTCGCGCCCAGCGGCAAGGCCGCGGTCACCTACCGGGTGGAGCTCGGGGTGTGCCTGGCCAGCGGCGACCCCATCGGGGACGAGGAGGCCTGGCCGCACGCGGTGGACGCCTGGCTGGACCTGGCCTCCACCTACGGCTGGACGCCGGCGGTGATGGGCGCCAGCGAGGCCGGGGCCACCGCCTACAACCGGGCCGGGCTCATCGTCCTGCAACTCGGCGACGAGGCCATCCTGCAGACCCGCGACTTCGACCTGCACGGCCGCGAGATGCGTCAGGTCCGGCAGGCCGTCAGCCGAATCCGCAAGCACGACATCACCGCCCGGATCCGTCGGCACCGAGACATCCCGCCGGAGGACATGGCGAAGGTGATCGCCCGCGCCGACGCCTGGCGCGACACCGAGACCGAGCGCGGGTTCTCGATGGCCCTCGGCCGGCTCGGCGACCCCACCGACGGCGACTGCCTGCTGGTGGAGGCCGTCGCCCCGGCCGACCCCGCGGTCGACGGCGCCGAGGAGACCGTGGTGGGCATGCTGTCGCTGGTGCCGTGGGGCACCACCGGCGCCTCACTGGACCTGATGCGCCGAAACCCCCAGTCCCCCAACGGCGTCATGGAGTTCATGGTCACCGAACTGGCGACCGGTGCCGACAAGTTCGGGATCACCCGGATCTCGCTGAACTTCGCGGTGTTCCGGTCGGTGTTCGAGGAGGGCGCCCGGATCGGCGCCGGTCCGGTGCTGCGGGTGTGGCGCTCGGTGCTGCTCTTCTTCTCCAAGTGGTGGCAGCTCGAGGCGCTGTACCGCTCCAACGTGAAGTACCAGCCGGAGTGGGCACCGCGATACCTGTGCTTCGCCGACAACCGGGTGCTGCCGAAGGTCGGCATGGCCTCCGCGGTGGCGGAGGGCTTCGTCACCCTCCCCCGGTTCGGCCGCCGAGACATCAGCAAGCACACCGGAACTCACCAGTCCGTGCCCGCGGCGCTGACGGCGACGGGGCTGCTGCACGCCGACGGCAGCGCACCCGACGAGCCCAACGCGACCGGCGCCGGCAGCGGCGGCCGCACGGTCGTCGAGAACGGGCACCGGCGGCCGGAGCAGGTCCGGGTGCGGATGGACAAGCTGGACCGGCTGACCGCGGCGGGTGTCGACGCCTACCCGGTCGCGTACCCACCCACCCACACCGTCGCGGGGGCGCTCGGTGCGCCGGAGGGCACCAGGGTTCGGGCGGCCGGGCGGATCATCCGGATCCGCTCGTACGGCGGTGTCGCGTTCGCGGTGGTCCGGGACTGGTCCGGCGACATCCAGGTGCTCTTCGACCGCACCACCGTGGGCGACCGGCTCGACGCGTTCACCGCCGAGTTCGACCTCGGCGACCTGATCGAGGTGAGCGGGACCGTCGGCCGCAGCCGCAAGGGCGAGCTGTCGCTGCTGGCCGCGGACTGGCGGATGAACGGCAAGTGCCTGCACCCGTTGCCGGACAAGTGGAAGGGCCTGTCCGACCCGGAGTCCCGGGTGCGGCAGCGCTACGTCGACATCGCCGTCAACCGGGAGGCCCGCGACCTCCTCGTCGCCCGCAGCGCGGTGGTGAAGTCCCTGCGCGACTCGCTGTCGCAGCGGCAGTACCTGGAGGTGGAGACCCCGATCCTGCAGCAGGTGCACGGCGGGGCCAACGCGGCGCCGTTCCACACCCACATCAACGCCTACCACCTGGACCTGTACCTGCGGATCGCCCCGGAGCTGTACCTCAAGCGGCTCTGCGTGGCCGGCATGGAACGGGTCTTCGAGATCGGCCGGGTGTTCCGCAACGAGGGCGTCGACTTCAAGCACAACCCGGAGTTCACGATCCTCGAGGCGTACGAGGCGCACAGCGACTACGAGAAGATGATGGTGCTGTGCCGCGAGCTGATCCAGGCCGCCGCGGTCGCCGCGCACGGCCGGGAGGTCATCCTGCGCCCCGGACCCGACGGCACCCCGGTCGAGGTCGACATCTCCGGAGAGTGGCCCGTCAAGACCATGCACGACGCGGTCACCGAGAAGCTCGGCGTCGCGGTCACCCCGGCCACCCCGGTCCGCGAACTGCTCCGACTGTGCGAGGAACACCAGATCCCGCACCAGCCGAGCACCGACGCCGGTGCCGTCGCGCAGGCGATGTACGAGCACCTGGTGGAGGACCACACGGAGTTCCCGACCTTCTACACCAACTTCCCCACCTCGATGTCGCCCCTGACCCGGCCGCACCCGACGATCCCCGGCGTCGCCGCGAAGTGGGACCTGGTGGCCTGGGGCATCGAACTCGGCACCGCCTACAGCGAGCTCACCGACCCGGTGGACCAACGCCGACGGCTCACCGAGCAGTCGATGCTGGCGGCGGGCGGCGACGAGGAGGCCATGGAACTGGACGAGGACTTCCTGCAGGCACTCGAGCATGCGATGCCCCCGACCGGCGGCCTCGGCATGGGCGTGGACCGCGTCGTCATGCTGATCACCGGCGGCAGCATCCGCGAGACCCTGGCGTTCCCCCTGGCGAAGCCGCGCCAATGACCGACGGTGTCACGGCGTCACCCGTCGAGGCGACCGACCGCGACGGGCGACACCGGGAGCGGACGCTGCTGGTGGCGTTGCTGGCGCTCGGCCCGGTGCTGTACTCGACGTGGCTGCTCGGCTGGTTCCTGAGCTCGCACCTCGACCAGTCCCGCGCCTACGCCAGCGAACTGGCCGCACTGGACCAGCCGTGGGGCCTGTTCTACCGGACCGGCGACCTGCTGACCGGCATCGTGCTCACCGCCGCGGCGCTGCTCGCGCTGTGGCTGCGGCCGCGCCGGCCGCTGACCACAGTCGGCTGGGTCGGCCTCGGGGTGTTCGCCGTCGCGACGATCCTGGACTCCCGGATGCCACTGGACTGCGCCGCCCACGCCAGCGCCGCCTGTGCGGCACGCGAGCAGGCCGGCCTGCTCGACGAGTCCCGCTTCCTGCACGCCTCGACCAGCACGATCGCCGCGACCGCCGCCGCGGTCTCGGTGTTCGCCTTCATCGTCGCGTCCTTCCGCTACGACTGGCCGCGCTGGACCCGCTGGGGCGGGCTGGCGGTGGTGGTGACGTACCTGGTCGGCAACGCGTGGACACTCTTCGCCATCGACATGGACGGCCGCGGGGACGAGGTCTGGCTGCTCGGCTACGCCCAACGCCTGCAACTGGTCGCGGTCACCGGCTGGCTCGTCTACCTGGCCCTGATCGCGGCATGGGAGCGACGGACAGGGTTCCACGTGAAACGTTCAACGCCATGTGGCTAGGGTGACCTGGTGCAACTGCTCCTGGTCCGACATGCCCTGCCCGAACGTGTCCTCGCCACCGACGACGGCGTCGCGGACCCCGCGCTGACGCCCGAGGGCACCGAACAGGCCAAGCGCCTGCCGCTGGCGCTCGCCCCGTACCAGGTCTCCACCCTGGTCAGCAGCCCCCAGCGGCGCGCGTTGGCCACCGCGGCCCCGGTGGCCGAGGCCCTCGGCCTGCCCGTCGGCATCGACCCGGGACTCGCCGAGTACGACCACGGTCGCTCGCACTACATCCCCATCCACGAGGCCAAGGACATCGCGCCGGATGCCTACGCTCAGATTCTCGCGGGGCATCTACCGGACTTCGTCGACGAACCGGCCTTCCGGGCCCGCGTCCTGGCCGGGTTCGGCCGCATCGTCGACGCCGCTCACCACGAGGACACCGTCGCGGTGTTCGCGCACGGCGGCGTGATCAACGTGTACCTGCAGCACCTGCTCGGGCTCGAACGGCCGCTGACCTTCCCGATCGACTACACGTCGGTGACGCGGGTGCTGATCTCGCGCAACGGCAGTACGCGAACTGCCTCGGTCAACGAGACCGGCCACGTGCGCGACCTGCTGACCTCGCGACGGCCGTCGTAATCCGGCAGGAAACGACGAAAAGTACCGAAGTTGGACGCTCGGTACACACGTACTGGACGCTCGGTACAGACGCGGGGCGAATTCTCGTGCGGTCAGCCCGGTGGCAGGCCTGGGGATCCGACCTACGCTCCTTGGGAATGCCAGTGACCGCCATCACATAACGACCGCGCAAATCGACAACGCACCATGCGCACCGATGACGATCGCGTTCCCTGCGAAGTCCAAGGATGTCCCACGTGACCAGCAATGAAGTTGTGGAATTTGTCAATGTCGGCAACCGCGAGTTCGGGGCGGCGGCAGTGCCGTTCATGGGTGGCGCCGCGACGCCCTTCCCGGGCCACCTCCCGACGACGGTGGACCGCCAGGACATCCGCAGCACCAGCGTGCAGTCGCACCTGTTGGCCCACACGTTGCGGATGACGGTCCGCCCGGTCATCTCGATGTGGGCGAAGGCGTCGGCCCTGCCCTGGCCGATGAAGTTCCTCGACGACGTGAGCGCCCGGGTCCACCCACCGATCGAGGGGACCCGCAGCCACACCATCCTGCTCGACCACTGCAACGCGCAGTGGCTCCGAGCGGACGGCGCCGACGACGACCGCGTCGTCCTCTACCTGCACGGTGGCGGATTCATGTTCTGCGGGGTCGGCACCCACCAGCGTCTGGTCTCGCGGATCTCGGCCGCCGCGCAGGCGCCCGTGCTGATGGTCGACTACCGCATGCTCCCCGACCACAGCATCAGCGATGCCGTCGACGACGGGGTCGACGGCTACCGCTGGCTGCTGGCCAAGGGTTACCGGCCCGACCAGATCGTGATCGCCGGGGACTCGGCGGGCGGCTACCTGTCCTTCATGGTCCCGCTCGCGATCCGCGCACAGGGCCTGCCCGGTCCGGCCGGCATCGTGGCGCTCTCACCGCTGACCGAGATGGACCCCGCCCGCAAGACCGGACACCGCAATGCCGGTCGCGACGCCATGCTCCCGAGCAATGCGCTCGACGAACTCGCCCGGATCTCCGGCCTGCGCGACTCCCGGTCGGCGTCGAGCCGCGACCGATTGCGCCTGTGCCCGGTCGACAGCGACCTGCGGGGCCTGCCGCCGGTGCTGATCCAGGTCGGGTCGCACGAACTGCTGCTGCCGGATTCCGAACTGATGGCCGATCGTCTCGCCGAGGCGGGCGTGCCCTGCGAGCTCCAGGTGTGGCGCCACCAGGTGCACGTGTTCCAGGCGGCGGCCGACCTGGTGCCGGAAGCGCAGCGGGCGATCGAGGAGGTCGCCTACTTCATCAGGACGGCGACGCCGGAACCGGCGAGTGCCGCCCACTAGCCATCCGCGCCGGGGCGGGCCCGTCCGGACCCGCCCCGAGCACCGCCGCGCCGAGCCAATGGCACAGAGCCAACGCGACCTCGAGGTCGAGGCGGCCGTCGCGGAGCTTGTGTCCGAGCTGGTCCTCCGCCTTGCGGAGCCGGTACACCACCGAGTTCTTGTGCATGTTCAGCTGGTCCGCTGTCGCGGTGTAGCTCGAACCGTTGGCCAGGAACACGCGGATCGTCTCGCGCAGGCGCTCGCTCGCGACATCCTCCACGGCCAGCGGGCCGAGCACGTCGCGCACCCAACTTCGCGCGGCCGGCATGTCCGCACACATCAGGGCGATCGGCCCGACATCCGTACTGGAGACGACAAGCGGGCCGGGGCGCGCCGAGTTCTGGGCCACCACCTGCGCGGACATCGCCTGCTGGTGGGTGCGCCGGAATCCGGTCACACCGTCCGCCGGCGCCCCGACCGCGACCTTGACCAGTCGCTCCCAGCCCGCCACGACCGATCCGATCACCGAGATGTCGGCCGACGGCCCGACGGGCAACCATGCCCACACCTCGTTGTCGGCGCGGGGCAGGACCAGCGGTGGGCCGGCGCATCCGAGCCGCTCCGCGAGGGCGCCCACCGAACGCTCGAGAAACTTCATCTGGTCGTCGCGGGACTGCGTCTCGGCGGTCCACACCGCGATGGCCAGATGCCGCTGCGACAGCCGGTACCCGAGGGTGAGTTCGGCGGTGTGCACGTCGACCTCCCGGCCCGCGAGGAGCTGCCCGATACAGCTCTCACGGGCGGCGTTACTGCTGCGCTGCCACAATTCACGCTCGGACTCGAAGGCGCTCGCCAACTGGTGAGCCACCCGATCCGCGTAGCCGGCGGAGTCGGTCATGATCAGCACCGCGGCCTGGGCGATCACCGCCGCGTCATCGGTGAGCAGTTCCATCTGCTCGAAGCACCACCGCATCACGGTGTCGGAGGACAGCCGGTTGGCCCGCTCCAACGCGGACGGGGCGACACCGCGCTGGGCGAGCCGCCGCACGTGCTCGAGCGCGGCCGCCGGTGCATCGGTGCGCCCAGCCTCCAACCTGCCCTGCAGGATCTCGCGGATCGACGCCATCGACTCCATGGTGGCGGCGGCCTGCATCGACGCGATCAGCGGATCTCGCGCCTCTTCCATCTCGGAGGTCAGCCGGTCGATCACCCGCGCCTGGAGTTCCTCGCTCCGCACCTCCATCACCGAGGCCAGCGCCAGCACCAGATCGCGGGCGGCCGAGGCCGAGTCACCTGACAGTCGCATGGCGGCGATCCTCCTCGCTCCCGGTCATGTGGCCCTGTCCGGCCACAGACGCGTGCCCCGCTCGGCGCCCACCCGGTGAGCAACGGGCCGAGCGGGATCACGCTAGTAGATCAGCACCCCGGACGGTGCCCTTTCGGCTAGGCGACCGGCGTCAAGGTGTGGATCTGCGGGGCACCGGCGAGGTGCGCACCGAACGAACCGGCCGCGGCAGTGAAGTGCGGCGACGTCACGTGCGCCTGCAGCGCCTGCTGATCAGCCCAGATCTCGACGGTGACGAAGGTGCCGGGCGCACCTGCGGACTCGAAGAGGTCGTAGGAGACGCAGCCGGCCTCCTCTCGGCTGGCCGCGGCCAGCGACGACAGCGCCGACCGCACCTCGTCCTCGGAACCGGCCTTCGCGACGATCGTGGCAACTACGTGGAGATCAGACATCTGGTGTTCCCTTCTTGACGGCCGCCGCGCGGCAGCGCGAGCAACCGTATCCAGCACCGGGGCTGGGTGTCTCGACTATCGACACCGCTGTCGGCTGCGGAATTCCGACCGCAGCCGACCCCGCGGGTCAGGCGGCCTTGTCCCGCAGCCAGGTCGCGAGCCAGGTGGCCGGCGTGTTGCCGGCACTGTCGACGGCATAGCCCTGGTAGGTCTGGTGTGCGCCCGACCCGTAGAACTGGGCGAGCTGCGCGACCCGCTTCTCGTTGGCGTCATCGGTCAACTGGCCCTGCAGCGCGGGGATGCCGCCGGCCATGTTCAGGTCGTTCCAGATTTCGCGGGCCTCGGCACCTGACCGCGGGGTGTCCGAGGACCCCGCGTCGGAGTTCTGAGCGGCGAAGCCCGCCAGCCGGGTCACGTAGTCGTCGTCCTCCGTGGAGCAGTACAGGTCGCCCTCGGCGCAGAAGGTCACCGTCCGGTCACTGATCCAACCGAAGCCGCCGATCCGCGCGCCACCGGCGCCGTCGCCGGGCACTCGGGGGCCGATCAGGGCGTCGCTCGCGGAGCGTCGCGGGTCGGACAGCAGGCCGACGGCCGCGACCTTCTCCGGGCGGATGGTGCTCGTGCCGGTGCCGATCTCGGAGGCCAGATCACCCGCGGCGTCCGCACCCTGGCTGTAACCGATGATCCCGAACTTGGTGTCCCCACAACGCTGCTGCATCGCCTCGAGCATGCCGCGCGCGTTGTCGTGGGCCTGCTTCTTCGACGCGCCGTACACATCCCCCTCCCAAGGGAAGGCCGTGGCCGCATAGGTGACGTAGTCGGTGCGGATGTCCGTCCCGCGGAGTCGGTCGGTGACCCCGGCCAACATGCCCGGTGTCGGGGCCCGGTCCGCCGCGGTCGAGGTCTCCCACGTTCCGGGAATGGCAACGACGTACATCGTGGGGCACTCGCCCTGGGGTGCGGCTTGCGCCACCGCACCGGATGCCAACATTCCGGCGGCGGCCGCGGAGGCAGCGGCGACGGCAACGATCTTCTTCAGGCGCATTGGAGCTGACCCCTCACTCATATCCGAATCCAGGCTGCGGCGTGTGCCATTCTGCCGTCGGACGTACCCAAATGATGCACAAACGGTAAGGGGAAGTTACCTCAGAGATATGACATTCGCCTGGCGGACCGAACTGTCATCCGGCCGGGGCGGCTGGAAGGGGCGGCCGGACGTCGAGCACCGGGGCCGACCGGGCAGAATCCACCACATGCTGGACATGTCCGTGATCGTCACAATTGGTTCCGTCTGCATCGGGTTCGTCCTGATGGTTACCGCTGCCAGCGGGGCCCGAGGAGGCTGGAACCGCGTCGGCGTCATCGCGCTGTTCGTCGCCGCCCTGTGCTTCCTGACGGTCGTTCCCCTCGCCGTCGCACTGACCGCCGGCGTCTAGCCCCCGCTCGCCTCCGTACACGCCGGAGTGCGCCGCCGACTGTGTGTCGACGGCGCACTCCATCTTCGGTGCCGGTACTACTTCGCCCGGATCACCCGCGGATCAGGACCCGAAGATGCTGGTGAGGCTGCCCAGTCCGTCCAGGCTGCCGGTGCTGCCCGTCCCGTCACCGGGATCGGTGACGCCCGGAACGGTCACCGACTGCGGCGCTGCGGCCGAATTGGTGAAGCCCTCCGCACCGACGAACTCCGCCGTGACAGCGAAGGTGCCCGCATCGGCGAAGGTGTGCGACGCGGTCGCCACGCCGTCGACGACAGCGACCGGGGAACCGACCGCCACACCGGCGACCTTGAACTGCACGGTGCCGTTGGCGGTGGCCGGGTTGACCGTCGCCTTGAGCTCGACCGTGTCGCCCTTCGCGACGCTGCCGATCGTGTCGAGCGTGGTGGAGGTCTCCACGTCATTCGCCGCCGGGGCGGTCACGTCGACGACCGATGCCGTGGATGTCGAGTCGTTGAAGCCCGCACCGCCGCTGAAGACCGCGGTGATGCTGTGCTGGGCAACAGTGTCGAACGTGTGGGCCAGGGTCGCAGTGCCACCCGAAACCGCAACCGGCGCACCGATGTCGACGCCACCGTCCTTGAACTGAACCGAACCCGTGGCCGTGGCCGGGGTGACAGTCGCGGTCAGATCGACCGACGTGCCGGTCTTGGCGTCGACCGGAGCCGACAGGACGGTAGTGGTGTCCGCGGCCGGAGCGGTCACGTCTACGACCGAAGCCGCCGAGGTGGACCCGCTGAAGCCGGCACCCGCAACGAACTCAGCGGTGATCGAATGCGAAGCAACAGTGTCGAACGTGTGGGCCAGGGTCGCAGTGCCACCCGAAACCGCAACCGGCGCACCGATGTCGACGCCACCGTCCTTGAACTGAACCGAACCCGTGGCCGTGGCCGGGGTGACGGTCGCGGTCAGATCGACCGACGTGCCGGTCTTGGCGTCAGCCGGAGCCGACAGGATGGTGCTGGTCTCCACGATCGGTGCGGATACCTCGACCGCGTGCGCGGACGACGTCGAACCGACAAAGCCGGCACCCGCAACGAACTCAGCAGTGATCGAATGCGAAGCAACAGTGTCGAACGTGTGCGACAACGTCGCCACGCCGCCCGAAACCGCAACCGGCGAACCGATGTTCACGCCACCGTCCTTGAACTGCACGGTGCCCACCGCATCCGCAGGACCGACAGTCGCGGTCAGGTCAACCGCAGTACCGGTGACAGCAGACGCAGGAACCGCCAAATCCGTCGTGGTGGCCACCGCCGGAGCCGCAACATCCACCGCCTGCGCGGCAGAGACCGAGTCGACGAAGCCCGCACCAGCCGTGAACGCCGCGGTGATCGAATGCGAACCAACGGTGTCGAATGTGTGCGACAGAGTCGCGGTGCCACCCGAAACCGCAACCGGCGCACCGATGTCGACGCCACCGTCCTTGAACTGCACCGTGCCCACCGAGTTGGCCGGACCGACAGTCGCGGTCAGGTCAACGGCAGTACCGGTGACAGCAGCCGCGGGAACCGCCAGATCCGTCGTGGTCGCCACCGCCGGAGCCGACACCTCGACCGCATGCGCCGCCGACGTCGAACCGACAAATCCGGCACCCGCAACGAACTCAGCGGTGATCGAGCGCGACCCGACCGTGTCGAACGTGTGCGACAGAGTCGCAGTGCCACCCGAAACCGCAACCGGCGCACCGATGTTCACGCCACCGTCCTTGAACTGCACCGTGCCCACCGAGTTGGCCGGACCGACAGTCGCGGTCAGGTCAACCGCAGTACCGGTGACAGCAGCCGCGGGAACCGCCAGATCCGTCGTGGTCGCCACAGCCGGAGCCGCAACAGTTACCGCGGAAGCCGTAGATGTGGAGCTGACAAATCCGGGGCCCGCAGTGAACGCCGCAGTGATCGAGTGCGAGCCGACCGTGTCGAATGTGTGCGACAACGTCGCCACACCACCCGAAACCGCAACCGGCGAACCGATGTTCACGCCACCATCCTTGAACTGCACGGTGCCGACGGAGTTGGCCGGTCCGACGTTTGCCGTCAGGTCGACCGGCGTACCGGTGACAGCCTGAGCGGGAGCCGACAGCGTTGTCGTGGTGGCCACGTTCGGCGCGACCACCTCGACGTTCACGTTGGCCGGGTTGAATCCCTGTGTACTGCCAAAGGTGTACACGTCGAAGAACATGCCGCTGTTGAACACACCCAGAGGAGCGGCGGCCGGCACCTTGTAGGTCACCGTGTAATTCAGGGACTGGCCACTCTTGACCACGAATCCGCCGCCCAGGAAGCTGCAACCACCAGAGCACGTGGCCAACACGCTGCCGTCGGCCTGCTGCGAGATGGAGGAACCGCTACCGGTACCGGTCGCCGAGCCGCTCTGGTACACGAAGCCGGCCGGCGGGATGTCCCGGATCTTGGTGACGTAACGCTCGACCCCGCCATTGTGGATGACCTCGTTCTTGTAGGTCACGGTGTCGCCGGGGTGCAGGGTGGCGCCGGCAGTCCCCCCGACCACGCTCTTCTTGTAGATGAGGTTGCTGGTCGAGCCCTGGTTGCTGGTCGACCCCGGATCTGCCGAGGCCGGACTCACGCCCAGCATGATCAGACCGGCGGCGGCCGCTGCCGCGGTCAGTGGTGTCGCAACGCGACGTATCGATGGACGCACTGGTATCTCCGGATCCTCGCCGCCACGCGGCGTTGGTGATTGCCGTGTACTACCTGAATGACCGGGACGATTCGAAGGCTCTGGGCACTCGACCCGATCGATCTGGACATCTGCCCATGATGTCGCGGTACCGCACATCGAACCCACGGAGTGCGCCGACGGCCGTCTGCCGACGGCGCACTCCATCTCTCGTGCGGCACTACCTAGCCACGCTCAG
>NZ_BCXG01000005.1 GCF_001894985.1 Rhodococcus tukisamuensis NBRC 100609 | reverse complement strand
CAATGTCGAACACCATCAAGCGCGCTTTCGCTACCGCAGCCATCGCCGCCTTCGCCCTGGCCGCCGGAGCGGGCATCGCCTCCGCTGACGCGAACGGCGGTGCGGGCGCACCCGGTGGCGCGGGCGGATCCGCCCAGTCGGGTAACGCCCAGACCGGCAACGGTGGCAACGCCACCGGTGGTGCGGGCGGCAACGGCAACGTGGCCATCGGCGGCGTGAACATCGGCAACGGCAACCAGGGTGGCGTGTCCTCCGGAAACGGTGGCGGCGCGATCGGCGGGAACAGCGGCAACGCGACCACCGGTGACGCGAACGGTGGCGGTGGCGGGGCCGGTGGCGCCGGCGGCGCGGGCGGGACGAACAACCCGACCACCACCAACACCACGACCACGACGACCACCGAGGAGAGCTGCAGCTTCCCGTTCATCTTCTGCTGATCCACCGGCACGACCCGACCACCCAGGGGCCGGCACCACGTCACCAGGCCGGTGCCGGCCCCCTCCACACTCCGAAGGGACCAGAAATGTTCGACAACACAATCGCCCGACGCACCACCATGGCAGCGGCTGCGGCCTTCCTCATGCTCTCCGCGGGCGCAGGCATCGCATCCGCTCAGACCCCGGACTTCGGCTTCGGGGGCCAGCAGAACGCGGCCCCCGGCAACGGCGCCCCCGGCGTGACAGGTGCCCCCGGCTCGAACGGCAATGTCGCCATCGGCGGCGCCAACGTCGGACCGATCGGTGTCGGCGGCATCGGCGCGGGCCCCGGCGGGGTGAATCTCGGCAGCGGCCCGAGTATCCCGGGACTGCCGCCCCTGAAGTAGCAATCCGGATGTAAGGATCCGCGGCGCCGAACCGATACAGCAAGTACGTGAGGAGGGCACCATGTCGAACGAGGGCACCAGGTCGAAGACAGTCCTCACGGGCGGGCGTCGGGTCACGGTCGTTGCCGACGACGGCGTTCCCCTCGCCGTCCGCGAGTACGGCAGTCCCGACGCCCCGGTCACCGCAGTCTTCGCGCACGGGCACTGCCTGCACTCGGAGTCGTGGTCGTTCCTGCGGGAGCAGTTGGCCGGTTCCTGGGGCGACGAGGTGCGGATGGTCTTCTACGACCACCGGGGGCACGGCGAGTCCGGTCACGCCCCCGCGGCGGCCTACACGATCGAGCAACTCGGCCGCGACCTCGGCGCGGTTCTCGCCGCGGTCGCGCCGCACGGGCCGGTGGTGCTCGTCGGACACTCGATGGGCGGGATGACCGCACTGACCTACGCGCGGCAGAACCCGCTGCTGGTCGGCGACCGACTGGCGGGCCTCGCCCTGATCTCGACGGCGGCGGGCGGGCTGGCCGACACCGGACCCGGACGGCTGCTGCGCGGCCCCGCGCTGTCCGTGCTGCAGGCGGCGGTCCGGTGGACGCCGCGGATAGCCCAGGGCTCGCGGCGGCTGGGTCACAACCTGTGCGGCGCGCTCGTCCGCATCGCGGCCGTCGGAAACCGCAGCGTGGACCCACGCATAGTCGCGGTGGCAGCGGCGATGGTGAACGACACCTCGGTGGCGACGATGTGCGGCTTCCTGGCGTCGTTCGCGGGATTCGACGAGACCGGGACGCTGACGACGTTGGCGGGCATCCCGTCCGTCGTGGTGTGCGGCAGCGCGGACCTGCTGACGCCGTTCTCGCACTCGACCGCGATGGCGAGCCGGTTGCCGGCCGCCGACCTGGTGCGGATCGAGGGCGCCGGGCACTCGGTGATCCTCGAGCGCCCGGCGGAGGTCGCGGGCGCGATCGCGGCGCTGGTGGCGCGAGTCGGCGCGGCGGCCGTCGGGTCGAGCGCGGCCGACCGGGGCATGGCCACGGCGACCGGTTGATCAGAGGTCGCGGGCGTTGATGATGCCGCTGTGCATCGCCCGCTCGGCCAGCCGCACCCGCTTCTGGTTCTGCGGCAGGTCCTCGACCCCGAACTTGCCGAACAGGGTGCGCAGGTGCGTCTTGACTGTGTCGACACTGAGGAAGAGTTCCGCGGCGATCTGCTGGTTCGATGCCGGGTTCGCGAACATCGCGCCGTGCTTGTAGGGCCGGCACAGCGCGGTCAGGATCGCGCGCTGCGTCTCCGTCAGCGACCGGGCGGTGGGTGTGTTGGCGGCCACCATCGTCGCCTCGACCGGTTCGCCACCGAACTCCTGGTAGGTCATCACCGTGCCACCGATCCGGATGCTGTCGCCGGTGGTGAGCCGTCGCCGGCCGACGATGCGGTCACCGTTGACGAAGGTGCCGTTGCGGGAGAGTCCGTCGTCGACGATCGTCCAGTGCGCGCCGACGCATTCGATCACCGCGTGTAGCCGGGAGACCTCGTCGTCGTCGCCGAGCCGCAGGCCCGACGTCGGGGCGCGTCCGACGGTGAGGCGGGGCAGGTCGGGCGACAGGTCCAGCAGGTGCCGACTGCCGTCGGGACCGGCGTAGACCAGCCGAGACTCAGCGGGTCTGTCCATGGGCACCTCCGAGGGCACGGGTCAATCGTGCCTCCCGGCCCCGCCGTCGGGCAAGGGCGGGGCCGGGAGACGCGACCTGTGAGCGGCGCCGGCGGGTGGGGCGCGGTCAGTACAGCGCGCCGCCGCCGAACGCCGCCCGGTGCGAGGCCGGCTGGTTGCCGTCGACGTCGGTGATGCCGTACTCCAGCGCGGTCTCCGCCACGATCTGGGTGTGTCCGCTGCGCTCGCCGACGTTCGGGTCGTTGGCCAGCGCGACGATCACCCGCCCGATGAACTCGGGGGTCTCGGCGTCCGCGAGGGAGAACCCCTCGAAGCTCTTCATGCCGCTCGCGACCATCGCCTCGTTGCGGACCAGGCCGGGCCAGAAGGACAACGCGCTGACCCCGGTGCCCTTGAGCTCGACGGCCATGTCCGCCGCCATCTTGTCCAGCCCCGCCTTGGACATCCCGTACAGCACCGAGTGCAGGTACCCGCGGGTGCCGAAGGACGAGATGTTGCCGATCAGCCCGCTGCCGCGCGGCACCATCAGCTTCGCGGCCTCGACGCTGGCGACGTAGTGCGCGCGCAGGCCGATCCCGATCAGCGAATCCCAGTCGCTGATCGGGCGCTTCCAGAACGGCTGCGAGAATCCGGCGTACCCGTCGGACGGGCCCGCCCAGGCGTTGTTGACCAGCAGGTCCAGCCGGCCGTCCTGCTCCTCGGCGATCCGGGCGAACAGCTGCTGGATCTGGGCGTCGTCGGTGTGGTCGCACTGCACCGCGACGCCCTTGCCGCCGCGCGCGTCGATCTCGCCGACGGTGGCGTCGAGTGGCCCGCCGGTGCCCACCTCGCCGCGGGAGGTGACGTAGACGGTCCAGCCGTCCGATCCGAGTGCCAGGGCGACGCCCTTGCCGACGCTGCGGCTGGCGCCGGTGACGAGGGCGACCTTGCGTTCGCTCATCGGTCCACCACCGTGTTCTCGGGCGACTGCGGCGTCGCCGCGGGGAAGTTGCCGGTGACGACCGCGTCCGCGGCCAGCGGCTGCTGGATCGACCAGGTCGCCGTGAAGTGGCACTTGGACATCTTCCACTCGCCGTCCTCGAGCAGGTACTCGTCGTCGTACTCGCCGGTGGTCAGCGTCTCGGTGCGGTCGAGCAGGTTCACCTGCCGGAACCGCAGGGTCCAGCGACCGGTGGCGGTGTGCTCGCCGGTCACGGTGATCTCCGGGTGCATGCCGTGGTGCATGTCGTAGATGACGTGCTCGCCGTCGACCTTGGCCAGCGCGACCTTGGTGAAGATCTCCGTCATCGGGTCGGCGTCCTGGAACGCGCCGAGACGGCCGTAGTCGATGTCGGCGCCGGTGCGCACGAAGCTGGCCCGGAAGGCGACCGGGTCCTTGGCGTCGCAGGCCCGCCAGTACCCGTACTTGAGTTTCTTGATCGCCTCGACCTGTTCGAGGTTGTCGATCCGCTGCGCGAGGTCCAAGATGCGTCCCGTCTGTGGCTGTTGTTGCGTGTGAGGAGACCCTAGGGTGTGCGCCGTCACACTCGCAGCGGGTCCTCCCAATCAGCGGGCGGTGACTGCTGGCAACTGCCGGATGGAGCGGGCGCACTCTGCAGGGCATGGACGCCGAACACGACGGCCGCGGCGACGGCTTGGGCTGGGGCACGGGCGACGAATACCTGGTCGAGACGCTGATCGGCGCCGACCGCACAGGACGCGGCGCTTGAGGCGAATCATGCGGCAGGCCTGCCTCGCATCGACGGTGCGTCCAACCAGGGCAAGTTCCTGGCCTTGCTGGCTCGAATGTGTGGCGCTCGAACGGTTCTGGGGATCGGGACCCTCGGCGGGTGCAGCACGATCTGGCTGCCCAGGTAGGTCGGCGACGGCGGCGTGGTGGTGAGCCTCGAGTCGCCCCCGGGCATGCGGCCGTGGCCCGGGCGAATCTCGACCGTGCCAGTGTTGGGACCGGGGTGCGGGTGATCGTCGGCGCGGCGCTGGACTCGTTGCCGACTCTCGAGGCAGAGGAGCCGTTCGACCTGGTGTTCATCGACGCTGACAGGGAGAGCAACCCCGAATACGTGCGCTGGGTGGTGCGGCTGGCGCACCCCGGCACGGTGATCGTGGTGGACAACGTGGTGCGCCGGGGCGCGGTCGGCGCCCCGGCGACCGCCAACACGCAGGCCCGTGCCGGGAAATGCTCGCGCTGATGGCGGCAGAAGCGCGACTGGACGCGACGGCGTTGCAGACCGTCGGGTCGAAGGGATGGGACGGGTTCGCGATCGCGGTCGTCGGGGACTGAGGGCCCGCCGGCGTCGATGCCGGCGCGGCAGTGAGCGCCGCGTGCCAAGGTGAGTCTTGATCCACGATGTGAGCTCGCCGGTGTGTGGGGAGGCTATTCGATGTCTGATCACGAATCCGGGACAACTCAGTGCCCATTCTGCAAGGACAGTGAAGGCTGACGCACTCCGCTGCAAGCACTGCCAATCCATGATCACGCCACAGAACCTGCCACACGGCGGAGTCTGCGCATCTTGCAAGGAGAACACCAACCCCGAGGCCGTCAAGTGCAAGCACTTCACGACGGACCTTGCGCCAGTCGGCCCGGACACTGGACACGCAGGTTCAAAGGTGATCCAGTCAACCGCAGGAGCTCAGCGCGATAACCCGGGCGCTGCACCCTGTCCGCGACTGCGGGTCGGCGCGACTGAAGCGGTGTCCCCCGGTAATCATCTCCGAGGGTGGGATTTGGTGTCTGGTTTCTTCTGATGACAAGGGCTGTGTTCCGTAACGCTTGATTGTGGTTAGAGATGCGAATCAGCAGTGACATCGCGGGCGGGAGAGAGAACAATCAGGTATCGACCAACCAGTCCTTTTCTTCGGCTGGAGAGTTTTTGCCACTGGTCCCGCGTCATGATGGCTGCTGGGGGTTGCCAGGCTGCCGGGCCTCTCCTTAAGGCTTGAGGAGGCCGCCAAGCGGCCCGCAGCAACCGGTCCGGTTTCGGCGTGTGGCTGGAGTTGGTGGATGAATCAGCCCATCTTGGCGGGGATATGTGTGCTTCGCGCTCAGCCCTCCGAAACTCGGGTCGCCGACTACTCGCAGGCCTCAGCCGGACTGATACAGGCTGGACTTACGGCGAATTTGGTTCAAAATTCTGGAGGAATTCGATGTCATCTGTAACCGATCAAATCAGCACAGTGCGTACGAATCCCGAACACGAGCTTCCTGCGTATGTCATCAGCGCACTCGACGAGGACCGAGCCAGTCGGATGGCTGCGCTCGGCCGTGGTCACGAACTGGCTACGTCGACCAAGGTGACAGCTGAGGAGCGAAGGCTACTCTCTTCCGACGGCGACGAGACCGACCAAGTCCCTGACGACAGAATCCGGAGTGCGTTGCGAGGCTTCACGGAACGAATCACTGGCAGCCCGTTGCCGACTCTCGATCTGCCGCTGACCGATCTTGATCCTGCGCCGCGCGCGATCGACAACGTCATGTGGTGGGCGAGAACGAATTGGTTCTGGGCGGGCGGTATTCAGGCGGACGACCAGTCCGACGGACTGCACTTCTACGGACACCGCGACTACAGCGGCGACAATCTGATCTCATTTTCGGTCGGTTCGTGGGCGACATTCGAGCTGCAGCCCGAGCGACGCGGGCCCTCCGCGTCTGGACGCTACTATTCCGCGCCATACGTGGAGCTATTCGGCAACGTCTACGGGTGGGCGAACTTGCAGCACTGCCCGTGGGCCTGCGACGACAAATGGTCCAAATGCAGGCTCTTCCTCCGCCAGGCGGCCATCCAGTTCGTTGACGACATCGGCACCTGGCGTCTGTGCGGTGAGAACACCTCATCGCGCCAATTGATCGACCTCGACGGCACCGGCTACGGGCATACCGAGCCGCTTCCCGGGTATCAGCCGATGCCCGCCTTGCAATTCGGGTTGCCACGCGCTGACCGGCCGCTGATCATCGACCTCGAGGTGCGTTTCGACATCCAATTAGAAGGCTCGTCCTACATCGCCTTCAGCCCAGAAGATAATCCCTCCGGCTCTGTGATCACCCGCTATTTTCAATGGCCGATCGCACCAGCCTGAAAACTCGCCGACACCGTCACCACTGGGGTTTCGTGCCTTGACCTGCCTCGATTTTCACGGGTGGCCGAGCCGTCCCGAGGAGTCCTGTGGTCGTGAGCTGATCTCGTCTTCTCGGGTGGAGGGTAGGCAGTCACGCCGCAGGTCGCCTGCGGGGGACGCTGGGTTCCACTACCCGGCGGCGGTTGTTTCTCCGTCATTTCGACACTCTGATCTGGGCCGTGAATAATCCAGGCGAGCTGTGCGGTTGCCTGTAGGTTGCACTGGCTTCCTTCGCCGTCTGCGGGCCAGGTCATGTGTCCTGCAGGTGAATTCCGTCGGCCAACGCGGCGTCGAGGGTGCCGCCGAACACGCAGGCCGACAGTTCCGCGAGTGCGGGGTCCTCGTCGAAGTGCTCCGGCGCCCGCATCGCGAGCATCGTGTTGATCAGCATGCCCTGGGCGATGAACTCACGCGCCTTCTCCGGGGTGCAGCCGGTGCGGGTGCGGATCTGGGTGTAGATCGCGGACATCGTGGACCGCGCCTGGGCGCCGATCTCCGGGGTGCCGCCCGCCGAGAATCCGTGCATCATCACCAGCAGCAGGTCCTGGTCGGCGATCAGCCCGGCGTAGGCGGCGCCGAGCTGGGCCCAGAACTCCTCGCTGTCCGGGTCGATCGTCAGCCGGTCGAGTTCCGCGTCGAAGGTCTCGACGATCCTGGTCAGCGCCCGTGCGAGCACCTCGCGGAACAGTTCCGCCTTGGTGCCGAACATGCGCACCACGTAGGGCTGGGAGACCCCGGCCTCCTTGGCCACCGCGTCGGTGCTGGTGCCCGCGTACCCGCCGCGCGCGAACGCCCGCGACGCCGCGGCCAGGACGAGCTCCCGACGTTCCGGTGCGCTCATCCGGGTAGGCCGCGGGGAATTCGTGGGTGCAGACATATTGACAGGTTATCACTTGATAACTAGCGTCGGACGAATCAAGTAATCATTCGATGCTTACAAACGACTCCGGATCCGGAGCCCTCATCTCCGAGGAACAGTGATGACCACAGTCTCCGATCAACTCGACGTCCTCGTCGAGCCGCAACCGTCGTCCGCGCGTCGGACGGTCCCGATCTGGTTGGCCCTGATCGCGGCCTCGCTGCCGATGTTCATGGCAACCCTCGACAACCTCGTCATGACCAGCGCGCTCCCGGTGATCCAGCAGAACCTGCAGGCCACGGTGGGTCAGCTGCAGTGGTTCATGAACGCCTACACCCTCGCGTTCGCCACCCTGATGCTCGCCGCGGCCGGCCTCGGCGACCGCTGGGGCCGGCGCCGCGTCTTCCTCTACGGCATCGCGCTGTTCACCGCGGCCTCGATCGCGTCTGCGCTGTCGACGACCCCCGCGATGTTGATCGCGGCGCGGGCCGTCCAGGGCGTCGGTGCGGCCGCGATCATGCCGCTCTCGCTCACCCTGCTGGCCGGCGCCGTTCCGGCCGCGAAGCGCGCGCTCGCCATCGGCGTCTGGGGTGGTGTCTCCGGACTCGGGGTCGCGCTCGGCCCGGTGATCGGCGGCGCCGTTGTCGACGGCGTCTCGTGGCAGGCGATCTTCTGGCTCAACGTGCCGGTGGCCCTGGTCGCGGTGCCGCTGGCGCTCTACGCGCTGGGGGAGTCCCGCGGTCGGCGTGCGCCGATGGACCTGCTCGGTGTGGCACTGGCCGGGGCCGGCGTGTTCCTCGGGGTGTGGGCGATCGTGCACGGCAACGACGACGGCTGGACCTCGGCGATGGTCCTCGGTTCGCTCGCCGCGTCGGCACTCGCCCTGACCGGCTTCGTGATCCACGAGCTGCGCACCCCGAACCCGGTGATGCCGATGCGACTGTTCCGCTCCCGCAGCTTCTCGGTCGCCAACGTGATCGGCCTCGCCTTCACGCTCGGGATGTTCGGTGCGGTGTTCCTGCTCGCCCAGTACCTGCAGATCGTGATGGGCTACACGCCGTTCCAGGCCGGCCTGCGCACCCTGCCGTGGACCGCCGCACCGATGGTGGTGGCGCCGATCGCCGGCATCCTGGCGCCGCGGGTCGGGCTGCGTCCGCTGCTGGTCTCCGGTCTGACCCTGCAGGCGGCGTCGCTGGTGTGGATGGCGATGATCCTCGAACCCGGCACCAGCTACGGGGCGATGGTGCCGGCGCTCGCGATGGCGGGCATCGGGATGGGCCTGACCTTCGCTCCCAGTGCCACCGCGGTTCTCATCGACATGGCCGAGGTCGACCACGCCACAGCAAGTTCCGTGAACTCGACGATCCGCGAGGTCGGCGTCGCGCTCGGTGTCGCGGTGCTGACCGCGGTGTTCCTCGGCAAGGGCGGCAGCCTCACCCCGGCGGGCTACGCGGACGGCCTGCAGCCCGCGCTGCTGGTAGGCGCGGCCTCCGTCGTCGTCGCGATCGTGGCGGCGCTGGCGATGCCGAGCCGCAAGGAGCAGTCGGTGTAGAGGCAGTACGAAGGGCCGCTCACGGGTCGACCGTGACTCATATGATGGGTCCGTGGCGTCAGGTCTACCGTTCGCGCGTCTCCCAGCGTGAGCATGGAAGTGACGGAAGGCAGGTGACCGGCGTGAGAGTGCTCGTCGTGCTGGTCCTTCTCCTCGGTCTGACCGGTTGCGTCTCCGGCAACCCCGGCACAACCGGGGGCGCCACTTCGGCCCAGGCGACGAACGCCGAGGCGCCGGCCCAGGATTCGCAGGCCCCGACCGTCGTGGACACGATCGCCGAGGGACTCGAGACCCCGTGGGGACTCGCGTTCCTCCCCGACACAACGGCGATCGTCACCGAACGAGACACGCGCCGAGTCCTCGCTGTTCGTGACGGCCGGACGACGGTGGTCGGAACGATCGACCCGGCAGCGCCGCGGGGCGAGGCGGGTCTGCTCGGCGTCGCCGTTTCGCCGACCTTCGACACCGACCGGTTCGTGTACTTCTACTTCACCACGAGCACCGACAACAGGGTCGTACGCACCACACTCCACGACGGGGGACTCGGCGCGCTCGATGTCATCCTCGACGGCATCCCCGCCGGGTCCATCCACGACGGCGGACGTCTCGCCTTCGGGCCGGACGGATACCTCTACGTGTCCACCGGCGAAGCCGGGGATCGGGACCTCGCGCAGGAACCGGATTCGTTGGGCGGCAAGATACTTCGTATCACCACCGACGGTCGACCCGCGCCGGGCAACCCGACCCCGACCTCGCCGGTCTGGAGCCTGGGCCACCGCAATGTGCAGGGCCTCGCCTTCGACGACCACGGGACGCTTTGGGCCAGCGAGTTCGGCTCGAGTCGATCCGACGAACTCAATCGCATCCAACCCGGCGGCAACTACGGATGGCCCGCGACAGAAGGAGTCGGCGGTCGCGAACCGTACACAGATCCCCAGCTGACCTGGGGTGTCTCCGAGGCGTCGCCGTCGGGGTTGGCCTACGCGCAAGGCCGTCTGTGGATGGCGGCGCTGCGCGGGCAACGGCTCTGGCGCATCGACGTCACCACCGGCACCGCCGCCGAACCGCGCGACTTCTTCGTCGGCGAGTACGGCCGGATGCGCACCGTGGCGTTCGCGCCCGACGGCCGCCTGTGGGTGACCACCTCCAACCGAGACGGGCGCGGTTCCCCCGGGATCGGCGACGACCGCATACTCGCGGTGACGGTGGGAGGGCGGTGACTGGCGCACGGCGACGCCACACAATGCCCTAGCCGGGCTGACCGGGGAACGCCGTGGTCGGCGGTGTGACGCCGAGAACCGCCTGCCAGTTCGCAAGGCGCAGAGCGGTTTCGGTGAGGGCGTCGACCGCGACGCCCCGGGTGTGCTCGGACTGTGCGCGTTCGATCACCGACCGCCACGCGACCGCGGCGTCACCCTCCACCCGGGCGGCGAGCTGGACCGCGGTGGTCGGGTCGGTGACCGGGAACGGGATGGTGTACCCGGGCTCGGCGCCAGGCGGGGTCACGCTCGCCGCGACGAGCGCGTCGACGGTGGCATCGCGCCGGGCCCGGTGCGATGCGGCGTCCGCCGAGATCTGTCCTATCCGCGCGGGGTTGGAGAAGGCCGCGACGATCCCGTAGGCGAACACGGCGGCGTGCTCGGCGCGCAGGGCGTCGACCAGGGCCTGCTGCTCGGGCCCGAGCGAGGTGGTGGGGGAGGTCATGGCAGCAACACCGCCTGCTGCACGGCCACGGCCGCGCTGATGGAGCCGAGGAGTCCGGCCCGGTAGCCGTCCAGGCGCCGCGCCAGAGCGGCCGCGCCGCGCTGCGAATCGGCCAGGCCGGCGCGGACGTCGTCCACTGCCGGGGGCGCCGAGGCGGCGGTGGTGCTCGGCGCCGCGGTGGTGGTCGCGGTGGCCTCGCTGCCGGCGGCCCGGAGGATCTCGGCGGACAGCGCGTCGGCGTGGGCGGTGCGTTCGTTCGCGACGACGGTCAGGGCCCCGGCCCGGTCGGGTGCCAGGGCCGCGGCGGCGGTGGCCGCGGCCGCGTCCCGTCTGGCCGCGGCCAGCGGGACGAGCAGGGGGTCCGGTTCCCGGGCCTCGTCGTTCGAACCGGAACCGGCGCATCCGGCGGTGGCGCCGAGGGCGGCGAGGCCGAGGGCCGCGGCGCCGGCCACCCGGAAGGCGCCGCGTCGTGAGAGCGCGGGGCTGATGAGGGCTGCAGGCACGGACCCATCCTGTCAGGTGTGCTGTCGGGCATCCGAACCCAGGCTGGTCACCGGAGGGTCAAATGCACGATATCCTTAGTCTTCGCGCCGAAGACTTGTGATCCGAACACAACTGAACGAGGAGTTCCACTGATGCCGGTTCCGTCAAAGGAGAGGGTGGTCGAACTCCTCTCCGGTCTTGTAGACCGACAGGGATACGACCTGGAGGACGTCACCGTCACCCAGGCCGGCAAGCACAGCGTGGTCCGCGTGATGGTGGACGGCGATGCCGGCCTCGAGTTGGACGCGGTCGCCGAGCTGAGCCGGGTGATCTCCGACGCGTTCGACGCCGCAACCGAGTTCGGCGAGACCCCGTACACGCTCGAGGTCACCTCGCCCGGTGTCGACCGCCCGCTCACCGAACCCCGGCACTGGCGTCGCGCGCGCGGCCGCAAGGTGGCGGTCCAGTTCGCCGACGAGCAGCTGACCGGCCGGGTGGGTGCCCTCGGCGACGGCGTCGTCGCGCTGGTGCTGCCCGGCAAGGGTGGACCGACGGTGCGGGAGATCGCCCTCGCCGATGTGGTGAAAGCGGTAGTGCAGGTGGAGTTTTCGAAGCCCAACCCGGCCGAGCTCGAACTCGCGGGCGGGGTGGCCGAGGGTCGGGTCCTGCCCACCGACGTCGACGACGCGGTGGACCTGACCGCAGGCGCGGACGAGACAGACGAGACAGACGACGAATTTCAGGTAGAAGGGTAGACAAGTGAATATCGACATTGCCGCGCTGCGCGCCATTGAGGAAGACAAGGGGATCTCGGTCGGCACGATCATCGAGACCATCCAGACCGCGCTGCTCACCGCCTACCGGCACACCGAGGGGCACCAGTCCCACGCCCGCATCGACGTGGACACCAAGAGCGGCATCGTCCGGGTGATGGCCCGCGAGGTCGACTCCGACGGCAACATCGTCGGTGAGGAGTGGGACGACACCCCCGAGGGCTTCGGCCGGATCGCCGCGACCACGGCCCGGCAGGTGATCCTGCAGAGACTGCGGGACGCCGAGCACGAGAAGAGCTTCGGCGAGTTCTCCACCCACGAGGGCGAGATCGTCGGCGGCATCATCCAGCGCGACACCCGTGCCAACGCCCGCGGCATGGTCGTGGTGCGGATCGGCAGCGAGGCCAACGGAGCCGAGGGCGTGCTGCCCGCGGCCGAGCAGGTGCCGGGGGAGACCTACGAGCACGGCGAGCGGATCAAGTGCTACGTCGTGGGTGTCACCCGCGGCCAGCGCGGCCCGCAGATCACCCTCTCGCGCACCCACCCGAACCTCGTGCGCAAGCTCTTCGCGCTCGAGGTGCCCGAGATCGCGGACGGCTCGGTCGAGATCGTCGCGGTCGCGCGCGAGGCCGGTCACCGCACCAAGATCGCCGTCGCGTCCCGGGTCCAGGGTCTCAACGCCAAGGGCGCGTGCATCGGCCCGATGGGCCAGCGGGTGCGCAACGTGATGAGCGAACTGGCCGGCGAGAAGATCGACATCATCGACTTCGACGACAACCCGGCCCGGTTCGTGGGCAACGCGCTGTCGCCGTCGAAGGTTGTGTCCGTCACAGTGGTGGACGCCGACGCGCGCGCCGCGCGCGTGGTGGTCCCCGACTTCCAGTTGTCGCTGGCCATCGGCAAGGAGGGGCAAAACGCCCGCCTGGCTGCACGCTTGACGGGCTGGCGGATCGACATCCGATCCGACGCCGCGCCGGTGACTGACTCGCCGTCCGGACCTGCGTCGACGCGCGTTTAGGGGCGGCATGTACGTAACTGTTGTCAACAGCGGTAGAGTGGTCGATGGCTCAGCATGAGTTTTCGGCGGAGACGCGCGAATGCACCGGTCAACCGGTGCGCACGTGCGTCGGATGCCGTAAACGCGCGCTGGCCGCGGATCTGCTGCGGGTCGTCGCACGCGAGGTTCAGCCGGAGGGCTGGGCCGCGGTGCCCGATCCTCGGCGCAGGCTCCCGGGACGAGGTGCGTGGTTGCACCCCGAACCGAACTGTCTGAGCCTGGCGGAGAAGCGCCGAGCATTCGGCAGAGCGCTGCGAGTGTCCGGAACCCTGGACACGGCGGCACTGGATCGGGAGATCGAGCAGATCTCGTGATCGAGCCGCATCCACAACAGAGCAGTACCTCTTGAGACGAGTTAGGCAAACACACTCATGAGCACACCGTGAAGCACCAACGATGATCGTCCATCGGAGTTAACCCGAGGTCGTGCGGGCGCCCAGCCGCGCTCGACCTCATCAGTGAGGAGAGCAGTGGCAGGCAAGGCCCGTGTACACGAGTTGGCAAAGGAACTCGGTGTCACCAGTAAGGAACTACTCGCACGGCTCAAGGAGCAGGGCGAGTTCGTGAAGTCGGCGTCCTCCACAGTGGAGGCGCCCGTCGCACGGCGGCTGCGGGAGTCCTTCCCGTCGGCCGATTCGGCGGCAGCACCCGCAAAGCCCCAGGCGGCGTCGCCGAAGCCCGGCGGACCGCGTCCCGGCCCGAAGCCGGCGGCTCCGGCACCGGCGCCCGCTCCGGCGGCTCCGGCACCAGCACCGGCTGCTCCCGCGCCGGTCGCAGCACAGCCCACACCGGCAGCGCCGGCACCGGCAGCGCCCGCTCCCGCGGCGGCCGCACCCGGACCGCGTCCCGGCGCACCCGTGCCCGCCGCACCGGCACCGAAGCCGGCTCCCGCCGCTCCGGCCGCCCCCGTGGCACCGGCCGCGAGTGCCGCTCCGGCTCCCGCGCCGTCGGCTCCGGGTCCGAAGCCCGGTCCCAAGGCGCCGCGCGTTGCGAACAACCCGTACTCCTCGGCCCCGGCCGAGCGTCCCGCCCCGCGTCCGGCACCCGGTGCCCCGCGTCCCGGCGGACCGCGTCCGGCTCCCGGCCAGGGCGGTCCCCGTCCGGCTCCGGGTGCCCCGCGTCCCGCCGCAGGTCCGGGCGGACCGCGTCCGGCCCCGGGTCAGGGCGGTCCCCGTCCTAGCCCCGGCTCGATGCCTCCTCGCCCGAACCCGGGCGCGATGCCCGCACGTTCGGCACGTCCGGCCCCGGGCGCAGGTCGTCCCGGCGGCGGACGTCCGGGCGGACCGGGCGGTCGTCCCGGTGGCGCCGGCGGTGGCGGTGGCTACCGCGGTGGCGGTGCCCCCGGTGCCGGTGCAGGTGCACCCGGTGCAGGTGGAGCTCCCGCCGGCGGTTTCCGCGGTCGCCCCGGTGGCGGCGGTGGCCGTCCCGGTCAGCGCGGCGCAGCAGCAGGTGCCTTCGGTCGTCCCGGCGGAGCAGTGCGCCGTGGCCGTAAGTCGAAGCGGGCGAAGCGCGCCGAGTACGAAAGCATGCAGGCGCCCGCAGTCGGCGGCGTCCGGCTGCCCCGCGGCAACGGCGAGACCATCCGTCTCGCTCGCGGCGCATCGCTGTCGGACTTCGCGGACAAGATCGATGCGAACCCCGCAGCACTCGTGCAGGCGCTGTTCAACCTCGGCGAGATGGTCACGGCCACCCAGTCGGTGAACGACGAGACCCTCGAGCTGCTCGGCGGCGAGATGAACTACGTCGTGCAGGTCGTCAGCCCGGAGGACGAGGACCGCGAGCTGCTCGACAGCTTCGACCTCACCTACGGCGAGGACGCGGGCACCGAGGAAGACCTCGAGTCCCGTCCGCCGGTGGTCACCGTCATGGGTCACGTCGACCACGGCAAGACCCGCCTGCTCGACACGATCCGTAAGGAGAACGTCGGCGAGGGCGAGGCCGGTGGCATCACCCAGCACATCGGTGCCTACCAGGTGCTCACGCACCTCAACGGCGAGGATCGTCTGGTCACCTTCATCGACACCCCGGGTCACGAGGCCTTCACGGCCATGCGTGCCCGTGGTGCGAAGGCCACCGACATCGCGATCCTGGTGGTCGCGGCCGACGACGGCGTCATGCCGCAGACGGTCGAGGCGATCAACCACGCCCAGGCGGCCGACGTGCCGATCGTGGTCGCGGTGAACAAGATCGACAAGGAAGGCGCGAACCCGGACAAGATCCGGCAGCAGCTGACCGAGTACGGACTGGTCGCCGAGGAGTACGGCGGAGAGACCATGTTCGTCGACATCTCGGCGAAGCAGGGCACCAACATCGATGCGCTGCTCGAGGCCGTGCTGCTCACCGCGGACGCCTCGCTGGACCTGCGGGCCAACCCGGACATGGACGCCCAGGGTGTCGCCATCGAGGCGCACCTCGACCGCGGCCGTGGCCCCGTTGCCACCGTGCTCATCCAGCGCGGAACGCTGCGGGTCGGCGACTCGATCGTGGCCGGCGACGCCTACGGACGCGTCCGTCGGATGGTCGACGAGCATGGCGACGACGTGCTCGAGGCGCTGCCCTCGCGTCCCGTCCAGGTGGTCGGCTTCACGTCGGTCCCCGGCGCAGGCGACAACCTGCTCGTGGTCGACGAGGACCGCATCGCCCGGCAGATCGCGGACCGTCGCAATGCGCGTAAGCGCAACGCGCTGGCCGCACGCAGCCGCAAGCGGATCAGCCTCGACGATCTCGATGCAGCGCTCAAGGAGACGAGTCAGCTCAACCTGATCCTCAAGGGCGACAACTCGGGCACCGTGGAGGCGCTCGAGGAGGCCCTGCTCGGCATCCAGATCGACGACGAGGTGCAGTTGCGCGTCATCGACCGCGGTGTCGGTGGCGTGACCGAGACGAACGTGAACCTGGCCTCGGCCTCGAACGCGATCATCATCGGCTTCAACGTCCGGGCCGAGGGCAAGGCAACGGAGCTGGCGAACCGCGAGGGCGTCGACATCCGGTACTACTCGGTGATCTACCAGGCCATCGACGAGATCGAGAAGGCCCTCAAGGGCATGCTCAAGCCGATCTACGAAGAGGTCGAGCTCGGCCGGGCGGAAATCCGTGCCATGTTCCGGTCCTCCAAGATCGGTAACATCGCGGGCTGCCTGGTCACCTCGGGCATCATGAAGCGCAACGCCAAGGCGCGCCTGATCCGTGACAACGTGGTTGTCGCGGAGACGGTCACCATCTCCTCGCTCAAGCGGGAGAAGGAAGACGCGACCGAGGTCCGCGAGGGTTACGAGTGCGGTCTGACGGTGACGTACAGCGACATCAAGGTCGGTGACGTGATCGAGGCGTACGAGCTGCGCGAGAAGCCGCGCGACTGACCGTCGCAGCGTCGTGAGGTGTGCGTCCCCGCGGGTCTTCGGACCCGCGGGGACGCACACCCCGCACAGGCCCGGTCCCGGGCCGACCGGCTGCCGCCGGAAGGGAGGCGCTGGTGTACCTGGGTGCGCTGGAACTGGACATCCTGCTCGGCGACGTGCGCTCCCTCAAGGAGAAGCGGTCGATCGTCAGACCCGTCATCACGGCACTGGCCAGGTACGGGGTGTCCGTCTCGGAGACCGGTGATCACGACGTCTACCGCCGCTCGCTGATCGGGGTGGCCGTGGTCAGCCCGGACGTCGACCACCTCAACGGGGTGCTCGACACCTGCGAGCGTCACGTGGCGTCGCGGCCGGAATTGCAGTTGCTGGCCGTGCGGCGCAGGATCTTCGGTCCAGAAGACTGAACGAGAACACACACATACTTCGGCGGCACTGCCGCCACGCACATCGGACGGCGACGCCGTCGGCACAACTTGACGGCACCGCCGTCGCGAAGAAGGGACATCCCGTCATGGCAGATCCGGCGAGGGCGCGGAAGCTGGCCAAGCGAATCTCGACGATCGTCGCGACGGCGATCGGGGGAGAGATCAAGGATCCCCGGCTGGACTACGTCACCATCACCGACGTGAAGGTGACCGCAGACCTGCACGACGCGACCGTGTACTACACGGTGCGCGGCGTCGATCTCAACACCGAGCCCGACATGGAAGGTGCGGCGGCCGGCCTGGCCAAGGCCGCCGGTTCGCTGCGGTCCAAGGTGGGCGCCGGCACCGGCGTGCGGTTCACACCGACCCTCGCGTTCGTCCCGGACACGGTGCCCGAGGCGGCGCGCCACATGGAGGAGCTGCTGGCCCGTGCACGGGCCGCGGACGACGAGGTCGCCCGGGCCCGCGAGAACGCGACCCCGGCCGGCGACGCCGATCCGTACAAGGAGCCTCGCGTGGTCGACGAGGGTGACGACGCGGTCGACGAAGCCGAGTAGGGCACTCGGTGACGACAGGACTTCGGGCATGACCGAGACCGTGCCGCCGGCCGCGGCCGCCGGCGCCGAGACGGACCTCGAAGGCGCGCTCGCGCTGCTGTCCGAGGCGACGTCGGTGACCGTGCTGTGCCACGTCCACCCGGACGCGGACACCATCGGCAGCGGACTCGCGCTGGCCCAGGTGTTCAGCCGCCGGGGAACACCCGTCCAGGTCTCCTTCGCGCAGCCCGACGAGCTGCCGGAGTCGATGCGCGACCTGCCCGGGGTCGACCTGCTGGTCCGGCCGGACCAGGTCGCGGCCGAGGTGGACCTGGTGGTCACCGTCGACTGCGGCAGCCGCGGTCGGCTCGGCGTGCTCGGCAACCGTCTCGACGGTGCCCGCACCAGCCTGGTCCTCGACCACCACCGGTCCAACACCCGTTACGCCCAGTTCAACCTCGTGGACGACTCCGCGGAGTCGACGACGGCGATCCTGGCGCGTCTGTTCGACGCCTGGGGTGTGGAGATCGACGCGGACCTGGCGCACTGCCTGTACGCCGGACTGGTCACCGACACCGGTTCGTTCCGCTGGGTGCAGCCGGGCACCCACCGGCTGGCCGAGCGGCTGATCGACACCGGCATCGACTCCACCGCCATCGCGCGTCGGCTGCTCGACACCCACCCGTTCGGCTGGCTGCCGATGCTTTCGGCGGTGCTCGGCACGGCCCGGCTGGTGCCCGACGCCGTCGGCGGCCGTGGCCTGGTCTACGCCTTGGTGCGGAACGCCGACACGGCGGGCATGGGAGCCGAGGAGATCGAGAGCGTCATCGACATCGTCCGCACCACCGCGCAGGCGGAGGTGGCGTCGGTCCTCAAGGAGATCCGGCCCGGCGAGTGGTCGGTCTCGCTGCGCTCGAAGTCCGCGGTCGACGTGTCCGAGGTCGCCGGGGGGCTCGGCGGGGGCGGGCACCGCTTCGCGTCGGGCTACACCGCGTTCGGCGACGCCGACGAGGTCGTCGCCGGGCTGCTTGCCGCGTTCGGGTGAACCGTCGCGTTGGCTGAACCGTCGTCGCGGCGCATCCTCGGGCTGGCCGTCCCCGCGTTGGGGGTACTGGCCGCCGAACCGCTGTACCTGCTCTTCGACATCGCGGTGGTGGGCCGGCTCGGCGCACTCCCGCTGGCGGGCCTCGCTGTCGGCGGGCTGATCCTGGCGATGCTCAGCACCCAGCTCACCTTCCTCTCCTACGGCACCACCGCGCGGGCCTCCCGTCGGCACGGCGCCGGCGACGAGCGCGGCGCGGTCGCCGAGGGGGTGCAGGCCACCTACCTGGCGGTCGGCATCGGCCTGGCGGTGGTGGCCGCCGTGTACGCCGTCGGGGGCCCGGTCACCTCGGCGATCGCCGGCGGCGGCGACATCGCCGCCGAGGCGCTGTCGTGGCTGCGGATCGCCGTCTTCGGCGCGCCGCTCATCCTGGTCGCGATGGCGGGCAACGGGTGGATGCGCGGGGTGCAGAACACGCTGCGGCCGCTGAGGTTCGTGCTGGCCGGGCTGGGGCTCTCGGCGATTCTGTGCCCGGTCCTGGTGCACGGCCTGCTCGGCGCGCCGCGCTGGGAACTGGCCGGGTCCGCGGTGGCCAACGTGGCCGGCCAGACCGTGACCGCGGCCTGCTTCGTGGCGGCGCTGCTGCGCGAGCGGGTGCCGATGCGCCCGCACGCGTCGGTGATGCGCGCGCAGGTGGTGCTGGGCCGGGACCTGATCCTGCGCAGCCTGGCCTTCCAGGCCTGCTTCCTCTCCGCGGCGGCCGTCGCGGCCCGGTTCGGCGCCGCCGCCGTCGCGGCGCACCAGGTGGTGCTGCAGCTGTGGAACCTGGTGGCGCTCACGCTGGACTCGCTGGCGATCGCCGCGCAGACCCTGGTCGGGGCGGCGCTGGGGGCCGGCAACGCCGCGACCGCCCGGGAACTGGCCGGCCGGCTGACGCGGTGGTCCACGGTGTTCGCCCTGGCGCTGGCCGGCGTGTTCGTGCTGGCCCGCTCGGCGGTGCCGGGCCTGTTCACCGACGACCCGGCGGTGCTCGACCAGATCGGCACCATCTGGTGGATCTTCGCGGCGATGATCCCGGTCGCCGGTGTGGTCTTCGCCCTCGACGGGGTGCTGCTGGGCGCGGGCGACGCGGCGTTCCTGCGGAACGCGACGCTGGGCTGTGCGCTGGTCGGGTTCCTGCCGCCGATCTGGCTGTCGCTCGAGTACGACTGGGGTCTCACCGGAATCTGGGCGGGGCTTACGGTGTTCATGGTGCTGAGGATGCTGGCCGTCGTGTGGCGGACCGCGTCCGGGCACTGGACTGTGACCGGCGCCGACATACCGGCGGGAAGGCGGAACGAGTGACGCGCAAGTTGTGGGCGGTGAGCGACACCCACGTGGGGCATCGCGGGAACCGCCCGATCACCGAGGACCTGTACCCGGAGTCCCCGCAGGACTGGCTGATCCTGGCCGGCGACGTCTCCGAGAAGACCGACGACATCGCGTGGGCACTGAAGCTGGCGCGCAGCCGGTTCGAGAAGGTCATCTGGGTGCCGGGCAACCACGAACTGTGGACCACCGCCAAGGACCCCGTGCAGATCCACGGCGCCGCCCGCTACGAGTACCTGGTCAACATGTGCCGGGAACTCGACGTGGTGACCCCCGAGGACCCGTACCCGGTGTGGGAGGGGGAGGGCGGCCCGGCGACGCTGGTGCCGATGTTCCTGCTCTACGACTACTCGTTCAGGCCTGAGGGCACCACGAACAAGGCCGACGCCCTCGCCTTCGCGCGCGACAAGAACGTGGTCGCCAGCGACGAGTTCCTGCTCTCCAGCGAGCCGTACGCCACCCGCGAGGCGTGGTGCCACGCCCGGGTGGAGTCGACCAGGGCCCGACTCGACGAGCTCGACCTGAGCATCCCGACCGTGCTGATCAACCACTTCCCGCTGGTCCGCGAGCCCACCCGGGTGCTGTTCTACCCCGAGTTCTCGCTGTGGTGCGGCACCGAACTGACCGCGGACTGGCACACCCGCTACAACGCGATCTGCAGTGTCTACGGGCACCTGCACATCCCGCGCACCACCTACTACGACGGCGTCCGCTTCGAGGAGGTCTCGCTCGGGTACCCCCGCGAGTGGCAGAAGCGCGGGCTCCCGGAGCGGCTCCTGCGGCAGATCCTGCCCGTCCCGGAGTACCCGCCGGGAACCCTGAACAAGTGGGGTGGGCACTTCCACATCACCCCACAGCAGGAAGCGGAGTTCGAGGCGATGAAGGCGGCCCGGAAGTGATCGAGCAGATTCTGCCCACGGGGGTCGTCGCGGCCGAGTTGTTCGAGGACCCGCCCGGCCTCACGGTGCACCCGCAGGAGGAGGCGCTGATCGCGCGCGCGGTGGACAAGCGCCGCCGCGAGTTCACCAGCGCGCGGCACTGCGCCCGCGTCGCGCTCGGCAAGCTCGGCGTGGAGCCGGCACCGATCCTGCGCGGCGAACGGGGCGTGCCCCGGTTCCCGCGCGGGGTGGTCGGCAGCCTCACCCACTGCGACGGCTACCGCGCCGCGGTGCTCGGCTTCGCGATGCAGGTGCGCTCCGTCGGCATCGACGCGGAACCGCACGGGCCGCTGCCCGACGGCGTGCTCGACGCGGTGAGCCTGCCCGAGGAGCGCGCGGTCCTCGCCGCCCGGGCCGACGGCTCGGTGCACTGGGACCGGCTGCTGTTCTGCGCCAAGGAGGCGACCTACAAGGCCTGGTTCCCGCTGACCGAGCGGTGGCTGGGCTTCGAGGACGCGCGGATCACCTTCGCGACCACCGAACCGACGAGCGACGGCGGCGCCCACGGCACGTTCCACTCCGAGCTGCTGGTACCCGGCCAGACCCTCGACGGGCCGCCGCTGGCGTCTCTCGACGGGCGCTGGCTGGTCTCCGACGGCCTGGTCATCACCGCGATCACCGTCCAGTAGGCTCGAAAATCGTGTCTTCTCACCGCAAACCGTCCTCCGGCCTCGATGGCGCCGGGCTGTTGGTCATCGACAAGGACGCCGGCGTCACCAGCCACGACGTCGTCGCACGCTGCCGCAAGATCCTCAACACCCGCAAGGTGGGCCACGCGGGGACCCTGGACCCGATGGCCACGGGCGTGCTCGTGCTCGGCGTCGAGCGGGCCACCAAGCTGCTCGGACTGCTGGCGCTGACCACCAAGGCGTACACCGCGACGATCCGGCTGGGTCAGGCGATGACCACCGACGACGCGGAGGGCGAGGAGATCTCGCGGGCCGACGCGTCGGGGGTGACCGACGCGGAGATCGCCGCGGTGATGACGACCCTGACCGGCGCCATCGAGCAGGTGCCGTCGAGCGTCAGCGCCATCAAGGTCGACGGCCAGCGCGCGCACAAGCTGATCCGGGCGGGGGAGGAGTTCGAGCTCAAGGCGCGTCCGGTGACCGTCGACCGCTTCGAGCTGACCGCGACCCGCCGCGGCGTCGACTCGATCGACCTGGACGTGGAGGTCGAGTGCTCCTCCGGGACCTACGTCCGGGCCCTCGCCCGCGACCTCGGCGCGGCGCTCGGCGTGGGCGGGCACCTGACCGCGCTGCGGCGCACCCGCGTCGGTCCGTTCACCCTCGAGCACGCCCGGACCCTCGAGCAGCTCGCCGAGGACCCGGCCGTCAGCCTGGACATCGACCACGCCGCGCAGACGGCGTTCGCGCACCGGCAGATCAGCACGGAGGAGGCCGAGGCGATCAGCCAGGGCCGCTGGCTCGAGCCGGTCGGCATTCCCGGCGTGTACGCGGCGATCGACCCCACTGGCCACACCATCGCGCTGCTGCAGGAACGCGGCCGTCGGGCCAGTTCGGTGATGGTGGTGCGGCCGGCGACCCTGCGCGGTCTCTGAGGCCTCCGCCGCGCCGGCACACGCCCATTCGCCGCGTCACACCCGCGTTGTACGTGGAACAGGTGTGTGATCCCGACAACGGGTGTGTGCCGTGTGCGGCGGGCGCCTATCCGCGGTTCTGGGGCCCCGATGCGAGGTTGCGGCGGTCGGACCGCCAGTCGAGCAGGAACCACACCAGCACCACCGCGTAGACGACGGTCCACCAGCTGCCCTCGGTGATCCCCGAAACCAGCAGGAACGCGAGCGCGGCCAGGAACACACCGCGGAAGAGTGACGCGCCGAGGGAGGGGCGGGCGCTCACTGCTCGACCAGCCAGATCGCCTCGGCGGCAGGGTTGCCGAGGTCGACCGTGCTGATCGTCGCCCCGTCGGCGCCGTCGCCGAGTCGTACGGAGACGGTGCCGGCGTAGTCGCGACGTTCGACGACGGTGATCGTCACGTCCAGCGCGATGCCGACGGAGTCGAAGTAACGCAGCATCGCCGGATCGGAGTCGGAGATCCGCGCCACCGTGCCGTGCTCGCCGTCCGCGAAGTCGCTGAGCTGGCGGGCCGGCGGGGTGGGGATGGAGCCGTCACGGCTCGGGATGGGGTCGCCGTGCGGATCTCGTTCCGGGTGACCGAGTTTCGCGTCGATCCGGTCGACCATCAGCTCGGAGACTGCGTGCTCGAGGACCTCGGCCTCGTCGTGCACCTCGTCCCAGCCGTAGCCGAGTTCGTTGACGAGGTAGGTCTCGATCAGCCGGTGCCGGCGGACCATCGCGACGGCGGCGGCCCGGCCGGAGTCGGTCAGCGAGATCGAGCCGTAGCGGGCATGGTCCACCAGACCCTGGCCCGCCAGCTTGCGGATCGCCTCGGACACCGTCGAGGCGGACACCCCGATCCGTTCGGCCAGCATCTTGGTCGTGACCTGCTCACCCGACCATTCCGCGGCCGTCCAGATCACCTTCAGGTAGTCCTGTGCGACCGTCGTCAGGGTCTCGGTTCGATCGTTTCCGGTCGTCGGGTCCGGTTCACCACTGCGCTCGCCCACGATCATGAGCTTAGGCAATTGGCCGCGGGTCGCCCACTTCGCACCCGTGTACGGGAATCCGCGCGTGACGGCGTCGGAGGCGGGCCGTAGGCTGCCACTCGTGCAGAGATGGCGAGGTCTCGACGAGGTACCTGCCGATTGGGGCCGTTGCGTTCTCACTATCGGCGTTTTCGATGGCGTGCACCGAGGTCACGCGCAGCTGATCAGTCGTGCCGTGAAGGCCGCCAGCGAGCGCGGAGTCCCCAGTGTGGTCATGACTTTCGACCCCCACCCGATGGAGGTCGTGCGGCCGGGTAGTCACCCGGCGCAACTGACGACTTTGGCGCGCCGCGCGGAGCTCGCGGAGGAGCTGGGCGTCGACGTGTTCTGCGTCATCCCCTTCACCCCCGAGTTCATGAAGCTGAGCCCCGAGCGGTACGCCCACGAGATCCTGGTGGAGCGGCTGCACGTGGCGGAGGTCGTGGTCGGCGAGAACTTCACCTTCGGGAAGAAGGCCGCGGGCACCGTGGACCTGCTGCGGCAGATCGGTTCCCGGTTCGGCTTCGCCGTCGACGGCGTCAACCTGCTGGCCGAGCACGCGGTGACCTTCTCGTCGACCTACATCCGCTCCTGCGTGGACGCCGGCGACGTCGCGGCCGCGGCGGAGGCACTGGGCCGGCCGCACCGCGTCGAGGGCGTGGTGGTGCACGGCGACGGCCGCGGCCGCCTGCTCGGCTTCCCGACCGCGAACATCGCGCCGCCGACGCACTCGGCGATCCCTGCCGACGGGGTGTACGCGGCGTGGTTCACCCTGCTGGGTCCCGGTCCGGTGGCCGGCACCGTCGAGTCGGGGGAGCGCTACCCGGCCGCCGTGTCGGTCGGCACCAACCCGACCTTCTCCGGTCGCACCCGCACCGTCGAGGCCTTCGTCCTCGACGCCGAGGCGGACCTGTACGGCCAGCACGTGGCGGTCGACTTCGTCGACCGGGTGCGCGGCATGGAGAAGTTCGACTCCGTCGACGCGCTGGTCGAGGAGATGGGCCGGGACGCCGAGAAGGTTCGTGAAATCCTCACCCGCGCGGACCTGCAGCAGCACGGCTGACGGTCCGGCCCGTAGCCCCTGGTAGGATGCTTCCTGGTGTGCGCTGCGGTCCGCGGTGGCCGCGCCGGCGTGGTGCGCCGCCCGCATTCCGGGGTGGCGGTCCTCGTTCCAGTTGCGCGGACGTCAGTGATCAGGAGATTCACAGTGGCTTTGACCACCGAAGAGAAGAAGACCGTTCTCGCAGAGTACGGCCTGCACGAGACCGACACCGGTTCGCCGGAGGCGCAGGTGGCCATGCTCACCAAGCGCATCGTCGACCTCACCGAGCACCTGAAGATGCACAAGCACGACCACCACTCCCGCCGCGGCCTCCTGCTGCTGGTCGGACGCCGTCGTCGTCTGCTCAAGTACATCCAGAAGGTGGACATCGCGCGTTACCGCTCGCTGATCGAGCGTCTGGGTCTGCGTCGCTAGTTTTCCGACGCGCCCTGCCGACCAGTGCGGCTTGACCGGTAGCCAGCGAGGCCACGCATAGAATGAGCCTCGCTGGCTACCTGCGTATGAGGGGGCCCGCGGTTTCCGGTTCCACCGGTTGCGCCGCCCCACCAGTTCCACCAAGAATTGCCAGCAGGACAGAGTTTCAGCAGCACAGAGTTTCAGAGCAACCAGGTTTCACCGCAGCACCGAGTTGCAGTAGGACCAGGATCCACGAGATCCAGCCGTACGCACCCGCCAGTCGTGGCGTCGGTCCTCGGTAGTGGCCACTCGGCAGGTCGTCAAACGTGACGACCGCCGGAGGGCTTCGATCGATGACCGCCTCCGCGCAGAGGGAACGCCCTCGCCCAAGGTGCGTCGTCGCCGCCGTCGATGGCAGCGACGATCACGCGGATACGGCAAAGACGAGAGGACGAGAAGAGAAAAGATGTCAGAAAACACCGCAGTAGAGGTCGACGAAGGCGTGTTCGAATCCACCGCCGTCATCGACAACGGGAGCTACGGCACCCGCACCATCCGTTTCGAGACCGGCCGCCTCGCGCAGCAGGCCGCCGGCGCCGTCGTCGCCTACCTGGACGACGAGACCATGCTGCTGTCGGCCACCACGGCCAGCAAGCACCCCAAGGAGCACTTCGACTTCTTCCCCCTCACGGTGGACGTCGAGGAGCGCATGTACGCCGCGGGCCGCATCCCCGGCTCGTTCTTCCGTCGTGAGGGTCGCCCCTCCACCGACGCGATCCTGACCTGCCGCCTGATCGACCGGCCGCTGCGCCCGTCCTTCGTCGACGGTCTGCGCAACGAGATCCAGGTCGTCGTGACGGTCCTGAGCCTGGACCCGAAGGACCTCTACGACGTGGTCGCGATCAACGCCGCCTCGGCGTCGACGCAGATCGCGGGCCTGCCGTTCTCCGGCCCGGTCGGCGGCGTGCGTGTCGCGCTGCTCACCTCGGACGAGAACAAGGCCGGCCAGTGGGTCGCCTTCCCGACCGTCGAGCAGCTCGAGAACGCCGTCTTCGACATGGTCGTCGCCGGCCGCGTCGTCTCCGGTTCCGGTGACAACGCCGACGTCGCGATCATGATGGTCGAGGCCGAGGCCCCCGCACACGTGATCAGCCTGATCGAGGGCGGCGCGCAGGCGCCGACCGAGGCGATCGTCGCGCAGGGCCTCGAGGCCGCCAAGCCGTTCATCGCCCGTCTGTGCGCCGCACAGCAGGCGCTGGCCGCCAAGGCCGCCAAGCCGACCGGCGAGTACCCGGTCTTCCCGGCCTACCAGGACGACGTCTTCGCCGCCGTCGAGGCCGCCGCGTCCGCAAAGCTGACCGCCGCGCTGTCCATCGCCGGCAAGCAGGAGCGCGACGACAAGACCGACGAGGTCAAGGTCGAGGTCCTCGAGCTGGTCGCCCCGAACTTCGAGGGTCGCGAGAAGGAGATCGGCGCGGCGTTCCGCTCGCTGACCAAGAAGCTGGTCCGCCAGCGGATCCTCAAGGACCACTTCCGCATCGACGGCCGTGGCATCACCGACATCCGGTCGCTCTCGGCCGAGGTCGCCGTGATCCCGCGGGCGCACGGCTCGGCGCTGTTCGAGCGTGGCGAGACCCAGATCATGGGCGTCACCACCCTGGACATGGTCAAGATGGCGCAGCAGATCGACTCGCTGGGCCCCGAGACCAGCAAGCGTTACATGCACCACTACAACTTCCCGCCGTACTCCACCGGTGAGACGGGCCGCGTCGGTTCGCCGAAGCGTCGCGAGATCGGCCACGGCGCCCTCGCCGAGCGCGCCCTGATGCCGGTGCTGCCGAGCCAGGACGAGTTCCCGTACGCGATCCGTCAGGTCTCCGAGGCGCTCAGCTCCAACGGTTCCACCTCGATGGGCTCCGTCTGCGCCTCGACGCTGTCGCTGCTCAACGCCGGTGTGCCGCTGAAGGCCCCGGTCGCCGGCATCGCGATGGGCCTGGTCTCCGACCAGGTCGACGGCGAGACCCGGTACGTGGCGCTGACCGACATCCTCGGCGCCGAGGATGCCTTCGGCGACATGGACTTCAAGGTCGCGGGTACCAAGGACTTCGTGACGGCCCTGCAGCTGGACACCAAGCTCGACGGCATCCCGTCCAAGGTCCTGGCCGGCGCGCTCTCGCAGGCGCACGACGCCCGCACCACCATCCTGGAGGTCATGGCCGAGGCCATCGACACCCCGGACGAGATGAGCCCGTTCGCCCCGCGCGTCACGGCCATCAAGGTGCCCGTCGACAAGATCGGCGAGGTCATCGGCCCCAAGGGCAAGATGATCAACTCGATCACCGAGCAGACCGGTGCCAACATCTCCATCGAGGACGACGGCACCGTGTTCGTCGGCGCCACCGATGGTCCGTCTGCGCAGGCCGCGATCGACATGATCAACGCCATCGCCAACCCGCAGCTGCCCAAGGTCGGCGAGCGTTTCCTCGGCACGGTCGTCAAGACCACCGCCTTCGGCGCGTTCGTCTCCCTGCTCCCGGGCCGTGACGGGCTGGTGCACATCTCGAAGCTGGGCAACGGCAAGCGGATTGCCAAGGTCGAGGACGTCGTGAACGTCGGCTCCAAGATCCGGGTCGAGATCGCGGACATCGACAACCGCGGCAAGATCTCGCTCGTCCCGGTCGAGGACGACGCCGCCGCGGCGGCGGACGCCCCGGCCGCCGAGGGCACCGACTCGGAGTAGTCGCGCCCCGCGTCAACACATGTCAGACCCGGCGCCCCCGCACACTTCGTGCGGGGGCGCCGGTGCGTCCGGGCGCACCCGCAGCCGGACGGAGCGCACTGCACCGGCGCCGGTCGTGACGGCCGCGCTGTGTACTCTGTGATGCTCTACGCCCACACAGCTCAGAGGAACCGCTGACCACATACATGGCCGACATCGAACACCACCGCACCACCGCGTCGACCCGGAAAGTGGGAGCTCGCACCGAGGACTCCGGCGTCCGCCGCACCGTTCTCCCCGGTGGCCTCCGCGTCGTCACCGAGTACATGCCCGGGGTGCGCTCCGCGTCGGTCGGCGTCTGGGTGGGGGTCGGCTCCCGCGACGAGAAGCCCACCGTGGCCGGCGCCGCGCACTTCCTCGAACACCTGCTGTTCAAGTCGACACCCACCCGCAGCGCGCTCGAGATCGCCCAGGTGGTCGACGGCATCGGCGGCGAACTCAACGCCTTCACCTCCCGCGAACACACCTGCTTCTACGCGCACGTCCTCGACGAGGACCTGGCGCTGGCGGTGGACCTGGTCAGCGACGTGGTGCTGCGGGGGCGGTGCCTGTCCGACGACGTCGACGTCGAACGTCAGGTGGTGCTCGAGGAGATCTCGATGCGCGACGACGACCCGGAGGACCTGCTCGGCGACGAGTTCCTCACCGCGCTGTTCGGCGACCACCCGGTGGGCCGGCCGGTGATCGGCAGCACCGAGTCGATCGAGTCGATGACCCGCGCGCAGGTGCACTCGTTCCACGTCCGCCGGTACACCCCGGAACGGATGGTGGTGGCCGTCGCGGGCAACGTCGACCACGACGAGACCGTGGAACTGGTGCGCCGCAGCTTCGCCGGGCACCTGAAGGACAGCGCCGTGCCCGCCCCGCGTCGCGAGGGCACCCTGCGGCTGCGCACCGCGCCGGAGCTGACCGTGCTCAACCGGGACAGCGAACAGGCCCACCTGTGCCTCGGTGTGCGTGGCTACGGCCGGCACCAGGGGCACCGCTGGGCGCTGTCGGTGCTGAACACCGCGGTCGGCGGCGGCCTGAGTTCCCGTCTGTTCCAAGAGGTTCGGGAATCGCGCGGGCTGGCGTACTCGGTGTACTCGAGCGTCGACACCTTCGCGGACACCGGTGCGTTCTCGGTGTACGCGGGCTGCCAGCCCGACAACCTGGCCGAGGTGACCACTCTGATCCGCGGGGTGCTGGCGGACGTCGCCGCGAACGGCATCACCGACGCCGAGTGCGCGCGGGCCAAGGGCTCGATCCGCGGCGGCATGGTGCTGGGCCTGGAGGACTCCGGGTCGCGGATGCACCGGATCGGCCGCAGCGAACTGAACTACGGCACCCACCGCACCATCAGCGAGACCCTCGCCCGGATCGACGCGGTGACCACCGAGGAGGTGCGGGCCGTGGCCGCGGAACTCCTGTCCCGGCCGTTTGCGGCCTCCGTGGTGGGCCCCTACCGGCGCAAGCGGGACCTGCCGGCGGTCGTGCGCGGGATCGTCTGAGTGTCGGTGAGCGTGCCGGGCCGCCGGTCGTGGCCGCTGCCGGCGGCCTTCGCGGTCACCCTCGTGATGCTGTTCTCGCCGGGGTCCACGGTGCCGAGTGGGCCGCCGAACTCCGACAAGCTCACGCACTTCCTGATGTTCGCGGTGCTGGTCTTCGCGGCGCGGTACGCCCGCCACGGGGTGCTCGCCGTCGCGTTGTGGGCGGGGGCGTACGCCGTGGTGAGCGAGGTGCTGCAGGGCCTGCTGCCGATCCATCGCAGCGCCTCGGTGTGGGATGTGGCGGCCGACCTGCTCGGCGTGACAGTGGGCCTGCTGCTCTTCTGGGCATGGCAGCGTCGGGCGCGGCGCGCGGACCCGGCCCGGACGGCACCCGACGAGGGTTGAGCCAGGGCGGATCTGCGGTGCGTCCGGCCCGTGCGGATCTCGTCCGCTCGCAAGATCCTGTGATCTGGGTTGCGTTGCTGAAGTAGCTAGGGTCAGGACCCGACCAGCATGCTCGGCTCGAGGGGCATGTGCGCGACCGGTGACATCCCGACGTCGGCCAGGGAGGTCGGTGCGTTCGTCGGTCGCGTCCTCGGAGCACCGGTGCCGATCAGGTGGACGTGGTCGCACATTCGCAGGGCGGGGTGGTCGGCCGCCAGTACCTCGAGGGATGGCTAAAGGGTGATGGTGGTCGTGTCCTGGACCTTCAGGGCGGTATTGGAACCGGTGAAGTCGATCTTGAGGGTGTAGTCGCCCTTCGCGGGAGCGTCGATGAGGAACACCGCCCAGGCACCTTCGACGTTGCTACTTGAACTGACCCTGCTAGCGGACCACGGGCTTCTGGCATCTGCAGGGAGGGTCTGGCCGGTGGGTGTTGTCAGCGTGATGGTTCCACGGTCCGCCGTGTAACTGAGGATTCCGCCAGGGCAGTCGACGCAATCGGCCCTGAACTCGATCCAGAGCTCGTACTTGTCCTTCTCCCCGGGCTGGTAGCTCGGCCACAGAAACGCCTTGGTCAGTTGGACCTTGACCGCACCACCAAGCGTTTGCCCGACCGGGATGCCCCTGGGCTCGATGCTCGTGACCGTGCCGTCCTTGGCGAACGGAATCTTGGTCTGGTTGCTGTCGGTATCGCCGTAGACGAGCGTCGCGGCGTCGAGCAGCTTCGTGGGATCGGCCGTGCTGCCGACCGCCTTGACCGAGGCCTTCGCGGTCCCGGACGCCTTTCCGAATCCCGCGACCGTCTGGTCATCGAACTTGACGTCGACGACGGAGCCGTTCACGTCGAGGTAGGCATCCTCGGGTGGGGGTGCCTTCACGCCGACCAGGTTCTCGTAGCTCAGCTCGAGGTCCACCGCCGTGGTCGAGCCCTGGGACGTGGCGGTGGTGGACTGAGGTGTCGCCGTGGCCTTGTCGACTGTGATCGCGAACCCGCCGAACCAGCCGGTCTTGTCGACCGTGACATCGGCAGCATCCGCCGACCCTGTCGCGTCCGCCTTGGTTGCCGTGGTTTTCGACGAGTGCGTGCCGGACGCGGACGTGGCGGCCGCGGTGGTGTCATTGGCCGCAGGAGTGCCTGGGTTGTCGCTCGAACACCCGGCCGTCGCCAGCGCGATGCACGTGGCGATGGCCAACGCACACTTCCAGGAAGATCTCATGTCGCTTCCTCTCGTGCGTTCTCGCTGTCCACGGCACACACGACATCTCGTGCGGGGTCGGCCGCACCTGACTGTGCCGCTGCTGGAGATGCACATGATTGGGGCGGCCGCGCACGTCAGCAGCCGACCGGGACGTGGTGGGCGACGCCATGTGACGCGCACGGGGCGGATCGGACATGGTTCGACGTCGCAGACCAGTTGGAGCGGAATGAATCCGCATCGAGGAATTATCGCAGTGAGGGCAAGTGCTGTCACGAGTAGTCGGTCGCGGTGACGCCCCCGGCGCCCGCGTAGGCTTTGCTCTCGTACGCGAGTGGATGGAGATGAATCAAGTGACCTCAGCGCCAATCCGGGTCGGAGTCCTGGGTGCCAATGGCAAGGTCGGCCGGGCTATCTGCGAGGCCGTCGAGCAGGCGGCGGACCTGGAACTCGTCGCGACCGTCGACCAGGGCGACCCGATCGAGACGTTCGTCGACACCCGCACTCAGGTCGTCGTCGACTTCACCCACCCCGACGTGGTGATGGACAACCTGAAGTTCCTGGTGGCCAACCGGATTCACGCCGTCGTCGGCACCACCGGCTTCGACGACGCACGCCTGGCGCAGGTGCGCGGCTGGCTCGACGAGAACCCGACGACGGGCGTGCTGATCGCGCCGAACTTCGCGATCGGCGCCGTGCTGTCGATGCGGTTCGCCGAGCAGGCGGCCCGCTTCTTCGACTCCGTCGAGGTCATCGAGTTGCACCACCCGCACAAGGCGGACGCGCCGTCCGGCACCGCCTACCGCACGGCCGCGCTGATCGCGGCGGCACGGGCGAAGGCCGGCGTCGGACTCAGCCCGGACGCCACCAGCACCGAACTCGAGGGCGCCCGCGGCGCCGACGTGGACGGGGTGCGCGTGCACTCTGTGCGCCTGGCCGGCCTCGTCGCGCACCAGGAGATCCTGCTGGGCACCCAGGGCGAGACCCTGACTATCCGGCACGACTCGATCGACCGGAACTCGTTTGCGCCCGGCGTGCTGCTCGGCGTGCGGGAGATCGGCTCCCGTCCGGGCCTGACCGTCGGACTCGACCCGCTGCTCGACCTGTGAAGGGCACCTCCACCAAGGTCGTCGTCACCATCGCGGCGATCGTCGTCGCGCTCTCGTTCTACTTCGTGCTGCTCGGCCAGCGTGGCCTCGCGCTGGTCCAGGACGGGCGGGCGGTCCCGGTCGTGCTGGGCATCGCGGTGCTGATCCTTCCGGTGCTCGGCGTGTGGATGGTCTTCGCCACAGTCCGGTCCGGACTGCAGCACCAGCACCTCGCCACCCGGATCCGCGAGGAGGGTCTCGAACTGGACATCTCGGAGCTGCCGAAGCGGCCCTCCGGCCGGGTCGACCGCGACGCCGCGGATGCGCTGTTCGCACAGGTCAAGACCGAGTGGGAGGCCGACCCGGACAACTGGCGGAACTCGTACCGGCTGGCCCGCGCCTACGACTACGCGGGCGACCGCGGCCGGGCCCGGGACACCATGAAGCGGGCCGTCGCGCTCGAAGCGCTGGAGCGGGACAGCTAGCGACGCGGCACCCGGCATCGGTCGGCAGGCGTCGATAGCCTGGTGGCGATGCGACGCGCGAATACCGACGAGAGGTGCCGCAATGGAGACTCCGGATTTGGTGAACGGGGTGCGGACCGATCCGTCCGCATCACGCGTCTTCGGGGAGCCGTACGAGACAGTCGACGGGGCGACGATCGTCACCGTCGCGAGGATTCGGGGTGGTGGGCGCGGATTCACCGCGACGCCGGTCGGCGCGTTCGTCGTCCACGACGGAAAGGTCTCCTGGGAGGCAGCCGTCGACGAGACCCGGGTCGGGCTGCTCGCCGTGTCCATCGGACTGGCGGCGACGGTGATCGCCACGTTGGCGGTGCTGCGGCGGCCGCCGTGGCCGGACCTGTCGCGTCGAGGGTCGTTCGGATCCAACAGGTCTCGGCCGTGACGTGAGTAGTCTGCTGGGGTGACCGAAGTCCCCGTCGTCGGTGAGCGCACCCTGCTCGTCGTGCACCACACCCCCTCGCCGCCCACCCGGGAACTGCTCGAGGCGGTGCTCGCGGGTGCGCACGACCCCGACATCGAGGGCGTGGCGGTCCGCTCGGTACCGGCACTCGGAGCCACCGTGCCCGACGTGCTGGCGGCGGACGGCTACCTGTTCGGCACCAGCGCGAACTTCGGGTACATGTCCGGCGCGCTCAAGCACTTCTTCGACACGGTCTACTACCCGTGCCTGGACGCGGTGGCGGGCCGGCCGTTCGGACTGTGGGTGCACGGCAACAACGACACCGCGGGGGCGGTCCGCTCGGTCGACAAGATCGTCGCGGGGCTGGCGCTGACCCAGGTTGCGCAGACGGTGGAGATCACCGGCGGGGTCGACGCCGCGGCGCGGGAGAGGTGCTACGAGCTGGGCGCGACGGTCGCGGTGACGCTCGCGGAAGGCTGACACCGCGAGCGTCACGGCTCCTGACACCGCGGTGGCGGTCCGGTCAGCGTGCCGTCGCGCCCGGACGCTCCAACCGGCCGTCGGTGTGCCTGGCGAAGCGGCCCTCGGTGCGGGGGTGCACCACGTCGTCGCGCCCCCACGGCCAGCCGCCGAAGCGGGTGCGCTGGTACTCGTCGTAGGCCTCGATGAGCTCGTCCCGGGTGTTCATCACAAAGGGCCCGTGCTGTGCGACCGGCTCGTCGATGGGCACGCCCTGCAGTAGCAGGAGCTTTGCGCCGGAGGCCCCGGTCTCGATCAGCGTCGTGCCGGGTCCGGCCTGAGCGAAGCCGAACCCGGCCTCGACGCCCCGCCCCGCGACTGTGGCGTGAGACCCGTCGCCGTAGACGTACAGCACCCGTTGGGCCTGGTCGGCAGACTGGGCGGGCAGCTCGACACGCGCGTGCGGGTCGAGTTCCAGCAGCCAGACGGCGACGTCGGAGGCCGGGTCGGCGGCCCAGGACCCGACGGGCGGCGCGAGGGGGTCGACGGCGTCGCCCTGTTCGGTGAGGTAGCGCCCGGCGATCACCTTGACGCGGGCCTCGCCGCCGCCGGGGCCCGCGACCCGGACGACGGGGATGTCCTCGTTCCAGAGCATCCGGAACTCGGGCTCCACCATCTTCGACGCGGCGGGCAGGTTCAGCCAGATCTGGAAGAGTTCGAACGGGTTGTCCGCGTCCGTCTCGAGCAGCGGGAACATCTCCGAGTGGGAGATGCCGCGCCCGGCGGTCAGCCACTGCACGTCGCCGGGCCCGAAACGGGCGGCGGCGCCGGTGGAGTCGGCGTGATCGACGTACCCGCCCGACAGGATGGTGATGGTCTCGAATCCCCGGTGCGGATGCGCGGGAAAGCCGGGCACGGACTGGCCGTGGTACATGTTCCAGCCGGACGGGTGGCCGAAGTCGCTGCCCAGGGGGCGGCCGTCCAGTCCCGTCGCCGGGGTCATGTCCTCGTTGCCGGCCGGGTAGTGGTCCACGTGCCAGTTGGCGAACAGGAAGGGCGGCGCGCCCTGCCAGGGCTGGCCGAGCCGGAAGACCTGTCCGCGATCGCTGGATGCCTCCATGGAGTTCCCCCTTCGTTCGCCGCGGCCCAGCTGCCGCTGCTCAGACTGCACAACCGAATCGTCCGAATCGCTATTCCGATTGGGATGGGCCCGGCGGGCGACCGATAGGGTCGGCGGCGAATCCCGTAGCTGCCACGACGAAGGAGGCGCCGGTCCCGTGTCCGTGCTCGCGCTGGCAATGCTGTGCGTCGGTTTCGCGTCGATCATCGGTGGCGCCACGGGTTTTGGGACCGCGCTGATCGCCGCCCCGCTCATGTTGCTGGCCGGCGTCGGGGTTGCCGAGGTCGTCGTGGTCAACCTGGTCGTCGGACTGGTGACGAGGATCGCGGTCGTCATCCAGTTGCGGGCCCACATCGAATGGCGGCGCGTCGGGTGGATGGGGGGCGCCAGTCTGCCGGGGTCCTGGCTGGGTGTGCTGACGGTGGCGCTGCTGCCCGTCGCCTACCTCAAACCGGCGGTAGGCGCGCTGACGGTGCTCTGTGGGCTGGCGCTGGCGATCCAGCCGTCCGGCGGCACCCGGCCGCCGTCGCGGCCGGCCCTGTCGGTCGCGGGGTTCGTCAGCGGCTACTTCGGCGCCACGACCTCGCTGAACGGGCCGCCCGTGGTGCTGCTGCTCAGCCGCGCCAGGCTGCCCCCGATGAGTTTCATCGCGGACCTGGCCGGGTTCTTCGTCATCACCAACACCCTGTCGCTGGCGTTGCTGTGGCTCTACTCCGACACGGACCCGACCACCAACTGGCCGATGCTCCTCGGCTGTTCGGCCGTGGGACTCGCCGGCAACGCGCTCGGCATCGGGATCGCGAAGAGGCTGTCCGTCGGGAGTTTCCGGTGGGCCGTGGTCGTGCTGGTGACGGCGGCGGGGATGCTCACGATCGTGACGGCGTAGGACGTCGTCCACGTACGGGGAGAGGCAACGCGGTGCCCGGCTCAGGCCGGGGCGTGGCCGTCCACGGTGATGTCGACGAGTTCGTTGTAGAACGCGACGCGGCCGGCGATCGCGGCGACCGCCGGGTACGGGTGCGGGTAGGACCAGGCGACGCCCTCCGCTCCCGGCGCGTCCCAGTACTCCTCGGCGTCCCCCTTGTACGGGCAGTGGGTACGGCGAGACCTGGCGGTCAGCTTGCCGAGGTCGACGTCCTCGCGGGGCAGGTAGTACCGGGTGGGCAGTCCGGTCTCGAAAAGCAGTACCGGACTGGAAGTTTCGGCCAGCACGACGCCATCGAGCGCGACGGTGACGTGCCTTGAACTCGGCAGCGCGTCGACCCGCGCATGAGGATCGCGGGGGTGGCCGGAGACTTCCTCGTCCTCCTCCAGCCAGCGGTCGAGCAGGCCCGGTTCCCAGGAGCACACGATGTGGTCCGCGAGGGCGGGGTCGTCACGAACCCAGGCGATGGCGCGGAGCGTCCGGCCGTCGCCGGTCTCGAGGTCGAACCACTCGCTGACCGGGCCGTGCGGCCCGAAGAACGGGTGCGGGGAGGCGGGTTCCGAGCCTGGTCGCAGCAGGTCCGTCCGGACGTCCTCGTGGGGGTAGGCATACGACGGCACCGGGAAGGCGTCTTCCCAGAAGAGCAGCGGCGCAAAGCTGCTGACGACGACGGTGTCGCCCGTCAGTCCGCGTACCCACCTGTCGCTGGGTTCCACCCGCATGTGACCAGGCTAGTCCCGCGCGCCGCCGGCCGCGACGGCCGACGCGACGGCGGTCTCGCGCCGTCGCGTCGTGGCCGGGTCGTCAGAAGCTCTCGGAGAACTTCGTCAGGCCCTTGGAGGCGGTGTCGATCGCCGTCTTCTGCGCCTTCTTGACGATGAAGCCGGGCAGCGGGATCTTCGGGTCGATGGTCAGCTCGAACTTGACCCGGGTGCCGCCGTCGATCGGCGTCAGTGTGTAGGAGCCGTCCTGCTTGTTCTGCTGACCACTCTCGACGAGGGTCCAGGACATGTGGTTCTCGCCGTCCCACGCGTAGTCCACGACCTGCTCGTCGCTGATGCCCACGACGGAGACGACCATCCGGACGCGGTGCGGACGACCGTCGGGGTAGGTGCTCTCGATCGTGACCGACTTGTGGGCCGAGGACCACTCGCCGAGTCGGTCGACCGCCACGATCGCGGCCATGACGGTGGCCGGATCGGCCTTGATGTCGAATTCCTTGCTTCCGGACACGGCCATCGGGTCTACCCCATATCTGTGATTGCGAACGGGTCGAATGGTGCTCGAGCGTGGCGTCATTAGACCACTCCACTGTTCGCGGTCGGGGGACCGACGGTCCCCGGGAATCACCGGTCGCTGTGCCGGCCCTTGCGGGTCTGGTCGCGCAGCGCGCCCTGTACGGCCTGCCCGACCCAGGAGTTCAGCGACATCCCGTTCTGGGCGGCGGCGTCCTCGGCGCGGGCCTTCATCTGCTCGACCAGTCGCAGGGTCACCCGGGAGATGTCCCCCGTCACGTCGTCGAAGGTGGGTCCGGTCCCGCTGCCGCCCTCCGGGCCCGCGTCGTCGGGTGCGCCGGTGTCGGCGGTGGCGGGGCGGGTGATCTCGACGGCGGCGTCGGTGCCGTCGAACCTCACGTGCACGGTGCGGTCGCCGAGTTCGGCCGACACCTCGGTCGCGAGGTCGGACAGGGCGGCCAGCAGCATCAGCCGGGCCGAGTTCTCGGCGGCGCCGGCGAGGGCCTCGGCGATCCGGCGGGTGTTCTCGTCACCGAGCGCCGCCGCGGCGATCAGGTCGGTACGCAGCGTCTGGGTGTAGTCCGAGAGGTTCATGCGGTCAGTGTGACGTCACAGATGACGTCAGTCAACCGTCTTGTGACGTCACACTGACCGAGGGCGATGTCAGACGAGCAGCTTGGCCTTCAGGGCTGCGATGTCGTTGTCGGTCAACCCGAGCCCTTGGTGCACGTAGTTGTCGAAGCTGCCGTACTTCGCCTCGGCGGTGGCAAACGAGGTGTCCAGCCACTCCTGCTTCACTCCGCCGCCCATCAGGCTGCCGGAGATGCTGGAACCGCTGTCGTCGACGTACTCGTTCGTCAGCATGTAGTCCGCATTCACGGTGGCCCGGTCCACGCCGAGGATCGTCAACAGCACCGCGGTGGTCCAGCCGGTCCGGTCCTTGCCGGCGCTGCAGTGGTACAGCACCGTGCCGTCGGTTTCGCGGATGTCACGCAGCACCGAGGCGAACGCCTCGCTGGCGCCGGGGGCGTCGATGAAGGCGACGTATGCGGACTGGAGGTCCAATGCCGTGGTGATGGGTGCCTGGCCAAGCACGTCGTACCAGTTCGACGTGGCGCCCGCGGGCAACTTGTCCGGCTGCAGGGCTCGCTCGTACACCGTGCGCAGGTCGTCGACCACCTTGACGTTCCAGCCCTCCAGCTTGGCGAGGTCGGCCGGGGTCAGCTTGTCGAGCGCGTCCGTGCGGAAGACCGTGTTGGTCCTGACGGTCTTGCCGTCGACGGTTTCGTAGCCACCCACGTCGCGGGCGTTCGGGGCGCCCTCGAGGTGCAGTGAGTGGTCGGTGGCCGCCGCGACGACCGCGGGCGGGGCGGCCAGGGCGACGCCGGCGGGTCCGCCGACGAAGAGTGCGGCGCCGGCGGTGAGCGCGGCTGCCGCGCGTACGACGCGCAAGCGGGTAGGGGTGTGGGACATATGGCGCTCCATCTCGAGAACGGATACCGATCCGCGGCTGCGGCTTCGGCTGACGCTATGTACACCCAGTTGATACACCGTCAAGGCAAACAGTGGATGGCGAATGAGCAGACTCGCCCGCCCGTCGAGGCTGGTGGGGACTATGGTGCGGTTGGGTGGAGCCCGGTGGGCAGAGCGGAAGTGGCCCGGTGGGCGTGGGCCGAGGAAGGGTGTGCGGTGCGGCAAGCGGTGTCCCTGAAGGTGCAGCTCATTGCGAAGACGGAGTTCGTCCCGCCGCCGGACGTGCCCTGGGTGACCGACGCGGACGGCGGCGAGGCGCTCGTCGAGTTCGCGGGCCGGGCCTGCTACCAGAGTTGGTCCAAGCCGAACCCGCGCACGGCGACCAACGAGGGCTACCTGCGGCACCTGCTCGAGGTGGGGAACTTCTCCGTGCTCGAACACGGCAGCGTCAGCTTCTACATCACCGGCATCTCCCGCTCCTGCACGCACGAATTGATCCGGCACCGGCACCTGTCCTACTCGCAGCTGTCCCAGCGCTCGGTCCCCGAACGGGACGCGAAGGTGGTGCCGCCGCCCGCGATCGTCGGTGACCCCGAACTCGAGGCGTTGTTCGAGGCCGCCACGGATGCCAGCCGGGCCGCCTATGCGGACCTGCTCGACGCGCTCGATGCCAAGCTTGCGCACGTGCCGAACGGGTCGGTGCGCGCTCGCCAGGCCCGGCAGGCGGCGCGCTCGGTGCTCCCGAACGCCACCGAGACTCGCATCGTGGTCACCGGAAACTACCGGGCGTGGCGGCACTTCGTGTCGATGCGTGCCACCGAGCATGCCGACGTGGAGATCCGTGAGGTGGCCGTCGAGTGCCTGCGGCAGCTTTCGGTTGCGGCTCCAAACGTGTTCGGGGACTTCACGATTGCCGAACTTCCGGACGGTACCGAGGTGGCGGTCAGCGAGTTCGACCAGCAGTCCTGACCCGGCGGCACGCGTCGCGCCGCCGCGGTGTGCAATCCAGGCCGGGCCACCGGGTAACCTTCTGACCATGATCAACGGTGATTCCGCCCCAGTCGAGCGTCCGTTCGGCACGATCCTGACCGCTATGGCGACCCCCTTTGCCGCGGACGGCAAGCTCGACGTGGATGCCGGTGTCCGGTTGGCGACGCACCTCGTCGACGGCGGCTGCGACGGCCTCGTGCTCGCGGGCACCACCGGCGAATCGCCCACCACCACCGAGAACGAGAAGCTCGAGCTGATGCGCGCGGTGATCGCCGCGGTCGGTGACCGCGCCAAGATCGTCGCCGGCGCCGGCAGCAACGACACGGCGCACAGCGTCGACCTCGCCCGCGACGCCGCCCGGGCCGGTGCCCACGGCCTGCTCGTGGTGACCCCGTACTACTCCAAGCCGCCGCAGTCCGGCCTGCTGGCGCACTTCACCGCCGTCGCCGACGCCACGGACCTGCCGGTGATGCTCTACGACATTCCGGGCCGCTCCGTCGTGCCGATCGAGACCGAGACCATCTACCGGCTGGCCGAGCACCCCCGGATCCTCGCGGTCAAGGACGCCAAGGGCGACCTCAACGCGGGTGCCGAGCTGATCGCCCAGACCGACCTGCTGTTCTACTCCGGCGACGACCAGCTGAACCTGCCGTGGCTCTCGGTCGGCGCGGTCGGATTCGTCAGCGTCATCGGGCACCTCGCGCCCGGCCGACTGCGTGCGATGCTCGACGCCTTCGAGTCCGGTGACATCGCGAAGGCCCGCGAGATCAACGTTGGACTGATGCCGCTCTACCGTGCGGCGAGCCGTCTGGGTGGTGTGTCGGCGAGCAAGGCCGGCCTGCGCCTGCAGGGCATCGACGTCGGGGACCCGCGCTTGCCGCAGGTCCCACCCACTCCTGAACAACTCGAGGGCCTCACGGCCGACCTGCGTGCAGCGGAGGTTCTTTCATGACCCGTCCTACCCGTCGACGTAGCGCCAGCCGTCAGGCCGGCCCGCCGTCCCAAGCGGCGCCCGAGGCTCCCAAGGCCGAGGCGCCGAAGACCCAGGCCCCCAAGGCCGAGGCTCCGAAGGCTGAGGCCCCGAAGTCTCAGGCCCCCAAGGCCGAAGCCCCGAAGTCTCAGGCCGCCAAGGCCGAGGCGCCGAAGGGCGAAGCCCCGAAGTCCGGCTCGCGCCAGCGCAAGTCCGACTCGTCCCGCTCGCGCGGCGGCGGAGGCGGCGGCAACCGGCCGCAGCGTCAGAGGAGCTCCGGCGGCCAGCGGCCCGACGGCCGGGCGGGAGTCGATCCCACCGAGCGGCTCGGACTGCCGCCGAAGGCGCCGCACAACGGCCTGCGGGTCGTCGCGCTGGGCGGCATCGGCGAGATCGGCCGCAACATGACGGTCTTCGAGCACAAGGGCAAGATCCTCATCGTCGACTGCGGCGTGCTCTTCCCCGAGGACCAGCAGCCCGGTGTCGACCTGATCCTCCCGGACTTCGCGCACATCGAGGACCGGATGGCGGACGTCGAGGCAGTGGTGCTCACGCACGGCCACGAGGACCACATCGGCGCGATCCCGTTCCTGCTGCGCCTGCGCCCGGACCTGCCGGTCATCGGCTCGAAGTTCACCCTGGCGCTGGTCGCCGCGAAGTGCCGCGAGCACCGGCAGCGGCCGAACCTGATCGAGGTCACCGAGGGTCAGCGCACCACGCACGGCCCGTTCGAGTGCGAGTACTTCGCCGTCAACCACTCGATTCCGGACGCCATCGCCATCGCGATCCGCACCGACGCCGGCATCGTGCTGCACACCGGCGACATCAAGCTCGACCAGCTGCCGCTCGACGGCCGCCTGACCGACCTCGCCGGCTTCTCGCGGCTCGGCGACGAGGGCGTCGACCTGTTCCTGGTGGACTCCACCAACGCCGAGGTGCCCGGCTTCGTCACTCCCGAGCGGGAGATCGGCGGCGTCCTGGACAACGTCATCGGCAAGGCCAAGCAGCGCGTCATCGTCGCGTCGTTCGCCAGCCACGTGCACCGCATCCAGCAGGTGGTGGACGTCGCGGTGCGGTACAACCGCCGGATCGCGTTCGTCGGCCGGTCCATGGTCCGCAACATGCAGATCGCCCAGGACCTCGGCTACCTCCGCGTCCCGGACGGCGTCGTCGTCGACGTCGACACCGCGGCGAACCTGCCCGACGACCGGTTGGTGCTCATCTCCACCGGCTCGCAGGGCGAACCGCTCTCCGCGCTGTCCCGGATGGCCCGCGGCGAGCACCGGCAGATCAACGTCCGCGCGAACGACCTCGTGGTCCTCGCGTCGTCGCTGATCCCCGGCAACGAGAACTCGGTGTTCGCGGTGGTCAACGGCCTCGCCAAGCGTGGTGCCACCGTCGTCACCCAGCAGAGCGCCAAGGTGCACGTGTCCGGCCACGCCTCGGCGGGCGAGCTGCTCTACCTCTACAACGCGGTGCGCCCCACCAACGCCATGCCCGTGCACGGCGAGTGGCGGCACCTGCGGGCCAACGCGGCGCTGGCCAAGGCCACGGGTGTCCCGGAGGAGCGCATCGTGCTCGCCGAGGACGGCGTCGTGGTGGACATGGTCGACGGTCTCGCGGAGATCGTGGGCCGGGTCCCGGTCGGCATGGTCTACGTGGACGGGAACTCCGTCGGCGACGTCGGCGACTCGACCCTCTCGGACCGCCTGGTGCTCGGCGAGGGCGGCTTCATCGCCATCTCGCTGGCCGTCGACATCCACACCGGCAAGCCCGTCAGCACCCCCGAGGTGTCGGGCCGCGGTTTCTCCGACGACCCGGCCGCCCTCAAGGAGGCCGCCGTGCTGGTGGAGTCCGAACTGGCCCGGCTCGCGCAGGAGGGCATCACCGACACCCATCGGATCGCGCAGGCCGTCCGTCGCGTCGTCGGCCGCTGGGTGGCGGACAAGTACCGTCGCCGCCCGATGATCATCCCGACGGTGATCGGCGTCTGACACAGACGTTCGAACCGCTGGTCGGAGCGCGGCACGCCTGTTACTCGTGTTGCGGAATGGTCCCGATGGGGCCGGAGCGACTAACCTGACAGGCATGGCAGGTAAGACCGGCACCCGATCCACGCAGACCCCGACGACCTCAGGGCGCGCCACAGCGCCGCGAGGATCGTCGGGGTCTGCGTCGTCGAGGGCCGGCTCGACGCGGGGCGGGGGAGCGAAGCCCCGGTCCGGTGGTCGCACCACCAAGACCGTCACCACCCCGCGCAAGCCGACCGCGCCGCGCACCACGCGCAGCAACGCCACCGCTCGCAAGCCCTCGTCGAAGTCCGCCCGCGGACCTCTGCAGGTGGTCGGGAGCGGCCTGAGCAGCGGCTGGACCATGGTCGCCCGCGGTGTCGGTGCCACCACCCGCACCGTCGGCAAAGCCGCCGACATCGAGCACGGCCACCGCCGCGACGGCATCGCGCTCGGCCTGATCGCGGTCAGCGTCGTCATCGCCGCCGCCATGTGGTTCGCGGCCGGGGGACCGGTCGGCGGCTGGATCGAGACGGGGGTCCGGGCACTGTTCGGCGGCGCCGGCGCGGTGCTGCCGCTCGTCGGCATCGGGGTCGCGGTGGCGTTGATGCGCACCGAGCCCAAGCCCGAGGTGCGGCCGCGACTGGTGCTCGGGTCGCTGCTGATCGGGCTGCCCCTGCTCGGGATCTACCACGTCATCAGAGGTACCCCGACCGACGCGTCGGGTCGTGCGGAGGGCGCCGGCTTCGTCGGGTACGTCGTCGGCGGCCCGCTGACCGACGGCCTGACCATGTGGTTGTCCGTCCCGTTGCTGCTGCTCGCGCTGGGCTTCGGTGTCCTGCTCATCACCGGGACCACCATCCGGGAGGTCCCGGAACGGCTGCGCACCATGTTGGGTACGGGCCACCACCACGGCGACGAGTACGAACCGTACGACGACGAGACCCACGACACCGACGGGGAGGACGTCGACTACGGGCACGACGACCTCGACGACCTGCGCACCCTGCGGCCGACCCGCCGGCACCCGCGCTCCCGCAAGGACCCCGCGGACTACGACCCGGAGCTGTTCGACGCCGACGGCTACCCCGTCGACGACGCGGCAGCCGCCCCGCCGGCCGGCAACTACCCGGTCGAGGAGACCGCGGACGACGCCTTCACCGAGGTCATCGCGGCGGCGCCGATCGCGCCTGCCCCGGCCGCGGTGCGCCCGCGTCCGGCGCCGAAGGTGGCGCCGACGCCCCCGAAGCCGCGGCCCGCGCCGGAACCGGAGGACGACGAGCCGGAGATGACGGTCGCCGACCGCGTCATCGAGGGCGACTACACGCTGCCGCCGACCGACCTGCTGATCGAGGGCGACCCGCCGAAGACCGGCAGCGCAGCGAACGACGCGATGATCGAGGCCATCACCGAGGTGCTCGACCAGTTCAAGATCGACGCGGCCGTCACCGGTTTCACCCGCGGCCCGACGGTCACCCGCTACGAGGTGGAGCTCGGCCCCGGCGTCAAGGTCGAGAAGATCACCGCGCTGGCCCGCAACATCGCGTACGCCGTCGCGACCGACAACGTGCGCCTGCTCGCCCCGATCCCCGGCAAGTCCGCGGTCGGCATCGAGGTGCCCAACACGGACCGCGAGATGGTCCGGCTCGCCGACGTGCTCGCCGCGCCGTCCACCCGCAAGGACCACCACCCGCTGGTGATCGGCCTGGGCAAGGACATCGAGGGCAACTTCGTCAGCGCCAACCTGGCGAAGATGCCGCACCTGCTGGTGGCCGGCTCCACCGGTTCCGGTAAGTCGAGCTTCGTGAACTCGATGCTGGTCTCGCTGCTGGCCCGCGCCACCCCGGACGAGGTCCGGATGATCCTGATCGACCCGAAGATGGTGGAGCTGACCCCGTACGAGGGCATCCCGCACCTGATCACGCCGATCATCACCCAGCCGAAGAAGGCCGCGGCGGCGTTGGCGTGGTTGGTCGAGGAGATGGAGCAGCGCTACCAGGACATGCAGGCCAACAAGGTCCGGCACGTCGACGACTTCAACAAGAAGGTCCGGTCCGGGGAGATCACGGCGCCGCTGGGCAGCGAGCGTGTCTACCGGCCGTACCCGTACATCCTCGCGATCGTGGACGAGCTCGCCGACCTCATGATGACCGCCCCGCGCGACGTCGAAGAGGCGATCGTGCGGATCACCCAGAAGGCCCGGGCCGCGGGCATCCACCTGGTGCTGGCCACCCAGCGCCCCTCGGTGGACGTGGTGACCGGCCTGATCAAGACCAACGTGCCCTCGCGGCTGGCCTTCGCGACGTCGTCACTGACCGACTCGCGGGTCATCCTGGACCAGCCGGGCGCGGAGAAGCTGATCGGCATGGGCGACGCGCTGTTCCTGCCGATGGGCGCCGGCAAGCCGACCCGGCTGCAGGGCGCGTTCATCACCGACGAAGAGATCTCCGCAATCGTCGACTTCGCCAAGACCCAGGCGGATCCCGAGTACACCGACGGCGTCACCGCGTCGAAGGCGGCGGACAAGAAGGACGTCGACCCCGACATCGGCGGCGACATGGACGTGTTGCTGCAGGCGGTGGAGCTGGTGGTCACCAGCCAGTTCGGGTCCACCTCGATGTTGCAACGCAAGCTGCGGGTGGGTTTCGCCAAGGCGGGGCGCCTGATGGACCTGATGGAGACCCGCGGGGTGGTCGGCCCGTCCGAGGGGTCCAAGGCCCGCGACGTGCTGATCAAGCCCGACGAACTGGAGGGGCTGATGTGGTCGATCCGCGGCGGCGACCCGGAGGCCTCCGCCGAGGACGAGTGACGGCGGCCTCGGGTGTGAAGTCCGGTGTCCGTTTTGTGGTTGAATGAAACGCCTTGGAGGGGAGTATCCCCACCCCTGTGGCAATCCCGTCAACACGATCGGCTCCGATGCCGGTCCGGGGTTGCCGGTCGACCTAGGTCGGCGGGAGAGACCTCCGGTGTCTTGAGCATGACTACCGGAGGATGGTAAGAGAATGCACATCTCACCCCTGGTCTGGGTCATCACCTGTGCGGTGATCCTGGGCCTGTTCGTCTTCGACTTCTATGCGCACGTGCGCACCCCGCACGCTCCGACCTTCCGCGAGTCCGCGTTCTGGTCCGCGGTCTACATCGGCATCGCACTGCTGTTCGGCGTCGTGGTGATCTGGATCTGGGGCGGGACCTACGGCGGTGAGTACTTCGCCGGCTACGTGACCGAGAAGGCCCTGTCGGTCGACAACCTCTTCGTCTTCGTGATCATCATGTCGACCTTCGCGGTTCCTCGGGAGTACCAGCAGAAGGTGCTGCTCATCGGCATCGTGATGGCACTGGTGATGCGCGGTGCCTTCATCGCTGTCGGCGCCGCCGCGATCAACGCATACAGCTGGGTCTTCTACCTGTTCGGCTTCTTCCTGGTCTACACCGCGATCAAGCTGGTCAAGGACTCCGGCCACGAGGCGGAGATCGAGGAGGAACGCGAGAGCCGGATCATCCGGATCGCCAAGAAGCTCCTGCCGACCACCGACGAGTACGACGGCGACAAGCTGATCACCAAGATCGACGGCAAGCGAGTGGTCACCCCGCTGCTGCTGGCGCTGGTCGCGATCGGCTTCACCGACGTGCTCTTCGCGCTGGACTCGATCCCCGCGATCTACGGTCTCACCAGCGAGGCCTACATCGTGTTCACCGCCAACGCCTTCGCCCTCATGGGCCTGCGTCAGCTGTACTTCCTGATCGGCGGGCTGCTCGAGCGGCTGGTCTACCTGTCCTACGGCCTGTCCATCATCCTGGCGTTCATCGGTGTGAAGCTGGTGCTGCACGCGCTGCACGAGAACACGCTGCCGTTCATCAACGGCGGCGAGCACGTCGCGGTGCCGGAGATCAGCACCGGGACGTCGCTGCTGGTGATCCTCGGCGTCCTGATCGTCACGACCGTGGCGAGCCTGCTCAAGACCCGCAGCACCAACGCCGCCGCGAAGGCCTGACCGCCGCGCCGGTCGTCCCGGCGCCGCACCGACGCACGGCCGGGCCGGTCCCTGGAAGGGGTCCGCCCCGGCCGTCGTGTTTCTGGCGTGCTGTGTTTCCGGGCCACTGGGTTCAGCGGTCGCTGAGCAGGCCCATCACCGGGGTCCACTCGGTGAAGCGGGCGGAGTCGACGAGTCCGGCCCGCGCGAACGGGTCCTGGGTGAACAGTTCCCGGACGGCGGCCTCGTCGGCGGCGTCCGCGATGATCAGCGCGCCGCTGCCGTCCGCGTACGGGCCGGTGCTGACCACGGCGCCGGCGGCGACGAGTTCGGCGAGCCAACCGCGGTGGTCCGGTCGCACCTCGTCGCGGCGGTCGGACGTGGCGGCGCTATAGGTGTACTCGACGGCGAACAGGGGCATCGAAGTCTCGCTTTCGGGGTGGGGTCGGTCCGGTCAGAGGGTGAGCAGCAGGCGGGTGTTGCCGAGCGTGTTCGGCTTGACGTAGCTCAGGTCCAGGAACTCGGCGACGCCGGTGTCGTAGGACCGGCACATCTCGGCGAACACCTCGGCGGTGACCGGCGTGCCCTCGATCTCCAGGAATCCGTGCCTGCCGAAGAAGTCGACCTCGAAGGTGAGCACAAACACCCGCTCGAGTTCGAGCTGGCGCGCCACCTCGATCAGCTGCGCCACCACCAGGTGCCCGGCGCCGCGGCCCTTGGCCTTCGGGTCGACCGCGACGGTGCGGATCTCGCCGAGGTCGGACCAGAGCACATGCAGTGCGCCGCAACCGATCACCTCGCCGTCGACCTCCACGACCCAGAACTCCTGGACCGCCTCGTAGAGGGTGACGAGGTTCTTCTCGAGCAGGATGCGGCCCGCGTAGATGTCGATCAGGCGCTTGATCTCCGGGACGTCGGAGGTGCGGGCGCGGCGGACGATAGGTTTGTCCGGATCGGAAACGAGGGGGCCTGAAGTCATGTGCTGCACATTAGTCGGCGCGGTAAACGATATTCTGGGCCGTGTGCCGCTCCGACCTGCTTTCGCCCGCCTCGACGTCCCCGTGGGCGCGGGGGAGTTTCCCGACACCGGGCGGGTGTTCGGGTGACCGCGAAGCCCCACGACGCCACCGACGGTGTCGTGGCGTCCGGATCTGAGGTTCCGGCGCACGAGCAGCCGGTGCCGTTGGTCAACATCGCCAACATCCTGACCGTGCTGCGGATCCTGCTGGTCCCGGTCTTCCTGGCGGCCCTGTTCGTCGACGACGGCCAGTCGACGACCTGGCGGATCATCGCCACCGTCATCTTCGCGGTCGCCGCCATCACCGATCGGATCGACGGCCAGCTGGCCCGGAAGTACGGGCTGGTCACCGATTTCGGGAAGCTCGCCGACCCGATCGCGGACAAGGCGCTGATCGGCGCCGCGCTGGTGGGCCTGTCCATGCTGGGCGAACTGAGCTGGTGGGTGACCGGCGTGATCGCGGCCCGCGAGCTGGGCGTCACGCTGCTGCGCTTCGCGGTGCTGCGGCACGGAGTCATCCCGGCCAGCCGCGGCGGCAAGGCGAAGACGCTGGTGCAGTCGTTCGCGATCGGCATGTACCTGCTGCCGCTGCCCGACGGCTGGGCGACCGCCAGCGCGGTGCTGATGGGGCTGGCGGTGCTGCTCACCGTCGTCACCGGCCTCGACTACGTGATCCAGTCCGTCCGGCTGCGGGCCGGCGTCCACGCCCACCACCCGGCGCGGTGAGCTTCCCGCCGGCCGATCCGCTGCTGTCCGGCACCCGCGCGGCGGAACTGGTGTCGACCCTGACCGCTCGCGGACAGACTTTGGCCACCGCGGAGTCGTTGACTGCGGGCTTGCTGGCCGCCGCGGTCGCGGGCGTGCCGGGGGCCAGCCTGGTCCTGCGCGGGGGACTGGTGGTCTACGCGACCGACCTGAAGTCGACGCTCGCGGGCGTCGACCCCGCCGTCCTCGACGCGGACGGCCCGGTCGCGGAGCGCACCGCCGAGGGGCTGGCGCAGGGCGCGCGGGCCCGTTGCGGTGCCGACTGGGGCGTCGGACTGACCGGCGTTGCCGGACCGGACGAACAGGACGGGCAGCCGGTGGGTACGGTCTACCTGGGGATTGCCGGACCCGACGGGGTCGACGTGACCCGGTTGACGTTGCCCGGTGACCGATGGGCGATCCGCACCGCTGCGGTCGCGTCGGCGGTGTCCGGGCTCCTCGATCGCATGAGTGTCACCGCCCCGCGATAGGGTCGGGAACCAATTCGGGACAGTTGGACGTTTACCCAACAGTCGGGTCGGAAGAAGGAGGAGCCAGATGACGGTCCTGTTGCGTGAAGCAATCGGCGACAGTCTGCGGCGCACGCGGGTGTCGCAGAGCCGTACCCTGCGTGAAGTCTCGAGCTCCGCCAGGGTCAGCCTCGGGTACCTCTCCGAGGTGGAACGGGGTCGGAAGGAGGCGTCCAGCGAGTTGCTGGCCGCCATCTGCTCGGCCCTCGAGGTTCCGCTGTCGGAGGTGCTCTACGACGTCAGCGAGTCGCTGTCGGACGGCGGCACCGACCGTGCCGCACGGGTACACCAGCGCGCCGAGGCCGGCGCCCCGCGTGTCGGCGTGAGCCCCACGGTGCTGGACGGTCAGGCCCGGATCGCGGAGGACACCCGCATGGTGATCCCCGCGCCGAAGGCACGGGCCCTCGCGGCGGCCTAGCCGTTTGCTCGGCTGTCGCCGCATCGGGAACCGGGGCGGTGGTTCGGCCCGGCGAAGCTCCGCTGCGGGCCCTGGCATTGTAGATTCGTTACCGACCACCAGCTTTCGAACCGGCAGGGACGACGAGCAGGTAGGGCACAGCCCTAGAACCGGTGCGTGACGGTCGCGCATCGGGTCGCGCACCGCGCGGCGCATCAGATGGAGGCGGGATCAATCCATGGCTAATCCGTTCGTCAAGGGGTGGAAGTACCTGATGGCGCTCTTCAACTCGAAGATCGAGGAGAAGGCCGACCCGAAGGTGCAGATTCAACAGGCCATCGAGGACGCCCAGCGCCAGCACCAGGCCCTGTCCCAGCAGGCTGCGTCGGTGATCGGTAACCAGCGTCAGCTGGAGATGAAGCTCAGCCGCCAGCTCGACGAGGTGGAGAAGCTCAACGCCAACGCCCGGCAGGCCGTCACGCTCGCCGACCAGGCCGCCACCGCCGGCGACGTGGAGAAGGCAACCCAGTACACCAACGCCGCCGAGGCGTTCGCCGCCCAGCTCGTGACCGCCGAGCAGGGTGTCGAGGACCTCAAGGTGCTGCACGACCAGTCGCTGCAGGCCGCCGCGCAGGCGAAGAAGGCCGTCGAGCAGAACGCGATGGCCCTGCAGGCCAAGGTCGCCGAGCGCACCAAGCTGCTCAGCCAGCTCGAGCAGGCCAAGATGCAGGAGAAGGTCAGCGAGTCGCTGCGCTCGATGGACAGCACCCTGTCCGCGCCCGGCAACACCCCCAGCCTCGACGCCGTGCGCGACAAGATCGAACGTCGCTACGCCGACGCGCTGGGCTCCGCGGAGCTCGCCGGCAACTCGGTGCAGGGTCGGATGATGGAGGTCGAGCAGGCCAGCGTCCAGATGGCCGGGCACAGCCGCCTCGAGCAGATCCGTGCGTCCATGAAGGGCGACGCGCTGCCCTCCGGTGGCGCCGCCACACCGACCGCCGCGCCGGCTACCCCCGCCGCGCCGGCCACCCCCGTCACCAAGCCGGAGGCAGCGGGACCGAACGCCCAGTAGCTCGGACCACGCGGCAACGCGGACCCCGTAACTACGAGGGCCGACCGGACACTGTCCGGTCGGCCCTCGTCGTTGTGTCGAACTGGCGGGTCGAGGGGTCTGCTGTCGGCGAACAGCGGCCCTGCGGCCGCCGACCGGTGGAAGGCTCGGGTCATGGCTGCAGCGGACCGCACCGTCGTCGACCTCGCCGCCCGGCGGCGTGACCGGCGGGGCCCCGCCCGTGCCGACGCCCCGGCGCCGCTGCTGCGCACGGTCTACGGCGAGATCCTGCGCGACGAGCGCCGCGACCAGGACCGCACCCTCGCCGAGGTCGCGCGCGCGGTCGGAATGTCCAAGCAGTACCTGTCCGAGGTCGAACGCGGGCGCAAGGAGCCGTCGTCGGAGATGCTGCACTCGGTGTGCGGCGCGCTCGGCCTGCCGCTCGAGCACCTGCTGGCCCGTGGCGTGCGGCGACTGGCCGTCACGCGACGGGCCGGAACGGGCGCATTGTCCGGCCCGCCGCAGGAGCGGAGCCCGCAAGTCGAACTGCTGGCCGCGTAGACGCTCTCACCCGGCGTCGCGGGTGACGATCACCTGGTCGGCCAGGCCGTAGTCGAGCGCCTCCTGTGCGGTGAAGATCCGGTCCCGGTCGGTGTCCTTGCGCAGCCGCGCCGCGTCTTGGCCGGTGTGTGCGCTGAGGATCTCCTCGGTCTGCGACCGGATCCGCAGCACCTCCGCGGCCTGCAGCGCGAGGTCCGAGATGGAGCCCTGCCCCTGGGTCGACGGCTGGTGCAGCAGGACGCGGGAGTGCGCGAGCACATACCGCCTGCCGGGCGCGCCCGCGGCGAGCAGGACAGCCGCCGCCGACGCAGCCTGACCCATGCAGTAGGTCGCGACCTGCGGGCGCAGGAACTGCATGGTGTCGTAGACCGCCAGCATCGCGGTGGTCGATCCCCCCGGGGAGTTGATGTACAATCCGATCTCCCGGTCCGGTGCCTCCGCCTCGAGGTGCAGCAGTTGCGCCATCACGACGTTCGCGACGCCGTCGTCGATCTCGGTACCCAGGAAGATGATTCGCTCGTTGAGCAGGCGGCTGAACACGTCGAAGGACCGTTCGCCCGCCGGTGTCCGCTCGATGACGTTGGGAATCGTGTACTGGGACATCACTGCAGCCCCATCCGTCCGGCGGTCGCGAAGGGCGCGATCTGAGCGAAGGAACCGACGACCGCGTCGACGATCCCGTAGTCGCGGGCCTGCTCCGGGGTGAACCAGCGGTCGCGATCACTGTCGGCGGCGATCTCCTCGACCGGGCGGCCGGTCTCCGCCGCGAGAATCTCCTCCGACTGCCGCTTCATGTACTCCCAGTTGTCCGCCTGAATGGCAATGTCCATCGCGGTGCCGCCGATCCCGGCGGACGGCTGGTGCATCATGATTCGGCTGTGCGCCAGGCTGATCCGCTTGCCGTGCGTACCCGAGGCGAGCAGCACCTGGCCCATGCTCGCGGCGAAGCCGAGGGCCACGGTCACCACGTCGTTGGGGATCAGCTTCATGGTGTCGTAGATGGCCAGACCGGCCAGCACGGACCCGCCGGGTGAGTTGATGTAGAGGACGACGTCGCGGTCGGCGTCGGCCGTGGCGAGCAGCACCAGTTCGGCGCACACCCGCTCGGCCATCTCGTCGTTCACCTCCCCGGTGAGCAGCAGGGTGCGCTGGCGGAAGAGTCGGTCGGTGAGTTGGTCGCGGTAGTCCAGGGGCGATTTCTCGATCATGCATCCCGTTGTATCGGGCGGATGTGGATGCGAATCGATTTGTCTGCCAAGGGCAGACGAGGCCGCGCCCAGCGCGTCGGATGTCGAGGCCCTCGGATATTGACTGGCGTCGTTCGATCCGTCCGTGGTGTTGTAGGGCATGGAGAATCACGTTCGACCGATGCGGGCGCCAGACCTCGACCGCGCAGCGGGCGTCCTGGCGGACGCATTCACCGGCTACCCGTGGACCGACTGGTGCGTGGCGGCCGATTCCCACACCGAACGGCTCGCGGGGCTACAGCGCATCTACCTCGAACACATGGCGCTGCCGTACGGCGCGGCCTACATCGATGCGTCGGGTAGCGGCGTGGCCGCGTTCGTTCCGCCGGACATGCCGGAACCGGCCGAGAGCGTCGTCTCGAAGATCGTCGAGCTGCACGGTGACCGGGTCGGGCGACTGGTCGAGGCCGAGAATCAGCTGTCGAGGCTCCCGGCCGAACCCGACGCCTGGACCCTGGCGACCGTCGGAGTCACCCGTGCAGGTCAGGGCGCCGGACTGGGCGGAGCGTTGTTGAAAGCCGGCCTGGCGGAACTGGACCGGCACGAGCGCGCCTGCAGTCTCGACACCTCGACCGACCGGAACCTGCCGCTCTACGAACGCCACGGGTTCGTGGTCACCGGCCACATCACGCTCGACGGCGGGCCCGACGTGTGGAGGATGCACCGACAGGTCGCACGTCGGGCCTAGTCGCGTCGGGCTGGTCGCCGGGCCTAGTCGTCGACCCCGCGCGCCGCGAGGGCCTCGCCCATCGCGTCTGCGGTCCGCAGCGCCCCGATCACCACCGGGACGGCCAGTGCCCGCAGCGAGAACCCGAGCCCGCGGGCCTTGCGGGCCTCGGTCACGTCGGAGACCAGGCCGGCGAGCAGCGGGATGCAGCGCAGGGTCATCGCCAGCACCAGGCCCACCCGGTCCGGGTTGACGCCGAAGCGCCGCAACGGCGCCAGGAGGCGCTGCACGGCGTCGAGCATGTCGATCACCCGCGTGGTCAGCGTGACGAGCGCCGCGGCCGCCACGGACAGCAGCAGCACCCCGCACACCACCAGCGCGCGGCGCCAGCCCGTGAAGACCACCTGGAAGGCGCCGACGAACAGCAGCATCCACAGCACCGGGCGCAGTTGGCTCAGCGCCACCCGGACCGGGATCCGGGCCACCGCGTACGCGGCGATCAGCACTGCCGCGGCGGGAGCCAGGTGCCAGGGCTCGCGGACCGCGGCCGTCACCGCGACCAGTGCCACCAGCAGTCCCGCGAGCTTCGCGCCCGCGGGCAACCGGTGCAGCACCAACCCGGCCGGGTGGTAGAGGCCGAGCGTGGTCATCCGATGAGGCGGCGGTAGAAGGCGATCGACTCGCCCGGCAGGCCGTCCGCGACCACTGCGCCTGCGTCGACGACCAGCACCCGGTCGAAGTCGGCGAGCAGGTCGAGTTGATGGGTCACTGCGACCACCTGCTGCGGCAGCGCCGCCAACGTCTGTGCCACCACCCGGGTGTTGCGCAGGTCCAGCAGCGTGGTCGGTTCGTCGGCGACGATCACCTCCGGTTCGGTGACCATGATCGCCGCGAGCGCGAGCATCTGCTTCTGGCCGCCGGAGAGCAGGTGAGTCGGATGCTCGGCGTGTCCGGCCAGACCGAAGTTCTCGAGCACCGCGCTCACCCGCGCGGCCCGCTCGGCCTGCGGCACCGACGTCCGGCGCAACGAGAACGCGATGTCCTCGGCGACCGTCGGCATGATGATCTGGTGATCGGGGTCGGTGAAGACGAACCCGACCTTGCGCCGGACCTTGCGGCCCTCGCGCGCGGTGTCGAGTCCGTCCACGGTGACCCGGCCGCCGCTGGGCAGCACCAGGCCGTTGATCATCCGGGCGAGCGTGGACTTGCCGCTGCCGTTGGCGCCGACGATCCCGATCCGGCGCTCGGTGAGGCTGAGGCTGACGTCCGCGAGCACCGCACGATCGCCGTAACGGTGCGAGACGGACTCGAAGCGGATCTCGGTCATGCGAGGTGCGTCAGGCGGGGTCGGCGACGGGGGCGTACGTCGTCGACCGCGGCGCCAACAGCGCCGGGTACGCGCGGTGCACCTGCACGGCGACCAGCGCCGCCACGACGGCCTTGACCGCGTCGCCCGGCAGGAACGTGACGTTGGTGCTCAGCGCCTGCCAGAGGGTCAGGTCGGTGCGCAGCATCAGGCCGGCGATGCCGAACCCGTAGAGCACGACGATGCCGCCGAGGAGGTTGATCGCGGTCCCGACCACGACGCTGTAGCGCGGCAGCATCTTGACGGTGAGCCAGCCGATCACCGCGACCGTGGGGATCCAGCCGATCAGGAAGCCGGCAGTCGGCCCGGCCAGGGAGGTCAGCGAGGTGCGGCCACCGGCCAGCACGGGCAGCGCCAGGCCCAGCACGATCACGGTGAGCACCGCCAGCACACCCTTGCGGGGTCCCAGCAGCGCGCCGGCGAGCATGACGCCGAGCGTCTGCAGGGTGATCGGGACGCCGGAACCGCCGACGGTGATGGTGCCGGGCAGGCCCAGCGCGATGATCAGCGCGGCGAACACCGCCACCTGTGCGAGGTCACGCGCGGTGAAGGTCGGGGCGCCAGGGGTGCTGGTGGACACGGCGAAATGCTCCTCAGGAAAGGGTGGGGTAACCCGGCGAGCTTAGTTCACCGGCCGGTTGCCCAGGTCACGTCGTATTCGGGGGCACCCGCCGCAGGCGCCCCCGACCGGCCTGGGGGATCACCCTGATCTTTCCCTGATCTTGCGTCTGAGCTGGTGCTTTTCTCGTCGAGGCCTGCGAGGCTGAACGCATCGGGCCGTCGGTGCGGCGGCCGGAGCGAGTGAACGGAGAACCCTGGTGTTCTGGAAGATCGTAGGAATTGTCGCCCTGGTCTGGATCGCGTTGGCGGTGGTCGGTGCGCTGGTGAAGGGGCTGTTCTGGGTGCTGGTCGTCGGCGCCGTGGTGTTCGGGCTGTACCTGCTGTTCAAGGCGATGTCGGGCAGCGACGCGCACGACATCGACCGGATCTGACCCGCCGGGCCCGCGAGATGCTCGGTGACCGCTGCGGGTGCCCGCGACTACGGGCATCCTGAACGGATGGAGCCGATTCCCGAGGACTGGCAGCGCGGCGTCGTGATCGTCGCCCACCCCGACGACATCGAGTACGGGTGCGCCGCGGCGGTGGCCCGGTGGACCGCGCAGGGCAAGGACGTCCGGTACGTCCTCGCGACCAGCGGCGAGGCCGGCATCGACGGGCTCGCGCCGGACGAGTGCCGCCGGCTGCGCGAGGACGAGGAGCGGCGCTCGGCCGCGGTCGTCGGGGTCAGCGAGGTCGAGTTCCTCGGCCACCCCGACGGCCGACTGCGGGCGGACCTGGCGCTGCGGGCCTCGCTCGCCGCGGCCATCCGGCGGCACCGCCCGGAGTTCGTGGCCACCATGAACTTTCGCGAGACGTGGGCGCCCGGCTACCTGAACAGCGCCGACCACCGCGCGCTCGGGATCTCGGTGCTGGACGCGGTGTCCGACGCCGCCAACGCGTGGATCTTCCCCGAGCTGACCGAGTCGCCGTGGGCGGGGGTGCGCTGGGTCGCGGTGAACGTCATGGTCGGGGCCACCCACGCCGTCGACGTCACCGAGACCGTGGCGTCGGCGGTCGCCTCGCTGACCGAACACCGGCGGTACCTCGAAGCTCTGAGCGCGACCCCGGTGGCGGAGCAGGCCGCGAACCAGATCGAGATGGCCACCGCGCCGAAGGACGGTTTCCCGGCGCAACGGGCGGTGGCCTTCGAGCTGTACTGCTACTGACCGCCCGGTCCGCCGTGGAGCGGCGCCCCGACGATCGCCCGGCCGGCGTCCGGCACCGCCTCGATGTCGAGCGGCAGCGGATCCAGCCGCTCGCCGTCCGCGTAGGGCGTGATGACGGACCCGCCGATGCCGTCACGCGGCGCCTCCAGCCGGATCTTGCGGGAGCGGAACGTCTGCACCTCGTCGAGGTCGACATGGGTGCCCTTGTAGACGGTCGGGAACAACCGGATCAGCTTGAGCCGGCTGCCGGCGGTCACCACGGTCACGTCGAGCAGCCCGTCGTCGAAACGGGCGTTCGGGGTGATCTGCATGCCGCCGCCGTAGGAGGTGCCGTTGCCGACCGTGACCATCGCCGCGTCCAGTTCGATCGTCTGGTCGTCGAGCACGATCCGGTAGGGGATCGGCCGCAGCTGCGCCAGCTCGACGAGCATCGCGGCGTTGTAGCGCATCGGGCCGCGGGGCCACCGCATCCGGTTCGCCCGGTCGGTGACCAGCGAGTCGAAGCCGCTCGAGAGCACCGTGCCGAACCAGCGGTCGCCGGCGCGGCCGAGGTCGAGGGTGGCCACCTCGCCGTGCGCGATCACGTCGGCGGCCGCGACCGGGTCGTCGACGGGGATGTGCAGCTGACGCGCGTGGTCGTTGCCGGTGCCGCCCGGGATGATGCCCAGCGGCACACCGGTTTCGGCCAGTGCCTGCCACGCGATGCTGATCAGTCCGTCGCCGCCGGCGGCAACCAGTGCGTCGGTGCCGGCGGCGACCGCCTTGCGGGCCAGGGTGAGCGCCTCGGCGGCGTCGCGGCCCTCGATCTCGGTCACGGTGACGCCGAGTTCGCGCAGGCGGGCCACGGCGGTGGCCGCGGCCTCCGGGGCATGTCCGTTGCCCGCGGCAGGGTTGGTGAGGACGGTGACCGATCGTGTCATGGCAGCAGCTTGCCAGGGTTGAGGATGCCGGTGGGGTCGAGTGCGTCCTTGACCGCCCGCAGCACCTTGCCGCCCAGCTCGCCGATCTCGTCCACCATCCACGGCTGGTGGTCGCGCCCGACGGCGTGGTGGTGGGTGATGGTGCCGCCCGCGGCCACGATGGCGTCGCCGGCGGCCTTCTTGGCGACGGCCCACTGCGCTAGGGGATCGGCGGCCTGCGCGCAGACGACCGTGAAGTACAGCGACGCGCCGGTGGGGTAGGTGTGCGAGATGTGGCACATCACCAGCGGCGGGGTGCCCTGCCCGGCGAGCGATTCGGTGAGGGCGCCGGTGACCGCGCCGCGCAGGTTCGACAGGTTGGACCAGGTGGTGGCGGTCTCGAGCGTCTCGACGATGGCGCCGGCGTTGAGCAGGGCGTCGCGCAGGTACGGCGCGTCGAACCGGCCGTGCTCCCAGTCCCGGGCCGGCTGCTCGCCGAGGGCGGTGCCTCCCGCGGCGGTGAGCACCGCGGTGGCCTCGGCGTATCGCGACTGCACGTGCGCGGCGGTGCCCTCGAAGGTGGTGACGGACAGGCAGCCCGCGGTGGGGCTCTCGCCGCCGACCTTGGAAGCCAGGGCCAGGTTGAGACCGGTCTCGGCCTCGTCGGACAGGCGCATGACGGTCGGCGCGGCGCCGCTCTGGATCACCGTGCGCAGCGCGGCGGCGCCGGTCTCGAAGTCGGGGAACGACCAGGCCTGGTAGGCGGTGGTCTCGGGGACAGGGTGCACCCGGACCGCGACGGAGGTGATGATCCCGAGGACGCCCTCGGACCCGACGAACAGTTGACGCAGGTCGGGGCCCGCGGCGGAGCCCGGGCCGCGCCCCAGCTCGAGGGTGCCGGACGGGGTGGCGACGGTGATCCGCTCGACCATGTCGTCGAACCGGCCGTAACCGGCGGACGCCTGACCGGACGACCGTGTCGCGGCGAACCCGCCGATGGTGGCGAACTGGAAGCTCTGCGGGAAGTGTCCGAGCGAGAAGCCGTGCGCGCCGAGCAGCGCCTCGGCCTGCGGGCCGGTGACGCCGGCCTCGAGGACGGCGATCCCGGAGACCGCGTCGAGGCTCACCAGCGCGTCGAGCCGGCGCAGGTCGAGCGCGAGCACCTCGGCGAAGTCGCCGCGGACCGGGTCGACGCCGCCGACCACGCTGGTGCCGCCGCCGAACGGGACGGCCGCGACGGACTGGTCCGCGCACCACTGCAGCAGGGCCAGGACCTCGTCGTGCGAACCGGGCAGGACCACCGCGTCGGGGGCGTCCTGGGGCTGGGTGTCCTTGCGGCGCAACAGGTCCGGGGTGCTCTTGCCGCCGGCGTGGCGCAGTCGCGTCGCGTCGTCGGTGCGCACCTGCTCGGCGCCGAGCAGCGACTCGAGCGCGTCCCGGTGCGCGGACGTCAGCGCGGTGGGGCGGAGTACGGCGTCGGACTCGGTGGGCGGCGGCGCCTGCTCGGCGGACACGCCGAGTGCGGCCTGCAGCAGCGAGACGACCTGCGGGGAGAGTTGCTTACGGAACTCGCCGACACCCCACGCGTCCCACTCCATGGTGGGAGCCTCGGTGTCGGGGCGGGCGAGTGGCGACTGCGAACGCGGCGCTGTGGTGTCGGTCATGCGTTACAGTGTTACACACGATGTCTATCCGTAACGAAGATTCCGGCGTCCGTGATGCCGCGCCCAGCGTCGACGACCTGATCCTCGACGCGGCCCGGACCTGTGTGCTCGAGTTCGGCCTGCGCCGGACCACCCTCGCGGAGATCGCCCGTCGCGCCGGCGTCAGCCGCCCGACCGTCTACCGGCGCTGGCCCGACACCCGGGCCGTGGTCGGAGACCTGCTGACCCGGGAGATCCGGCAGGCGCTGCCCGAGATGTCCGGCCCGCACGGCGCCCGCGAGCAGCTGGTGAACGGCGTCGTCGAGGTGGCGGAGAAGGTGCGCACCCACCCGCTGTTCGTCAAGATCGTCCGTTCGGACCCGGAACTGCTGGTCCCGTACATCGTCGACCGGCTCGGCGCCAGCCAGCGGGCCATCATCGACGTGCTCACCCCCGTGGTCGACGCCGGTCAGCGCGACGGTTCGATCCGCGCCGGTGATCCCGCGGCGCTCGCGACCATGGTGCTGCTGATCGCGCAGTCCGCTGTCCAGTCCGCCGGCATCGTCGCCGACGTGCTCTCGCCCGACGCCCTGGTCGAGGAACTGCGCCTGGCCGTCGACGCCTACCTCACCCCCCGCTAGCCGCCCCCACCAAGAGGAGCTCACCGTGCATCCCTACTCCCTGTCCGCGCTCAACGCGGACCGACGCTCCCGCGACCTCGCCGCCCTCGGCGACCGCCCCGAGGTCGACGTGCTGGTGATCGGCGGTGGCGTCACCGGCGTCGGCGCCGCGCTCGACGCCGCCGCCCGTGGGCTGCGGGTGCTGCTGGTGGAGCGTCACGACCTGGCCTTCGGCACCAGCCGGTGGAGTTCGAAGCTGGTGCACGGCGGGCTGCGCTACCTGGCGACCGGCAACGTCGGGATCGCGCGCGAGAGCGCCGTCGAGCGGGGCATCCTGATGACCCGGACGGCCCCGCACCTGGTCCGGGCGATGCCGCAGCTGGTGCCGCTGCTGCCCTCCGTCGGCGTGTTCGAGAAGTCGCTGGTGCGAACGGGGTTCTTCGCCGGTGACCTGTTGCGGGCGACCGCCCGGACGCCGTCGTCGGTGCTGCCGCGGTCGCGCCGGGTCTCCGCGGACCGGGCCGCGGAGATGGCCCCCGCGGTCCGGCGGGAGGGTCTGCGCGGCGGGCTGCTGGCCTACGACGGCCAGCTCGTCGACGACTCCCGGCTGGTGGTCGCGCTGGCCCGGACCGCGGCCCTGCGCGGCGCCACCGTCCTGACCCGGGTGGGGGCCTACGACGTGACCGGCGGCTCGGCGCGGCTGCGCGACGAGCTGACCGGCGAGGAGCTGACCGTCCGGGCCAAGGCCGTCGTCAACGCGGCCGGCGTGTGGGCGGGGCAGATCGACCCCGAGATCCGGCTCAAGCCCAGCCGCGGCACCCACCTGGTGCTCTCGGCCGAGGCGCTCGGCAACCCGACCGCGGCGTTGACGGTGCCGATTCCGGGGGAGACCAACCGATTCGTCTTTGCGCTGCCCGCGCAGCTCGGCCGGGTGTACCTGGGACTGACCGACGAGGCCGTCGAGGGCGAGATCCCCGACGTGCCGACAGCCGCCGACTTCGAGATCGATTTCCTGCTGGACACCGTGAACACCGCGCTGGGCACCCCGCTGACCCGCGACGACGTGCTCGCCACCTACTCGGGGCTGCGGCCGCTGCTGGACACCGGCGAGGGCTCCACCGCCGACCTCTCGCGCAACCACGCGGTGCTGCGCTCCGCGAACGGGGTGATCAGCGTGGTCGGCGGCAAGCTCACCACCTACCGGAAGATGGCGCAGGACGCCGTCGACCTGGCGGTCCGTGAGAGCGGGCTCGAGGCCGGGCCGTGCCTGACCGCGGACCTGCCGCTGGTGGGGTCCGGCCCCGCGCCCGGCGCCGGTCCGGTGCCGCGGGACCTGCCCGCGTCGTTGACGCTCCGGTACGGGGCCGAGTCGGCGGCGGTGGCCCGCGCCGGGGAGCTGACGCCGGTGGCGGAGGGCATCGACGTCACCCGGGCCGAGCTGGCGTTTGCGGTGAGCCACGAGGGCGCCCTCGACACCGGCGACCTGCTGGACCGCAGGACCCGGATCGGTCTGGTGCCCGCCGACCGGGAGCGGGCGCTGGCCGCGGCGACGGAGGCGTTGGCGCGCAGCTGATTTCCCGGTCGTGGGGGCGTCGGGCGACAAATTTCGTCGGGCGCACAATTTAGGACTGATCCTGTCCGCAATCGCTCGTAGCGTGGTCCCTACCGACATGAAGGAAGGGACCACACCGTGACCATCTCATCGCAGCCCGAACTGACCGGCGAGCGCGCCGACATCCTCTCGATCCTCGCCGACCAGCGCAGGACGTTCCTCATCGCCTACCGCGGGCTCGACGACGCCGGCGCGCGCACCCGCTCGACGGCCAGCGAGCTGACCCTGGCCGCGCTGCTCAAGCACGTGGCGGGCACCGAACGGAACTGGCTCGAGACGCTGCTCGAACGCGACGAGAACGCCGAGTTCGACATGGCCACCGCGACCGAGAGTTGGACGGTAGTCGAGAGCGACACGGTCGAATCGCTGCTCGCGCAGTACGACGCCGTCGCCGCCGCGACCGAGGCGGCGGTGGCGTCGCTGCCCGACCTGGACCTGCTGGTGCCGTTGCCGACCGCGCCGTGGGCCCCGGAACGCGAGTGGTGGACGGCGAGAAGGCTGCTGCTGCACGTCATCCGGGAGACCGCGCACCACTCGGGGCACGCGGACATCATCCGCGAGTCGCTGGACGGCGCGAACACCACGATGCAGATGGGCGCGGACGCCGGCATGGAGTTCTGACCCACCGGCGGGAGCGCAGTTTCGCCCGGCAGGACCGGGTCCCACCGGGGTAACGTCGGGCCTTGTGAGTATTCGACTCGGATACCAGATGCCCAACTTCAGCTACGCGAAGCCGGTCGTGGAGTTGTTCCCCACCGTCGTCGCCCAGGCCCGGGAGGCGGAGGCAGCGGGCTTCGACACCGCCTTCGTGATGGACCACTTCTACCAGTTGCCCGGCATCGGGGAACCGGACGAGCCGATGCTCGAGGCCTACACCGCGCTGGCCGGCCTGGCGGCGTCGACCTCGAGCATCCAGCTCTCCGCGCTGGTCACCGGCAACACCTACCGCAACCCGCCGATGCTGGCCAAGACCGTCACCACCCTGGACGTGGTCAGCGGCGGGCGTGCGGTGCTCGGCATCGGGGCCGGCTGGTTCGAGCTCGAACACCGCCAGTTCGGTTACGAGTTCGGCACTTTCACCGAGCGGTTCGAGCGGCTCGGGGAGGCCCTGGAGATCATCGTGCCGATGCTGCGCGGGCAGCGGCCGACGTTCGAGGGCAAGTGGTACCGGACCGAGGGTGCGATCAACGAGCCCCGCGTCCGCGACGACCTGCCGGTGTTGCTCGGTGGCGGCGGCGAGAAGAAGACCTTCGGCTACGCGGCCCGCTACGCCGACCACCTGAACATCATCTGCAACGCCTCGGAGCTGCCGCGCAAGCTCGACGCGCTGGCCCAGCGCTGCGAGGAGGCGGGCCGCGACCGCGGCACCCTCGAGACGAGCTTCCTCGCGTTCGTGATGATAGACGAGGACGGCGACCGGGCCCGGCAGCTGCAGCGCGAGTTCCTGCTCTCCCGCGGCGTCGACCTGTCGGCGCTGTCTGCGGAGGACCGGGCCGCCGCCACCGATCGGCAGTTCGTCGGCAGTCCGGACGAGGTGGCCGAACAGATCCAGACCCGGGTCCTCGACCACGGCGTCGACGGGATCGTGATCAACCTGGTCGCCAACGGCGACGAGCCGGGGATCGTGGAGTTGGCGGGCGCGGCCCTGCGCCCACTGGTGATCGACTGACCACCGGGGGTGTGGTGACGTGACGCCCGGGTCCGACAGGCAGGACGAACGGTTCCGTCAGCTGACGACGCCGCGGTCGGCGGCGGTCGCCGGCATCCTCTTCGCGGTCCTCTTCGGGACCAGCCTGGTGCTGATGCGCACCGCGCTACCGGCCGATCCGTTCGCCGTGACCGCCTGGACGGGGAGCGCCGCCTCGCGAATGGCGGCCGCCCTGGTGCTGGCGCCGTTCGCGGGCATCGCGTTCCTGTGGTTCATCGGCGTCGTCCGAGACCGCCTCGGCGACCTCGAGGACCGGTTCTTCGCGACGGTGTTCCTCGGCAGCGGACTGCTGTTCCTGGCCATGGCCTTCGTCTCGACGGCGGTGGCCGGCGGGATTCTCGCGATGTCCCGGCACGCAGGCGGCTCCGAGGCCGAGATCGTCTACTTCGGCCGCGAGGTGATGCTGCAGGTCAGCAACGTCTACGCGGTGCGGATGGCCGGGGTGTTCATGATCTCGCTCGGCACGATCTGGCTGCGCACCGGCCTGATGCCGCGCTGGTTGGTGATGACGACCTACTTGCTGTCGCTGACTCTGCTGCTGGTGGTCAGCCTCAGCCTCTGGGTGACGCTGGTGTTCCCCGTGTGGGTCCTGGTGATCAGTGTCTTCATCCTCGCCGCCCGCCGGCCCGGCCCGACCACGGACGGCTGACGGCAAAGGCCGTTGCCCCGCGGTCGCGGCCCATCTGCCGCACTGGTGACGGGCCGCCCGCGGGCACTGTGGCACCCTGGGCGGATGCGAGTCGCCGTTGTCGCCGGGCCCGATGCCGGCCATGCCTTTCCCGCCATCGCACTGTGCCTGAAACTGCTTGCCGCGGGCGAGGATCCGGTGCTGTTCACCGGTGACCGATGGCTCGAGCAGGCGCGGGCGGCGGGGATCAGCGCACGCAAGCTCAAGGGGCTCGCACCGCGCCCGGAGGACGACGACCTGGACGCCGGTCAGCGGATCCACTCCCGGGCCGCGCACATCTCCACCGAGATCCTTCCGGACCTGAGTGCCATGCTGCCGGACCTCGTGGTCTCGGACATCCTCACCGCGGGCGGTGGGATGGCCGCCGAACGGCTCGACGTGCCGTGGGTGGAACTGTCCCCGCACCCGCTCTACGCCCCCTCGAAGGGGCTGCCGCCGATCGGCAGCGGCCTGGCGCCGGGGGAGGGGCTGCGCGGGCAGGCCCGCGACGCGCTGATGCGCGCGGCGACCGGGCGTTCGATCAAGCAGGGCCAGCGGCAGCGCTCGGCGGCCCGGGTGAGCATCGGCCTGCCCGCCGTCGACCCCGGCCCGGTGGCGCGGCTGATCGCGACGATGCCGGCGCTGGAGGTGCCGCGGCCGGACTGGCCGGAGGACGCGCACGTGGTGGGGCCGCTGCTGTGGGAGCCGACCGCCGAGGTGCTGGACCCGCCGCCCGGCGACGACCCGCTGGTGATGATCGCGCCGTCGACCGCGTTCACCGGGGCCGAGGGCATGCTCGAGACCGCACTGGCCGGGCTCGACGGCGCCGGGGTGCGGGTCGTCGCGTCGATGCTCGACGCCCCGCCGGCCGACCTGCCGTCCTGGGCCCGGGCCGGGTTGGGACGCCAGGACGTGATGCTCGGCCAGGCCGCCGCGGTGGTGTGCGGCGCGGGCCACGGCATGCTGGCGAAGGCGTTGATGGCGGGGGTGCCGGTGGCGGCCGTGCCCGGCGGCGGTGACCAGTGGGAACTGGCCAACCGGGCGGCCCGGCAGGGCAGCGCGGTGGTGGTGCGCCCGCTGACCGCACAGACCCTGCGGGAGGCGGTGCTGCGGGTGCTGGACGAGCCCGGCTTCGCGGAGTCGGCGCGACGTGCCTCCGACGGGCTCGCGGAGGTGGCGGACCCGGTGGCGGTGTGCGTTGCGGCAGCGCAGGGGCGCTAGCGTGGTGTGGTGAGACTGACCGAGTTCAACGAGCTGGTGCACGGCCAGTTCGGCCGCCTGTACGGCGAATCCCTGCTGGTGGACCACGTGCTGACCAGCCTGGGCGGCATGACCGCGGCGCAGGCGATCGAGGCGGGTCAGGAACCGCGGGACGTGTGGCGCGCACTGTGCGCGGACTTCGAGGTGCCGCGTTCGCGCTGGTGACGGCGATGCCGCCGGGAGTCGCAACGAGCCCCAGGCGGTTCGAAAGTTGACTCGAACAGATGTTCCCTTATGCTGAGGGGGTTCTGTTCGGTGGCCTCGCGGCCGTCCGCGGCGCCGGTGGTCGTCCGCCGGGTTCGGGCCCGACCCGAGACCGGACCTACGCAAGGTTGTCGGTACCCCGCTCTAACGTAACGGCATCACGGAACACAGATCGCCGACGAGCCCGGATCTTCATCCCGGACCACCGGACGAGACGCTGACTAAGGAGAACTCGATGGCACCTCAGGCAAACGATCGCGACAAGGCGCTCGAGCTCGCGCTGGCGCAGATCGACAAGAACTTCGGCAAGGGTTCGGTGATGCGCCTCGGTGAGGAGTCCCGCCAGCCCATCGCGGTGATCCCCACCGGCTCCATTGCGCTGGACATCGCGCTGGGCATCGGTGGTCTGCCCCGCGGCCGGGTCGTGGAGATCTATGGCCCGGAGTCCTCGGGTAAGACCACGGTGGCACTGCACGCGGTCGCCAACGCCCAGGCCAACGGCGGCATCGCCGCCTTCATCGACGCCGAGCACGCGCTCGACCCGGACTACGCCGCCAAGCTGGGCGTGGACACCGACGCGCTGCTGGTCTCCCAGCCGGACACCGGTGAGCAGGCCCTGGAGATCACGGACATGCTGATCCGCTCCGGCGCGCTCGACATCCTGGTCGTCGACTCCGTGGCGGCCCTGGTGCCCCGCGCCGAGATCGAGGGCGAGATGGGTGACAGCCACGTCGGCCTGCAGGCCCGGCTGATGAGCCAGGCGCTGCGCAAGATCACCGGCGCAATGAACAACTCCGGCACCACCGTCATCTTCATCAACCAGCTGCGCGAGAAGATCGGTGTGATGTTCGGCTCCCCGGAGACCACCACCGGCGGTAAGGCGCTCAAGTTCTACGCGTCGGTGCGCATGGACATCCGCCGCATCGAGACGCTCAAGGACGGCAGCGACGCGGTCGGCAACCGCACCCGCGTCAAGGTGGTCAAGAACAAGGTGGCGCCGCCGTTCAAGCAGGCCGAGTTCGACATTCTCTACGGTCACGGCATCAGCAAGGAGGGGTCGCTGATCGACATGGGTGTCGAGCACGGCTTCATCCGGAAGTCGGGTTCCTGGTTCACCTACGAGGGTGACCAGCTGGGCCAGGGCAAGGAGAACGCCCGCAAGTTCCTGCTGGAGAACACCGACATCCGGGACGAGATCGAGAAGAAGATCAAGGAGAAGCTGGGCATCGGCGCGGACGTGACCGCGTCCGACAAGGACGCGGACCCGGTCGACTTCTAGGTCGCCGCCGATGCGTTCCGGTGATCCGGTGACCGTGCCGCCGGCCCAGCAGGAGGTGCAGGCCAAGGACCTGTGCCTGCGCCTCCTGACTGACCGGCCCCGCAGTCGCGCGGAACTGTCGAAGAAGCTCGCGGACAAGGGTTACGACGAGAGCGTCAGCGCCCGGGTCCTCGACCGGCTGACCGAGGTCGGACTGGTCGACGACGCCGCGTTCGCCGAGCAGTGGGTGCGCTCCCGGCACGTGTTCTCCGGCAAGGGGAAGCGGGCGCTGGCGATGGAGCTGCGCACCAAGGGCGTGGCCCCGGAGGTCGCCGCGGTCGCCCTCGACCAGATCGACGGCGACGACGAGCGCGAGCGCGCGGTCGAACTGGTCCGGCGCAAGCTGCGCACCACCTCGCTGGACTTCGAGGTGGACGGGCCCGGCGGTCGCAGCAGCGAACGCGACCGGGTGGTCCGCCGGCTGGTGTCGATGCTCGCGCGCCGCGGCTACCCGCAGGGCATGGCGTTCGACGTGGTGAAGGCCGAACTGGCCCAGGCCGGTACGGACACCGACGGACTCAGTGCGGACTAACCAGACGGACTCGGTGCGGACTAACCAGACGGACTGGTGGGGACTGGCCCGAAGGGGACTGGCGCGGCGGCCTCGCTGGGAGGCCGCCGGTCAGGCGGGCCGCTTGTCGGTGAAGGTCATCACGTCGTCGATGCCGGGCGCCCCGTCGATCACATCGGCGTCCAGCGGCGCGATCGGCGGGCGTCCGCCCTTGCGTCCGGTCCGCAGTCGCTTCTCGAGCCAGGTCGCGAAGTAGGACAGCCCGAAGTTGATGATGATCATGATGATGCCGACGACGACCAGGGCCGCGAAGAAGTTGCGGTAGTATGAGGCGGCCTGCTGGCCGCTGCGGACGATCTCGACGTAGCCGATCTGGTAGCCGAGCGCGGAGTCCTTCAACGCCACCACCATCTGCGACACCAGCGCCGGCAGCATGGACGTGATCGCCTGCGGCAACAGCACGAGCCGCATGGTCTGACCCTTGCGCATGCCCATCGCGACCGCGGCCTCGGTCTGTCCCTTCGGCAGCGAGTAGATGCCCGCGCGGAGGATCTCCGCGATGACCGACCCGTTGTACAGCGTCAGGCCGACGACCACGGCGGCGAGCGCGAGCTCGCCCGAGGGGAACACGCCGTACTGCGCGAACGCCTGGTACGCGAAGATCATCAGGATCAGCACCGGGATCGCCCGGAAGAACTCGACGAACGCCCCGGACACCCACCGCACCCAGCGGTGGTCGGAGAGCCGGCCGACGCCGAGGACGGCGCCGAGGACGAGCGCGAACACCAGCGAGAGCCCGGCCGCGACCAGGGTGCCCTTCAGGCCCGGCAGCAGGTACGTGGTCCAGGTGTAGTGGTTGAGGAACGGCGACCACTTGTCCGCCTCGAACTGCCCGTTCTCCGCCAGCACGCGCAGCACGTACAGGCCGACGACGACCAGCACGAGTCCGAACGCGATCGCCGTGATCCGGTTCCTGATCCGGGCCCGCGGGCCGGGGATGTCGAAGAGGACGCTCGCCTGATCGGTCATCGCTTCACCGCCAGTCGCTTGCCGAGGTAGCCGAAGAGGAACCCAATCGGCAGCGTCAGGACCATGAAGCCGATCGCGAAGATTGCGAACACCACGAACAACTGATCCGCCTCGTTCTCGATCATCGTCTTCATCAACAGGGACGCCTCGGCGACACCGATCGCAGAGGCGATGGTGGTGTTCTTGGTCAGTGCGATCAGCACGCTGCCGAGCGGAGCGACGACCGCACGAAAGGCCTGCGGCAGCACGACCAGCCGGATGCCCTGGCTGAACGAGAGCCCCAGCGAGCGGAAGGCCTCAGCCTGCCCGACCGGGACCGTGTTGATGCCCGAGCGCAGTGACTCGCACACGAAAGCCGAGGTGTAGACGATGAATCCGAGCACCGCCAGCCGGAAGTTGTTGGTGTCGATGAACGCCGGGTCGCCCTCCGGGGCGAACGCCACACCCAGGTTCTGGTACAGCCCGATCGAGGTGAACACGATGATCAGGGTGAGCGGGGTGTTGCGGACGATGTTCACGTACGCCGTCCCGGTTGCCCGGAGGATCGGCACGGGGGAGACCCGCATCGACGCGAGCAGGGTGCCCCAGACGAGGGAGCCGATGGCGGACCAGAACGTGAGTTGGATCGTCATCCAGAATGCGCTGATCAACTGGTCGCCGTAGGTTTCGAGCAGTCGTCCCATGTTCACCTCCTTCAGGTTGGCGGGTCAGTAGCGGTCGACGGTGGGCGGCGGTGGCAGTGTGAGGCCCGAATCGCCGAGGGACTTCTCCCACGCGGCCTGCCAGGCGCCGGTGGCGATCATGTCCTCGATCGCGTCGTTGATCTTCATCCGGGCCTCCGTGTCGCCCTTGGGCAGCCCCACCCCGTACAGCTCGGTGGTGAAGGGCTCGCCTGCGAGCTTGAACTCGCCCGGGTACTGGGCCGCGAAGCCGGCGAGGATGATGTCGTCGGTGGTCAGGGCGTCCACCTTGCCGCGGTGCAGCGCCTCCACACACGAGGAGTAGCTGTCGAACTGCTGCAGCTGCACACCCGGGTAGGACTTCTTGATCTTCTGCGCCGGCGTGGAGCCGGCCACCGAACAGAGCTTCTTGCCGCCTTCCAGCGACTCGGCGCCGGTGATGGAGTCGTCGTCGGCGCGGACCAGCAGCGACTGTCCGGCGACGTAGTACGGCCCGGCGAAGTCGACGACCTTCTTGCGGTTGTCGGTGATCGAGTAGGTGCCGACGACGTAGTCGACCTCACCGTTCTTGATCAGCGTCTCGCGCTGCGCGGAGGGTGCTTCCTTCCAGGTGATGCCGTCCTCCGGCACCCCCAGGTAGTTGGCGATGTACTTGGCGACGTCGATGTCGAAGCCGGACATCGTCTTGTCCGGTTCGCGCACGGCGAGGCCGGGCTGGTCGAACTTGGTCCCGATGACGAGGTGGCCGTCCGCGGCGTCCTGCAGGACGTCGCGGGGCTCGCTGCTCCCGCAGGCGGACGCCGTCACGACGACCGCGAGGAGCAGCGCCACCGCGGTAGTGGCCTTGCGAAGTCTCACCGTCCGCGCCTTCCCGCTCAGTGTCCGAGGATCTTGCTGAGGAAGTCCTTGGCGCGGTCGGACTTGGGTGCGGTGAAGAAGCTGTCGGGGGTGCTGTCCTCGACGACGACCCCGTCGGCCATGAAGATGATCCGGTCCGCGGCCTTGCGGGCGAAGCCCATCTCGTGGGTCACCACGAGCATGGTCATGCCCTCCTTGGCGAGCCCGACCATCACGTCGAGAACCTCGTTGACCATCTCGGGGTCGAGCGCGGAGGTCGGCTCGTCGAACAGCATGACCTTCGGGTTCATCGCCAGGGCCCGCGCGATCGCGACGCGCTGCTGCTGCCCGCCGGACAGCTGGGCCGGGTACTTGTCCGCCTGGTTGGCGATGCCGACCCGGTCGAGCAGTTCGAGTGCCTTCGCCTTGGCGTCGGCCTTGTTCTTCTTGCGGACCTTCATCGGCGCGAGCATGACGTTCTCGAGGATCGTCTTGTGCGCGAAGAGGTTGAAGGACTGGAACACCATCCCGACGTCGGCGCGCAGCGCGGCCAGCGCCCGGCCCTCGGCGGGCAGTTCCTTGCCGTCGATCGTGATGGTGCCGGAGTCGATCGGTTCGAGCCGGTTGATCGTCCGGCACAGGGTCGACTTGCCGGAGCCGGAAGGCCCGAGCACCATCACCACCTGGCCGGTCGGCACCTCCAGGTCGATGTCCCGCAGAACGTGCAGCGCACCGAAGTGTTTCTGCACCGACTTCATGGAGATCATCGTGGGGCGGACCACCGCCGACGCCGTAGTTCCGGATTCGTCCGCATGCGTCATGGTTGCAGACTTTATGCGGTCGGAGGGGCCGTTGTCGCATTTGGGTGGCGCGGCGCCCGCGGCGTTGTGGATTCTTTACTGTGCGGATTCGCTCCGGAGGTGCCTCTCGGTGGACGGGCCGTCGGCGGCACTCAGGTGGGCGACGCATCGGCCCGGCGTCGACCACGGCCCCACCCGGATCGCGGCGTCCGGGTGGCCGAGCCGGCCGACCAGCCCCCGCAGCAGGCCGAGGTGCACCGCGCAGACCACCTCGGCGTCGACGGCGAGCAGGTCGGCGTACGGGCAGGTGTGCAACGTCAGCTCCGCGGAGTCCGGCCGCGCCTCGGTGATCTCGGGGTCGTAGCCCAGCCGGTCCAGGACGGCCGCGGCGGTGCGGACCGCGTCGGGCATGGTCTGTGGGGCCGACGGCGTCAGGGTCGCGAGTTCCTGCGCCGCCCAGTCGTCGCCGGCAAGTTCGGCGCGCCGTGAGCCGGACCCGGGGGAGTCGCGGTGCTCGCCGGACCCCGTCCAGCGTCCGATCAGCACGGCCGCCAGCCTGCCGTACCGGCCGGACTCGCGGTCGACGTCCGACTGCACGGCGCGGTAGAGCAGCTGGGGCCGCCCCCGGCCGGTGGGCGCCGCGGGCGCCGTGCGCACCAGGCCGGCCTGCTCCAGCGCGGCCAGGTGGAACCGGACCGTGGACACGTGCAGGCCCGACTCGTCCGCGAGGTGCCGCGCGTCGAGCGCCGCCGCGCTGCGGGAGAGCACGTCGAGGAGGCGTCGCCGGCTGGGTGACGCCAGGACGGCATGCGCCGCGGTGCGCGGTGACCGCCGGTCGTTCATTCGCCAATTCTATATTAAAAACGACTGGATTCGTGTTTAATCGGGGGAGGTGACGAGCGCCGACCTGGGAGGATTCCATGGGTGTCGAGCATTCGGTGAACGACCAGTCGCGGTTCGCGCGTGCGAGGGGTACGACGCGATGACCGCCACGTCGCCCGGGCCGGCACTCGACACCGAAGCCGCGCGGCCGTACCCCGCGCGACTCGGTCCCAAGGGCACCTACATCTACAAGATGGTCACCACGACTGACCCGAAGACCCTCGGGATCATGTACATGGTCACCTCGTTCGCCTTCTTCCTCGCGGGCGGGCTGATGGCCCTGCTGATGCGGACCGAGCTCGCGGTTCCGGGGATGCAGTTCCTGTCGAACGAGCAGTTCAACCAGCTGTTCACCATGCACGGCACGATCATGCTGCTGCTGTACGCGACGCCGATCGTGTTCGGTTTCGCGAACTACATCCTGCCGCTGCAGATCGGCGCGCCGGACGTGGCGTTCCCGCGGTTGAACGCGCTGAGCTACTGGCTGTACCTGTTCGGCGCGCTGATCGCCATGGGTGGGTTCCTCACCCCGGGTGGCGCGGCCGACTTCGGCTGGACGGCCTACAGCCCGCTGACCGACGCGGTGCACTCGCCCGGCGTCGGCGCCGACCTGTGGATCATGGGCCTGGCGGTCGCAGGCGTCGGCACCATCCTCGGCGGCGTCAACATGATCACCACGGTGATCTGCCTGCGTGCCCCCGGCATGACCATGTTCCGGATGCCGATCTTCACCTGGAACATCTTCATCACGATGATCATGGTGTTGCTCGCGTTTCCGATCCTCACCGCGGCTCTGATGGGCGTGTTCGTGGACCGGCACCTGGGCGCGCACATCTTCGACCCGGCCAACGGCGGGACCCTGCTCTGGCAGCACCTGTTCTGGTTCTTCGGTCACCCCGAGGTCTACATCGTGGCGCTGCCGTTCTTCGGGATCGTCACCGAGATCATCCCGGTGTTCTCACGCAAGCCGCTCTTCGGCTACAACGGAATGGTCTACGCGACGATGTCGATCGCGGCGCTGTCGATCGCCGTGTGGGCGCACCACATGTACGCCACCGGCGCCGTGCTGCTGCCGTTCTTCTCCTTCATGACGTTCCTCATCGCGGTCCCGACCGGTGTGAAGTTCTTCAACTGGATCGGCACCATGTGGAAGGGGCAGGTCACCTTCGAGGCGCCGATGCTCTTCTGCCTGGGATTCATCATCACGTTCCTGTTCGGCGGCCTGTCCGGCGTCATCCTCGCCAGCCCGCCGCTGGACTTCCACGTCACCGACAGCTACTTCGTGGTGGCGCACTTCCACTACGTGCTCTTCGGCACCATCGTGTTCGCCACCTACGCCGGCATCTACTTCTGGTTCCCGAAGATGACGGGCCGCCTGATGGACGAGCGCCTCGGCAAGTGGCACTTCTGGACCACCTTCATCGGCTTCCACACCACGTTCCTGGTCCAGCACTGGCTCGGCAACGAGGGCATGCCGCGTCGCTACGCGGACTACCTGCCCAGCGACGGCTTCACCACGCTGAACACCATCTCCACGATCGGCTCGTTCGTCCTCGGTGCCTCGACGCTGCCGTTCGTCTGGAACGTCTTCAAGAGCTACCGGTACGGCGAGATCGTCACGGTCGACGACCCGTGGGGCTACGGCAACTCGCTCGAGTGGGCCACCAGCTGCCCGCCGCCGCGGCACAACTTCACCGAGCTGCCCCGGATCCGCAGCGAGCGCCCGGCCTTCGAGCTGCACTACCCGCACATGGTCGAGCGGTTGCGCGCGGAGGCGCACGTCGGAACCCGTCACCGTGAGCAGTCTGCCGAGCTCGTCGAGGTCGGGGCGGACGCGCCCGCGGACCGCGCGCCCGATGACTGAGCTCGCCCAGGCCGCCGCGGCGGCGGCTTCCCGCTGACGTCGGTACGCGGGATTCGGGCGGGTTCGGCCGGGGCCGTACCCTTGATGACGTGGACACGATCGACCGAGACCTCCCCGACACGGCACCGGCGGCACCCGGAGACCCCGCGACCACCGAGCCCCGGAGTTACGAGGTACGCACCTTCGGCTGCCAGATGAACGTGCACGACTCGGAGCGGCTGTCCGGTCTGCTCGAGGACGCGGGCTACACCAAGGCGGCTGCCGGCGCGCAGCCCGACCTGCTGGTCTTCAACACCTGCGCGGTCCGCGAGAACGCCGACAACAAGCTCTACGGCACCCTCGGCATGCTGCGTCCGACCAAGGCGTCGCATCCGGGGATGCAGATCGCGGTCGGCGGCTGCCTGGCGCAGAAGGATCGCGACACCGTCGTGAAGAAGGCGCCGTGGGTGGACGTGGTCTTCGGCACCCACAACATCGGTTCGCTGCCGACCCTGCTCGAACGCGCCCGGCACAACGAGCGGGCGGAGGTCGAGATCCTCGAGTCGCTCGAGGCGTTTCCCTCCACGCTCCCCGCCAAGCGCGAGTCCGCGTACGCCGGCTGGGTGTCGATCTCGGTGGGCTGCAACAACACCTGCACGTTCTGCATCGTGCCCGCGCTGCGCGGCAAGGAGGTGGACCGCCGGCCCGGCGACATCCTCGCCGAGGTGCAGGCGCTCGTCGACGAGGGCGTGCTCGAGGTCACCCTGCTCGGGCAGAACGTCAACTCCTACGGCGTCTCCTTCGTGGACCCCGACATCCCGCGCGACCGGGGCGCATTCGCCGCCCTGCTCAGCGCCTGCGGGAACATCGAGGGACTCGAGCGGGTCCGCTTCACCTCCCCGCACCCCGCGGAGTTCACCGACGACGTGATCGAGGCGATGGCCGCCACCCCGAACGTGTGCCCGCAGTTGCACATGCCGCTGCAGTCCGGCTCCGACCGGGTGCTCAAGGCGATGCGCCGGTCCTACCGCAAGGCCAAGTTCCTCGGCATCATCGAGAAGGTGCGGGCCGCGATGCCGCACGCCGCGATCACCACCGACATCATCGTCGGCTTCCCCGGGGAGACCGAGGACGACTTCCTCGAGACCCTGGACGTGGTCCGGCAGGCCCGCTTCACCAGCGCGTTCACCTTCCAGTACTCCAAGCGCCCGGGCACGCCCGCGGCGGAGATGCCGGACCAGCTGCCGAAGGAGGTCGTGCAGGGACGCTACGACCGCCTCATCGCGCTGCAGGAGCAGATCACGCTCGAGGAGAACCAGAAGCTGCTCGGCGCCGAGGTGGAACTGCTGGTCGCGGCGGGGGAGGGCCGCAAGGACGCGGCCACCCACCGGATGAGTGGCCGGGCCCGTGACGGCCGGCTCGTGCACTTCCGCCCGGAGGGCGCCGGGTCCGTCGTCGGCGACATCCGGCCCGGCGACGTCGTCACCACCGTGGTCACCGGCGCGGCCCCGCACCACCTGATCGCGGACGGCCCGGTGCTCACCCACCGGCGCACCCGCGCCGGCGACTCGCACGAACGTGGCATCACGCCGAAGACCCCACCCATCGGGGTGGGACTGGGACTACCGCAGATCGGCGCGCCCGCGCCGCTGCCGACCGCAACGGGATGTGGAGCATGATCAAGGACAAGCACGAGGACCCGATCGAACACATCCGAAAGGACATCGAGGCGGCCGAGCGGAAGGTCACCTCGGAGATCGATCCCGGCATCCGCGGCGTCGTCGTCGCGGCCGGTGTGCTGGTGCTGCTGCTCAGCTTCACCCTCCCGCACACGGGGTCGGCCTCCGGCTGGGACGTGCTGGTCGGCAACGACGTCGCCCTGGGCGAGTCCATCGCGCTGCCGTCCCGGATCTTCGTCTGGCTGGCGCTGGTGTTCGGTGTGGTCGTCGGCGCCCTGGCGCTGGTCACCCGGCGCTGGACGCTGGCCTGGCTGGCCCTGGCCGGTACCGCCGTCGCCAGCGTGTTCGGGATGCTCGCGATCTGGTCGCGGCAGACCCTGTCCCCGGGCGATCCCGGCGCCGGACCCGGCATCGGCCTGGTCCTCGGCTGGATCACGGTGATGGTGCTGACCTTCCACTGGATCAAGGTGGTGTGGACCCGCACCTCCGTCCAGCTCGCCGCCGAGCAGGCGCGCCGGGAGCAGACGGCGGAGGCCGAGCGCCGGTCGATCTGGGGCGACGACAACAACTGACGCCGGAGTTCGCCCGGTCCCGGGGCCTCACCCGCCCTGGGCACGCGAAACACAGCCGGCCAGACCCGGTCGAGCCCGTGGGGCCCGTCCCGGTCTGGCCGGCTGTGCGTGATCGTGCCGGTGGCGTCGGGCAGACGCCGGGCGGGCGTCAGCGCTCGTTGACCGCGCCCTCGGCCGCATCGGCCCACTCGCGCCACTGCTGCGCCTGTGCGAGCGCCTTCTCGGCGTCCTTGGTCTTGCCCGCGGCGGTGGCCTTCTCTGCCTGCTCCTCGAACTGCGCGACCCGCTCGCGGAACTGCGCGGCCCGGGCCATCGCCTCCGGGTCGGTCCGGCGCCACTGCGAGTCGACCGCGTCGTGCACGGTCTTCTCGATGGCGCGCAGCTTGCCCTCGAGGTCGTGCATGCGCTCGCGCGGAACCTTGCCGATCGCGTCCCACTTCTCCTGCAGGTCGCGCAGTGCGCTCCGCGCCGCCTCGAGATCCCGTGCGGGATCGATGTTCCCGGCCTCGCGCAGCAGGGCCTCCTTGGCGACGGCGTTGTCCTCGAACTCGGCGTCCCGCTCGGAGGCGGCCGCGTTGCGGGCCGCGAAGAACACGTCCTGCGCGCCCTTGAACCGCTTCCACAGGGCGTCGTCGGCGTCGCGCGGCGCCCGCCCGGCGGCCTTCCACTCGGCCAGCAGGTCGCGGAACGCACCCGCAGTCGGGCCCCAGTCGGTGGAGTCGGAGAGCGCCTCGGCGCGCTCCACCAGCTCCTCCTTGTGGACCTTCGCGGAGGCGCGGTCGCGGTCGAGTTCCGCGAAGTGGGCGCCGCGGCGCCGGTTGAAGGCCTCACGGGCCTTCGAGTACCGCTTCCACAGCGCGTCGTCGACCTTGCGGTCCACGCCGCGGATGGTCTTCCACTCGTCGAGGATCTCCCGCAGCCGGTCGCCGGCGACCTTCCACTGGGTGGACTCGGCGCCGATCTGCTCTGCCTCCGCGGCGAGTACCTCCTTGCGGTGGGTGTGCTCTTCGCGCTCGTGCTCGCGCTCCGCCTTGGCCGCGACGGCGGCCTTCTCGGAACCCGCGATCACCACGTCGAGCCGCCGGGCCAGCGCGTCGAGGTCGCCGATCGCCGCGGCGGTCGGCAGCGACTCCAACAGCGCGACCGCGGCCGCCCGGGTCTTCTTCGCGTCGCCCGCCCCGGAGCTCAGCCGTGCCTCGAGCAGGCCCACCTCGGTGGCCATGTCGTCGTAGCGGCGGCCGAAGTGCGCGAGGCCCTCCGCGGCGTCGCCGGCCTGCCAGGATCCGATCTGGCGTTCGCCGTCGGTGGTCTTGACCCAGGCGGTGCCGTCGTCGTCGACGCGGCCGAACAGGCTCGGATCGCTCGGCGGGGCCACCGACGGCGCATGCGCGACCGCGGGACCGGGCCGTGGTGCCGCCGGCTTCGGGGCGCCGGGCCTGGGTGCGCCCGGCTTCGGGGCGCCTGGCTTGGGTGCGCTGCTGTCGGTCATGACTCCTCATCTCTGCCGCGCGTCACGGCTGCCGTGCCTCGTCTGTTCACACACCGTGCCCGCTGGGTTCGGCGTGTGCGGGTTCCATTCAACCCGGAACGAGCAGTAGGGACCATTGAAACAGTTCAGACCCCCAGAACGTGGATTCAAGGGTCGACTACCGTTGCGCAGTGTGTTCACCGCCGCGGCTCTGGTCTCCGCCCCACCCCTGTTGATTCCCGAACTTGCCGGTGCTGCGGCCGCCGAGACGGCGGACCTGCGGGCCGCCAGCCTGGCGGTCGCCGCCCGGCTCCGCGAGCTCGCGCCGCACTGGACCGTCGTCGGGGTCGGCGCCACCGAGGCCGAGCTGGGCCCGGACACGTCGGGCAGCTTCGCGGGCTTCGGCGCCGACGTCCGGGTCGCGCTGTCCCCGGACGCCGCCGCGTCGTCACGCCGTGACCTGCCGCTGGCGGTGCTGGTGGCGGGCTGGCTGCGCGCCCACGCCGCCCCCGACGCCGCCGCCCACGCGATCGTCGTCGCCGCCGACACCTCGCCCGTCTACTGCGCCGAGGTCGGGGCCAGGCTCCGGGCCCGGCTCGACGCCGCGGCCGAGCCCCACGGGGTGCTGGTGGTCGCGGACGGGGCCACCACGCTCACCGCCAAGGCGCCCGGCGCGTTCGACGACCGCGCCCCCGGCGCCCAGGCCGAGCTGGACGCCGCGCTGACCGCGGGCGACCTCGAGTTCCTGCGGCAGCTGGACCCGGTGGCCTGCGCGGACCTCGGCATCGAGGGCCGGGCCGCCTGGCAGGTGCTGGCCGGGCTGTTCGGCGACGATGCGCCGCGCTGCCGCACCGACTACCAGGGCGCGCCCTACGGCGTCGGCTACCACGTCGGGACGTGGGAACGGTGAGCGTGCGTCCGATCGCGGTGGTCGGGCCGACCGCCACCGGCAAGTCAGACCTCGGCCTCGACCTGGCGCAGCGCCTCGGCGGCGAGATCGTGAACATCGACGCCATGCAGCAGTACCGCGGCATGGACATCGGGACCGCGAAGCTGCCCGTCGACGAACGGCGCGGCATCGTGCACCACCAGCTGGACGTGCTCGACGTCACCGAGACCGCGACGGTCGCCAACTACCAGCGCTCGGCCCGCGCCGACGTCGAGGACATCGCTGCCCGCGGCGCGGTGCCCGTCATCGTCGGCGGGTCGATGATGTACGTGCAGTCGCTGCTCGACGACTGGTCGTTCCCGGCCACCGACCCGCAGGTGCGGGCCAAGTGGGAGGCCGTCCTCGCCGAGGGCGGCGTCGCCGCCGTGCACGCCGAACTGACCCGGGCGGACCCGCAGGCCGCCGCGACGATCCTGCCGACCGACGGCCGTCGGATGGTGCGTGCGCTCGAGGTGGTGGAGCTGACCGGGATGCCGTTCGCCGCGTCCGCGCCGACCATCGGGGAACCGCGCTGGGGCACGGTCATCCTGGGCGTCGACCGCGACACCGCCGAACTCGACGACCGGATCGCCCTTCGCACCCGGGCCATGTTCGACGGCGGCCTCGTCGAGGAGGTCCGCGCGCTGACCGAGGTCGGGCTGCGCGAGGGCGTCACCGCGTCCCGGGCCATCGGCTACGCGCAGGTGCTCGCCGCGATGGACGGCGAGTACGACCTCGACGAGGCGCACGAGCGGACGCTGATCGGCACCCGCCGGTACGTTCGCCGGCAGCGGTCCTGGTTCCGGCGCGACCCGCGCGTGCACTGGCTCGACGGCGCGGACGACGACCTGACCTCGCTGGCCCTGACGATTGTGGAGACCCCGTGACCAAGAAGACCACCCGCCCGACGCACGGCCACGACGCGAAGGTGACCGTGCGCAACGCGCGGTTCCAGCAGTGGCAGTCGTACCTGAGCACCCGGGCCAAGCGGACCAAGGCGGCCCGGTTCCTGATCCAGGGGGTGCGGCCGCTGACCCTGGCACTCGAACACGACTGGCCGGCCGAGGCATTGCTCTACCGGCTCGACGGGCCGCCGCTGTCGGCGTGGGCGCGCGGGGTGCTCGAGGAGTGGCGGCACGAGAAGGTCGGCGTCAGCGGCGAACTCATGCGCGAGCTGGGGGAGAAGTCGGACAGCGACCCGGAGCTGATCGCGGTCGCGAAGACCCGCCAGCGCGGGCTCGGCTCGCTGACCCTCCGGGCCGCGGGCGACGCCGCGCCGCTGCTGGTGGTCTTCGACCGGCCCACCTCGCCCGGCAACCTCGGCACCCTGGTGCGCTCGGCGGACGCCTTCGGCGCCGACGCGGTGATCGTCACCGGCCACGCCGCCGACCCCTACGACCCGCAGTGCGTGCGGGCCTCGACCGGTTCGCTGTTCGCGATGCCGGTGTACGCGGCGGCCGACGCGAGCGAGGTGCTGGCCTTCCGGGATCGCCAGCGCGCCGGCGGGGTGGATCTGCGCGTCGTCGGCACCGACGAGGACGGCGACGTGCCGGTCTTCGGGCACGACTTCACCGGCGGCACGATCCTGGTGGTGGGCAACGAGACCCGCGGCATGAGCACCGGCTGGCGTCAGGCCTGCGACGTCACCGTCAGCATCCCGATCGGCGGGGCCGCCAGCTCGCTGGGCGCGCCGTCCGCCGGGGCGGTGTGCCTGTACGAGGCGGCGCGGCAGCGGATCCAGGCGCCGGCCGGCCCTCGGTAGCATGAGCGGCATGGATTTCAGCAAGGGTCACGGCACCGAGAACGACTTCGTGGTGCTCCCGGACCCGGACGTGCGCCTGGACCTGCGGGCGGACCGGGTGGCCGCACTGTGTGACCGCCGCGCCGGGGTCGGCGGCGACGGACTGCTCCGGGTGGCCCGGACCGGCGCGCTGGTCGCCGCCGGGGTGCTCGACGCGGCCCCGGCCGGGGTCGGCGCCGACGACTGGTTCATGGACTACCGCAACGCGGACGGGTCGATCGCCGAGATGTGCGGCAACGGCGTCCGCGTGTTCGCCCACTACCTGCGCGCCACCGGCCGCGAGAGCGCCGACGAGTTCGTGGTCGGCAGCCGCGCCGGCGCCCGCCCGGTGGTGGTGCACCGCTGCGACGGCGCCACCGGCGAGGTGACCGTCGGGATGGGCGAGGTGCGCGAGCTGGGCACCTCCACTGCGACCCTGGACGGGCAGACCCTGACCGGGCTCGGTATCGACGTCGGCAACCCGCACCTGGCCTGCGTGGACAAGGGCCTCACCGCGGCGAAACTGGCCGCGCTGGACCTGACCACGGCCCCGGTGTTCGACACGGACTTCTTCCCGCACGGGGTGAACGTGGAGATCCTCACCCCGATGGCGGACGGGGCGGTGGACATGCGTGTCTACGAGCGCGGCGTCGGCGAGACCCGCTCCTGCGGCACCGGGACGGTCGCCGCGGCCGCCGCCGCGTTGCGGTCGGCCGGGCGCACCGAGGGCGAGGTGCGGGTACGGGTGCTCGGCGGTGAGGTGCAGGTCAGCGTGCGCGGCGGCGTCGCCGAGCTGCGCGGGCCGTCCGTGCTCGTCGCGTCCGGGCAGGTCGACGACGCCTGGTGGGCGAGGCTGGGCTGAGCCGCCGCGGGCGGCCGGCGGATAATCCGAGTGCGCCCGGCCGGGGCGACGTGGGACCATGGGTCTTGTATGACGAACACACATGAAGCAACGGAGAACTCCGACCGCGACCGCGACCACGAGGCCGACGCCGGCACCGGGCCCAGCCGGGACACCGGCTGGACGCGGCACGAACCGTCCACCGGCGAGATGCAGCTCGACGAGCGCAGCGCCCTGCGCCGCGTCGTCGGCCTGTCCACCGAACTCACCGACGTCACCGAGGTCGAGTACCGGCAGCTGCGCCTGGAACGGGTGGTGCTCGTCGGGGTCTGGACCCACGGCACGGCAGCGCAGGCCGAGGCCAGCATGACCGAGCTGGCGGCGCTCGCCGAGACCGCCGGCTCCGAGGTGCTCGAGGGGCTGGTGCAGCGTCGCGACAAGCCCGACGCCGCCACCTACATCGGCTCCGGCAAGGCCAACGAACTGCGCGAGGTGGTGATGGCGACGGGTGCCGACACCGTCATCGCCGACGGCGAGTTGACGCCGGCCCAGCTCAACGCGCTGGAGAAGGTGGTGAAGGTCAAGGTCATCGACCGCACCGCCCTGATCCTCGACATCTTCGCCCAGCACGCCACCTCCAGCGAGGGCAAGGCGCAGGTCGCGCTGGCCCAGATGCAGTACATGCTGCCGCGGCTGCGCGGCTGGGGTGAGTCGATGTCCCGGCAGGCCGGTGGCCGTGCCGGCAAGGACGGCGGCGTGGGAACCCGCGGACCGGGCGAGACGAAGATCGAGACCGACCGGCGCCGGATCCGCGAGCGGATGGCCAAGCTGCGCCGCGAGATCAAGGAGATGAAGGGCGCCCGCGACACCAAGCGCACGCAGCGGCTGCGCAACGAGGTGCCGTCGGTCGCGATCGTCGGCTACACCAACGCGGGCAAGTCGAGCCTGCTCAACTCCCTCACCGGCGCGGGCGTGCTGGTGCAGAACGCGCTGTTCGCCACCCTCGACCCGACCACCCGCAAGGCGGAGTTCGAGGACGGCCGGCAGTACGTGCTCACCGACACGGTCGGCTTCGTCCGACACCTGCCCACCCAGCTCGTCGAGGCGTTCCGCTCGACCCTCGAGGAGGTCACCGACGCCGACCTGCTGGTGCACGTCGTCGACGGGTCCGACCCGCTGCCGACCGAGCAGATCAAGGCGGTGCGCGAGGTGATCACCGCGGTGCTCCGCGAGACCGACGCCCCGGCGCCGCCGGAGCTGTTGGTGGTCAACAAGATCGACGCGGCGGACCCGGTCACCCTGACCCAGCTGCGGGGCCTCCTGCCCGGCGCGGTGTTCGTGTCCGCGCGGACCGGGGAGGGCATCGCCGACCTGCGCGAGACGCTCTCGGAGCTCGTGAAGTCGCCGGAGGTGGAGCTGACCGCCCTGGTCCCGTACACCCGCGGCGACCTGATGGCCCGAATTCACGCCGATGGGCGAATTCTCGGGTCCTCGCACGAGCCGGAAGGCACACTGGTGCGCGCGAAGGTGCCGGAGGCGCTGGCCTCCGCACTCCAGGAGTACCGACACAGCGCCTGACCGGACAGGAACGGACATGACGGAACAGGGCACTGCTGCCTGTGTCGACGCCGCGGGCACCGCGGCCGGATCAGCCGGGCGCGCCGATGCGTAGCCGGCTGGCGCTGCTCGCGCTGGCGGTGGTCGGGTCGGCCGTGGTGACCGCGGCCCCGGCCGGGGCCGCGCCGGACTCGAGCGGTTCCACCGGCTCCGCCGGTTCCTCGACCGGTTCCCAGGTGTCCGACGCCCGTTTCGAGACGCTCTGCACCCCAACCGATCCCGGTCTCGCGGAGATCTCCGGACTCGTCTCGACCGGCGGCACGATGTATGCGATCGGCGACAGCGGCACCGACGACGAGGTGTGGGTGCTCGACGACCAGTGCCAGGTCACCGGCACGGTTCCGGTGCCGCCGACCCCGTTCGACGTCGAGGACATGGCCATGGCCGGCGGCCGGCTCTGGCTCGCGGACACCGGCGACAACACCAAGGTCCGCCAGCAGGTGTCGCTGACCGACGTGGACCCCGTCACCGGCGCCGGCGCGAGGCACCTGCTCACCTACCCGGACGGCCCGCACGACGCGGAGACGCTGCTGGTCGGCCGCGACGGCCGGCCGGTGATCGTCACCAAGGAGATCCTCGCGGCCAGCGGCATCTACCGACCGGCCGGCGGCGCGACGCTGGACCAACTCGGCCCGGGCCCGGCGCCGCTGCAGCGCATCGGGCAGATCGCCTATGCACCCACCGACACTCCCGGCAGCCCGATGCCGGTCGCGGGGTCGATCCTGGTCACCGGCGGCGCGGTCAGCGCCGACGGCCGGGTCGTCGCGGTGCGCACCTACACCGACGTCTACCTCTACCCGGCGCCGGACGGCGACATCGCGGCCGCGCTGACCGGCGCGACGCCGGTGCGGGTCCCGATGCCGAACCAGCCGCAGGGCGAGGCCATCGCCTTCACCCCGGACGGCGACCTGCTCAGCGCCTCGGAGGCGAACGGCGGTCCGCTGCCTCCGATCCAGATCCTGCGCGGCGCCACCGGGCTGGTCGACCTCCCCGCGCCGCCGCCCCCCGTGGTGGCCGCGGCGCAGGCCGACTCGGGCGCAACGGGCGCGGTGGTCGCGGTCGCGGCCGGCATGGGTGCCGCCGCGCTCGGCGGCGGGGCGCTGTGGTTCCGGGCTCGCCGGGACGCGTGACCGCGCCGCCCGGAACTGGCTGTGCGGTGACCGCGTCCGCCGTGTCCGATTGGAAGTAGGGCCGCCGGTCCCGGGATACTGACCCGATGCAGTCCGCCCATCACCTGCTGACCACGGCGTCACACCTGTCGGTCACCGGCCGTTGGGCGTTGGTCGCGATGCTGGTGGTCGGCGGGCTGGGCGTGGTGGGGCTGCTGGTCGCGGTCGGCCGGATGCGCCTGCGGGCGCTGGCTGTGGTCGCGGCCGCCACGGTCGCCGGAGCCGCTGGGATCGCCGTCACGGTGTGGGCGGCCTACCGGCCGTTGCCGTTGCAACTGTCGGCGTGGGACTGCGTCGCCGTCGTCGCCGCGCTGCTCGGGATTCTCGCGGCCGTCGCCGTTCTCGCCCGGGGCCCGCGTCCCGGGCGGGTGATCGTGGCTGCCCTCGCCGCGGCGGCGGTGTGCGTGTCCGCCGCCGGGGTCGTCAACAGGGACACCGGCAGCTTCCCGACTCTCGGTGCCGCCGTCGGACATCGCCCTCCGCCGACCGTCCACGTCGTCGACTTCGCGGCGGTGCCGGGCCCGCAGCCGCGGGTCCAGTCGGGGTGGCCGACGTCGCGGGTCTGGCAGCCGCCGGTGCGGCGGACCGCGGACGGCGTCCTGACCCACGTGGTGATCCCGGGGCCGGCGTCCGGGTTCTCGGCGCGCCCTGCGCTGGTGTACCTGCCGCCGGCCTACCTGGACTCGCCCCGCGCGGTGCTGCCGGTGCTGGTGCTGGTGGCGGGGAACCCGGGCAGCCCGGACGACTGGCTCGGCAACGGGTTGGCCGACTCGGTGACTGCGTTCGCGGCCGCGCACGACGGACTCGCGCCGGTGGTGGTGGTGCCCGACGCGCTGGGCGCCCAGGACGCCGAGCCGCTGTGCCTGGACTCGCACCTGGGCAACGTCGACACCTACCTGGCCGTCGACGTGCCCGCCTGGATCGGGCAGAACCTGCAGGTGGACACGGACCCGCGGGCCTGGGCGATCGGCGGCTACTCGTACGGCGGGACCTGCTCGATCCAGTTGTCCGCCAACCATCCCGGCGTGTACCCGACCTTCCTGGACATCTCCGGCCAGGACGAGCCGTCGCTGGGCGATCACCCCGGCACCGTCGCGGCGACCTTCGGCGGGGACGAGGTGGCGTTCGCCGCGGTCAATGCCCGGGACGTACTGGCCCGACGCGGGTTGCCGGGTGTGGCAGGCGTGTTCGTGGCCGGCGCGGACGACGAGGAGTACCGGCCCCAGCAGCGGCGGATGTACGCCGCGGCCCACGCGGCCGGCCTGGACGTGCGCTACTACGAGCTGCCGGGCGGGCACACCGGTCAGGTGTGGGCGCCCGCGCTGGCCGGCGAGCTGGACTGGCTGGCCCGGCGGACCGGTCTGCTGGCGTAGTCAGGCTGATCCGGTGGACTGAAGAATCGGTTTCGTGCTCGACGGCATCGACAGCCTGGGCCAGGATCGAACCCGGACGGCACGAGCGTCGGCGGCGCCGCGCGCGGGCAATGTGATTCCGGTGGTTTGCCGCATTCGGTCCGTCGCCAACCCCGCGTGGTCGCCGGCGGTGTCTCACGCCAGCAGATCCAGGACGCACTCGCCGTCAGCTTCGCTTTCAACACGACGAACCGCCTCGCCGCAATGCCTTTGCCTTCGAGGTGCTCAGTCCCGAGGGCTTCGAGGCTAGTGCGAGACATCTCCTCGCGCGGGGCCACCGGTAGTCGGTGGTGCAGCCCGCCGCGCGAAACGATCCGGTCGGTGGACTTCGTCGATTCGGCGGGCAGGCAACAAGCTGCAAATAGGTAGGGTTGCCAATCGTTTGGTTATCAATGTAATTTCCTCCGTACAGCACCGAAGTGGCGGAGACGGTCCTCGGGCGCACCGAACGAAGGAGTTGCCAACATGATTCAAGAGCTGTCCTACATCGGCATCGGCTCGCCGCGGTCCGAGGAGTGGCGGACCTACGGAACGGGACTTCTCGGCACGATGCTCGCACCCGACGGGCCGGACGGGGCGGTCCGGCTCGCGGTCGACGACATCAACTACCGAATTGCGGTCCACCCCGCAGCGGAGGACGAGTTCCGTTACGCGGGTTGGGGGATGGCCAACGAGACCGACCTGCACGATTTTGTCGACCATCTCGAATCCCGTGGGGTCGCGGTGTACTCGGGCGAACCCGGCCTGTGCCAGGAGCGGGAGGTGGCGGAGTTGGCCTGGTTCGAGGATCCCTGGGGGATCCGGCACGAGCTGACCTGGGGGAAGGCCGCGACACCACTGTCCTTCTCGACCGGCCGGACCATGCGCGGTGGATTCGTCACCGGCGACCAGGGTCTCGGGCACGTCGTGTTCCAGGTGCCGGACATCGAGGAGGCCAACAGGTTCTACGTCGACGTCCTGGGATTCCGGCTGTCCGACCGGATCAACACGAAGTACGTCGGTGTGCGCTTCTATCACGTCAACGGCCGGCATCACTCGCTCGCGCTGTCGGAGTATCCCGGCCACGTGGGTTTCAATCACCTGATGCTCGAGGTTGAGCACTTGGACGACCTGGGCAGAATGATCGACCTGGTCGACGAACATGACGTCGACGTGATGCAGTCACTCGGCCGGCACACCAACGACCTTATGACCTCGGTCTACATCGGAAGCCCGTCGGGCCTGCAGATCGAGTACGGGCACGGCGGTCTCACTGTCGACGACCTGAGCTGGGTCGCGCGTACCTACAACCGGCCGAGCTACTGGGGGCACAAGCTCTCCGACGCCGCGAAGTCGCGGGTCCCGGGGATCGTGAAGCCGATCGCCGTAGACGGCCTCGTCGCCGCGGCTGCGGGCGCGCCGCGGTGACGCCGCCCTATCGCGTGGAGTTCACGGCGTCCGCGGCGTCGTACACGCGGGCCGCAATCCTGTTGAGGGACGCGAGGTCCTGGGTGGAGAGGCCGCTGAACACCGCGGTCTCGACGCTGTCAAGTGCACGATCCGCGTCGATCAGTTTCGCGAGGCCGGCATCGGTGATCGTCACGATCTGACGACGACGGTCTGCGGGATCGCGCTCCCGGACGATGAATTCGCGATCCTGCAGTCCGTCGAGGTAGGCCACGATGTCGGCGGGGTTGACCACGACTCGCAGTGCGAGTTCCTTCTGATTGCATGGACCGGCCTCGTGCAGCGTGCTGAGAATCGCGTGCTGATTGGGTAGCAGTCCGGCCGCTGCCAGGGTGTCCGCATAACACTGGCGGACCTTCATTGCCGCTCTGACCAGGGCGTATCCCGGACGGTCGGAGAGTCTGGGAGTGCTGGCAGGGTCCGACGAACTCATGGCGTCACTATAGGGCACCTAAATTCTGGGTATCCCAACTGTTTGCTGACCATGTGAATGGCTTGCCGAATTGATGGCAGGGCAGACGGCTTTGCGCTTCCGGCGAGAGTCGGCCGGCGATCGACATCTCCTGTCGCCGCGCCGGTCCTGGCGAGGGCCGGCGCGGTTTCTGTCCGGCATGTTGCCGAGTGCCAATACGTCACCCGGTCACGAACGCCCGTATGATTCAGGCGACACTGCGCAGGCAGTATCTAAACAGTAAAGAGAACCTATTCCTTTGTTCAAGGCGCCGCCCAGGCGGTGTCCGAGTATGTGGTCCCGTGCTCGAATGAGTGCGAGCCGGAACCTGCAGTTCCGCATCGAGACAGTGATCGAATCGAATACTGATTGCAACCGAATTGAGGAGTAGGGAAGGATGACCGCTTCCGAAAGCGACGCGATATTCAAGACCCTTTTGGAATCCGCCAAGCGGTTGTCCTTCGATTCGCGGAGTCCGCTGGTCTGCCAGGCCGAACCCGGCGACGACGAACGTCACGGCATGACACCGGAGTGGTCACCGCTCTTCGGCACCCCGATGTGGGACGCCATGTCCGAGGCGGAGCGCGTCCGACTCACCAGAAGCGAAGTGGCCCAGTTCCTGGGTGTCGGCATCTGGCTGGAGGTGGGCCTGCAGGTGGCACTGCTGAGGGCGAGCCACAGTGCGAATCCGGCGCGACCGGACGTCAAGTTCCTCTTCAACGAATGTGCGGACGAGAACCTGCACTCGTTGATGTTTGCCAACGCCGTCGAAAGCATCGGATCGAAGTTCTATCCGCGTGACCGCATGCTGGACTTCTTCGGCTGGGTGTTCCGCCACATCGCCTGGGACGAAGTGGCGTACGGCGTCGTCCTAGCAGGTGAAGAGATCTTCGACGTCATGCAGCGTGACTGGATGACGAGCGACGGCGTCGCCGCACCGATTCGCCGCGCGGCCTACATTCACGTGGTCGAAGAGTCCAGGCACATGGCGTACGCGCGTCAGAAGATCCGTGATCGATTGATCGGGATCTCCCGCTTCCGACGCTTTGTGAGCACGCTGATCATCGCGGTGGGAACGCACCTGGTCGCCAAGGGACTGGTCAATCGGCGGGTGTACGACGCCCTCGGTCTCGACTGGGACGTCGTGAGGTCGAATATCGACGGAAACGAACACCACCGCATCATGTTCCGCAGGGCCGCGGAACCGTTCATCGAATTCCTGAGCAAAGAAGGACTGCTGAATTTCGGCGCTCGATGGATCTACCGAAAATCAAACCTTCTCTGAGCAGGAGTCGTCGTGACCCACGTCATTCTGGGGAATTGCTGTAAGGATGCCTCGTGCGTGCGGGTATGCCCGCAGAACTGCATTCATCCCGCCCCCGGCGAGGACGGCTTCGCCTCCGCCGAGACGCTTTTCATCGACCCCGACTCGTGCATCGACTGCACCGCATGCGTCGAGGCCTGCCCGGCCTCGGCCATCAAACCCGAGCATGCGCTGACCCCGGCCGAGCGCCCCTACGCCACCCGCAACAGGGAGTTCTTTGCGCAGATCCCCGCCGTGCCGCGCCCCCGACCGCGCGCCGTCTTCGAACTGCCACTGGCAAGTCCGAGCGACAGGCTCGAGGTCGCCGTGGTGGGGTCGGGGCCGGCTGCGATGTACACCGTTCGCGAGCTCCTGCGGCGATCGACGTCGATCCGTGTCACCGTCTACGAGCAGTACGACACCGTCGGGGGCCTGCTGCACCGGGGTGTGTCCCTCGACCACGTCGGGGTGCGCGCGATGATCAGGCTGTTCGACGTGCCGTTCCGCGACGACCGCGTCACGATCGTGCACGACACCGAAGTCGGCGTGGACATCTCGATCGACGAACTCCGGGCGAGATTCGACGCCGTTGTTCTCGCCTGTGGCGCCTCGCAGCCGCGCCAGCTCGGGCCCGCCTCCGCCGGCGGCGGAATCCGCCAGGCCATCGACATCCTGGTCGCCGAGAACTGCGGGTCCGCGGGGTTTCCCCCGCCCGCGCCCGCCGGACCCACGTGCATCGTGATCGGCGCGGGAAACGTTGCCTTCGACATCGTCCGGTGGGTCGCGAAGAACCGCCGCCGAGCTGCCGCGGGCGAACAAGTCAGAGAACTGGTGGTCCTGTCCAGGTCGGCTCCGGCAGGAGCCTCGTTCACTCCGTCTGCGTTCTACGAGCTTCTCGACCTCGAACACACCGAGGTGCTGATCGACGGCGCCGGTAGCGTGCCCCGCGCCGGCGCGGACGGTTCGCTGCTACGCGAGCTGTCGCACCTGCCTTCCACCGACGTCCACGGCATGCGCGGGCTGCCGGCCGACGCCACGGGTCTCCTGCGCGTCGTCCTGTCGTTCGGACAAGAGGTGGCCGACCTCGCACAGACCGACCTCGGCGCCGTCGAGGTCACGACGACGGCCGGTCGTGCCTTCCGCGCGAACTCCGCGATCTGCGCCACCGGGTTCACCACCAAGCGGATCGACGGTGTCCCACTGGACACACGCGGGGTGGTGCCCAACCGGCGGGGACAGGTGATCTCCCACGACACCGGCGAACCGGTCGAGGGACTGTACGTCGTCGGCTGGGCGAAACGAGGCGCGTCCGGCGGCGTCGGCGACAACCGCATCTGCGCGGCCGAAACCGTCACACAACTCGCGACGGACCTGCGCTCGCGGGTGTGACTTCCGGACGATTACCACGAGCCCGGAAACCGGCCGCTGGCGGTGCGAGACCGCTTCGTCGTCGAGTACAGGCTGATCGCCGAAGTGTCGGGGTACGGGTAGTAATCGCCGAGAATCCAACGAAGTTCCGGCCTTCTGCCTGATGAATGACGTGATCGAGGAAGCAGGTCCTACGTCTTGGGGGCGGTGCCGCTGACGATGCGGTGGATGGTGGAGCGGCCGACGCTGTACTCATCGGCCAGATCGGCCAGGCTGGAGTCGTCGTCGGGGTCGTGGTATCGGCGGTGGATCAGGCCGAGCAGCACGCATAGCTCCCAGTAGTGCCGGTAGGCGGTGCCGTTGCCGGATTGCGGGCCTCGTCGAGGTATCTGCTCCACTTGGTGGGCACGAACCCGGTCGGCGCCTCCTCGGGGACCTTCCGGGTGCCGGTAGCGTTCAGTTCCCGCAGCACGTCCACCGCGACCAACAGTTCGGTCGCCGCGGTACCGCCGGCGAACCGCACCGACGACAACACCGCCGGGGTGAACTGCCGCAGGTACGAATACGAGGCATCGATGGCGGCCAGGTGGCCGTGATCGCGTGGCAGCCTCGGTACGGCCTGCGCCACCGCGGCCCGCAGCCGCTCCCACCCGGTCCGCTCGCCCCGGATCATGCCGCCGATCTCCTCGTCGCCAATCACCGGGTCGAAAACAATCACCAGCAGCTCGTCCAACAACGCATGCCGGTCCTCTCCTGCCTTTACCGCGATCGGCGAGTTCGTCGCGCATCCGACGCCCGGCGAGTTCGTCCCGGCAACGACGGTGCGACCCACCAGCGCTTCGGTGACAGGGACGCCGGGCGGTGCCGAATCACCGCCCGGTTGAGGCCGTCACCCGCAGCACCTTGTCGTCGCCGCCGTTGTCGGTGGTCACCAGCAGCGACCCGTCGGGTTGGGCGACGACCGTGCGGATCCGGCCGTACTCGTCGGCCAGTTCGGGTGGCGCGGTTTCGGCGATCACACTGCGACCGTCGGGTGCGAGACGGAGGAACAGCACCTTGCGGCCTTTCTGGACGCCGACGGCCAGGGCGCCGTCCCATTCGCCCCACCCCGGGCCGGTGACGAACGTCCCGCTGGCGGTGGCGATGGTGGCCGGACCCGAACTCCACACCGCCGCGATCGCCCCGGGTACCCGGTCTGGGTCGGTCATCGGCACGGATTCGTCGTAGAAGCCGTCGCCGGCGTCCGGGTTCCATCCGTAGTTGCCGCCGGGGACCAGCCGGTTCACCTCGTCGTCGCGGTGCGTGCCCTGCTCGACGGAGTAGATTTCCCCGGTGCCCGGTCGGATCGTCAGTCCCTGGACGTTGCGGTGTCCGAGGGTGTAGACGGCGCTGTCGGGGAACGGGTTGCCCGCGGCGGGTGCCCCGGTAGCGGCGTCGACCCGCAGCACCTTGCCGCCGAGCGAGCTGGGGTCCTGCGGTGACGTCGCTTGGGTGGCATCGCCGGTGCCGATCAACAGCGTCCCGTCCGGGAGGGGGAGGAGACGGCAGCCGCCGTGCCGGCCGCGGCTGCTGAGGGGAAGCCCGGAGACCAGGGTGCCGGTGGGGGTGAGTGCGGTCCAGTGCTCGTCGACGGTCCAGGACTGCACCCGGATGTCGACGGCCCCGCCCGCCGCGTAACTGCGACAGGAGTACATGGTGCGGGTGGCGTCGAAGTCGGGGGCGAGGGCGATCCCCATCAGGCCGAGTTCGCGGTCGACGACGAGGCCGGGCAGATCTGCCGCCACCACTTCGCGGGCCGAGCCGCCCGGTCGCTTGACGACGAAGCGTCCTGATCGCTCACCGGTCAGCAGGGTGCCGTCCGGGGCGGCCACCACGTCCCACGGATGGTCGAGATCGGCGATCTCGGTGACGACGTCCAATGTGGGAAAGGGCGCCGTGCCGTCCGGACGCGGCGCACCGCAGGCCGTCATCGTCGCCGCACAGCAGAGCGCGATCACCGCCCGCCCGCGGTACCGCCCGGCCCGGCCCGGGCCGGGATCGCGGCGGGCGAACGGTGAACGGGGTGGGTGCGGTCGAACCACCCCTCGATCATTGCAGCCGCGGCCCCGTCGGAACCGCGGTTCTCACCGACGAGGCCAACATTGACCTCGGGTTGATCGCTCTGACTGTTCCCGGTGGGTTCACCGGTTGTTCCGTCGGGGAATCGGGTGGCAGTCTTGATGTCACGTCACGTCGTGGCGACGGCGACGGCGACGGGCAACGACGACCGGCAGGGGCGGAGCGCACATGGGGCTCATCTGCATCGACCTGTTCACCACTCTCGACGGCGTCGCGCAGGCGCCTGGCGGGCCGGGCGAGGATACCGACGGCGGGTTCGCGTTCGGCGGCTGGCAGGCACCTCTCATCGACGAGGTCGTCGGCGAACAGATCGCCTCCGGGATGGCGGGGATGGACGCGCTGCTACTCGGGCGCCGCACCTACGACATATTCGCCGGGTACTGGCCGCAGGCGGACGGGAGCATCGCGCGGCTGCTCAACCGCCTCCCGAAATACGTGGCATCGCGCCAGGCGCGCAACCTCGAGTGGGCCAACTCGATGGTGATCGGTCCGGATGTCTCCTCCGCGGTCCGTGAGCTGCGCGGCCGACACACGGAGATCCACGTCATCGGCAGCCTCGACTTCGTGCAGACCCTGTTCGCGCAGGGGCTCTTCGACCGGCTCACGCTCTGGGTGTACCCGATCCTCCTCGGCGGTGGGAAGAAGATCTTCACCGACGGGGTGGTTCCGACGAACCTCAGACTCGTCGAGCCGGTCGTCTCCTCTCCGAAGGGCGCGGTGCTGCTGCGCTACGCGCTCGCTGACGGGACGCCAGGCGTTGGCGACATGTCGGCGGTCGACCAGGCGGGTTAGCCGACGCTCGGCTCCGAGCGCGGGGGCTACGTCAGACGGCCTGGCGCGAATTGTGCGGCGGCGATACGGGTGGAGGACGACTGCTCGTCGGCGTCACAATCGTCCGATCGGCGTGACGCCAGGTCCGGGGACGTGACGGCGACGGGTCGCCCACTGTTAGACCCTGTAACAGAACAGTTCTCGCGGACGACAGTTCCGTGAATCGCAAGAGTAATGGGGAGGGACATCGAATGGGTTCAGCTGTGGATGCCTTGGAGTGGATTCGCGAGGGGTACTTGGCCGGTGATCCGCTGAGATCGGCACTCTTCGTCGGGGCGGCGTTCGTCACGATGCCGTTGCAATTGATCGCGACGCTGCTGGGCCAGCCTTTCTAGGCAGGCCCAGCCGCACCACGAAAGCCGCTCCTCCCGACGGAGGGGCGGCTTTGTGCGGGATCGAAACTCGAAGGGAGGGCGAGACGTGTTGTCTGTATGCCGCGATAGCCCGACTCGGCCATCAGTTCCGTTGCGGCAATCATCAGTCGCTCGCGCTGCGCCGCAAGAACCTTGTCTCGGCTCAGCTCGTGCCCGCCCCGAGGTAGCTCCGCTGGGGTTGTGAAGAACACCCCATCACGAATCCTCCGTGTCAAGGCCACACCTTTCGTCAACCGGCATCGAGACGCCAACTCACCGGGAGTTGCCGACCGCCAGTACTCCGAGACCTGACCGCATAAGTAGGCCGCAGTGACCTGGCCCCCCGCCCGGCCGGCGCTCCGGACCCGCCGCCCCGCTGCACCGGCCTGCTCGCAAACCGGGCGTGGCGGGTCACGCGTCCAGGTCGGCGGCGACCAGCTTGGCCACCGCGTCGACGGCGGCCTGGTCGTCGCTGGTGACGGTGACCTCGACGCCCTGCGTCGCGCCGAGGGTCATGATCATCAGAGCCGAGCCGGCGTCGACCGGGTCGCCGCCGGTCACCGACAGGGTGACCGGGACCCCGGCCGAGGTGACCGCTTCGGCGATGACGGCGGCGGGGCGGGCGTGCAGGCCGATGGACGAACCGACGGCGACGGTGGTGCTGGGCATGGTGTGACCTTTCCTCGGTGGAGATTTCGATGACGGAACTTGCGGGTTCGGTTGCGGGGCAGCCGATCAGGCGGCGACGGGGACGAGTTCGTCCGCCGACTCCGGCTCGCCACGACGGCGGAGGAACTGCTTCGCCAGCACCACCGCGACCGCAGCGACGACCATGCCGGCGAGGATCGAGATCAGGAACCAGGCGATGTTGCCGATCGCGAACAGGACGAAGATGCCGCCGTGCGGGGCGCTGAGGGTGACGTCGGTGGCCATGATCAACGCCCCGGTCACCGCGCCGCCCGTCATCATCGACGGGATCACCCGCAGCGGGTCGGCCGCGGCGAACGGGATGGCACCCTCGGAGATGAACGCGGCGCCGAGGAACCAGGCCGCCTTGCCGTTCTCCCGCTCCGCCTCGCTGAACAGGCCCGGCCGGATGGTCGACGCGAGTGCCATCGCCAGCGGCGGCACCATGCCGGCGGCCATCACCGCGGCCATGATCCGCAGGGTCGCCGGGTCGGTGACGCTGAGCCCGGCTACGGCGAATGCGTAGGCCGCCTTGTTGACCGGGCCGCCGAGGTCGAAGCACATCATCAGGCCGAGGATGATGCCGAGCGCGACGGCGGAGCTGCCGGACAGACCGCCCAGCCAGTTGGTCAGGCCGCTGGTGATCGCGGCCAGCGGCCGGCCGAGCACCATGAACATCAGCGCGCCGACGACGAGGGTGGCGAACAGCGGGATGACGACCACCGGCATCAGGCCGCGGAGCACCTGCGGCACCCGGAGCCGGCCGATCCACAGGGCCGCGAAGCCGGCGATGATGCCGCCGACCAGGCCGCCGATGAAGCCGGCGCCGACGAAGACCGCGACCGCGCCGGCGGTGAAACCCGGTGCGAGGCCGGGCCGGTCGGCGATGGCGAAGGCGATGTAACCGGCCAGCGCCGGGACGAGGAAGCTGAACGCCAGCGAGCCGAGCTGGTAGAGCACGGCGCCCAGGTAGGTGCCGAGCCCGCCGTCGGGCAGGTTCCACAGCGAGTTGTCGAGGACGATTTCCTTGGCGCCGCTGGAGATCTCGTACCCGCCGAAGAGGAAGCCGAGCGCGATCAGCAGGCCGCCCGCGGCGACGAACGGGATCATGTAGCTCACGCCGGTCAGCAGGATCTGGCGCAGCCGGGTGCCCCAGCCGACGTCCGAGGCCGCCGCGGCGGTGTCGGTTCCGGCGGCGGTGCCGGCCACCCGGGCGGCGGACGGGTCGTCGGCGGCCCGCACGGCCTCGGCGAGCATCACGTCGGGCTCGTTGATGGCGCGCTTGACGCCGGACGCGACGACGGGCTTGCCCGCGAAGCGCTCCCGGCCCTTGACGCCGACGTCGGTGGCGAAGATGACGGCGGCCGCGCCGGCGATCACCTCGGGGCTCAGCGACGTGCCGCCGCTCGAGCCCTGGGTCTCCACCCGCACCGGGACCGACGCCCGTTCGCCGGCCGCGACCAGCGAGTCGGCGGCCATGTAGGTGTGGGCGATGCCGGTGGGGCAGGCGGTGACCGCGACGACGTAGCGCCCGGAGGTCGACGGTGCGGCGGCGACGGGCGTCGGTGCGGGTGCGGGGGCCGGTGCGGCCTGCCCGGGTACCTCGAGGCCGAGCGCCTCGTGCACCAGCGCCACCACCGCGTCGGCGTCCGGGGCCGCGCGCAGCGACGCGACGAACTCGGGCCGCACGAGCGCGCGGGCCAGGCCGGAGAGCAGCTTCATGTGTTCGGCACCGGCGCCCTCGGGCGCGGCGATGAGGAAGACCAGGTCGGCGGGACCGTCGGGGGCGCCGAAGTCGACCTTCGGCTGCAGCCGCGCGAACCCGAGGGAGGCGGCGGTGACGGCCGCGGACCGGCAGTGCGGGATGGCGATGCCGCCGGGCAGCCCGGTCGCGGACTGCGCCTCGCGGGCCAGGGCCGCCACGCGCAGGGCGTCGACGTCGGTGGCGCGTCCGGCCCCGGCGAGCCGGGCCGCGAGCGAGCCGATGACCGCCTCCGTGTCGGCGCCCAGGTCGGCGTCGAGGGCGATCAGCTCGGCGGTGATGATCGCCGGGGAACCTGCGGTGGGAGTGGACATGTCGGGTCCTCAGTGCTCGGCGGCCGGGTCGGCGGCCGTGGTGGATGGTGCGGCGGCCCAGACCGTCGGATTCGGGGCGTCGAGGGTGGTGACGACGACGGCGTCGCGGTCGACCTGGTCGGGGCGGGGGAGGGCGGTGCCGGGCAGGCCGGCGGCGGCCGTGCCGTAGGCCACCGCGAGCTGCAGGGCCCGCGGAGGGCCGTCCCCGGCCACCTGCGCGAGCAGGTAGCCGGCGAGCGCGGAGTCGCCCGCGCCCACGGTGCTGCGGGGGGTGATCCGCGGGGCCCGGGCGAACCAGGCGCCCTCGCCGGTGACCAGGACGGCGCCCGCGGAGCCGAGGGTGGCCAGCACCGAGCCGACTCCCCGCTCCAGCAGGGCCCGCGCGGCCCGGACGGTCAGGCTCGGGTCGCCGGCGTCGGCGGCCGCCTCGAGCGCGCCGGCGTCGTAGCCGGTCAGCTGGGCCAGCTCCTCGGAGTTCGGCTTCACCAGGTCCGGCGCGGTGCCGGGGAAGCCCGCGGCCAGTGCGCGCAGCGGGACGTCGGAGGTGTCCACCGCGACCGCGCAGGGCAGCGCCCGCAGGGTCCGCACCAGGTGGCCGTACCAGTCGTCCGGGGCCCCCGGCGGGAGCGACCCGCACAGCGCGACCCACCGGGCGTCGCCGGCGTGCTCGGCGAGCAGGCGGGTGAGCGCGTCGAGTTGGCCGGTGTCGAGGGGGTGCCCCGGTTCGTTGAGCTTGGTGGTGGTGCCGTCCGGCTCGGTGACGGTCAGGTTGCCCCGGACCGGTCCCGCGGTGGGCACCAGGTGGTGCGCGATGCCCCGGTCGGTGAGCGCGGCGACCAGCGGGTCCTCGGCGCGGGCGGGCAGGATCGCGACGGCCGGGCACTGCGCCGCCGCGACCACGCGGGCGACGTTGACGCCCTTGCCGCCGGGATCGGTGCTGGTGGCGACGGCGCGGTGCACCGCGCCGCGCTCGAGCCGGGTGGCCAGTTCGACGGTGCTGTCGAGGCTGGGGTTGGCGGTGAGGGTGACGATCATGCGAGGACCACCTCGATGCCGCGGGCCTCGAGTTCGGTGCGGGCACCGGGATCGAGGTCGGTGTCGGTCACCAGCACGTCCACGGCGTCGACGGCGGCGAAGCTCACGAGGTCCTCCCGGCCGACCTTGCTCGCGTCGGCGACCACCACCACCAGGTTGGCGCAGCGGACCAGGGCGCGTTTGACGGCGGCCTCGTCGAGGTCCGGGGTGGACAACCCGTGGTCGACGGTGAGGGCGTTGGTCCCGACGAAGGCGACGTCCACGCGCAGGCCGGCGAGGGTCGCGACGGCCTGGTCGCCGACCACCGCCTGGGTGACGCCGCGGACCCGGCCGCCGAGCACCTGCAGGCTGTGCTGGCCCGCGCACCGGGCGGCGACCGGGATCGAGTTGGTGACCACGGTCAGCTCGCGCTCGGCGGGGAGCAGCGGCGCGATCCGGGCCGTGGTGGTGCCGGCGTCCAGCACGATGCTGCCGCCCTGACCCGGCAGGTAGGCCAGCGCCGCCGCGGCGATCCGGTCCTTGGCCTGGGCGTGGCTGTGTTCGCGCTCGGTCAGGCCCGTCTCGCCGAGCGTGATCGCGGTGGCCGACACGGCGCCGCCGTGCACCCGGCGGATCAGGCCGAGCCGGTCGAGGGCCGCGAGGTCGCGGCGGACCGTCTCGGTGGTCACCTCGTAGGCCTCCGCGAGGTCGGCGACCGAGACGCGACCGCGCTGGCCGATCAGCCCCGCGATCGCCTGCTGTCGCTCTTCCGCGTACATGTGGCCTCCTGCCCGAAGTAATGTTGATTTATGTTGTTTTACGCCTGTATGTGTTGACATGTCAATGGTTTGGGGTAATCCTCGTCACAGTGCTTGTGTTGAGTGACGTGGGAGTCGTAATGGGAACGAGCCGAGGAGTGAGGATGACCGGGTCTGAGCGAGGAAGCGCTGCGCCGCAGGTGGACGGCGGTGCGGACGTGCTGGCCGGCACGCCGGTAGTGCCCGGGGTCGGCTACGGCCCGGTGATCCGGCCCGGCGGGCGGCCCGCGATCCCGGACCGAGGCGCCGACCTGCCCGAGGCCGACCGCCCGGCGGAGAAGCGGCGATTCCTCGCGGCCGCGGAGACGGTGTCCGCGCGGCTGCTGGCCCGGGCCGACGCCGCCGCGGGCGCGGGTGCGGAGGTGCTGCGGGCCACGGCCGCGCTGGCCACCGATCGCGGCTGGCTCGGCGCCGCCGGGTCGCTCGTCGACGCCGGCGCGGGCGCGGAGTCCGCGGCGGCCGCCGCCACCGAGCAGTTCGCGGCCGTCTTCACCAAGCTGGGCGGGCTGATGGCCGAACGGGTGACCGACCTGCTCGACGTGCGGGACCGGGTGGTAGCCGAACTGCTCGGCGCCCCCGAACCGGGCATCCCGGCCCCGGCGGTGCCGTCGGTGCTGCTGGCCCGGGACCTGGCCCCGGCGGACACCGCCGTCCTGGACCCGGCCCTGGTCTTGGGCATTGCGACCACTCTCGGCGGCCCCACCAGCCACACCGCGATCATCGCCCGGCAGCTCGGCATCGCCTGCGTGGTCGGGGTCGCCGGCCTCGACGGCGTCGGCGTCGGCGCCCCGGTCCTGGTGGACGGCGCCGCCGGACGGGTGGAGGTCGAGCCCGACCCCGAGCGTGCCGCCGCCGCGGTCACCCGCGCCGCGCAGGTCCGCCGCCGCGCCGAGTCCTGGACCGGCCCGGGGCGCACCCGTGACGGCCACCCGGTGGCGGTGCTGGCCAACGTGCAGGACGGCGCGGGCGCCCGCGCGGCCGCGTCGTCGGCGGCCGAGGGCGTCGGCCTGTTCCGCACGGAACTGGCGTTCCTGGACCGCGACACCGAGCCGACCGTCGAGGAGCAGGCGGCGATCTACCGCGAGGTGTTCGACGCCTTCGCCGGCCGCAAGGTCGTGGTCCGCACCCTCGACGCCGGCTCGGACAAGCCGCTCAAGTTCGCCGGTCCCACCGACGAACCCAACCCGGCGCTCGGCGTGCGCGGCTACCGGATCGCGGCGGAGCATCCCGAGATGCTCGCGCGGCAGCTGGACGCGATCGCCGCGGCGGCGCGCGAGTCGACCGCGTCGGTGCTGGTGATGGCCCCGATGATCGCGACCGTGGCCGAGGCGGCGGAGTTCGCCACGGCCGTCCGGGCCCGCGACCTGGTGCCCGGGGTGATGGTGGAGGTGCCGTCGGCGGCGCTGCTAGCCGACCGGCTGCTCGAGCACGTCGACTTCCTCTCGCTCGGCACCAACGACCTGACCCAGTACACGATGGCCGCGGACCGGCTGTCCGCGTCGTTGGCCGCGTTGAGCGACCCGTGGCAGCCCGCCGTGCTGGGGCTGGTGGCCCGGACCGCCGCCGACGGCGCGCGGGCCGGGAAGCCGGTCGGCGTGTGCGGCGAGGCGGCCGCCGACCCGCTGCTCGCCTGCGTGCTGGCCGGGTTCGGGGTCACCTCGCTGTCGATGGCCGCCACCGCGGTCGCGGCCACCGGTTCGGCGCTGTCCGGCGCGGACCTCGCGCAGTGCCGCCGCGCGGCGGAGGCGGCGCTCGGCGGCGCCGACCCGCAGTCCGCCCGGGCGCGCGCGGCGCAGATCCTGCAGGGGTAGCCGAGTCGGGGGAGATGGCCCAGGATGAGGTGATGGACCCGGTCGAGGCGCTGCGGGAGATCGCGTACTGGCTCGAGCGCGGGCGGGCCGAGACGCACCGGGTCAAGGCCTACCGCCGGGCCGCGGACATCGTGGCCGCGCTGTCGGTCGAGCAGCGAGAACGCTTGGGCCGCACCGAGACCTGGACCGCGCTGAGCGGGATCGGGCCGAAGACCGCCGCCGTGATCGCGGAGGCGTACGCGGGCCGGGTGCCGCGGTACCTGACCGAGGTCAAGGCGAAGGCCGGGCAAATCGGGGCCGGCGGCCGGGAGCTGCTGGCCGCCCTGCGCGGCGACCTGCACACCCATTCCGACTGGTCGGACGGCGGCAGCCCCATCGAGGAGATGATGCGCCGGGCGGCGCTGATCGGGCACGAGTACTGCGCGCTCACCGACCACTCGCCCCGGCTGACCGTCGCCAACGGGCTGTCCGCCGACCGGCTGCGTCGCCAGCTCGAGGTGATCGCCGAACTCAACGCCGAGCTGGCGCCCTTCCGCATCCTCACCGGCATCGAGGTCGACATCCTCGACGACGGCACTCTCGACCAGGACGAGCACCTGCTCGCCGAGCTGGACGTCGTGGTCGCCAGCGTGCACTCGAAGCTGTCGATGGAGCACGACGCGATGACCCGTCGGATGGTCCGCGCCGTCGCCAGCCCGCACGTGGACGTGCTCGGGCACTGCACCGGCCGGCTCGTCGAGGGCGCCCGCGGCACCAGGCCGGAGTCGAAGTTCAACGCGGAGGTGGTGTTCGAGGCCTGCCGGCAGTTCGGCACCGCGGTGGAGATCAACAGCCGGCCCGAGCGCCGCGACCCGCCGGCCCGGCTGATCGCGACGGCGCTCGAACGCGGCTGCCTGTTCGCCGTCGACACCGACGCGCACGCGCCCGGCCAACTCGACTTCCAGGGCTACGGATGCGAGCGGGCCCAGGCGAGCGCGGTGCCCGCCGAGCGGGTGGTCAACACCTGGCCGGCGGACGAGCTGCTGGCCTGGACCGCGGACCGCACCGTCAGTCGGTGACGGCGGCAGTGCCCGCGAGCTCGCGCGCGGCGGCCTTGGCGCCGAAGTAGTCCCCGCCCTTGCGCCGGACGTCGTCGCTGCCCCAGTCGCGGGTCCGCGGCACAGGTGCCATCCGCGGAATGTGCTTGCGGCAGTGGATGTACGCTTCCTCCACGTCGACCACCACCCACCGTTCCGGGGTGCGTCCGGCGGCGTGGACGGCCGGCAGGCCGGGGTGGGCGGCGCGCATCGCGTCGTCCTCGACGATGCGGGCGGAGCCGTTGACGTGCAGGCCGATCAGGTCCTCGACGAAGTCGACCATCAGGATCCCGATGTGCGGGTTCTCCCGGATGTTCCCCAGGCTGGCCATCACGCCGTTGCCGCGGTACTCGGGGTAGGCCAGGGTCTGTGCGTCGAGCACGTGCAGGAAGCCGGGCTCGCCGGCGCGCAGGGACGAGTCGCACTCGCCGCGGGAGTCCGAGGTGGCGATGAAGGCCATCTCCTGCCGGCTGGTGAACTCGATCATGGTCGGGTTCAGGTGGTCGAGGACCTGGTCGGAGTAGAACCGCTCGGCACGCTCGACCGTGCCGTGCTCGCGCTGCAGTTCCCGTTCACCGACACTCCCCGAAGTGTCACCAGATGTCATGGGGCTCCTAGTCCTTGGGGCCAGCCGGCCGGTGGGCGGAACGTCGGCGTAACCGTAGCCCGGTCCCGTCGCCAGGCGCAGCACATCTCCGACGGGGCGGCGCGGCCGACCGGACCCGGCCAACCGGCCTAGTATTTGCCCGTGACGAAGCAAGCGGACGACACGACACGCGGCCCGGCCGGATTCGGGTGGCAACTGCACGGCGACGGCAAGAACATCACCGTCGGCGAGGTGGTGGCCCCCCACGAGCGGCTGACCTGGCCGCGCACCATGGGCATCGGCATGCAGCATGTGATCGCGATGTTCGGCGCCACGCTGCTGGTCCCGACGATCACCGGCTTCCCGGTCACCACGACGCTGCTGTTCTCCGGCATCGGCACGGCGCTGTTCCTGCTGATCACCCGGGGCCGGGTGCCGAGCTACCTGGGGTCGTCGTTCGCGTTCATCGCGCCGCTGACCGCCTCCGCGGGGTACGGCCAGGCCGCGCAGCTCGGCGCGGTATTGTCCGTGGGCCTGGTGCTGATGGCCGTGGGCCTGGTGGTCAAACTCGCGGGCCCCCGCGTCCTGGACGCCGTGATGCCGCCGGTGGTCACCGGCGCCGTGGTGGCCCTGATCGGCCTGAACCTCGCACCCGCCGCCGTCGGCTCGTTCGAGGCGCAGCCGCTGATCGCCGTCGTCACGCTGCTGGCCATCCTGGTGGTCACCGCGGTCGGACCGGGCCTGCTGGGCCGGCTCGGCATCCTCGTCGGCGTGGTGGTCGGGTGGGTGTTCGCCTGGGTCACCGGCGGTCTCGCGGACGAGCGCGTCGACGCGCTGCGGGAGGCCGCCTGGATCGGGGTGCCACACCTGCGCGGGCCGTCGTTCGACTGGTCGGTCATCGCGCTGGCGTTGCCCGTGGTGATCGTGCTGATCGCCGAGAACGTCGGCCACGTGAAGGCGGTGGCAGCGATGGCCGGCCGCAACCTCGATGACATGGCCGGCAACGCGTTGATCGCCGACGGGCTCGCGACCACCCTCGCCGGTGCCGGCGGTGGCTCCGGCACCACCACCTACGCGGAGAACATCGGCGTGATGGCGGCAACGCGCGTCTACTCGACGGCCGCCTACTGGGTGGCCGCCGCGACCGCGGTGGTGCTGGCGTTCTCGCCGAAGTTCGGCGCACTGGTGTTCACGGTGCCGGACGGCGTGATCGGCGGCGCGACCCTGGTGCTGTACGGCCTGATCGGCATTCTCGGCGTGCGGATCTGGATGGAGGCCAAGGTGGACTTCACCGACCCGGTGAACCTGACCGTGGTCGCGGCCGCGCTGGTGGCCGGCATCGGTGACCTCACCCTGCGCCTCGGTTCCGTCGAACTCGGCGGCATCGCCTGGGGTTCGGTGGGCATCCTGGTCGGCTACCCGCTGATGCGTTGGCTGGCCAGGATGCGCCGGTAGCCGCCCGGCGTGGCGTCGAACTCGATGGGCAGCGTGGTCGGCCCGGTGAGTCCGAGGATGGGTTTCCAGGGGGCGGGTCCGGTGCGGCGCGGGTTGGTCATCGCATGGGTGAGGACCCGCAGCGCCTCGGCGAGTTCGAGTCTGGCCAGGTGCGATCCGAGGCAGTAGTGCACGCCGCCGCCGAAGGTCAGCATCGGCGGCGGTCCCTGCCGGGTGATGTCGAGGCGGTCGGGTTCGTCGTAGACCGCCGGATCGCGGTTGGCGGCGGCGGTGTTGGCGATGACGAAAGCGCCGGCCGGGATGCGGATCCCGGCGAGCTCGACGTCTTCGACCGCCACGCGCAACGTGGTGAAGATGGCCGGCGAGTAGCGCATGAGTTCCTCGACCGCCGTGGGGGCGAGTTCGGGATGCTCGGCGAGCAGTGCCCACTGGTCGGGGTGCTCGCAGAGCGCCTGCACCGCGGCGGCCAACTGGTTGCGTGTGGTGTCGGTGCCGGCGTTGAGCAGGATGGCCGCGAGGCTGACCAGCTCGTCATGAGTCAGGCGGCCGCCGTCGGCTTCGGCGCGGATGAGATCGGAGATCAGGTCGTCGCTGAGCGACCGGCGCCGGTCGGCGATCATGTCCTCGACGTAGGCGTCGAGGGCATCCCAGGCCCGCACGATGGCGGGCGCGTCGGTGGCGACGTCCACTCCGAATGCCTTGCTGATGTCGGAGGCCCAGCTGGAGAACAACGGCCAGTCCTCACGGGGTGCCCCGAGCAGCGCGCAGATGATCGGAATCGGGTACGGCCTGGCGATGTCGGCGACGATGTCGCAGCTGCCGACATCGGTGACCGGATCGACCAGTTCGGTGATGATCTCGACGATCAGGCCGTGCAGCCGCGCAACCCTGGCGGGGGTGAACGCCTTCGACACCAGCCGGCGCAGCCGCTGGTGTTCGGCACCGTCGAGGCTCACGATCGTCTTGGTGACCCTGTCCCAGACGGGGCCGTTGGTCATGCCCTGTACCTGCAGCGCGACCCCCTTCGGCATGGCGAATCTGGCATCACGCAATACGGTGCGCACCAGGTCGTACGCGAGCACCTCGGGCCCGTAGGGGCCCAGTGCGATCGGTGCCTGCGCGAGTGCCTGCCCGATGAGGCGGTGAGCTTCGTCGGGGTTTGGGGCGTCTTGACAGGCGATGGTCGGCAGTGCCACATCGAAGATGCTCGGACTGTGCGTGTCGACGGTCATTGCGATGGCCTCCTCGGATCGGTGCCGATTCGAATATCCCTCGGCACCGGCGACGGACCATCGGCCGGAAGGCGTAAAAGCCCGGTGCGGGGCCGCATGGCTCGGCGTCGCGGGTGCGGGTGTGATGCGCGATCTCGCCGATGTTCTGTGATGTGCATCACGGCGCACTGCCTACGATGAGTAGGAGCGACCCCGGGGCGGCCTCGTCACGGTGGACTGGAGCGAATTGGACATGAGCGAGCTGCCGACCGGAACGGTGACACTGCTCCTCGCCGACGTCGAGGGTTCGACACGGTTGTGGGAATCCCGGCCCGACGACATGACGGACGCCGTCGCACTGCTCGACCGCACGGTCTCGGAGTTGGTCACCGCGCACGGCGGTGCGCGCCCGGTCGAACAGGGCGAAGGAGACAGTTTCGTGGCCGCCTTCACCCGGGCCAGCGACGCCGTGGCGTGTGCACTGGACATCCAGCGGGCACCCTTGGCGCCGATCGCACTGCGTATCGGCGTACACACCGGCGAGGTACAGCTGCGTGACGAGGGAAACTACATCGGCCCCACCGTCAATCGGGCGGCACGCCTGCGCGATCTGGCGCACGGTGGCCAGACCGTGTTGTCGGGCGCGACCGAGGCGGTGGTCACCGATCAGCTCCCGAACGGTGCGTCGCTGACCGGCCTGGGCACACATCCGCTGCGCGATCTACCGCGTCCTGAGCGGGTCCTGCAGCTGTGCCACCCCGACCTGCGGGCCGACTTCCCGCCACTGCGCACGCTCAGCGAGCGAGGCGCCCCACACCTCCCGGTGCAGCTGACGAGCTTCGTCGGCCGCTCAGTCGAGATGAGCGACGTGCGCGAGATCCTTGCGCACAACCGGCTGATGACACTCACCGGTGCGGGAGGAGTCGGCAAGACCCGCCTTGCGTTGCGGGTCGCGGCGGAAGTGGCCGGCGATTTCGACGGCGGGGTGTGGTGCGTCGATCTGGCGCCACTGACCGACCCCGGCGGGGTGCCGGGCGCCATGGCCCGTGCGCTGGGGCTGCCCGACCAGCCGGGCCGGTCCACGACGGACACCCTGACCCGCTTCATCGCCGACGCTCGAACCCTGGTGGTGCTCGACAACTGCGAGCATCTGCTCGACGCGTGCGCGGCGTTGGTCGTCGCCCTGCTCGGCGCCTGCCCGGAACTGACGGTGCTCGCGACCAGCCGCGAGCCGATCGGGGTGGCCGGCGAGGTGAGCTGGCGGGTGCCCTCGTTGTCGCTCGACGACGAGGCGGTCGCATTGTTCACCGACCGCGCCCGCCGGGTGCGGCCGGAGTTCCGCGTCGCCGACGACAATGCCGCGACGGTGCGCGAGATCTGCCGGCGCCTCGACGGCCTGCCGCTGGCGATCGAACTCGCGGCAGCACGTGTGCGGGCGCTGTCGCCGGACGAGATCGCCGAGGGCCTGCACGACCGTTTCCGGCTGCTGACCGGCGGCGCCCGCACCGCCGTGCGACGTCAGCAGACGTTGCGCGCCTCGGTGGACTGGTCGCATGCGCTGCTGCCGGAGCCCGAACGGGTGCTGTTCGGGCGACTGGCGGTGTTCCTGGGCGGATTCGACCTCGATGCCGCGCTGTTCGTCTGCGGTGACGACGCCGAGCACTACGAGGTCCTCGATCGGCTCACCATGCTTGTCGACAAGTCCCTGGTGGTGGCCGACGATCGTCGCCGCGGCACTCGGTTTCGCCTGCTCGAGACGGTGCGTCAGTACGCACTGGAGAAGCTCCGCGAATCCGGCGAGGCCGATGCCGTCCGGGCGCGCCACCGCGACCACTACACGGCGACGGCCGCGCTGCTGGACGCTCCTGGCAGCGCCGACCATGAGCGGCGTGTCGAGCAGGCCGAGACCGAGATCGACAACCTCCGGGCTGCATTCGCGTGGAGCCGAGAGAACTCCGAAACCGAGCGCGCGTTGGCGCTGGCGTCCTCGCTCCAGCCGTTGTGGCTCTCACGGGGACGCATACAGGAGGGGCGAGCCTGGTTCGGCTCCGTCCTCACCGGCGACGACCCGTGCGATATTGCGGTGCCGGCCGCCGCGCGGGCGCGAGCACTCGCAGACAAGGCGGCGCTTGACATCTGGGTGGATGTCGCAGCCGGCATGGATCAGGCGCGTAGCGCGCTGGCGATCGCCCGTGATCTCGGCGACCCGGCCCTGCTCGCCCGGGCGCTGGCCGCGTGCTCCTACGTCGCGAGCTACGGCTACGACGCCGAGCGGGCCCAGCGCTACTTCACCGAAGCGATCGACCTTGCCCGGTCGTTGGATGATCGGTGGAGGCTGAGCCAGGTTCTCACCCGGAAGGCGGTGAGCGCCATGTTCGTCGGTGATCCGATCTCGGCGCGCGCGGCCGCCGAGGAAGGCCGCGACCTCGCCGAGGCGATCGGTGACCATCCCGCCTCGCAGGAATGCCGGCTGTGCCTCGGGTGGGCACGGCTGATCCAGGGCGATGTGTCCGGAGCGGTCGCGCAGACTCGCGAGGTGGTCGCCGACGTCGAGGCGGCTCACGACATCTTCCTCCTGCCAGGAAGCTGCCAAGGCCTGTCTGCAGCACTCGCCCACCAGGGAGAGATCGGTGCGGCTGGGGCGGCGGCCGATGCCGCTCTCTCGGCGGCCACCGAGAACGGCGGGTTCTTCCTGGCGCTGGGCCATTCGGCGGTGGCGCTCGCGGCGCTGGCTGCCGGCGACGTCGCGGCAGCGCGCGAGGCCAGCGAGTGCGCCTGGCGGTTCATGAGTTTCGAACCCTCGTTCGCGGCGGCGCAGCGCGCCTTCAACGGGACCGAGGTCGCGCTGGCGACCGGCGATCTCGCCACGGCCCGCCGCTGGGCCGACGATGCCGTCTCGGTGGCGACCGGCTGGCACCTGGTGATAGCGCTGACCGTGCGCGCCCGGATCGCGATCGCCGCCGACGAGCGGGAACAGGCCGACCGTGACGCGCACACCGCACTCGCCTGCGCGGCCGACCTCCGGGCGCACCTGACCGTCCCCGGCATCCTCGAATGCCTCGCCGAACTGGCGGCCGCCGCCGCCGACGCCGACGCCGACGGCCGTCGCCGCGAAGCCGCGCGGCTGTTCGGCGCCGCCGAGGCGGTCCGGCAGCGAACGGGCGTGGTCCGGTTCAAGGTTCACCAGGCCGGATACGAGTCCTCGGTGGCGAAGTTGCGAAACGCCATGGGCGACCATGAATGTGACAGCGCTTGGGCCGAGGGCGCGGCGCTGTCCACCGACGAGGCGATCGCCTACGCGCAGCGCGGCCACGGCCCGCGCAAGCGGCCGGCGAGCGGCTGGGCGTCACTGACGCCAACCGAGCGCGACATCGTCCGCCTGGTCAGCACCGGGCTCGGCAACAAGGAGATCGCCGGGCGGCTGTTCGTCTCGCCGCGCACCGTGCAGAGCCATCTCACTCATGTCTTCGCCAAGCTCGGCCTGAGTTCTCGCGTGCAGCTCGCCCAGGAAGCCGCCCGCCACGCCTGACCGGCATGGGCGGGCACGCGTCGGCGGACTCCCCAGGTCACATTTCCCGATCGTTCGGGTCATCGACCGGTTCGCGGGGGTGGGCCTACCCTGGCAGCCAGGTAAGCCCGATCACACAGGAGCCTTGATGGAACGCACGCTTTTCGAGCCTGAGCACGAACTTTTCCGCGAGTCCTACCAGAAGTTCCTCGCGCAGGAAGTCGCTCCCCACCACGACCGGTGGGAGGAGCAGAACATCGTCGACCGTGAGGTCTGGAAGAAGGCGGGGGAGCAGGGCTTCCTCGGCATGGCGGTGCCCGAGGAGTACGGCGGCGGCGGAGTCGAGGACTTCCGCTACAACGCGATCATCACCGAGGAGACCACCCGCGGCGGCTTCAGCGGCGTCGGCTTCATGCTCCACAACGACGTCGTGGCGCCCTACCTGGTCAAGCTCGCGAACGAGGAGCAGAAGCGGCGCTGGCTGCCCGGCTTCTGCTCCGGCGAGATCATCACCGCGATCGCGATGACCGAGCCCGGCACCGGCAGCGACCTGCAGAACATCAAGACCCGCGCCGTCCGCGACGGCGACGACTGGGTGCTCAACGGTTCCAAGACCTTCATCACCAACGGCATCAACGCCGACCTGGTGGTCGTGGTGGCCTGCACCGACCCCGACAAGGGCGCGCAGGGCTTCTCGCTGCTCGTCGTCGAGCGCGGCATGGCGGGCTTCGAGCGGGGCCGCAACCTCGACAAGATCGGGCTCAAGGCGCAGGACACCGCCGAGCTGAGTTTCGCCGACGTCCGGGTGCCGGCCGCGAACCTCCTCGGCGAGGAGGGCATGGGCTTCATCTACCTGATGCAGAACCTGCCGCAGGAGCGGCTGTCGATCGCCGTCGTGGCGGCCGCCGCGATGGAGTCCTGCCTGGACATGACGATCCAGTACTGCCGCGACCGCAAGGCCTTCGGCAAGTCGATCGGCAGCTTCCAGAACACCCGGTTCGTGCTCGCCGAGCTCGCCACCGAGACCACCGCGGTCCGGATCCTGGTGGACAAGTTCATCGAGCAGCTCAACGCCGGGAAGCTGACCGTCCAGGAGGCCGCGATGGCCAAGTGGTGGACCACCGAGGCGCAGGTCAAGCTGATCGACCGCTGCCTGCAGTTGCACGGCGGCTACGGCTACATGCGGGAGTACCCGATCGCCAAGGCGTACATGGACTCCCGGGTACAGACCATCTACGGCGGCACCACCGAGATCATGAAGGAGATCATCGGGCGGGGCCTGAACCTCTGACCGTCGACTGAGACAACCGAGGGCCGCGACGGACATCCGTCGCGGCCCTCGTCATGTCTGGGTACCGGGCTACCGTCAGAGCTTGCGGATCACCGTGACGACCTTGCCGAGAATCGCGGCGTCGTTGCCGGGGATGGGTTCGAACAGCGGGTTGTGTGGCATCAGCCACACCTCGCCCTTGGTCCGCTTGAACGTCTTGACGGTGGCCTCGCCGTCCAGCATCGCCGCGACGATGTCGCCGTTGTCGGCGACGCTCTGCTGCCGCACCACCACCCAGTCCCCGTCGCAGATGGCGGCGTCGCGCATCGACTCGCCGACCACCTTGAGCAGGAAAAGCGAACCCTGGCCGACCAGCTCACGCGGCAGCGGGAACACGTCCTCGATGGCCTCCTCCGCGAGGATCGGCCCACCGGCGGCGATCCGGCCCAGGACCGGGACGAAGGTCGGCTTCGGCATGACAGCCTCGGCGCCCTCGCCGCCCTGCGCGGCGTTCTCGAAGCCGGCCTCGGTGTCCGAGGCGGCGACGCCGTCGTCCAGGCCGCGCACGTCGACCGCCCGCGGGCGATTCGGGTCGCGCCGCAGGTAACCCTTCTTCTCCAGGGTGCGCAGCTGGTGCGCCACCGAAGAGGTGGAGGTGAGGCCGACGGCGTCGCCGATCTCGCGGATGCTCGGCGGGTACCCGCGTTCGCTGACGGATGCCCGGATCACCTCGAGGACCCGGCGCTGTCGGTCGGTGAGCCCCGCCGTGCGGCCGGCGCCGGCGACCGCCGAGCCGTCGTTGGAGCTTTTTTGCTTCATGGGTGGGCCTCCTGAGTAGCCGGGTCGGGTGCGTGCTGGTGGATCTCGACTGCTGGTGGAACTGGACTGCCGGCCGAACTGGATTGCGCTGCGGTGCTTGGTGGTCGGTGTGGCCGGCTGTTGTCGACTTGCGTGTCGTCTGGATCGAATCTAGCCCGTTTTCCTGCGGTTTCCAAACATTTGTTCGACATGTTTGCTGTCAATTCGCGACATTGTCGATGTGTCGTGGTAGAAATCGAACAAGCGTTCTCTCGAACGCCTGATCGATAACTTCGGTCGAGCCCGATCGGCCTACCTGGCGGAGGTTCTGATGAGCGTGACGGTGGACAGCAGCGCGGCGTTTCCCGAGCGGTACACGGTTCCCGGGCAGGGAATGCCTCAGGGACGCCGGGTCGTTCGGCCGTCGGCCCGCGTCGGGGTGGAGCGCGGCAGCCGGCGATCGGACTCGCGGCACCGGCCCGCAGGCTTCGTGAGCTACGAACGCGCTCGGGTGCCGCGGTCGCGGGCGCCGCACGGTCGGGCTCGCACGCAGGTCGAGTTCCCGACGATGCTGGCCGGGCTGCTGTGTTCGGCGCTGGTGGCGTTAGGCCTGTTCGGACTCGCTCAGTTGCGGTCGAACCCGACGGTGCCCGGCGCGACGGCGGTGGTGCAGGTGCGCGGCGGGGAGTCGCTGGGGCAGCTGGCGGCCCGGGTGGCGCCGCAGGCCCGGGTCGATCAGGTGGTGGAGCGCATCGTGGAGCTGAACGCGCTCGAGGGGTCGGGAGTGCACGCCGGGCAGTCGCTGGTGGTGCCGGTCTCGTCCGCGGGCTGAGTCGACGTGGGCGCTGAGACGGGCATCTGCACGCCGGAGTGGCACTCGGCGGTATCCTCGAACCCTGTTGGCCCTACCACATCCAGTGGGAGTATCGGGCTTCTCGGCTCAGACGAAGGATTCGCCATGCACTGCCCGTTCTGCCGACATCCCGATTCGCGCGTCGTCGACTCGCGGGAGGCCGACGAGGGTCAGGCCATCCGTCGGCGCCGCTCCTGTCCTGAGTGCGGCCGCCGTTTCACCACCGTCGAGACCGCGGTGTTGTCGGTGGTCAAGCGCAGCGGGGTCACCGAACCGTTCAGCCGCGAGAAGGTCGTTCGCGGCGTCCGCCGGGCCTGCCAGGGCCGGGCGGTGGACGACGACGCCCTCTACAAGCTCGCCCAGAAGGTCGAGGAGGCCATTCGCGCAGGCGGGTCCGCCGAGGTGCCGAGCAACGAGGTGGGCCTGGCGATCCTGGGGCCGCTGCGCGACCTCGACGAGGTGGCCTACCTCCGATTCGCCTCTGTCTACCGGTCATTCACCTCGGTGGAGGACTTCGAGCGCGAGATCAAGGACCTGCAGGCGCACCGCGACAACGTCGACGGCGGGTAACGCCGCGCCCGGGTGCGGAGGCTGTTCGGCCGTCGGCGCCCCGGTCGCTGCGCTACTTGGTGATCGAGGCGATCGTCTTGCGAATGCGCTTGTCGGACACCGGCTGCGGGGTTCCGAGGGACTGCGCAAACAGGCTCACCCGCAGCTCCTCGATCATCCAGCGGACCGCCTCGACGTCCGGGTCGAACTGCCGGCGCGGGTCGAGCCGCGTCAGCATCCTCGCGTAGTCGTCGTAGACGGCGTCCAGGACCGCGAGGGCCTGCCGGTCCCGGGTCGCGGAGCCGGGCAGTGCCTCGAGCCGCTTGATCGCGCCGTCAAGGTACCTCGGCAGATCGCGCAGTCGCACGGCGCCGGTGTCCGCGACGAAACCGGGGTACACCAACGACTCCAGTTGCTCGCGGACGTCGTCGGCGGCCTCGCCTGAGGTGCGGTCGAGCAGCAGCCGCAGCCGGTGCGCCCGGTCGAGGACGGGTACCACCAGACGCACCAAGGCGGCCACCTGCCGCGGCAGTTCGGGGCGCACCGCCGCCTCGAGCTTCTGATAGCCCTCCGGGGTGCGGGACGGACCGCCGTGCGCGTCCATCAGCGCGTCCACCGCGCAGGCGCGGCAGTCCTCCACGAGGGCGTCCACGCTCCCGTGCGGGTTCTGCCCCAGCGCCAGCCGGTCCCGGGTGCCGAGCCCGCCGACTGCGGACTTCGTCGGCGTCGGGATCGCCCGCAGCAGCAGCGCCCGGGTGCCGTCCTGCATCGCCCGTCGCTGCTCGGCCGGCGTCGCGAACACCCGCACCGCGACGCCGCGGGCCTCCGGGGCCAGCGCCGGGTACCCGACGACCTTCTGCCCGCCGAGGGTGCGCGAGACCGATTCCGGCAGCGACCCCAGCGTCTCCGACGTCCACACCGTGGCCGCGGGCCGCTCGGTCGTCGCGGTCGCCCGCGAGACCTCCTTCGCCACCCGGGGAGCGAGCTGTTCACGCAACTGGCTCAGGTTCTTGCTGCGTCCGAGCACCTTGCCGCCGGGGTCCACCGCGGCGAAGGTCATCCGCAGGTGGTCCGGTACCGCCGTCAGGTCGAAGTCGGTGGGCGCGATGGGGGTTCCGGCCATCCGCGAGAGTTCCCGCGCGATTGCGACGGTCAGCGGCTCGGCGCGGGCCTTGACCGCGGACAGCGCTGCCCGGGCGTAGTCCGGCGCCGGAACGACGGTGCGCCGCAGCGCCTTCGGCAGCGACTTGATCAGTGCGGTGACCAGTTCCTCACGCATGCCGGGGACCAGCCACTCGAAGCCGACGTCCCGCAGCTGCGCCAGCAGGGCCACCGGGATGCGGGCGGTGACGCCGTCGTCCTCGGTGCCCGGCTCGAACTGGTAGGTCAGCGGGAACGAGATGTCGCCCTGGCGCCAGGTGTTCGGGTAGTCGCCGCCGAGCACCCCGGCGGCGTCGGCGTTGACGACGGTCTTGGCGGTGAACGTCAGCAGGTCCGGGTCGGCGCGGCGGGCCTGCTTCCACCAGGTGTCGAAGTGCTTGGCGGACACCGCCTCAGGGCCGACGCGCTCGTCGTAGAACTCGAACAGCGTCTCGTCGTCGACCAGGATGTCGCGCCGGCGGGCCCGGGTCTCCATCTCCTCGACGTCGTCGAGCAGGGCGCGGTTCTGGTGGAAGAACTTGTGCTGGGTCTGCCACTCGCCCTGCACCAGCGCGTGCCGGATGAACAGCTCCCGCGAGGCCTCCGGGTCGATGGTGGCGTAGCCGACGGCGCGCTTGGCGACCAGCGGGATGCCGTAGAGCGTGACCCGCTCGTAGGCCATCGCGGCGGCCCGCTTGGTGGACCAGTGCGGCTCCGAGTAGGTGCGCTTGACCAGGTGCGGGGCCAGCTTCTCGGCCCACTCCGGTTCGATGCCCGCGGCCATCCGGCCCCACAGCCGGGTGGTCTCCACCAGTTCGGCGGCCATCACCCAGCGCGGCGGCTTCTTGAACAGCGACGACCCGGGGAACACCGCGAACCGGGCGCCGCGGGCGCCGAGGAAGTCCCGCTTCTCGCCCTCGCGCAGGCCGATGTGCGAGAGCAGCCCGGACAGCAGCGCCTGGTGCACCGAGGCCTCGCTCGCGGGCTGGTCGTTGCCGGTCCAGCCGAGGCCGCGGGTGATCTGGGAGAGCTGGCCGTGCAGGTCCTGCCACTCCCGGATCCGCAGCCAGTGCAGGAACTCGCTCTTGCACATCTTGCGGAACTGGTTGGAGGAGAGCTCCCGGCGCTGCTCGCGGAGGTAGTCCCAGAGCTTGAGGTAGGCGAGGAAGTCCGAGCCGGCGACGTTGAACCGGGCGTGCTTCTCGTCGGCGGCCTGCTGGTGTTCGGCGGGCCGCTCGCGCACGTCCTGAATCGACAGTGCGGCGACGATGATCAGGGTCTCGCGCAGGCAGCCCGTGTTGTGGGCCTGCGCGAGCATCCGGGCCATCCGCGGGTCGACCGGCAGCTGGGCCAGCTCCCGCCCGACGGGGGTGAGCTCGGCGACCGCGTCCTTGCCGGCCGGCTTGATCGCGCCGAGTTCCTCGAGCAGCGCGATGCCGTCCCGGATGGCGCGCGGGTCCGGCGCCTCCACGAACGGGAACGCGGCGATGTCGCCGAGGCCGAGGGCGGTCATCTGCAGGACCACCGACGCCAGGTTGGTGCGCAGGATCTCGGGTTCGGTGAACTCGGGCCGGGACTCGAAGTCCTCCTCGGAGTACAGCCGGATGCAGATGCCGTCGGCGACGCGGCCGCAGCGGCCCGCGCGCTGGCGGGCCGAGGCCTGCGAGATCTCCTCGATGGGCAGTCGCTGGACCTTGGTGCGCACGGAGTAGCGGGAGATGCGGGCCGTGCCCGGGTCCACTACGTAACGGATGCCGGGCACCGTCAGCGACGTCTCCGCGACGTTCGTCGAGAGCACCACCCGGCGGCCGGTGTGCCGCTCGAAGACCCGGTGCTGCTCGGCCGCGGACAGCCGGGCGTACAGCGGCAGGATCTCGGTGCCGCGCAGCTTGCGCTCGCGCAGCGCCTCGGCGGTGTCGCGGATCTCGCGTTCGCCGGACAGGAACACCAGGATGTCGCCGTCGCCCTCGGCCATCAGTTCCTCGACCGCCTCGCCGACGGCGTCGACCGGGTCGCGGTCGATGGTCTGCTCGCCCACGTCGACGCTCAGCGGGCGGTAGCGCATCTCCACGGGGAAGGTGCGGCCGGACACCTCGACGATCGGCGCCGGGACGCCGTTCACGGTGAAGTGCTCGGCGAACCGTTCCGGGTCGATGGTGGCGGAGGTGATGATCACCTTCAGGTCGGGCCGGCGCGGCAACAGCTCGCGGAGGTAGCCGAGGATGAAGTCGATGTTGAGGCTGCGCTCGTGGGCCTCGTCGATGATCAGGGTGTCGTAGCGGCGCAGCAGGCGGTCGCGCTGGATCTCCGCGAGCAGGATGCCGTCGGTCATCAGCTTGACCAGGGTGCCGTCGGAGACCTGGTCGGTGAACCGGACCGTGTAGCCGACGGCCTCGCCGAGCTCGGTGTCGAGTTCCTCGGCGATCCGCTCGGCGACGGTGCGGGCGGCGAGCCGGCGCGGCTGGGTGTGCCCGATGAGCCCGCGCACCCCGCGGCCCAGGTCCAGGCAGATCTTCGGGATCTGGGTGGTCTTGCCGGAGCCGGTCTCGCCGGCCACGATCACCACCTGGTGGGCCTCGATAGCCGCGGCGATGTCGTCGCGCCGGGCGCTGACCGGAAGGCCCTCCGGGTAGCTGGTCTTCGGCACGCAGGCCCGGCGCGACGAGATCCGGGCCTGGGCCTGGTTCACCTCGCGGGCGAGCGACGCGAGCGCCTCCGGGGTTCGGGCGCGGTCGAGCTTGCGGCGGAGCCGGTGCTCGTCGCGGAGGGAGAGGTCGGGGAGGAGCCTCTTGAGCTCGCGGCGGTCGAGGCCGGGCTGGGCGGCGGGCGGGGTGCCGGGCGGGGTCGTGGGCTCTGTGTTCGACATGCTCGTGCCAGCGTATCGAACGCCCCACGCGGGCCGCGCAGGCCGGAACCGGTGCGCGTCGGTCCGGCCTCCGGGCGGGCGGGCGTGCGAGCATCGGCGGGTGACTGCTGCCACCACCGAAGCGACGGTGTACCCCCGGACGAGCCCGCTCATGCGCGCTCTGCGACTGGCCTTCGCCGCCCTCGGCGTCGTGGCGCTGGCGTGGATACCGATCCGCGAGATCGACAGCGACTCGTTCTCCGTCGTCAACTACTTCAGCTACTTCACCATCCTGAGCAACGTGCTCACCGTGGTCGTGTTCGCGGTCGGCGGGCTCACCGACCCGCAGTCGCGTCGCTGGCAGCTCTTCCGCGGCGCGACGACCCTCTACATGGTCATCACCGGGATCATCTACGCCGTCCTGCTCGCCGGCATCGACGTGAACCTCAACGACGACTGGATCAACAACTCCCTGCACCGGATCCTGCCGCTGGTGATCCTCCTCGACTGGCTCGTCAACCCGCCGCGGATGCGGATCAGCGACAAGCAGGCCGTCGGCTGGCTGTGGTTCCCGCTCGTCTACGGGGTGTACAGCCTGATCCGCGGGGCGGTCGTCGACTGGTACCCCTACCCGTTCCTCAGCCCGATGAAGCAGGGCTACCTGCAGATGTCGATCGGGCTGGTGGTGCTGCTCCTGGCCTTCGTGCTGATGGCGCTGGCGGTCAACGCCGCAGGTAGGCTGGCCCGGCGCCGGCGTTACGGCAAGGACATCCGTCCGTTGACGCCGGCGGAGATCGAGAGTGGCGAGATGGAGGTCGAGGCGTGAGTTCAAACGGTTCCGCACTGTGGCACGGGTTCGCGGACATGGGCGCGGTGCAGCAGGATGGCGCGTTCGTCGTCAGTCGGGGTGAGGGCGCGTACATCTGGGACGACCAGGGCTCCCGGTACCTCGACGCGACGGCAGGGCTGTGGTTCACCAACGTCGGGCACGGCCGCAAGGAGATCGCCGACGCCGTCGCTACCCAGCTGTCGACGATCGCGCACTTCTCGAACTTCGGCGACTTCGTCCCGGAGACGACGGCGGCGCTGGCCGAGCGGCTCGCGGCGATCGCGCCGGTGCCCGGGAGCAAGATCTTCTTCACCTCCGGCGGGTCCGACTCGGTGGACACCGCGGCCAAGCTGGCGCGACGCTACTGGCACGAGATGGGCAAGCCCGGCAAGCGGATCGTGGTCGGCCGCCAGAAGGCGTACCACGGCATGCACGTCGCCGGCACCGCGCTGGCCGGCATCCCGGTGAACCGGGAGGGCTACGGCGAGCTGATGGCCGACGCGCGCACCGTGGCGTGGGACGATGCGAAGTCGCTGCTCGAACTGATCGAGAAGGAGGGTGCCGACTCCATCGCCGCGTTCTTCTGCGAGCCGATCATCGGCGCCGGCGGGATCTACCTGCCGCCCGAGGGGTACCTGCGCGAGGTCCGCGAGATCTGCCGCGACCACGACATCCTCTTCGTCGTCGACGAGGTCGTCACCGGCTTCGGCCGCATCGGTGGATCCTGGTTTGCCTCCACCCGATTCGACCTGCAGCCGGACATGGTGACGACCGCGAAGGGACTGACCTCCGGGTACGTCCCGATGGGCGCGGTGTTCATCGCGCCGAACGTCGCGGAGCCGTTCTTCGCGGGTGGGGTCTGGTGGCGTCACGGCTACACCTACGGCGGGCACGCCGGTGCGGCGGCCGCGGCGATGGCGAACCTGGACATCATCGAGCGGGAGAACCTGCTCGACGACGCCGCCCGGCTCGAGCGCACGCTGCACGAGCAGTTCGCGCCGCTGGCCGAGCACCCACGGGTGCAAGAGGTGCGCAGCGGTCTCGGTGCGGTCGCCGCCGTGCAGCTCGCGGATCCGGCCGAGGCGCTGCCGTTCGTGAAGACGCTGCGCAAGTTCGGCATCTCCGGTCGCGCGGCCGGCGTCGGGGCCATGCAGTTCTCGCCGTCGTTCGTGATGACCGACGCGCAGGTCGCCGAGATGGCGGCGGGGGTCCTCTCGGCGCTCGGCTAGGCCTGAACACCGACCAGTGCTGCGGCAGTCGCTGACCCGCCGGAAGCCGGTCCGGCCGTGCCGGCACACGCACATCGGCCGGCGGGTCAGCGTGTCGCGGCGGGGCCGTCGTTCGCAGACCGCGACGGGATTCCCGACCGCAACGGTTCTGCGACGCCGTGGAAGTTCCTGGCCGTCAACCACAGTCGGAGCAGGTGCCGCCGCTGGTCGAGGTCGGGGTGGTCTCGGTAGGCGTTGCGGGCGTGCAGGATGCGCCCGTTGTGCAGGATCTGGATGTCGCCGGGTTCGAAGACCATCTCGACGTGGAAGCGTGGCTCGTTGGCGATGGTCTCGACGAGCTCGAGGGCCTCGAGTTGGCCGGCGGTCAGCCGTGGAGCCTCCGGATGTCGTTGGGAGTCACGGATGTACCAGCTGATGTAGAACAGACGCGGCGCCCCGTCGATGTCGTTGAGGGGTGCGAGTTCGAAGTAGGGCGGCTGCCCCGGCGGCTCCTCGCCGTTGCGATCCCACGGCATGGGGGAGTAGAGCACTTCGAGCAGGTCCGGGCGTCGTCGCAACACCTCGTTGTAGATCGCCGCGGAACTGGCGATCAGGCTCTCTCCGCCGGCCTGCGCCTGGCTCAGGCACAGCAGCGAGACCAGGTCGGAACCGTCGGTGTGGAAGTCCTGACGTTCCCTCGTCCGGTAGAGCCGGACGGTGGGGTCGGTCCTGGTGATTCGTTCGTCACGAATGTGGGTGAGTACGGACCCTTCCCGGTCCTGGCCCACCGGCGTCCCGAGCATGGCACCCAGGGCGAGGTATGCGCGCTCGGTCTGCTCGGTGCCGAGCTCGTCGACGGGAAACCCGCGCAGGAGCACGAATCCACATCCGGCGCTGAGCGTGTGCGCCCACTCCTCGCAGCGGGACCGGAGGGTGGGGAACAGGCGCGACGGGTCGAGCCCGTCGGCCCTGCCCGCGTCGACGATCTCCGCCCGCTCGGCCTCCGACAGCACCACGGTCCACGTCGAGCTGTCCGGGAAGTCAGGTCTCGTCCAGACCGCGTCTGAATCCTGGGGTGAGCGGTCGGACACGTCGTCTCCCGGTGTGCGTGCGGTGTCGGGCGTGACCATCATGCCTGCCGGATCGGTGTGACGGGTAGGTTCGGCCGCCGCGGTGACGCAGCGGGCGCGCAGGGACTGACCGTCCGGGCGGTGGCTACAACCCGACCGCCCGGACGGTGGCTACAACCCGACCGCCGCCTCGAGGGCACCGAGTTCGTCGTCGAGGCATCCCAGCAGCGGAGCCAGTGGCGGCACGCTGCGACGGCATCCGGTGATGCCGAATGCGATCTCGTCGTCGGTGCTGGTGATGGTGATGTTCAGGGCCTGCCCGTCGACGGCGATCGACAGCGGGTACAGCGCAGTCAGCCGCGCGCCGTTCCAGTACAGCGGCATGCCCGGCCCCGGCACGTTGGAGATCATCACGTTCGGGGGCCGGATGGGCGCCCGCTCGCCGAAGAGCACCCCGAGCACCAGCGGAACGGCGCCGAGCGCGCTCATCGCCAGGATCTCGCCCGAACTCCTGGTGCTCATCTCCTCCTTGCCCTCACCCATCGTCTTGCGGACCGCGTCGAACCGCTCTGCGGGCTCCTCGAGATGGGTGGCCAGATTGCACGAGAGAAGCCCGAAGTCGTTGCCGGACTTGCTCTCCACGCCTTCCCGTCGCAGCGAGACCGGCACCAGTGCCACGAGGGGGTCGGCGGGGAGGACGTCGAGCTCGTCCAGATAGCTGCGCAGCGCACCGGAGCACATCGCGAGGACCACGTCGTTGATGGTGGCGTCGCCCGCCTTCGCGACGAGTCGGAGCCGCTCGATCGGCCAGGACCTGGCGGCGAAGCGGCGGGCCCCGCCGATCGGCACGTTGAGAATGCTCTTCGGGGCGGCGAGCGAGAGCGAGCCGCCGCGGTTGTTGCGCGCCCGGTCGACGGTGGTCGCGAGCACCGGCAGCAGGCCGAACGCGCCGCGAACCGCGCCCACGGCCGCGCCGGGCAGGCCGAGCAGGTTGAAGCCGTCGGGCGCGGCGGCCGGGACCCTCGCCGGACGATCCCGCGCCAGCGGCTCCCACGGCGCCGGCATCCCGCGCTCACCCGAGTCCTCGCTGAGCGTGCTGCGCAACAGCTTCATCGCGGAGACGCCGTCGGTCACCGCGTGGTGGATCTTCATGTACACGGCGAAGCGCCCGTCCGAGAGGCCCTCGATCAGGTGCATCTCCCACAGCGGCCGGTTGCGGTCGAGCAGGTGCGCGTGCAGCCGTGAGACCAACTCGAGGAGTTCCTTGACGCCGCCCGGTTGCGGCAGGGCGCTGTGACGAATGTGGTGGCTGAGGTCGACCTCGACGTCCTCTTCCCAGCCCCACTGCCCGAGCGAGGTCAGCGATCGCCGCGGGCGCTTGCGCAGCACCGGCGACACCGCCCCGCCGGCCAATGCGGAATCGAGCATGGCCCGCACATCGTCGGCATCGCCGCCTTCCGGCGGGGCCAAGAGCGCAAGCCCTCCTACGTGCATCGGATGCTCGCGAGACTCGCCGAGCAGGAACATCGAATCGGCCGGTGACATCGGTAATAGCATGATTTCGCCTGTTCTCTTTTAGCCCGTGCCCGGACCCTGCGGTCCGGCCCCCCGGGGGACCTCGATACAGGCCGCGTCCTGTGCGTGTTTCCCACCAAAACATCGCCATTGAATCAAGATCACGAACCTGGATCAGTAGTGATCTGTTCTACATGATTTGTGTGCGACCACCAACCCGAACGGGACACTCGGTGCGGCGCCCGGGTTCGAGTTCCGGGTTGGCGGCGATCCGGACTGCCCGCCGATCGGGAATCGGGGGTGGTGACCTGAGATCCGACGTCTGAACTGGACTCATGTCGCAACCGCGAGGTCACGACGAGTTTCCGTCACGGAGTCGGGGGACCCGAGAGGCCGACGACAGGGAGCGACTGCCGCAGTGCGTTCATTCAGAGTTCATTCATTCGATCGACCCGGAAAGGGCGCGCGATCGATTACGGCGATCGAAGTCCGCGACACTCCGAACCGTGTCCTTGTCCAATGGTCTGGGCGATTAATAGTCAAGGTTTCCCATTTTGGTTGAGGATTGATTCAATTCAATTTCTATCGAGTGCATCAGCGGCATTTGTGCCGAGCGTCGCTCACCGGCGCCGGAGGTGCGAGAGGCGTTGCCGGAGGCTGGGTCTGACGGGTGTGAGATCCACCGTCGGCCGCTCGGACGCGGCGGCCGTGGTGGCCTGGGCGAAGCGGGCGTGCAGTTGGGAGCGCACCTCGTCGGGGGAGTAGGCGCGGCGCTTGCGCTCGGCGCGGACCGTCAACGCCCCGGTGGCGGCGACGCCGACCACGCCGGCGAGGCCGACGAACTTCCACAGGTGCCTGCCTTCGATTCCCATCGCTCTAGGCTAGGTGGATGAGCAGGCGGATGCACGAATCACAGGTGAGCCTGGACGCGGCCGTCGAGGCCACCCGGACCGGCGACATCTGGATATTCCGTGGACATTCCGGCGCGGACCGGGCAATCCAGACGCTGACCAACAGCCCCGTCAACCACGTCGGGATGTCGGTGGTGCTCGACGACATGCCGCCGCTGATGTGGCATGCCGAGCTCGGACATTCGTTGCAGGACATGTGGACCGGGCGATTCCAGCGCGGCGTCCAGCTGCACGACCTGCGTCAGGCCGTGCAGGTCTGGGGCGCTCGGTACGGTCAGCGCGGCTGGCTGCGTCAGCTGGACCGGCCCGTCACCCGGGAGCAGGAGGACGAGCTGCTGCGGACCATTGCCCGGCTCGACGGCACCCCGTTCCCCTCGACGGCGAAGCTGGCCTCGCGCTGGTTCGGCGGCCGACTTCCGGCGTTGCGCAGGCGATCTCAGGAGGAGAAGGCCGCCGGGCTCGAGAGTGCGTACTGCGCCGAGGTGGTCGCGCAGACCTACGAGTCGATGGGTCTGCTCACCGAGCGGAAGAAGACGAACTGGTACGACCCGGGACGGTTCTGGAGCGGTGACCGACTGCCGCTGGCCCCGGGCGCCGAGCTGGGCCGGGAGATCGCCGTCCTGCTCAGCGACGATGACCTGGCGGCGGGTCGGCCACCGGACCCGCATCGCTGAGTGCGCCGAGCAGGGCGCGGTTCAGTTCGGCGGCGGGAATCATCGGCATGGTGTGGTGCGTGGTGCCGTCGACGACGACGGTGCGCAGTCGCGGGTTCGACTCCGCGACTGTGGCTTTCAGTTTCCTGCTGTCGTGCACCTTGCTGCCGGCGGCGAGGAGCACCGTGGTGGCGGGCGTCAGGGTGGCGAGAACGTCCCGGCCCGGGCGCTTGGGCACGACAGTTTTCGACTTCGGGAAATGCGCTGCGCCAAGGGCGATGAGCTCCAGCCAGTCCTCGTCGACGTCCCGGCCGTCGGTCTCCCACCGGATGAAGTCGCGTTGGCGCTTCTCGGTGGGCCGCACCAGCAGGGGGACCGCGCGCGCGAGGTACTGCGCGCGCATGCCGGTGAAGCACGAACTGGGGTCGAACAGCACCAGGTTCCTCACTCGGCCCGGCTCACGCAGCGCGTAGGCGAGCGCGATCATCGCCCCGTAGGAGTGGCCGACGAGACCGAACTCGTCCAGGCCCGCCGTCGTCACGACGGCGTCGAGCCAGGACGTGAGGTCCTCGGCGGTCCGCGGCGGCATGGCCCCGGCGGCGCTGCGGCCGGGGTCGCCCATCAGGTCGACCGCGAACACCCGGTGCCGCTCGGCGAGCGCGGCGACGTTCTCGAACCACACCGTCGACGTGGCCCCGCCGCCCGGCAGCAGTACCACCGGCGGGGCGTCGGTCGGCCCGCACACGTTGACCCGGGTGGTCCCGTGCGCCGACTCGAGGTCGACGCCGGTGACCTCGACCGGCCACTTCGCCAGCACGCGGTCATAGGCGCGGTAGAAGGCGGATCCTGCAGGGGTGGCTGCGAAGGCTGCCGTCGACAACGGGGGCATCGGGGTCTCCTCGTCTCAATTTAGTTCGATTGATCGAGATAATTGGTGTGTCGAGATAGTAGATTGGCCGGGTGATGTTGTCGAGCGGGAGGCCGTGATGGGTGTCGGACGCGAACCGGCCGGGGATTCCCTTGCCACCGTGCATCGTCTGCGGGCGCTGACGGTCGATCTGCACCTGCTGGGTGCGGAGTTCGCGCGCGTGCACGGACTGCACCCGACCGACGTCCGGGCATTGATCTGCCTCCTCGACGCGGACCGCGGCGGTCGGACGGCGACACCGGGGTGGTTGGCGCAGGAGCTCCACCTGAACTCGGCGTCGGTGACCGCGCTGGTCGACCGGATGGAGAAGGCGGGGCACGTCCGGCGCGAGCGCGACCCCGGCGACCGCAGGCGGGTCCTGCTGGCCGTCACGCCCGCGGCCATGGAGCTCGGCTGGTCGTTCTTCGGGCCGGTGATCGCGAACGCGTCCGCGGCCCTCGACGGTTACAGCGACGCGGAGAGGGCGACGGTCGTCAAGTTCCTGGGCGACATGCGATCCGCGATCGAGGCGGCCCGGCCGGGCGGGGACGTCGAGCGGTAGGCGGCAGGCCCGGATGGTGTGACCGGCGCCACAATTGTGCTGTGTCGGTCATCACCTTACGGCCGTGTAACTACCGCGATGTGACTTTCGGGGATCGCCGACCGGGCCTGCGGGAACCTCGAACCGGGAGTTCGGGAGCGGTACGGCTGTGCCAGAAACGTGCGTCGTGATCTGTCCGTGACCATCCCCTACGGTCAGAACCAGCCCGAAACAGCCGGGCAAACGCCGGTCCGCCACCGCTCGATCTCGCCCCGCGGACCGGAATCGCCGAAATCCCTTCAGGGGCGGGAGCGAGACGGACGCAGCACCAGGGCGACGACGCAGTTGTCGCCGGCGGTCCACCTCGCCGGCGGGAGCGGAGAGGATCCACGTTCATGACCGATTTCACCATCAAGCGCGCCCTCGGCGCCGTCGTCGCCACCGGCGCCCTCGTCGCGGTCCCGATGGCCCTGGCCACCGGAACCGCCTCCGCGCAGGGCCACGACTGGTCCGGCGTCGCGCAGTGCGAGAGCGGCGGCAACTGGAACACCAACACCGGTAACGGCTTCTCCGGTGGCCTGCAGTTCACCCCCAGCACCTGGGCGGCCTACGGCGGCACCGGCAACGCGGCGGACGCCAGCCAGGCCGAGCAGATCCGCGTCGCGGAGAACGTGCTCGCGGGCCAGGGCGCCGGTGCGTGGCCCGTGTGCGGTCAGTACCTGACCGCCGGCACCACCGCCGCCGGCTACGAGACCACGGTCTCCGACGTTGCCGAGCCGGTCCTGGCATCGGCCCCCGTCGCCTCCACCCCCGCTGTGTCCGCGCCGGCACCCGCGGGCGGCACCTACGTGGTCGTCTCGGGCGACACCCTCTCGGGCATCGCCGCCGCGCACGGCGTCTCGGTGGATTCGCTGGCCGGTCAGGTCCAGAACGTCGACCTGATCTTCCCGGGCCAGACCCTGTCGGTCTGACCTCGGCGCCGGTCTGACCTCGACGACGAGGGGGCGGGCCGAGTCACGTGACTAGGCCCGCCCCCTCGTCGTCGCCGCGGCGTGTCGCCGGGCGGCGGATCAGACGGTGAGGGTGCGGTCGGGGTGCACCCGGCCGCCGACCTCGATCCAGCCGTCGGGGGCGTAGACGGTGAAGATCTGCGACCCGCGGCCCTGGGTGATGTGCAGGCTGCGGCGCAGGTGGTCGGTGATCCGGACTGCCGCGGCGCCGGTGGCCTCGTCCTCGGGAACGCCCATGTCCGGGGCGAACATCCGGCTCCGGATCGCGCCCTCGCCGGCCCAGGCCCACACGTAGTGGTGCCCGCTGTCGTAGGCGGCCGCCCGGGCCGTGCGCACGGCCTCGGAGTCTGGCGCGGGGTGCAGCACGAACTCCGGCGCCCAGTCCGCCTTGGCGCGGATCCAGGTCAACCCGTCCGCGAATCGGGTGGTGACCGGCCCGGCCGGCACCTCGAGCGTCTCGATGTCGTGCCCGCGCTCGCGCAACCACCACGACAGCCCGACCGTGGGGTGTCCCGCGAAGGGCAGTTCGACGGCGGGTGTGTAGATCTGTGCATGCACGGAATCGGCTCCCGGCGTGGGCAGTTCGACGAAGACGGTCTCGCTGAAGCCCAGTTCGGCGGCCAGCGCCTGTCGGCCCGGGGGAGCGACGAGTGCCGCGTCCACGATGCCGAGCGGATTGCCGTGGCGGCCATCGGCGTCGGTGAAAACCCTGACTACCTCAACCTCGATACCCATCGCTAAACGATACCGCCAAACGCAACGTCCGGCCCGGAATGCAACTGTGCGCGGTCTCCTCCCCGTCGGGGTGGAGACCGCGCACAGTCGAGCGGAACTGACGATCAGGCGAGCGTCTCGCTGGCCACGATGGCCTGGGCGACGCCCTGGACGGTCGCGGCGACCTTGACGGCCTCCCAGACCTGCTCCTTGGTCATGCCCTCCTTGCGGACCACCGCGTCGTGGGCGGCGGTGCAGTCGTGGCAGCCGTTGATGGTCGAGACGGCGAGCGACCACAGCTCGAAGTCGACCTTCTCCACGCCGGGGTTGCCGATGATGTTCATCCGCAGACCCATTCGCACCTGGGCGAACTCGTCACCGAGGAAGCTCTTGGCCCGGTAGGCGACGTTGTTCATGCCCATGATCGAAGCGGCGCCGAGCGCGGCGTTGTAGGCCTCGGCCGACAGGTTGTCGGCAGCCTCCTCCGCGATCTCACGCAGCACGGTCGCCGACTTGCTGGCGGCCGCGCACGCGAGGAAGGTGCCCCAGAGCTGCTGCTCGGTGAGCTCGGTCGAGCGCGCGAGGGAGCCGAGGTTGAGCTTGAGGTCCTTCGCGTACTCGGGCAGCGAGTTCTTGAGGTTCTCGACGCTCATGGTCAGACGCTCTCGGAGAGCAGCTCGCCGACGTTGATGGTCGGGTCGCCCTTCTTCCAGTTGCAGGCGCACAGCTCGTCGGACTGCAGTGCGTCGAGCACGCGCAGCACCTCGTCGACGTTGCGGCCCACGGAGCCGGCGGTGACGGACACGAACTGGATCTCGTTGTTCGGGTCGACGATGAAGGTGGCGCGGTCCGCGACGCCGTCGGCGTTCAGGACGCCGGTGGCCTCGGCCAGCTCGCGCTTGAGGTCCGAGAGCATCGGGAAGGGCAGGGTCTTGAGCTCGTCGTGCTGCGCACGCCACTGGAAGTGCACGAACTCGTTGTCGACGGAGGCGCCGAGCACCTGCGCGTCGCGGTCCGCGAACTCCTCGTTGAGCTTGCCGAAGGCGGCGATCTCGGTGGGGCAGACGAAGGTGAAGTCCTTGGGCCAGAAGAACACGATGCGCCACTTGCCGGCGTAGTCGTCGCTGGTCACCTGGGTGAAGTAGTCGTCGGGCTGCTGCGCGTCGACCTTGGACAGGTCACCGCCGATGACAGCCTTGAGGTTGTAAGCCGGGAACTGGTCGCCGATGGTCAGCAGAGCCATGTGTGGTCCTCCTACTTGTGCGGGTCCACGGCGCGGTCGGCGCCGTGACTTCATCTCGGGCATGCGGCAGTACACCTGGCTGCGCCGGGGTCGGCGCACTGGTGCGGTCGGTGTACTGGTGGTTTCACCCGAGTGAGCCGCGGTGTTCTGCGCTCAACTCGGTATGACTCCATAGTGCCCGAAGCTATGCAAAAGGTAAAGGCGATAGGTGTCACTACACTGATAGGCATGGCTGATCAGACTTATCAACCCACACTGTCGCAGCTGCGTGCCTTCGTCGCGGTCGCCGAGTATCGCCACTTCGGTACCGCTGCAGCGCGTTTGGGTGTGAGTCAACCCACACTCTCGCAGGCGCTGGCGGCGCTGGAGAACGGCCTCGGCGTGCAGTTGATCGAGCGCAGCACCCGGCGCGTGCTGGTGACGCCGGCCGGCTCGCAGCTGCTCGCGCAGGCGAAGGTGATCCTGGAGGCGGCCGACGGATTCGTCGCGGCGGCCGCGGGTGTGGGGGAGGCGCTGACCGGGCCGCTGCGGATCGGGCTGATCCCGACGGTCGCGCCGTACGTGCTGCCCGTGCTGCTGCCGGCGTTGCGTGATCAGTTGCCCTCGGTGCGGCCGTTCGTGGTCGAGGACCAGACCGCCCGGCTGCTCGACTCGCTGCGCGTCGGGGTGCTCGACGTGGCGGTGCTGGCCTTGCCGTCCGAGGCGCCGGGGATGGTCGAGATCCCGGTCTACCAAGAGGATTTCGTGATGGTCGTGCCGGCGGGGCATGCGCTGGCCGGGCGAACGGACTTGTCGATCGACGTGCTCGACGAGCTGCCGCTGCTGCTCCTCGACGAGGGGCACTGCCTGCGCGACCAGACCCTGGACCTGTGCCGCTCGGTGGACGCGCGGCCGGTCTCCGGCGACACCCGCGCCACCTCGCTGACCACCGTGGTGCAGTGTGTCGCAGGCGGTCTCGGCGTGACCCTGGTTCCGGACTCGGCGGTCGCGGTCGAGACCGGCCGCGGCGACCTGGCCACCGCGCGGTTCGCGGCACCGGCGCCGGGCCGGGCGATCGGGCTGGTCTTCCGGGCGTCGAGCGGTCGCGCCGACGCCTACCGGGCGCTGGCGGAGTTGGTGACCTCGGTGGCGCCCAAGGGAACTCGGTAGCGAGCCCGGCTTTCGCTCATGAACGGGCGGCTACCGGGCGGGTCACCCGGCGGTTGTTCCGGTAACCGCCCGTTCGTCGGCGTTGTGTGTCAGCGGCGGCCGCGGCCGCCCGACCCCTTGCCGCTGCGCTTGCTCGCCGCGGCCTTGCCCGCCGTGCCCTTGGCCGGCGCGCCCTTGGCGCCCGACTTGCCGGCCGATCCCTTGGCTGAGCCCTTGGGTGAAGCCTTGCCGGACGGCAACTTTCCCGCCGCAGCCTTCGCGGCAGCCTTGTCCGCCGTCTTCTCCGACGCCTTCCGCTTCGGCGCGGGACCGGTCTCGGCGGCGGCGCGGCCACGGGAGCTGTTCGCGGTGCGCCCCCGCACGATGCCGATGAACTCCTCGACCAGGTCGGTGGTGGCGTCCTCCGGCCAGGCCAACGCGATCGGCGACTCGGGTGCCCCGGTCACCGGGCGGTACGTCAGGTCCTTGCGGTGGTGCAGCCGGGCCAGCGACTGGGGCACCACCACCACGCCGATCCCGGCGGCCACCAGTTCGACGGCATCTTCGGTGGTCTCGGGACGCTGGGCGGCCCGCTCGCCGGGCAGTGCGTCCCACTCGAGCAGGTCGTCGAGCGGATGCAGCACGATCTCCCCGGCCAGGTCCTCGACGCCGATCTCGTCGACCGCGGAGATGACGTGGTCCTTCGGGATCACGACCACCGGCGTCTCGGCGTAGAGCCGGATGACGCTCAGCGGCCGCGGGCCCTCGCGGTCGACGGGCAGGCGCACCAGTGCGGCGTCGACGGTGTCGTCCCGCAGCGCGTCGGCCACCTCGAGCGCGGGCAGGCTCACCAGTTCGAGTCGGACGTCGGGGAGGCGTTCGGCCCAGATTCGCGTCCACTTGGTGGGGGTGACACCGGCGACGTACGCCAGCCGGAAGGAGGGCGACGGCGCCGGATCGGTCATCGGTTCAGGCTACCGGTGCGCGCCGCGGCCCACGACCGGCGCACCGAGGGGGCCGTCGTCGCGGCCGCTCGTTACCCTTGACCCATGACGTCGCACAAGAGCGCCCAGAACATGAAGCCCGCAACCGCGGCAAAGAAGCTGGGCGTGTACCTCGAGGCCACCCCCGCCGAGTTCCAGGCGGGTCCGGTCACGCGCGACGAACTCGCCGCACTGCAGGCCGACCCCCCGGCGTGGCTCGTCGAACTGCGTGCCGTCGGCCCGCACCCGCGGCCCGTGGTCGCAGCCAAGCTCGGGGTCTCCATCGCGGGCCTGTCCCGCGGAGGCGTCGAGGAGGCGCTGACCACCGAGCAGATCGATGCCCTGCTCGCGGATCAGCCGGACTGGCTGCAGGCCGAACGCGCCTCGCTGGTGGAGGTCCGCAAGGACGAGAAGCGGATCAAGGAGCAGCAGGCGGCCCGTCGCGAGCAGTCCAACCGCCGGGAGCGGCACGCCAAGCCGATCATGCACCCGGCCGACAAGTAGGCGCGGCAGCCGGACAGTCAGAGACCAAGGTAGCGGCCGGGCATGGTGCCCGGCCGCTGTTTGTTGTCTGGGCACGATTCCCGCTCCGGGCGGCCAACGGGCTGCCCCTACACCTCCGGCGATAGACGCGCACCCCACCCCAGGGTGAAAAGACCCCTACCCTTGGGCTGAAAATCCCTATACCATGGCTACACCGTTCCGGTGCGCGAATCGGCGTAATCAGGTGCGGACCCCCCGCAAGGCAGCCGGAAGGTGCCGGTCAAGAGCGCTGGTGCCACGCGTTCAGGGCTGCCGTGAACGTAAGGATCGACCCACTGTGACGACCTCCGCCAAGTCATCCACCCGCCGCTTCGTCGCCAAGGTCGCGCTGACCGGTGCGCTCGCCGTGCTGCCCCTCGGACTTGCCGTGGGACCGGCCCTCGCCGGGACGCATGCGGGTAGCTGCAACTTCGACGGCAACGTGAAGTGGGTCAAGGACTGCCCCGACACGAAGTAGCCGGCCAGGCGCCCTGCGGCCCCGTCTGTGACGGGGCCGCCCCGGTGGGCTGCCCGCGAGGGCTGCCCGCTCAGCCCTCGATCACCTCGAACTCGTCGAAGACCACCTCGCCCGCGGCGTCCGACTCCGCGAGGTTCACCTCGCCGACCAGCGCCCAGCCGTGGTCGCCGATCGGGTCGGCCAGCGTCTGACGCACCCGCCACAGCTCCGGCTCGACGGAGACGGTGAACAGCTGCGGTCCGCGCGCGTCCGGGCCGGTGCCGATCTCGTCGTACTCCTCGAAGTACAGCTCCATCAGGTCCGACCAGTCCTCGGCCTCGAGCCCGTCGCCCAGCTCGGCGAGCAGGTCCCAGCGCTTGCGCGCGGCCAGCGAGACCCGCTTGAACATCGCGTTGCGGATCATCACCTTGAACGCGCGGGTGTTCGCCGAGACCGGCCGCGGGATGTCCGCGCCGAACGCGATCTGCTGATCGTCGGCCTCGACGCCCGGGTTGGTCAGCTGCTCCCACTCGTCGAGCAGCGACGAGTCCACCTGACGGATCAGCTCGCCGAGCCACTCCGTGATGTCCTCGAGCTCCTCGGTCCGCGCCGAGTCCGGCACCGTCTGCCGCAGGGCCCGGTACGCGTCGGCCAGGTACCGCAGCACCAGCCCCTCGGAGCGGGTCAGGCCGTAGTGGCTCACCAGTTCGGCGAACGTCATCGACTTCTCCACCATGTCCCGGACCACGGACTTGGGGGAGAGGGCGAACTCCGAGACCCAGGGGTGCCCGCCGCGGTACATCTCGAACGCGGGGAAGAGCAGGTCCGCCAGTGGCTTCGGCCAGGTGACCTCCTCGAGCAGCTCCATCCGCTCGTCGTACTCGATGCCGTCGGCCTTCATCTGCGCGACCGCTTCGCCCCGGGCCTGGTGCTGCTGGCCCATCAGGATCTGACGCGGGTCGTCGAGCGTCGACTCGATCACCGAGACCACGTCGAGGGCGTAGGTCGGCGCCTCCACGTCCAGCAACTCGATCGCCGCCAGCGCGAAGGGCGAGAGCGGCTGGTTGAGCGCGAAGTCGCGCTGCAGGTCCACCGTCAGCCGGGCCATCGAGCCGTCCGCGTCAGGTTCGTCGAGCTGCTCGACGATGCCGGCCTGCAGCAGCCCCCGGTACAGCGCGATGGCCCGCAAGATGTGCTTGCGTTGCTGCGCGCGCGTCTCGTGGCTGTCCTCGAGCAGGTGCCGCATCGCGTCGAAACAGTTGCCGGGGCGCGCGATCACGTTGAGCAGCATCGAGTTCGACACCTGGAAGCGCGACGTCAGCTGTTCCGGCGACGCCGACACGAGCCGCTCGAAGGTCGGCTCGCCCCAGGAGACGAAGCCCTCCGGCGCCTTCTTGCGCTGGATCTTCTTCAGCTTCTTCGGGTCGTCGCCGGCCTTGGCGACCATCCGGTAGTTCTCGATGTCGTGCTCGGGTGCCTGCACGACCACGGTGCCCATGGTGTCGTACCCGGCGCGGCCGGCCCGGCCGGCGATCTGGTGGAACTCGCGGGCCCGCAGGTGGCGGGTGCGGGTGCCGTCGTACTTGGTGAGCCCGGTCAGCAGCACCGTGCGGATCGGCACGTTGATGCCGACGCCGAGGGTGTCGGTACCGCAGATGACCTTGAGCAGCCCGTCCTGTGCCAGCTTCTCGACCAGCCGCCGGTACTTCGGCAGCATGCCCGCGTGGTGGACGCCGATACCGTGACGGACCAAGCGGGACAAAGTCTTACCGAAGCCGGTGGTGAACCGGAAGGAGCCGATGGCCTCCGCGATGGCGTCCTTCTCGGCTCGGGAGCTGAAGTTCACGCTGGTCAGCGCCTGCGCGCGCTCGAGCGCTGCGGCCTGGGTGAAGTGCACCACGTACACCGGCGCCTGGTTGGTGGTGGCGAGCTCCTCGATGGTCTCGCCGACGGGGGTGCGCGCGTACGAGAAGGTCAGCGGCACGGGACGTTCGGTGCCGCCGACCACGGTGGTGGGCCGACCCGTCCGGCGGGTGAGGTCCTCCTGGAAGAACGAGACGTCGCCGAGGGTCGCGGACATCAGCAGGAACTGCGCGTTCGGCAGCTCGATCAGCGGAACCTGCCAGGCCCAGCCGCGGTCCGGTTCCGAGTAGTAGTGGAACTCGTCCATCACCACCTGGCCGATGTCGGCACCGGCGCCCTGGCGTAGCGCCAGGTTCGCGACGATCTCCGCGGTCGCGCAGATGATCGGTGCCGACGAGTTCACCGCCGCGTCACCGGTCATCATGCCGACGTTCTCGGCGCCGAACACCTCGCAGAGGGCGAAGAACTTCTCGCTGACCAGCGCCTTGATCGGCGCGGTGTAGAAGGTGCGACGTCCCGCGGCGAGGGCGGCGAAGTGAGCGCCGATCGCGACCATCGACTTCCCGGACCCGGTGGGGGTGGACAGGATGACGTTGGCACCGGAGACCACCTCGATCAGCGACTCCTCCTGCGCGGGGTAGAGGGTCAGGCCCTGGCCCGTCGCCCACTCGGAGAAGGCGTCGAAGAGGGAGTCGGCGTCGGGGCTGGCGGGGACGAGGTCGGTGAGGAGCACCGATACAGGCTATGCGGTCGCGCTCAGGTGGCGTTGCGCTCGTCCGCCCCCATGGCGCCGAGCACCGCCTCGCGGGTCGACGTCGACCCGGTGATGTGGGCCTCGCCGACGCCCGCGATCAGCGTCTGCCGCCACGCCTCGACGTCGAACTCGTGCGGCTGGGTGGACTCGACGAACTCCTCGATCACCCGCAGGAAGCGAATCGGGTCGTCGTGGAACGGGAAGTGCCCGCTGCCGGCGAAGATCTCCAACCGCGACTCCGGCAGCGCCGAGTGCGCCAGGTACGCATGGGTGACCGGGATGACGGAGTCGACGTCGCCCCAGATGATCTGCACCGGGAGCTGCCCCGTGAGGTAACACCGGTCGAGCATCGTGACCACCTGGCCGCGCCAGTCCACCACGGCGCGCAGCGTCCGCAGGAATGCCTCGCGGGCGGTGGGGTCGGGCAGGTCACTGAGGACGCGGACGAGGTCGGGCGCGTCGTGGAAGACGGTCACGGACTTGAACGGTCCCCGGTAGAGCTGGTCGGCGACCTTGCCGAGCACGCTCAGCGCGGTCATGCAGCCGGGCACCTGCAGCAGACTCAGGGCCGCGCCCGCCACCGGCACGGACGCGAACCGCAGGGCGGGGTTGACGTCCTTGGTGACGCCGCCCGGCGCGACCACCACGAGTCGCTCGACCATCTGCGGGAACTGGTAGGCGAACTGCAGGGCGACGCCGCCGCCCAGTGAGTGCCCGATCACCGTGGCCCGCTCGATGCCCAGCACGGTGAGCAGGTCCCGCATGCCGTTGGCGTAGGCCGCGATCGAGTAGTCGGCGCGCGGCTTGTCGGAGCGGCCGTGACCGAGCAGGTCCGGGGCGATGACGGTGAAGTTTTTCGCCAGGTGCGGAATCACCTCGTTCCAGGTGGACGAGTTGTCCCCGATCCCGTGGATCAGCAGCAGCGCCGGCCCGGAACCGGCGATCCGGAATGCGCGCCGGTACCCGTGGATGGTCCGGAACACCAGGCGGGGTTCGGTATCCGGCACGGTGCGCAGGGCGCGGTCTCGGCGTGCACTCATTCTCGTCTCCTGTCGCCGGGCCGATCCGGCTGTCCCCGGTCGGCCCCCGTACCTGGACGATCGTACGGTTGGCGCCCCCGACGCGCCCCCCGAACAGTGAAACGCGTTACATTTTCGGCTCGTCCGAGTCGGGGTTGTCGCCGAGTCCGGCCTGCTCAGCGAGGAATCGCTCGAACTCGGCGCCGAGTTCGTCGCCGCTCGGCAGGTCGCCGTCCGTGGCCAGGAGGCTGGACTGCTGCTCCTGTGCGGCCACGTAGGTGTCGTACTGGCGCTCCAGTGCGTGCACCACGGACTGGACCTCCTCGTTGCCGGTGATCTGCGCGTCGACCTGCTCGCGAACCCGCGCCGCGGCCTCGCCCAGCGCGGCCAGCGGGAGCTCCAGGTCGCCGGTCTCGCAGAGGTTCTCGAGCAGCGTCTCGGCGGCGGCCGGATAGTCGGTCTGTGCGAGGTAGTGCGGCACGTGCACCGAGTAGCCCAGCGACTCGTGGCCGTGCTGCGCCATCCGCAGTTCGAGCAGCGAGGAGGCACTGCCGGGGATCTGCAGCTCGCCGGCCCAGCTCTGGTTCTCGCCGATCAGGTCCTTGTTGGTCGAGTGCGCGGTCACGCCGAGGGGCCGGGTGTGCGGGATCGCCATCGGGATCGCGCCGAGGCCGATGGTCCGCCGCACCCCGAGCTGCTCGGCGAGCAGCCGGACGGCGGTGGTGAACCGCTCCCACTTCAGGTCCGGCTCCAGGCCCGCAAGCAGCAGGAACGGCGTGCCGGCGGTGTCCTTGAGCGCGTAGAGGTTCAGCTGCGGCTCGTCGTAGTCGGAGAAGTGGTCCGCCTTGAACGTCATGGTGGGCCGACGCGACCGGTAGTCGATCAGCTCGTCCACCGCGAACGAGGCGACCAGTTCCGACTCGAGGCTCTCGCGCAGGTGGGTGGTCGCGATCTTGACCGCGTGCCCGGCATCGGAAAAGCCCTCGAGACCGTGGACCAGCACCGGGCCGCGCCCGTCCCCGGGCATGACCTGAGGCGCCGGGAATTCGAGCTCATACATTCTCGACTGATCGTCCATCGTGACCCCTTCGCTTCTTCGTTCCCTATCAGTGTCCCTCACGAGGCGCCGATGTGCTCACACCCGTCTGTCGGTGGAAAGCATCCCGGCAGCGCGTTCATTCCCGGGCGAAAGGGGATTGCGCTCACAGCGAAACGGGCGGTTTGGGGTGTGGCGCGGCCGCGACGCGTGACCGGCCTGTGCGACTGGCCGGGGCCGGGGTGGCAGAGTGGTCGGTGTCGGCTCCTGACGGCGCCGGCCAACGCCCGAACCGCTGTTCACCGCGTAACCCGGTGTCTCGTACCGCTGTGCCACTGCACCCTGGAGGATCGAAGTTGACTCGCCGCATCCTGGTCGCCGGTCTCGCCGCCGCGTCCCTGGCCCTCGCCGGGTGTTCGTCGACCGTGGCGGGCGTCGCCGCGCCGACCCCGGAGACGGGCGACTCGGCCACCATCGACGCCTCGCTCGGTTCGATGTTGTTGACGCCGACCGACTTCCCGGCCCCGTACGAGGCCATCGTGCTGCCGTCGCAGGCGGTGGCACAGGCCGCGGCCGACCTCAGCGGCATCCCGGCCGGCGCGAAGGTGGACCCGGCGGGGTGCAAGCCGCCGAACCAGGACTACAGCGCGGACGGCACCGCGATGATCGTGGGCACCGACAACGCGAACCGGGCCACCATCTCCGTCGAGCTGATGCGGACCGCGACCCCGCTCTCCGTTCGCGAGAAGGAGATCGGCAACTGCCTCGAGGTGACCACCACCAAGAACGGGGCCACCGCGACGGTGAAGACCGCGATCGTGCCCGCGCCTCCGCTGAACGCGGACGACACGTTGGCGTTGCGGCAGACGGTGACCTCCGGCGCCGGGGCCGAGACGGTCACACAGTCGACGCTCTCGCTGATCGCGCAGGTCAGGGACGTGCGGGTGTCGGCGACGTTCATGTCGTTCGGTGCCGGGGTGCCCGACTCCGCGACCCTGGACCAGGTGTTCACCGAGGCCGTGGCGCGGGTCAACGCCGAGGCCTGACCGGGCAGGAGGCCTGACGGCGGGCCCCTCCTGTCCACCCGCCTGTGGATGGCTGTCCGTTCATCCACAGGGCAACTGAAAGCCCAGGTCGAGGCCCGGGTCGAAGCCGGCGGCCGGGGCAGGGTCCGGGGCATGGCAACCATGCACCCGAACCCGCACCCCGAGATGCCCGGCTCGGTCCGGATCACGGACCCCGGCGACCTGATCGCGGCAATCCCGGCGATGCTCGGATTCTGCCCGGAACGCTCGCTGGTGGTGATCGGCTTCGCCGCGGTGGGCGACCGCGGCCGCTGCGCCGTGCGGGCCGTGATGCGTCACGACCTGCCCGACAGCGGGATCGACCCGCCCGATCTCGAACCCCTGTACCGGATCGCCGGGGTGTGCGGGCGCGAGGACTTCGAGTTCGCCGTGGCGGTGGTGATCGACGAGGACGACTCGGCCGGCGCCCGCCGGATGCACGCGTACCTGCTCGAGGTGCTGCGGGACTTCCTCGCCGAGCGCGGCGTCCCGTTGCGGGAGTCCTTCGAGCTGGCGGCGCTGGAGGCGGGCGCGCCGTGGTGTGGACGACGCGGCGACGGCGACGGCGGTGTGCTGCCGGATCCCGGGGCGTCCCAACTGGCCGCGACCCTCGTGTTCGAGGGCCGTGTCATCCACCCCACCCGCGAGGATCTGGCGGACGTGCTGCGCCCGGACGGCGAGGACGGTCGGCGGCGGTTGGCGCTGCTGCTCGCCCGGGCCCGCGCGGATTCGGAGCCGACCCCGCCGCCGGGTGCGGCCGCGGGATCGCCCGCCGGCGAGATGCCCGACGAACTTGCCCGCGTGCTGCTCGAGTCGGTCCTGACCGCGATCGCCCGGGCGGAGTCGAGGGAAGAGTTCGCCGACCGTGACCTGGTGGAGATCGCGCTGGCGCTCGCGGTGCCGACGGTCCGCGACGCCCTGCTGGGGCTGGCTCTCACCGAGGAGGCCGCGGCGGCCGAGCGGATGTGGCTGCGGCTGGCGCGGGCGTTGCCGCCGCCGGACTGCGCGGAGGCGGCGACGATGTTCGGGTTCAGTGCCTACGCGCGCGGCGACGGCCCGCTGGCGGGCATAGCGTTGGGGGCGGCGCTCGGCGCGCACCCGGGGCACCGGCTGGCGGGTCTGCTGGACGAGGCCATGCAGCGTGGGGTGCGGCCGGAAGCGGTGACGGATCTTGCCCGGACCGGTCTCGACGTGGCAGACCGGCTCGGTGTGACGTTGCCGCCGGTCAGCTGAAGTTGTGGGCGATGACGGCCTCGACCAGTGCGGCGGTGGGGAAGTCGGCCATCACGATGCCGGTGCGGCCGGTGGTCCCCGCTTGCAGGTACTCCGTGGCGCGCGAATTCATCCCGGGGTGCCCGGGCGCGCCGGCGGCAATCGTGACGGGCACTGCGCCGGACGCCATCGCAACCGGGTCGGGGACGCCGGTGGCACTGAGGTGGTTGACGAACAGGGTGTCCGGTGCGCCGACATCGGCGCGCTCGAACTGGACTCGGGCCGCGTCCCATTTCTGCGGGAGGTCGGCGAGGTTGCCGAGCTGGTAGTCGTCCTGGATGTCCGTGTGCGGACCGGCCCACTGGGGGCCGAAAGACTTTGTGGTGGTGAAGTTCTGCAAGATGACAAGCTTGCCACGGGTCTCGCCCAGGGTGGGGAGGGCGCCGTCGTACCCGGCGGGAGGGGTCCACAGGTGAGTGTCGAGCAGGTCCCGGGTGTCCGGGTTGTCGTGGATGTACCAGTCGAGGGTGTCCTCGTAGGTGCGGGTGTTCTCGGCCTCCGTGTGCTCGCTCTTCATCCGCATCAGCACCGTCTCCGTGGGGTGTGCGCGGAGGAAGTCGGTGGCCTGTCGGACCACGTCGGTGAAGTTGGCGTCGAGGTACTCGAGGCTGTGGTGAATCGGAAAGGCGTCCCGGAAGTGCCGGGTGCGGATGTCCAGGGCGCGGACCCCGGCCTCGAGTTGCACCGGCAACGAGCGATCCTGGGTCTGCGCGAGAACCGATGCGCCCGTGGTCATGGTGTCGTGGGTGCCGGGAACCGAGAGGGTGGCGAGGCTCGCGGAGTCGGGCAGCCCGGCCATCCAGTCCGGGTCGTGGGCGGTGTCGAGTCCGCTGTCCGACCCCGCCGACAGGGTCGACGACCCGGCGGACCCGGCCGGCATGGCGACCGTGGTGGGGGCGCTGACCAGCAGGGACGCCGCGGCGAGGAAGGTGGCCGCGACGAGCGGCATCAGGGTGTGTCTGCGGGCCACTTTTCGGCCGCGGAGCTCGGGGGTCAGCACCATGGTCGGCAGCATGGCATGCAGCGCCGACCCCCGAGGTCCTTTCTGCGAACAGGTGCGCTCAGCCGCGGCGGGCCGAGTGCGAACGGTCTCCGAGCTCCTGCAGGAAAGTCCATGCATCGGAGACGATCTCGTCGAGGTCGGTTCGCTCCGGACGCCACCCGAGCTCGGCCATCGCGCGCTCGCTCGACGCCACGAGCACCGCCGGGTCGCCCGCGCGACGCGGCGCGTCCTCCGCCGCGATCGGCAGCCCGGTCACCCGACGGCATGCCGAGATCACCTCGCGGACACTGAAACCGGCGCCGCTGCCGAGGTTGTAGATGCCGTGCGTGCCGGCGCTCGCCTTCTCCAGCGCGAGCAGGTGCGCCTCGGCCAGGTCGAGGACGTGGATGTAGTCCCGGACCGCGGTGCCGTCCGGTGTCGGCCAGTCCGTGCCGAACACCGAGATCTTGTCCCGCTGCCTGAGCGCCACCTGCAGCACCAACGGGATGAGATGTGTTTCCACAACCCGGTTTTCGCCCGCTCCGCGGTAGGCCCCCGCGACGTTGAAGTACCGCAGGCTGGTCGCGGCCAGGCCGTACGCCTGGCAGTAGGAGGTGATCGCGTGGTCGATCGCCAGCTTGGTCGCCCCGTACGGGTTGGTCGGGCGGGTCGGGTCCGACTCGGTGATCGGGGAGCGGTCGGGTTCGCCGTACGTCGCCGCGGTGGACGAGAACACCAACCGCGGCGTGCCGGAGACCCGGATCGCCTCCAGCAGCGCGAGAGTGGTGACGACGTTTCCGCGCCAGTACTTCTCGGGCTCGAGCACCGACTCGCCGACCAGGGACTGCGCCGCGAAGTGCAGCACACCGTCGAACCGCGGCCCGTCCGAACCGTCGCCGAGGACCGACGCGGCCACCTCGCCGACGTCGCCCTCGACGAACTGTGCGCCCGCGGGGACCGCGTCCGCGTTGCCGGTCGACAGGTCGTCGACCACCACCACCTCGTGACCGCGCTCGATCAGCACCGTCGCGCACACACTGCCTACGTATCCGGCTCCGCCGGTGACGAGAAGTCGCACTGGCCGCTAGACCTGCTTGACCTGGACTGCGTGTGCCATCTCCTCGGGGAGTTCGACCCCGTCGTGCCCGGGCACCGTGATCGTCACCGAGCCCGGCGTGCGCTCGACGGTGACGCGTGCGTCCGGCACCACGCCGGCCGCGCGCAGCTGCACGATCACGTCGGGATCGGACTGCACGTGCTCGGCGAGCCTGCGGACCACCACGGCGGTCGGCTTGCCCTGCGGCACGTCGGTGAGCCGGATCAGCGTCTCGACGTTGTCCACGGGACGGTCCAGCCCCAGCTGGTCCAGGCCGGGAATCGGGTTGCCGTACGGCGATGTGGTGGGGTTGTTGAGCACCTTCACCAGGCGCCGCTCGACGTCCTCGCTCATCACGTGCTCCCAGCGGCACGCCTCGGCATGCACCTGGTCCCACTCGAGTCCGATCACGTCCACCAGCAGCCGCTCGGCCAGCCGGTGCTTGCGCATCACGGAGACCGCGAGGTCGCGTCCCCGGTCGGTCAGTTCGAGATGGCGGTCGCCGGCGACCCGCAGCAGCCCGTCGCGCTCCATGCGCGCCACAGTCTGGCTCACGGTCGGGCCACTCTGCTCGAGCCGCTCGGCAATACGCGCCCGCAGCGGAACTACGCCTTCCTCCTCGAGGTCGTAGATCGTCCGGAGGTACATCTCCGTTGTGTCGACAAGATCCTTCACGCTCACGCCCCTTCGTCTGCGCCGATTCTACCTGGCTGTGCCGCACTTTCGGTTCGGCACCGACAGTCGGGGCACCCCCGCGCCGAATACCCCACCAGGTGTGGCGCCCCCGGTCCACCCGACCCGCCGTTCGCGCCCGGCGAGGGTGCGCACGTAGCGTGGATCCATGGCCCTGAATTCCCCTCACCCTCCCGCCACGGATCGGCCGCCGACCGGCGGCGTCGTGGTGTGGAGCCCGGAGTACCTGGACTACCGGTGGAGCGCAGACCACCCGATGAACCCGACCCGGCTGGACCTCACCATGGGGCTCGCCCGCGGGCTCGGCCTGATCGAGGGCGTGGAACTGGTCCGGCCTGCGGCGGCGTCGGACGGTGACCTGATGCGGATCCACACGCCGGCCTACGTCGCGGCGGTCAAGGCTGCCGGCCACGGGACCGTGCAGGGGCTGGCCGACGCCCGGGCCGACGGCGCCGCGGCGCCACACGGGCTCGGCACCGAGGACAACCCGATCTTCCCGCGGATGCACGAGGCGAGCGCGATCCTGGCGGGCGGGTCGCTGGCGGCGGCCAAGGAGATCGCGTCCGGCCGGGCCCGCCGGGCGGTGAGCATCGGCGGTGGCATGCACCACGCGATGCCCGACTACGCCTCCGGGTTCTGCGTCTACAACGACGCCGCGATCGCCATTTCCTGGTTGCTGGAGAACGGATTCGACCGGATCGCCTACATCGACGTCGACGCCCACCACGGCGACGGCGTGCAGCACGCGTTCCTCGGCGACCCTCGGGTGCTGACGATCTCGCTCCACCAGCACCCGGCGACGTTGTGGCCCAACACCGGATGGTCGAGTGAGGTCGGGGCCGGTGCGGGCGAGGGCACCTCGGTGAACCTCCCGGTGCTGCCCGGCACGGTGGACTCGGTGTGGCTGAGGGGATTTCACGCGGTGGTCCCGGCCGCGGTGGCCGCGTTCAAGCCGCAGATCGTGATCAGTCAGTGCGGTGTGGACAGCCATCGGGAGGACCCGCTGGCGGACCTGTCACTGACCGTCGACGGCCAGCGGGCGGCCTTCCGGGCGATGCGGGACCTCGCCGACCGCTACGCCGACGGACGCTGGCTCGCCCTCGGCGGCGGCGGTTACGGGCTGATCCGGGTGGTACCGCGCGCCTGGACGCACCTGATCGCGACTGCGCTCGACCGCGACCTGGACCCGCAGACCGCGGTGCCGGGGTCCTGGCGCGATCGGGTCGCGGGCCTGGCGCCGGAGGTGGCCGCGCCCGAGACGATGAGCGACGGGAGTTCGGGGGACTACCGGCCGTGGGACGGTCCCGGCGGCACCGTCGAGACCGGGGTGGAGAGCGTCGACCGTGCGCTGGTCCGGTTGGACTCGGCCATCATCGCCACCCGGCGGGCAACGTTCCCACTGCTCGGACTCGATCCGGAGGATCCCCGTGACTGACCTGAACGACACCGCCGATGCCACGCCGGCCGCGCACGCGCAGTTCCCGCCGCACTGGGTGGTCGACGTGCTCGCGACCGACGGCGGCGCGGTGCACCTGCGCCCGATCACCCCGGCCGACGCCGACCGGCTGATCGCCTTCCACGCCAAGCTTTCCGAGCGGACGCGGTACCTGCGCTACTTCGGGCCGTACCCGACCATGTCCAACCGCGACCTGGTCCGGTTCACCACCGTGGACCACCACAACCGGGTCGCCTTCGTCGCGGTCCTCGGGGACGAGATCATCGCCGTCGGCCGGTACGAGCGGTTGCTCGAGGTCGGCGACGGGAACTCCGCCGAGGTCGCCTTCGTGGTGGCCGACGCGCACCAGGGCCGCGGGCTCGGCTCGATCCTGCTCGAGCACCTGGCGGCGGCCGCCGCCGAGAACGGCCTGACCATGTTCGTCGCCGAGGTGCTGGCCGAGAACCGCAGCATGCTCAGTGTGTTCCGCGAGGCCGGTTACCAGGTGAGCCGCAGCTTCGACGGCGGTGTGTTGCGACTCGAGTTCGCCATCGACCCCACCGAGGCGCTGGTCAACGTGCGCAACGCCCGGGAGCGGTCGGCGGAGGCGCGCAGCGTCCGGAACCTGCTCAGCCCGCAGTCGGTGGCGGTGATCGGCGCGTCCACCGACGACGCGAAGGTGGGCAACGCGGTGCTGCGCAACCTCCTCGGCGCCGGTTTCTCCGGTCCGGTCTACCCGGTCAACGCGGAGCGCCGCTCCGTGCGGGGGGTGCGCGCGTACCCGTCGGTGCGGGACATTCCCGACGACGTCGACCTCGCCGTCGTCGCGGTGCCCGCCGAGGCGATCGACTCGGTGCTCGACGACTGCCTCGCCAAGGGCGTCAAGGCGCTGGTGGTGGTGTCCGCGGGATTCAGCGAGACCGGTCCCGACGGCAGTCAGTCCGAGCGGCGCCTGGTGCACGCGGCGCGCGCACACGGGATGCGGTTGGTCGGACCGAACGCGCTGGGCGTGGCGAACACCAGCCCGGCGGTGCGGCTGAACGCGACCCTGGCGCCGGCGCTGCCGCCGGCCGGCCGGGTGGGCTTCTTCTGCCAGTCCGGTGCCCTCGGCATCGCGATCCTCGACGAGGCCGCGCGCCGCCGACTCGGCCTGTCCACTTTCGTCTCCGCGGGCAACCGCGCCGACGTGTCCGGCAACGACCTGCTGCAGTACTGGGACTCCGACCCGGAGACCGAGGTGGTGCTGCTGTACCTGGAGAGCTTCGGCAACCCGCGCAAGTTCTCCCGGATCGCGCGCCGGGTGGCCCGGAACAAGCCGATCGTGGCGGTGAAGTCCGGTCGGCACGCGGTGCCGCCCGCGTTGGCCGCCACCGGGGTGGAGATCGACGACTCCATCGTGTCCGCGCTGTTCGAGCAGGCCGGCGTGGTTCAGGTCGGGTCCATCGCCCAACTCTTCGACTGCGCCGTGATCTTCGGCTACCAGCCGTTGCCGGCCGGACCCCGGCTGGCGGTGGTCGGCAACTCCACCGCGCTGGGGGTCCTGGCGGCCGACGCGGCCCGCAGCGAGGGGCTCGACGTGCGTGACCCCGTCGACCTGGGTGCCCAGGCGACCCCCGAGGAGTTCGCGGGCGCCGTGACCGCGGCGATCGACTCCGACGACGTGGACTCGGTGATCGCGGTGTTCGTGCCGCCGGTGGCGATGGACGCCGAGCCGTACGCGAAGGCGCTGCGTGAGGCAGCGTGCGACACCAGCAAGCCGATCGTCTCGACATTCCTTGCCGCCGAGGGTATCCCGGACCTCCTGGCGGTGCGCGGGCCGGACGGAAGCCCGGTGCGCGGCTCGGTGCCGTCCTATCCCGGCCCCGAGCGGGCGGCACTCGCGTTGGCGCGGGCCTGGCGCTACGCGCAGTGGAAGACGCGGCCCGTCTCGAAGGTGGTGCGGCCGGGCGGGATCGATGCCGACCGCGCCGCCCGGCTGGTGGACACCTGGCTCGGCGACGGGGAAGGGCGCTGGCTCAGTGACTTCGAGGCGGCCGAACTGCTCGCCTGCTACGGCGTGCCGGTGATCGAGTTCGCCGCCGCGACAGGCGAGGACGAGGCGGTGGCGGCCGCCGAGGCGCTCGGCTTCCCGGTCGCCGTCAAGGCCACCGGCGAGCAGTGGCGGCACCGACCCGACCTGGGTGGTGTGCGGCTGGACCTGACCACCGCGGACTCAGTCCGCGTCGCGTACCGGGACCTGGCCGCCGCGTCAGGGGAGCCGCTGCTGCACGTGCAGAAGATGGCGACCAAGGGCATCGGCTGCGTGGTCGCGGTCCAGGACGACCCGTCGTTCGGCTCGCTGATCTCGTTCGGACTGGCCGGGGTGATCTCGGACCTGCTGGGCGACCGGGCCTACCGGGTACTCCCGGTCACCGAGGACGAAGCCGCCGAGCTGATCGACGCGCCCAAGGCCGCGCCGCTGCTCTCCGGTTACCGCAGCGCGCCGACCGTGGACAAGGCGGCTCTGGTGGAACTGGTGCAGCGGATCTCGGCGCTCGGCGACGACCTGCCCGAGGTGCGCGAGCTGGTGTGCGAACCGGTGCTGGCCAGCGCGTCCGGGGCCGTTGTCACCGACGCGCGGGTGCGGATCGGCCCGGAGCCGAGCGGCCGGGTGGACCTGGGGCCCCGCCGGCTCCGATAGCCCGGGCGCCCCCGGTCGCGGGCGGGGTCAGGCCGCGTCGGGCACCACGACGACGGTCCGGTGGCCGTGACGGACCAGGCTGCCGGACACCGAGGTGCCGAGGAGTCGTTCGACCCAGGACAGCATGCGGTGGCGGGGACTGCCGACGAGGATCATCGTTGCGTCGTTCTCCCGGGCGACGGTGCGCAGCAGGTTCGCCGGATCGCCGCGGGCGCAGTGGTAGGTCCACCGCTGCGAGCACGCGGCCATCAGCCGTTCGGTCTCGGCCCGGGCCCGGTCGAGGTGCCCCAGGATCTGTTCGTCGAAGTCCCGCAACTCGGGGTCGACGGGGATGTCCTCGATGTCGACGACGTGCACCACGTCGAGGTGGGCGTTCAGCGACGTGGCGAGTTCGATCGCGTAGGCGAGCGCGCGGTGGCTGGGGCCATGGTCGTCCAGCCCGACCACCAGGTGCTGGGTGACCGGGCCGTGGCCGAGCGGATGCTCGACGCGGGTGCGGTCCCGCCAGTCCCGCGCGGGGACCGGCGCGGCCGGGGTCGACGGGACCCCGGTGGGGCGACGGTGCCGGTGGCTGGCGGTCATTGCGCACCTCCGGTGCTCGGCGGTCCAGCACCACCATCATGCTCCGGAGGCCGCCCGGGGGCACAGAGCAGAAAGCGGGCCGGCGACGTGAGGGGATCGTCGCCGGCCCGCTGGCCCTGTGCGGAGGTCAGCTCGCGTAGGAGCGCAACCGCTCGGCGCGGTCGCCCTGCCGGAGCTTGCCCATGACCTCGCGCTCGATCTGACGCACCCGCTCGCGGGAGAGGCCGAAGATCTTGCCGATCTGGTCGAGGGTGCGCGGCTGCCCGTCGTCGAGCCCGTAGCGCAGCCGGATGACCTGCTGCTCGCGCTCGTCGAGGGTGCCCAGGACGCTGCGGATGTCGCTGTGCAGCAGGCCCGCGATGACGGCGTTCTCCGCGGACGTCGCCTCGGAGTCCTCGATGAAGTCGCCGAGCGGCGCCTCCTCGTCGCTGCCGACCGGCATGTCCAGGCTGACCGGGTCACGGCTGTGGTCGAGCAGGTCCGCGATCTTCGCGACCGGGATGCCGGACTCGCTCGACAACTCGTCGTCGGTGGCCTCGCGGCCGAGCTGCTGGTGCAGTTCCCGCTTGATCCGGGCCAACTTGTTGACCTGCTCGACCAGGTGCACGGGGAGCCGGATGGTGCGGGACTGGTCGGCCATGCCGCGGGTGATGGCCTGCCGGATCCACCAGGTGGCGTAGGTCGAGAACTTGAAGCCCTTGGCGTAGTCGAACTTCTCCATCGCGCGGATCAGCCCCAGGTTGCCCTCCTGGATCAGGTCCAGCAGCGGCATGCCTCGTCCGGTGTAGCGCTTGGCGAGGGAGACCACGAGGCGCAGGTTGGCCTCGAGCAGGTGGCTTCGTGCCGACTGTCCCTGACGGACAACGGTGGCAAGATCCCGCTTCTTGGCGGGGGTGAGTCGTTTGCGGGTGTCGAGGACGTGGGCAGCGTACAACCCCGCCTCGATGCGCTTGGCCAACTCGACCTCTTCCGCCGCGGTCAGCAGCGCGGTGCGCCCGATTCCGTTCAGGTACACCCGGACCAGGTCTGCGGCCGGGCTCTGGGCGTCCAGATCCTCGGCGGTGGGCCGCGCTCGTTCGGTGGTGGTGGGGCTCGTCATGGCCTGCCTCCTCATCGGCGTCTCTCATATGGCTCAACGCCGATTTGCCACCCAAAGTTCCCGCGAGACCTGCGTCACAATGTCTCTGACCTGGCGTTACGTGGGGGCGGTCCTGAGAACTTGCTGAGAAGGCGACGATCCGCTAGTTCGCCGGGAACCGGTCGGAGCCCACGCCGTCGGGCAGCACCAGCCCGTGCCGCACCAGGGAGTGGACGAGGGGCGCCGCGGCCGCCGCAAGGTCGGTTGCGTCCTCGCCGTGCGCGGCCGCGAGCAACTCGACCAGTTCCTCCAACGCCAGACCGCCGGGCTGCATTCCGCCGAGCAACGCCGCCGCCAGGTCGTCCACCTCGTGCTGCCAGTTCGGGCCGTCGCCGCGGTGCACCCGCGCGACCACCTGACGCCAGCCCTCCTCGCCGGGCAGGTACACCCGCTCGAGTGCGGTCGAGTCGGCGACCAGGAACCGGTGCTCGAGCACGTCCCGATCCCGCAGCCACCGCACCCGGTCGAAGTAGCCGAAGGCCTCGTCGCCGAGCGGGTCGGTGTAGCCGTGCCGCAGGTCCTCGGCCATCACGTCGCTGACCTCGTCGGTGCGGCGCAGGTAGACGAACCCGAAACCGATGCCCTCGACGTCGCTCTCCTCGAAGTGCGTCAGCCAGGCGTCGGCCTGGGCGGCGGTGGCCGGGTCACGCGGGTCGAGTCCGGCGTCGCGCATCCAGGTGCCGACGTACAGGGCGGGATCCGCGACGTCGCGTTGCACAACCCAGGCGTCCACGCCGTGCGCGGGCAGCCACGACGCCACGCGGGAGCGCCAGTCCTCGCCGGCGACGTGCACCCACGAGGCCAGCATGGACGCGGTGCCGCCCGGCTCGAGGTGGTCGAGGGTCCGCGAGATCATCAGTTCGCTGGCGCCGTCCAGGTCGAGCCCGGAGTCGCGGTAGGTGTGCTCGACGCGGGCCCGGCCGACAACGAACGGCGGGTTGGCGACGATGCGGTCGAACCGGCGTCCCGCCACCGGCTCGTACCAGGACCCGGCGAGCAGGTCGACGTCCACGTCGTTGAGCGCGAACGTCGCCGCCGAGAGGTCGAGGGCCCGCAGGTTCACGTCCGTCGCGGTCACCGACGTGCCGTAGCCGGTGGCGTGCAGCGCCTGGATGCCGCAGCCCGTGCCGATGTCGAGCACCGAGCCGGCCGGGGCCGTGGGAGTGCCGCGCAGCAGCGAGAGCGAGGCGTGCCCGACGCCGAGGACGTGGTCCGGGGCGGTCTGCCGGGGCCGGAGCGCGCCGTCGAGATCGGAGATCACCCAGCGGTTGCCGGCGCCGAGGTCGAGGGGGCGCAGGTCGAGCGCCGCGCGGACCTCGTCGCCGTCGCGCTCGAGCAGTCCTGCCGCGACCGCGTGGTCGAGGTCGACGGGGGCCAGCGCCGCCGCGACCTCGGTGGCCGGGCAGTCGTCGCCGAGGAGGAAAAGCCTGGTCAGGACGCCGAGGCCGCCGGCGTCTCGGGTGGCCCGCCGCACCGGCACCGGCTCGTTGCGTCCGAGTGCGTCGTGGGCCTGCGGGCCCAGCGCGTCGAGCAGCGCGTCGGCGGTGTACTCGGTACGGCGGAGGGCCTCGCGCAGCGGGCCGCAGAGGGAGAGCAGTTCGCGGTTCACCCGCACAGTCTCGCAGGGCCCGGGCCGGCCTCTGCCCGCGCGGACCCGAGGAGCGCTCAGCCCTCGATGGTGTGACGGTTTCCGGGTTCGATCTGTGGCGACGTCGGGGGGCGGTGGTCGTAGCGGCGAGGCTCGTCCGAGCGGCGGGGCGGACGGTCGTTGGCGATCAGCACGGCGATCCACGGCAGGGGGATCGAGGCGCCGATGATCAGCAGGCTGATCCAGCCGTTGTGCCACTCGCCGTAGGCGATCGCGGCGAGTACCAGCGCGGGGATGCGGAAGGCCATCAGGATCGTGTACTTGCGCACCCGGGCGTGCTGCTGGTCCTGGAAGGACTGGGCCGCGTCGGTGATGAGGACCGGATTGCGGGCCGCGTCGTCGCCGCCGCCGTTGTCGGTGGGCCGGAAGAATCCCGAACTGGCTGCCATTACTCCAGCCTCCCACTCCGGCGGCCCCGATGCACTACCGGGTCTCGCCGACCAGGGGGCGAATGCGTCATCATGGTGGGGTGAGCACCCAGACCAAGGAACGTCCCGACACCACCACCGACGAGTCGACCGACGACGACGCGCCCAAGTTCTTCCACTACGTGAAGAAGAACAAGATCGCGGAGAGCGCGGTCATGGGCACCCATGTCGTCGCGCTGTGCGGCGAGGTGTTTCCCGTGACCAAGTCCGCGAAGCCGGGTTCACCGGTGTGCCCGGCCTGCAAGGAGATCTACGAGGGGTTGCGCGCGGGCGACTGAGCCGACTGAGCCGCCACCGCGGCCGGAGGCGGCGGTGGCACCGGGCCTTCCGGTTCGGCGGCCGCCGAACCGGTCCCGGTGGTGCGGTCGGTCCCGGTGGTACGGATCGGGCCGGTCGCCAGCCGCCAGGTGAGGTTGGTCACCGCGCCGGTGACCGGGCCCGTGGAGGTGCCGGGCGGCGCGCTCGCGGCCGCGGCAGCCTGGGCGGCCAGCCATTCACGCATCTGCTCGATCCGGGTGGCGCGTGCGGGCCAGAACTCCTGGATGGTGGCGTTGAACTGTGCGCCGAGCACGACGGCGAACCCCAGGAAGAACGTGAACAGCAGGAAGGCGATCGGCGCGGCCAACGCGCCGTAGGTGTAGCCGGTGCCGGTGATCCAGGTCAGGTACCGGCGCAGCAACGCGCTCGCCGCCATGAAGAACACCCCGGCCAGCAGCGACCCGCCGAGCAGTCGGTGCCAGGGCAGGGACTTGGGCAGCGCGACCTTGTAGAGCGTGGTCAGGCCGGCGATCAGCAGCAGGCCCACCGCCGGGTAGTAGAAGGTGTCGATGGTCTGCGAGCCGACCTCGTACCAGGCCTCGGGCAGTGCCTGGCCGATGAGCGTCGGCCCCAGCGCCACCAACGGCAGCACGAACATCGACACGATGAGAAACATCACGTAGAGCAGCAGCGCGAAGATCCGCTGCCACACCGGGTTGCGGGCGTCCTTCTGCCCGTGTGCCTCCACGATCGAGTCGACGAACGTGGAGATCGCCGACGAGCCCGCCCACAGCGACAGCAGGAAGCCGGCCGAGACCACCTCGGGCCGTCCGCGGCCCAGGACGTCGGTGACGGTCGGCCGGATGATCTGGTCGACGACGTTCTCGCTGAACACGGTGTGGCTGAAGGTGATGATCTTGGACTCGATGATGTCGACGGTGTCCGGGCCGAACCAGCCGCCGACGTAGCCGAGGGTGCCCAGCAGGCCCAGGAGCAGCGGCGGAAGGGACAGCGTCTGCCAGAACGCGGCGGTCGCGGCCTTGCCGAAGATCGAGTCCCCCCACGCCTTGACGGCGGTACGGGCGACGACCATCCACACCAGGCGCAGTGCGCTGCCCTCGGGCGGCTCCGTCGCCGCGGGTGCGCCGACCCGCGCGGCCGGCGGCGTGCCGGCGCGCTCTCCCGGGATCGGTTCACTCATGGTGAGTCCAGCATTCCTGACTGCCGGTCGGGGCCGCCGATTGCGGTGGCCGTGTCGGGAAAATTCTGCCACCGCGACACGCGGCGGACCCGCGGGCGGCGTGTCGGGGATGCGGAGAAGGTCGGTCGTCAGGGTTAGGCTCCATCGCGACCGACAGCAGACCAGAAGGAGCGAAAGCGACAGTGCTCACGGGTAACGCCGAATCTCCGCCACCCGCACCCGTCGCCACCCTTCGAGCGTGGCAGCGCCGTGCCCTCACGAAGTACCTGGCGACCAAACCTCGCGACTTCCTCGCCGTAGCCACCCCCGGCGCGGGCAAGACCACCTTCGCGCTCCGCGTGGCGGCCGAACTGCTCGGCGACCGCACTGTGGACGAGGTCACGGTGGTCGCGCCGACCGAGCACCTCAAGCACCAGTGGGCCGAGTCGGCGGCGCGCATGGGCATCGCACTGGACTCGAACTTCTCCAACTCGACCGGGCAGACGTCATCGGACTACCACGGTGTGGTGGTGACCTATGCGCAGGTGGCCTCGCACCCCACCCGGCACCGGGTCCGCACCGAGAACCGCCGCACCCTGGTGATCCTCGACGAGATCCACCACGGCGGCGACGCCAAGAGCTGGGGTGAGGCGATCCGGGAGGCCTACGACCCGGCGACCCGGCGGCTTGCCCTCACCGGTACCCCGTTCCGCAGCGACGACAGCGCCATCCCGTTCATCCAGTACGAGCCGGACCGGGAGGGGCTGCTGCGGTCCAAGGCGGACCACGCCTACGGATACTCCGACGCGCTCGCCGACGGCGTCGTGCGGCCCGTCGTGTTCCTGGCGTACTCGGGCGAGGCGCGCTGGCGCACCAGCGCGGGCGAGGAGTTCACCGCCCGGCTCGGCGAGCCTCTCAACGCCGAGCAGACCGCACGGGCCTGGCGTACCGCGCTGGACCCGACCGGCGACTGGATCCCGGCGGTGCTGACCGCGGCCAACACCCGGCTCGGACAGCTGCGGGCCGGCGGCATACCGGACGCGGGCGGCCTCGTGATCGCGACCGACCAGACCGTGGCCCGGGCCTACGCGAAGATCCTCGAGACCATCACCGGGACGACGCCGACCCTGGTGCTCTCCGACGACCCGACGGCGTCCAAGCGCATCGCCGAGTTCAGTGCCAGCACCGACGCCTGGATGGTCGCGGTGCGGATGGTGTCCGAGGGCGTCGACGTGCCCCGCCTCGCGGTCGGTGTGTACGCCACCAGCGCCTCGACGCCGCTGTACTTCGCCCAGGCCATCGGCCGATTCGTGCGGATGCGCCGCAAGGGCGAGACGGCGAGCGTCTTCGTCCCCTCGGTGCCGGTCCTGCTCGACCTGGCCAGCCAGCTCGAGGTGCAGCGCGACCACGTACTCGGCAAGCCGCACCGCGAGAAGGACGGCCTCGAGGACGAGCTGCTCGCCGACGCCAACAAGCAGAAGGACGAGCCGGGCGAGGAGGAGAAGGCGTTCACCTCGCTCGGCGCCGACGCCGAACTGGACCAGGTGATCTACGACGGCTCCTCGTTCGGGACGGCCACCTTCGCGGGCAGCGACGAGGAGGCCGACTACCTCGGCCTGCCCGGCCTGCTCGACGCCGACCAGATGCGGGCGCTGCTGCGCGAACGCCAGGCCACTCAGCTCGACAAGGTCGCCGCCCGCCAGGCCGCGCCCACCGTCGCCGCGCCGACCGCGGTCGCGGACCGGGTGGCCTCGGCGGGGAAGCTGGCCGAGCTCCGCAAGGAACTCAACGGGCTGGTCGCCATGCAGCACCACCGCACCGGCAAGCCGCACGGCTGGATCCACGGGGAGCTGCGCCGGGTCTGCGGCGGCCCGCCGACCGCGATCGCGACCGTCGAGCAGCTGACCGAGCGGATCGCCACGCTGCGTAAGTGGTAGCGGCGCCGCGCTGGGTAGTGGCAGCGGCGTCGGGGAGACACACAGCAGAGAGCCCGCACCGGTTCGGTGCGGGCTCTCTGTGTCGTGCTTGTCGTATGGGGCCCTCGTGGGCGCCCGGTGGCGCTGACGGCCTAGATCGCTGCCTCGTCGAGGACGCCGCTGACGATCGTGGCGTTCATCGAGCGAAGTCGATCTTCGTGCTCGTTGGCGTGGTGCTGGCAGAAGAGAAGCTCACCACCAGAGGACAACACCGCGCGGACGCGGGCTCCTGCACCGCACCGGTCGCACCGGTCGGCTGCGGTCAACGGGGGGCTGGTCAGTGTTCCGGGCATGACTCCTCCGTACTGGCTTCCGGTCCTAGCCGGCCGCCTGGGGCCTGGTCCGCCGCGTCGGGTTGGCGCGGTGGATCCACTCTGTCAGACGTTTGGCGTGCCGTCGTTGTTCCCGGCAGCGTTTCTTTGTGGTTTCTCTAACAGGGAACACGCGGCCGCGGTGACGCAGGTCATACCGCGCTCGGCGATAGCCTTCGCAGGTGACGGATCGGACGGACACCCTGGTACACATCTGCACGGTCGAGCAGTGGCGACAGGCCCAGCGGGCGGGGGAGCGGGTCCCCGAGACCTACGCCGCGGACGGGTTCGTGCACCTGTCCACCACCGCGCAGGTGCACCTGCCCGCGAACCGGTTGTTCGCCGGCCGCACCGACCTGGTCCTGCTCCACCTGGACGCGGACCGGTTCGGCGCCGAGGTCCGCTGGGAGCCGGGGGTGCCCGGGGACCCGGACGCCATGCTGTTCCCGCACCTGTACGGGACCCTCCCGGTGGCCGCGGTGACCGAGGTGCGCGAGTACCTGCCCGGCGCCGACGGGGCATTCGGACCGCCGGCGTAGCGCCTGCGCACGACGTCGCCGGGCGTCGCGGGCGGCGCCGGCGGGCGGCCGGGGAGGTTCCCTCCCCTCGGGTGGCGGCACACGGTTACCGTGGTGGCATGAACGTGGAAGTGACCCCTCTTCCCGGTATCGGTATCCGCAAGGACTTCGAGACCACCACCGGGCGGCGCATCGGTGTCGTCAGTCATCGCGACGGCGGGACCGACCTCATCATCTCGAAGCGGGACGACCCCGATGCGTGCATGGCGTCGATCCCGCTGAGCAGTGACGAGGCGGGGGTGCTGGCGAATCTGCTGGGCGCCCCGCAGCTGGTCGCGCAGCTGCGCGAGGAGCACCGGGAGCTGGCCGGCATCAACACCCGGCAGCTGCCGATCGTCGACGACTCCCCGTTCGACGGCCGGACGCTGGGCGAGACGGCACTGCGGACCCGGACCGGGGTGTCCGTGGTCGCGGTGATGCGCGCCGGGCACGCATACCCGTCGCCGACCCCGGACTTCAACCTCACCGCGGGCGACCTGCTGGTGGCAGTCGGCACCGCCGACGGCCTCGACAGTGCGACGAAGATCCTGCATCACGGATGAGGTCGGTCTTCCGCACCGGTAGTCCTGCGCGGGGTGGACGGTGACCAGCACCGCGCTGGCCCTGATCCAACTCGGCGCGGTGTTCTTCGCCCTGGGTGTGCTCGGCCGGCTGGCCGGCCGGATCGGGCTCTCGCCGATTCCGCTGTACCTGGTCGGCGGGCTCTGCTTCGGGGAGGGCGGCTTCCTCGAACTCGGTGACATCGGCTCGTTCTCGCACCTGGCCAGCGAGATCGGCGTGGTGCTGCTGCTGTTGCTGCTCGGCCTCGAGTACACGGCATCGGAGCTGATGACCGGGCTGCGCAAGTCCTGGATGGGCGGCGTCCTGGACCTGGTGCTGAATGCGACACCCGGAGCGCTGGTCGCGTTGATGCTCGGCTGGGGTCCCGTCGGGGCCATGGTGATGGCGGGCGTCACCTACATCTCGTCGTCGGGGATCGTGGCCAAGGTGCTCGGGGACCTGGGCCGCCTCGGCAACAGGGAGACGCCGGTGGTGCTGTCCATCCTGGTGTTCGAGGACCTGGCGATGGCCGTCTACCTCCCCATCCTCACCGCCCTGCTGGCCGGGGTGAGCCTGCTCGGCGGCCTCAAGGCGGTAGGCATCTCGCTGTGCGTGGTCACCCTGGTGCTCGTCATCGCGCTCAAGTACGGCCACGTCGTGTCCGCGGTCGTCGACAGCAAGGACAAGGAGGTCTTCCTCCTCAAGCTGCTCGGCGCGGCGTTGCTGGTCGCGGGCCTCGCGTCGGCGATGCAGGTGTCGGCGGCGGTCGGGGCGTTCCTGCTCGGCATCGCGATTTCGGGGTCGACCGCGCGCAACGCCACCAAGGTGCTCGAGCCGCTACGGGACCTGTTTGCGGCGATGTTCTTCGTCGTGTTCGGCCTGAACACCGATCCCGGCACCATCCCGCCCGTGCTGGGGTGGGCGGTGGTGCTGGCGGTGGTCACCACCCTCACCAAGGTGGCGACCGGGGTGTGGGCCGCGCGGCGGCAGGGGATCGCCAGGATGGGCCAGGCCCGGGCCGGCGCCGCGCTGGTGGCCCGCGGCGAGTTCTCGATCGTCATCGCCGGGCTCGCGGTCTCCGCCGGCGCGGTCGAGGGGGAGTTGGCGGCCCTCGCGACCGCCTACGTGCTGCTGATGGCCGTGCTCGGTCCCGTGGCCGCCCGGGTGGTCGAACCGACGGCCCGCGCGGTGCTGCGCCTGGTGCCGGGCTCGACGGGCGGTCCCGGCGTCACTCCGGTGCCCGCCGGCGACTGAGCCCGCACCCGTCGACCGGACACACGAATGCCCCGCCACCTTCGCGGTGACGGGGCATTCGTCGTCTGGTCGGGACCGATTAGTCCAGGTAGTCCCGGAGCACCTGCGAACGCGACGGGTGGCGTAGCTTCGACATCGTCTTCGACTCGATCTGGCGGATCCGCTCACGCGTGACGCCGTAGACCTGACCGATTTCGTCTAAAGTGCGCGGCTGGCCGTCGGTGAGACCGAAGCGCAGGCGCACGACGCCGGCTTCGCGCTCGGAGAGCGTCTCGAGCACCGATGCCAGCTGGTCCTGCAGCAGGGTGAACGAGACCGCGTCCACCGCGACCACGGCCTCGGAGTCCTCGATGAAGTCGCCGAGCTGGCTGTCGCCCTCGTCGCCGATCGTCTGGTCGAGCGAGATGGGCTCACGCGCGTACTGCTGGATCTCCAGCACCTTCTCGGGCGTGATGTCCATTTCCTTGGCGAGCTCCTCGGGCGTGGGCTCGCGGCCCAGGTCCTGGAGCAGCTCACGCTGGATGCGGCCGAGCTTGTTGATGACCTCGACCATGTGCACCGGGATACGGATGGTGCGGGCCTGGTCGGCCATCGCGCGGGTGATCGCCTGGCGAATCCACCACGTGGCGTACGTGGAGAACTTGTAACCCTTGGTGTAGTCGAACTTCTCGACCGCGCGGATCAGTCCGAGGTTGCCCTCCTGGATCAGGTCCAGGAACGCCATGCCGCGACCGGTGTAGCGCTTGGCCAGCGAGACGACGAGGCGAAGGTTCGCCTCGAGCAGGTGGTTCTTGGCGCGGTTGCCGTCGCGGGTGATCCAGTTCAGGTTGCGACGATCGGTGGGGGTCGGCTTCTCGCCGGCCTCCGCCATCTTGCCCATCTTGTGCGTCGCGAACAGACCGGCCTCGATGCGCTTGGCGAGCTCGACCTCCTCCTCGGCGTTGAGGAGGGCGACCTTGCCGATCTGCTTGAGGTACGCGCGGACCGAGTCGGCCGACGCGGTGAGCTCGGCGTCCTTGCGCGCCTGGCGCAGTGCCTCGGACTCTTCCTCGTCCCAGACGAAGTCTCCGGAGGCCTTGTCCTTCTCGGTCGGCTCGGCGGTCTCTTCCTCGTCCTCCTCGACGGCGACGACCTCGACCACCTCGTCGGTGAGGTCGCCCTCGGGGACCTCGAGGTCGGCCATGTCGATGTTGTCCTCGTGGCCCTCGGGGTCACCCTTCGCGGCGGCCTTCTTGGCGGGGGCCTTCTTCGCGGCCGTCTTCTTGGCGGGGGCCTTCTTCGCGGCGGCCTTCTTGGCGGGGGCCTTCTTGGCCGGCGCCTTCTTCGCGGGGGCCTTCTTCGCTGCAGCCTTCTTCGCAGGTGCGGTGCCCGTGGCCGCCTCGGCGGACGCCGATTCGGTGCTCGGTTCGGCGGTCTGACTTGTATCGGTGGCGGCCACGTACGCCCTTTCGTGACGGTGTCGTGCGGCGTCACGCCAGAGTGATTTTCCGGCGGAGAGGTCAGTTGAGTTTCGCCGGCATCGAGCCGGGCCCCACCATTGTAACTATCGATTCGGGCGTTGATGTCCAGATGCTGGTCGACGCGGTGATCGGGGCGTGTGCTCCGGGGTCGAGACGCTGCGCTGCGGGGGTCGAGAGGCAGCGCCGCGGGGTCGGGAGGCCGGCGCGGCGCAGCCCGTTCAGCGGGCCGGGGTGGACTGGGCGGCGAGCGCGGCGCCCACGATGCCGGCGGTGTTGCGCAGCGTGGCGGCCACCACCGGGGTCCGGTTCGTCAGGTGCGGAATCCACTTCTCGCCCTTGCGGCTGATGCCGCCACCTGCGATGAACAGGTCCGGCCACAGCAGGTCCTCGAACCGGGTCAGCACCCGCGTGACCTCCTTCGACCAGTCCTTGTAGGACAGGTCCTGCTGCTCCTTGACCGAGGACGCGGCCCGGTGCTCGGCCTCCTTGCCGTCCACCTCCATGTGTCCGAGCTCGGTGTTCGGCAGCAGGACGCCGTGGTGCAGGATCGCCGAGCCGATGCCGGTGCCGAAGGTCAGCAGCACGACGACGCCGTCGACGTCCTTGCCGGCGCCGTAGCGGTCCTCCGCGATGCCCGCCGCGTCGGCGTCGTTGAGGACGGTCACGGGGCGACCGCTGAGTGCCGCGGAGAACAGGGCCCGTGCGTCGGTGCCGATCCAGGACTTGTCGATGTTCGCCGCGGTCCGTGCGACGCCGTCGGTGACCACCGAGGGCAGCGTGAGCCCGACCTCGCCGTCCCAGCCGGCCTGCGTGACGATCTCGCGGACGGTGGCGGCGATGGCGTCGGGGGTGGCGGGCTGCGGCGTCTCGATCTTGATCCGGTCACCGATCAACTCGCCGGTCTCGAGGTCGACCAGACCCCCCTTGACGCCGCTGCCGCCGACGTCGACGCCGAACCCGCGTCGCCCCGAGACGTCGCCCGCCGAGGCCGCCGCGACGGCGGGGGACAGGTCGTTCACCGATTCAGCCATGGGGGCCACCATAGTGGCCGCACCCTGCGGCCGGCACGGCCAGGGAAGAACTCGCGCGGCCGGATCGAGGTGAGGCACCATGGGGCGTGCCACTTTTCGAGAACCATCCCGCTGTCCGAGCTCTCCCGGCGCCCGACCTGTCGGCCGGTTCCGACGACCCGGAGGTGTTGCGCGGCGTGGCGGTCCGGATCGCCGTCGAGGCTGCCCAGCACGTGCGGGTCCGTCGTCCCGAGGTGTTCGGCGCGGTCGGCGGAGGCGCCGCCGAGACCGACGAGGCGGTGGCGACGAAGTCCACACCGACCGACCCGGTCACCGTCGTCGACACCGAGACGGAGGAGCTTGTCCGCGCTCTGCTGGCCCGATGGCGCCCGGCGGACGCGATACTCGGCGAGGAGGGCGGGGGAGCCGCGGGCAGGGTCGACGGGGTGCAGTGGATCGTCGACCCCATCGACGGCACCGTGAACTTCCTCTACGGGATCCCGGCTTTCGCGGTGTCGGTCGCGGCGCAGGTCGACGGCGTCTCCGTGGCCGGTGCCGTGGTCGACGTCGCGGCGGGCGCGGTCTACTCCGCCGCCCGGGGTGGCGGTGCCAGCCTGCACGAGGCGTCCGGCGAGGTGCACGCGCTGCGCTGCAACCCGGTCACCGACGTGTCAATGGCGTTGCTGGCCACCGGGTTCGGGTACGCGCGGAGCCGTCGCGTCCGGCAGGGCGAGTTGATCGCGTCGGTGCTGCCGCGGGTGCGTGACATCCGCCGGATCGGGTCCGCGGCGCTGGACCTGTGCATGGTCGCGACCGGCCGGGTGGACGCGCACTTCGAGCACGGCCTGAGCCCCTGGGACTGGGCGGCGGGCGCGCTGATCGCGTCGGAGGCGGGAGCGGAGGTGCGACTGCCCGCGCCGGACTCGACCAGCGACGACGGGCTGGTGACAGTCGCCGCCGCACCCGGCATCGCGGCCGAGTTGGACGCGATGTTTGACGAGCTGGGGGTGTTCGCGCCGATCCCGGCGTGAGGGTCGCCGGGCCGACGCAGCCCGGGGCGGCTCAGCAGCGCGTGGTGCGGGCTGCCTTGAGCAGGTCGATGTCCACCGGCGCCGTGGCGCTTCCGCCGGGCGCGGGGTTCTTCAGCGAGGCGAGCACCTCCTCGGCGTCGGTGTTCGGCTGCAGTTCCCGGAAGTAGGTTCCCAGCGCCAGGTCCACGCTGTCGTCCGCGCGCTCGTCCTGGATGAGCTCGGCGCAGGGCTCGATCAGCCACAGCGTGCTGGCCGCCGCCATTCCGTTCGGGCCGAACCGGATCTGGCCCTGGCACTGCATGTTCTGGTCGACGTAGACGGGGTCGTTGCCGACCTGCACGTCGGGGGCGCTGGCGAATCCGTAGTCGCTCAGCTGCGAGGCGACGTGGGCGGCCTGACCGCGCTCGCCGTTCGCGTTGAACACCCGGACCCGGGTGGCCGACAGCGCGGCCGGTTCGACGTCGAGCATGGTGTCGGGATTGACCTTCGCGCCGAGTGGCTGCGGGGCGGGCGCGTCCGGGTCCAGTGTCGCGGGTGTCTGCGGCAGGTTGCAGGTGACCGTGGCGGAGAGCACCTCGTCCTTGGTGAGGATCCGGAACCACAGGACGGAGCCGAGCACCGCGAGAACGCCGAGCAGGGCGACGACGGGCAGGGCGCGACGGCGTCGGAACGGCCGGCCGTTCTCGTCGCTGCTGTGCCCATCGGCGATCAGTGAAACCACGATTCGTCCTGACCTCTCGGTGTTCGGGTGCCGGTTACCGCAGGCGGCGACCGACTCGCTGGGTGCAACTCGCTGGATGGTGCTCGGGAACGAGTCCCAGCGCAAAGCTCGACCCACTGTAGAGAAGGACAGCTTAGAGAGCCGTGAGCCTGGCGTCCGGCGCGGGTCGGCGCGTCGCGGCGGGCGGCGGCGGCGGCCGTCACGATGCCCGGAATGTCTCGCTTCCCGTCGGCGTTTATCTCGATTGTCGGACGGTTTTCGGGCCTCGACGAATAGGACTGCGACATTTGCGCCGAGTTCGGCTATTGTCTGGCGGCCCCATGCTGACAGAACGTGGGTGTCGATAGTTGGGAGTCGACTGTGAATGTGGCACAAGTCATATTTGCTGACGTTAACTTCTGGGCACCATTTCGGGAACCAACGCGTTATGCAGCCACGTGTCCCACGGGACGCGGTGAACGGGATCGAATCATCAGAGAGGACGAGGGGAAGACGAGATGGCAACCGACTACGACGCACCGAGGCGTTCGGAATCCGACGAGGTATCGGAGGATTCACTCGAGGAGTTGAAGGCTCGGCGCAACGAGGCACAGTCCGCGGTGGTCGACGTCGACGAGTCGGATACGGCGGAGTCCTTCGAGCTGCCCGGCGCGGATCTGTCCGGCGAAGAACTGTCCGTCCGGGTCGTACCGAAGCAGGCCGACGAGTTCACCTGCTCGAGCTGCTTCCTGGTGCACCACCGGAGCAGGCTCGCCAGCGACGCCGACGGCGTGCTGATCTGCATGGACTGCGCCGCCTGACGACGATGCAGACGTGCCGCGGTGCGAGTGGCGCCGTGTGCTGTGGCCGGACCGTGACGGGTCCGGCCGTGGCGTAGCGCGGCCGCATCCAGCCCAGATGCGCGCGCGTGCCCCGAACCACGAGAGCGGTGCCCGGCCTCCATGGCCGGGCACCGCTCTCGTTCTTCGATCGGGCCGCTCCGGGTCGAGCGGGGGGCGCGGTCAGCGGCCGCCGAGTTCCGCCGCGAGCTTCTCCGGGTGACGCGTGCTGACCAGCCAGTACGGCGTCGGATCCTCCGGGTCGTCGAGCACGATCAGCACCATCGGCTTGACCCAGGTCCGGTGCTGGACGAAGGCGGTCGGGTCGAGCTGACGCCCCAGGGCCGCGGACTTCGCGGTGCCGGGAACCACCGCGACCCGGGAGATGACGTCGAGCGGCAGCCGGGCCCGGCCGACGCGGAGTTCACCCGGGCTGCCGGGCGCCCCGTCGACGACCTCGACGCGGAGGCGGCTGAGCCACAGCAGTCCCCACACCGGGAACGGGAACAGCAGCACGTAGGGCAGCCAGGCGAACAGTCCGGGCGCGCCCATGTGGATCTCGGCGGCCAGCAGGCCGGCCACCCCGAGGCCGGCGAGCCACCACCAGATCGGAACCCACAGGCGTTCGGAGTACCGCGGCGCGGTGGCCGGGTCGTGGGAGGCGGCAGGGGCATGTTGCGGGTTCTCGGGCACGCATCCAGAGTAGTCTCGGTGCACGTGAACGATCTTCCTGCCATCGAGCTGCTGCGCCTCGATCCCCAGATGCCGGTCCCGACACGGGCGCACGAGGGGGACGCCGGCGTCGACCTGTGTTCGACCGTCGATGTGACCATCGAGCCAGGCGAACGCGTGCTGGTCGGCACCGGCATCGCCATTGCGCTGCCGGTCGGCACGGTCGGGCTGATCCATCCCCGTTCCGGCCTGGCCGCAAAGTCCGGATTGTCGGTGGTCAACACGCCCGGCACGGTCGATGCCGGCTACCGCGGGGAGATCAAGGTCTGCCTGATCAACCACGACACTCGCACCGCGGTCGAGATCCGGCGCGGCGACCGCATCGCTCAGCTGCTGGTCCAGCGCGTCGAGTTGGTCACCTTCGTCGAGGTCGACTCGCTCGACGAGACCAGTCGGGGTGAGGCAGGTCACGGCTCCACCGGCGGTCATGCGATCCTGCATGCGGTGTCGGCACTGCCCCAGGAAGAGGCGCATTGATGTTCGGACGTAAGAAGAAGGACGCTGCGCAGGACGCGGCAGCGGACCGTTTCGCGGACCTGCGCGACGATGCCGCGGCGGAGGTCGACGTGGACGCGCCGACGGGTGTCGAGGACCGCGGCCCCTACGACCTGGCGGACCTCGACGGCGCGGAGCCGACCGAGGGCGAGAACGGCCCTCGCCTCGACCTCGGGTCGGTGCTGGTGCCGATGCCCGAGGGCGGCCAGATCCAGGTGGAGATGGCGCCGGACGGCACGCCCCAGGCCGTCCACCTGGTGACCGTGCTGGGTCGGATCACGGTGGCGGCGTACGCCGCGCCGAAGTCCGCCGGTCAGTGGCGCGAGGTCGCCGCGGACCTGGCCGACTCGCTGCGCAACGACAACGCCGCGGTGAGCGTGGAATCCGGTCCCTGGGGACGTGAGCTGCACGCCGTCACCCCCGGTGCGGACCTGCGCTTCATCGGCGTGGACGGTTACCGGTGGATGATCCGGTGCGTCGTGGCCGGTCCGGCCGGGTCCGTGGGCCTGGACTCGCCGCTCGCCGAGTCGGCGCGGGAGGTCCTGCGCGACACCGTCGTCCAGCGCGGCGACGAGCCGCACCCGGTGCGCACCCCGTTGCCCGTGGTGCTGCCGCAGATGCTCGCGGAGCAGTTGATCGCGGCGCAGCAGCAGCAGTTGCAGGCCCAGCAGGAGCAGGAGCTCGCGCAGCAGCAACAACAGCAGGTCCAGCAGCAACAGCAGCAACAGCAGCCGCCGGTGCCCGAGCAGGCCGCCGTGCTGCCCGAGGAACCGGCCGTCCAGCCGCCCGAACAGCGTCCGGGCGGCGGGGGATCGGCCATGCAGCAGCTCGGCCATTAGGCGCCGAGTCAGCAGCTAGGGGCGGGGGCCGGTCAGCCCACGGGCCGCCGGGACAGGGCGTCGCTCAGGGCCGTCAGGCAGGCCCGTCCCAGCACCCCGGCATCGGCGCCGATCGCGTCCAGGGTGGTCGTCGCGACGGCGGCGACGGGCAGCGCCGCCGCCCACTCCGAGGCCACCTCGTGCGGGTGAACCGGGTCGTCGGTCGCCGCACAGATGCCGACGGGAACCGTCATCCGTGCCATCTCCGCCTCGGTCAGCCCCCGGTAGCCGGACGCCTCGTCCAGAGCCGACGGCAGGTGCGGCCACTGCGAGCGCCAGGACCGCTCGAGTTCACCGCCCAGCCAGGCCGGGCTGGTCTCGATCATCGCCGAGGTGACGGCGTCGAGGCCTTCGGCCCGGAGTCGGCCGGCCGTGTAGGCGGCGCTCATGGCCGCGGGTGCGCCTTCCGGGGACCCGGTCCAGGCCGGCAGCGCCGCCAGCACGCCCGCCGTGCGGGACGGGTGTTCGGCGGCCCAGGCGAGGGCCACGGCGGCGCCGATGGAGACGCCGCCGGCGAGGATCGAGCCGTGCTCCGCGGCCGCCTCGTCGAGGGCGTCGAGGTAGCTGCCGACCACCCGCCGCGGATTCGGTTCGACCGCGATCACCCGCACTCCCACCTGCGACAACGCGTCGGTGAACGCCCTCGTGGCGAAGGCGGCGTCGGATCCGGTTCCGGGCAGGACCACCGCGACGGGCGGCAACTTCTGATGTGGCATACGTCGATACTGCCTCGTGCGTGAGGCGGGTCACTCGGGCGGTGTGGGTTGACGTCTGCGATCGGGGCTACAGTTGCGGATATACAGCCCTTTCACGCGGAGCGACCGTCGCCCCGCACATGCTCCAGGAGCGCGTTATGGCACTCGCGGCCACCGGCTACTTCCGTCGGCTCACCCATCGACTCACCGAGGACATCGATCAGCTCGATGCCGAGGAGATGATGGCCGAGTCGGCACATGCGTCGGGCGCTCAACGCGCCCGTGACTGTGCTTGTGGTGAAGAGGTCACCATGTACGGGCGGCTGCGCGCGGTCGCGGCCTGTCCCAAGGCGTCGGCCGCCAGCGTGGAGGCCGAGTTCTTCGACGGCACCGACGCGGTGACCCTGGTGTGGTTCGGTCGCCGCCGCATCGCGGGCATCGAATCGGGGAAGAAGATCCTGGTCCGAGGGCGCCTCGGCGACCGCAACGGGCTGAAGGTCATCTACAACCCCTACTACGAGCTGCAAGGCGACTCGTAACCCAGTCGCCCGTCTGTGGCACCCTCGTGTGGTGGCAGACGCGCAGCGGGATCAGCAGACCATCCTCGAGCAACTCGGCGGGATCAGTGGGTTGGTCTACTCGACCCTGCCCATCCTGCTGTTCGTGCCGGTCAACAGCATCTGGGGGCTGACCGCCGCGATCTGGGCCGCGCTCGGCGCGGCGGCTGTCGTCCTCGTGTGGCGCCTGGCGGTCAAGGGGACCGTCCAGCCGGCGATCTCCGGCTTCATCGGTGTCGGTGTGTGCGCCTTCATCGCGCACCGGACCGGTGACGCCAAGGGCTACTTCCTGTTCGGGATCTACACCAGCCTGCTGTACGCCGGGGTGTTCCTGGTGTCGATCCTCGCGCGCTGGCCCCTGGTCGGTGTGCTGTGGGGCTTCCTCAACGGCCACGGCAACAGTTGGCGACGCGCCCGACCAGCGGTGCGGGCCTACGACATCGCGACCGCGGCTTGGGCGCTGGTCTTCGGCGCCCGGTACCTGGTGCAGTCGCAGCTCTACGACACCGACCACACCGGCTGGCTGGCCTTCTCCCGGATCGCGATGGGCTGGCCGTTGACGGCCCTGGTCATGGTGGTCACGGTGTGGGCGGTCCGGCGGGCCGACCGGGTGGTGGACGCGGCCGGCCTCGATGCCGACGACGCGGCGAGTGCCGACACGGCAGTTGCGGAGGCCGAAAGTGATGTCTCCGACGTCGACGGGACCGAGACCGGGAATTCCCGCGACAGGTAGACGGACCTCACAATTGCGTGTCGTTGTGAATTGAAAATCGGATGTCCCGGTATATCGCCGGCAATTTCTGCTACACGCTCCAATCGGTCCGCCGATTAATGAAACAAACGTCCATTTCCATTCGCTCGGTGCGCCCCTCGCAGGCCTTGACGACGCCCGTACCGTCGAGGCATGAGCAACCTGGAAACCGCGCCCCGCGAGACCGTCTGCGGCGGGCTCGGTGACACGGCAGCCACCCCGGTTCTGGAGACGTACGCGGGCCGCGAGGTGATGTTGGGCAACACGCCGGTCCGCCGGATACTGCCGAACCTGGGCCGGCGCCTCGTCGGCGCGTGGTGCTTCGTCGACCACTACGGTCCCGACGACATCGAGTCCGAGCCCGGCATGGCGGTGCCGCCGCACCCGCACACCGGCCTGCAGACCGTCAGTTGGCTGCTGGAGGGGGAGATCCGGCACCGCGACAGCATCGGCAGCGACCAGCAGTTCTGTCCCGGCGAGCTGGGGTTGATGACGTCGGGTCGGGCCATCTCCCACGCCGAGCACAGCCCCGCCGGGCACAGCCCGCTCCTGCACGGCGTCCAGCTGTGGGTGGCACTGCCGGACCGGGACCGCTTCACCGCGCCGTCCTGGGAGCACCACGCCGAGCTGCCGGCGCTCTCCGGGCGGGGCCACCACACCACGGTGATCCTGGGCGAGGTGGACGGGGCCCGCTCGCCGGGCACCACCTTCAGCCCGCTGGTCGGCGCCGACCTTGCCGTCGGCAGCGGGGTGACCGCCCGGTTGCCCCTCGAGCGTGACTTCGAGCATGCGGTGCTCGTGATGTCGGGCGTCGTCGTCTTCGACGGGGTCCAGGTCGGGCCGGGGTCGATGCTCTACCTCGGCTGCGGACGCACCGAGCTCGCCGTGCACGGCGAGGTGGAATCGCGGGTCATGCTGCTCGGCGGCGAACCGTTCGAGGAGCAGATCGTGATGTGGTGGAACTTCGTGGCCCGCAGCCACGAGGAGATCGTCGCCGCCCGAACCGAGTACTCGAGCGGCACCGGATTCGGGGTGGTCAACGCCTACGACGGTCCGCAGCTGCCCGCGCCGGCACTGCCGCCGGGAGCGTTGAAGCCGGGCGGCCGCACCCGCTGACCGGAGCCGGTCGCTCCGCAGGCTCCGCTCCTACGCGCTCCCCTATGTCACATTCGGTATCCAGGGACACCAAATGTGACATAGGGGACCGGTCGGCGGGGACTTCGCCGAACGGAACGGGGCCGTCAGCTCAGGCGCCGGACACCGACCGCCTCGCGCAGTTCGTCCTCCACCTCGTGGGACGCCACGAACAGCAGCTCGTCTCCGCCCTCGATCGGGTCGTCGGGCTGCGGCACGATCACCCGGCCGCCGCGCAGGATGGTCACCAGGGCGGCGTCGCGGGGCAGCTGGATCTTTCGCACCGGCTTGCCGGCCAGCGGGGTGTCGTCGGACAGGGTGATCTCCACCAGGTTCGCCTGGCCCTGCCGGAAGGTCATCAGGCGGACGAGGTCACCCACGGAGACGGCCTCCTCGACCAGCGAGGCCAGCATCCGCGGCGTCGACACCGCGACGTCGACGCCCCAGGACTCGTCGAAGAGCCACTCGTTGCGGGGGTCGTTGACCCGCGCAACGACGCGCCGGACCGCGAACTCGGTCTTGGCGAGCAGGCTGACCACGATGTTCGCCTTGTCGTCGCCGGTCGCCGCGATCATCACGTCGTAGGACTCGAGCTTCGCCGCCTCGAGCAGCGCGAGCTCGCAGGCGTCGGCGTGCACCCACAGCGCCTCGGGCAGGACATCGGGCTCGACGTGCTCGAGCTTGCGTTCGAGCAACATGACGTGGTGCTCGCTGCGGATCAGCTCGCGGGCGATCGACCGCCCGACGGCACCGGCTCCAGCGATTGCGACCCTCATCGGGTCCCTCCGATCAGGTTGGTGGACGGACAGGTCACGGCCGGCGCCGCGGCTGATGCCACTGCCGCTGCCGCGGCGGGGGCGCTCACGCGTCCACCGGCGGCGGGGTCGCGGCCAGGGCGAGGGCCTCGGCGGCCCGCCCCGACACCGCGGCGACGTACACCTGGTCGTCGGCCTGGATGACGGTCTTGCGGTCCGGCAACACGCCGGTGCCGAACCGGATCAGGAAGGCCACCCGCGAGGCGGTGAATTCCTCGAGCTCCGCGACCGAGTGCCCCACCCAGTCCTCGTGCAACGCGAGTTCGGCCACCTCCACGGTGCCGGTGGGATCGCGCCACTTGGTGGTGTCGGACTCCCGGGTGAGGTGGTGCAGGAACCGGTCGGTCGTCCACGGCACGGTCGCGACGGTCGGGATGCCCAGGCGTTCGTACACGGCGGCGCGCTTGGCGTCGTAGATCCGCGCGACGACCCGGCTGACGCCGAAGGTCTCCCGGGCCACCCGGGCGGAGATGATGTTCGAGTTGTCGCCGGAGGACACCGCCGCGAACGCCTCGGCCCGCTCGATGCCGGCCTTGATCAGCACGTCGCGGTCGAATCCCATGCCGACCACCCGCGTGCCGGTGAACTCGGGGTCGAGCCGGCGGAACGACTCGGGGTCCCGGTCGATGATTGCGACCTCGTGGCCGATCCGGCTCAGACCCGCCGCGAGGGCAGATCCGACTCGGCCGCACCCCATCACGACTACATACACCGCTGGCCTCCGCTCGTCGGTCTCCCGACGCTCTGGTTGGGGTCGCCGCGGTGGCGGCGACCGGTCGGTGGAACGCTACCGCCCCCGCCGCGGCGGTGCCGCGTGCCGTCGGTATTCGCCTGTCGCCGGCCCGTGCCGTTGTCCGTATTGGACCGCGAGTTGGCGTGCGATGGCACTGGATCGGTTCCGACGGCTTACGCTTTGCCAGTGTCAAAGCTCTCGACCGCCACGAAGCGGCTGTTGGTGGGTAGACCGTTCCGAAGCGACAAGCTGGGGCACACCCTCTTGCCGAAGCGGATTGCGCTGCCCGTGTTCGCATCCGATGCGATGTCGTCGGTCGCCTACGCACCCGAGGAGATCTTCCTGGTGCTGTCGGTGGCCGGCATCTCGGCATATGCGTACACCCCGTGGATCGGCCTCGCCGTCTGCGTCGTGATGGCGGTTGTGGTGGCGAGTTACCGCCAGAACGTGCACGCCTACCCGTCCGGCGGCGGCGACTACGAGGTGGCGACGACCAACCTCGGTCCGAATGCCGGGCTGACCGTCGGCAGCGCCCTGATGGTCGACTACGTGCTCACCGTGGCGGTCTCGATCTCCTCGGCGGCGTCCAACATCGGTTCGGCGGTGCCGTTCGTCGCGACCCACAAGGTGCTGTTCGCGGTCGCCGCCATCGTGCTGCTCACCGCCATCAACCTGCGCGGCATCCGGGAGTCCGGCACCGCGTTTGCGCTCCCGACCTACGCCTTCATCGTGGGTATGTTCGTGATGCTCGGATGGGGGCTGTTCCGGATCTACGTGCTCGGTGACGACGTGCGCGCGGTCTCGTCCGGGTTCGTCCTGAACGCCGAGGACCAGCACCTGTACGGGATCGCGTTCGCGTTTCTGATTGCCCGCGCGTTCTCCTCGGGCTGTGCCGCGCTGACCGGCGTCGAGGCGATCAGCAACGGCGTTCCCGCATTCCAGAAGCCTAAGTCCCGCAACGCCGCGACCACGCTGCTGCTGCTCGGCACCTTTGCGATCGTGCTGCTGATGGGCATCATCATCCTGGCCCAGAAGATCGGGATCGTGTACGCCCACAACCCTGCGGAGCAGTTGGTCGGCGCGCCCGAGGGCTACCAGCAGAAGACGCTCATCGCGCAGCTGGCGGAGGCGGTGTTCGCCGGCTTCCCGATCGGCTTCTACTTCATCGCGATCGTCACCGCGCTGATCCTGGTGCTGGCCGCCAACACGGCCTTCAACGGCTTCCCGGTGCTCGGCTCCATCCTGGCCCAGGACCGCTACCTGCCCCGCCAGCTGCACACCCGCGGCGACCGGCTCGCGTTCAGCAACGGCATCCTGTTCCTCTCCGGCGCGGCGATCGCGTTCGTGGTGGTGTTCGGGGCCGAGGTCACCAAGCTGATCCAGCTCTACATCGTCGGCGTCTTCGTCTCGTTCGTACTCAGCCAGACCGGCATGATCCGGCACTGGACCCGGCACCTGAAGTCCGAGACCGATCCGGCGCAGCGCCGGCGCATGCATCGTTCCCGGGTGATCAACTCGATCGGCCTGGCCATGACCGGCGCGGTGCTGATCATCGTGCTGCTCACCAAGTTCGCCGCCGGCGCCTGGATCGCGATCGTCGCGATGATCGCGATCTTCCTGGTGATGAAGTCGATCCGGCGGCACTACGACAACGTCGCCGCCGAACTGGACGAGCAGGAGTGGGACGGCGTGCTGCCCAGTCGGACCCACTCGATCGTCCTGGTGTCCAAGCTGCACATGCCGACGATGCGCGCGCTGGCCTACGCCCGCGCCACCCGGCCGGACACCCTCGAGGCGGTGACGGTCAACGTCGACGAGCCGGACACCCGTGCCCTGGTGCGCGAGTGGGAGCGCAGCGACGTCACGGTGCCGCTCAAGGTGATCGAGTCCCCGTACCGGGAGATCACCAAGCCGATCCTGGACTACGTCCGGCGGGTCCGTCGGGACTCGCCGCGGGACGTGGTGACGGTCTTCATCCCCGAGTACGTGGTCGGGCACTGGTGGGAGCAGATCCTGCACAACCAGAGCGCGCTGCGGCTCAAGAGCCGGCTGCTGTTCCAGCCCGGCGTGATGGTCACCAGCGTGCCCTGGCAGCTCAGTTCGTCGGAGAAGGCCCGTGAACGCGCCCGACGGGTCGAACCGTCGGCGGCACCGGGCGCGACGCGTCGGGGTTTCGACGCACCGGAAGGCAAGTAGGTAGATGAGCGAGAACTGGTTCGGGCTGGAATTCGATCTGCGCCTGGGCAATCCGGGGCACGGCGGGTTATGCGTGGCCCGTCACGAGGGACGGGTGGTGTTCGTCCGGCACGGGCTGCCGGGCGAACTGGTCCGGGCCCGGGTCACCGAGGACCGCGGCGGCTCGTTCTGCCGGGCCGACGCCGTCGAGGTGCTCGAGGCTTCCGCGGACCGGGTGGCGCCGCTGTGCCCGATCTCCGGGCCGGGCGGCGCGGGCTGCTGCGACTACTCGCACGCGACGCCGGCCGCCGGTCGGTCGATGAAGGCCGCGGTGGTGGCCGAGCAGCTACGCCGGTTGGCGGGCCTGGAGTGGGACGTCGAGGTCGAGGAGCTGCCCGGCACGGGCGACGGTACCGGCTGGCGCACCCGGGTCCGGCTGGCCGTCGACGGGCAGGGGGCGGCCGGTTTCCACGGGTACCGCAGCAGCGCGGTTGTCACCGAACTGGCGTGCCCGCAGGCGGTGGCGGGGGCGTTCGCAGGGCTCGCGGAGCAGAGCTGGCGCCCCGGCGGCGAGCTGCAGGTCACCGTCGACGCGGACGGCACGCGGCACGTGGTGGAGATCGAGCCGGCCCGGATCTCGCAGACCGGCAGGCGCAGTCCCGGCCGCCGCGGCGCCATGGCCCGGCGGGCGGCCTCGGCGCGGCCCCGCCGCGAGCGGGTGGCCTTCGGCACCGGCCGCGCGGTGGAGCGGGTGGGGGAGAGGACCTGGGAGCTGTCCGCGACCGGGTTCTGGCAGGCGCACCGCGGCGCAGCCGCCGCCTACTCGGACGCGGTGGGGCAGTGGTCGGGTCTGACCCCCGGGGACACCGCCTGGGACCTCTACGGCGGGGTCGGTGTGTTCGCCGCGGAACTGGCGAGCCGGGTCGGCGAGCGAGGCCTGGTGATGTCGGTGGAGTCCGGCCGCGGCGCGGTCGAGGACGGCAGGCGCGCGCTCGGCGACCTGGGCCAGGTGCAGTTGCGGGCGGATCGGGTCGAAACCGTGGTCGGCGAGTTGCCCGGTCCGGTCCGGACGGTGGTGCTGGATCCGCCGCGGGCTGGTGCGGGCCGCGAGGTGGTCGAGGCGGTCGCCGCGGCGGGCGCGGAGCGGGTGGTGCACATCGGCTGCGACCCGGCGGCGTTCGGCCGCGACGTGGGGTTGTACCTGGCGCAGGGCTACCGGCTCGAGCAGGTGCGGGCGTTCGATGCCTTCCCGCTCACCCATCATGTGGAGTGCCTGGCGCTGTTGACGAGGTAGGGCACCGGTGTGCGGGCACGGTGCCGGCCGGCCCGGGAGGCACCGGCCGGCACCGTCTCCTCAGAGGGACGCTGTGGTCAGCCGCTGAACGGGGGCACGAACATGCACGGCACCTCGCGTGGGTGCGCCGGGTCCAGGGCGTTGAGCGTCATGTAGGCCGCGCGCCTGGATCCCGCGATCGCCGCGTGCTCGGAGTAGTCCTGCGAGCACGTGTCCTGCACCACGATGTTTGTCACGTTGTAGCCGGGCGGGCCCGGGACCTGGCCCTGTTCGAGCCGGATGGCCTCGTCGTAGCGGGTGGAGATGTTGGTGTAGTTCACGCCCTCGACGTAGGGGGTGCCGCCGGCGTTGACCTTCTTGACCACCTCGGATTCGGCCGTCATCTCGCCACACGCCTGGCACACGGGTATCGAGGACTCCGGCACGCCCAGTCGCTTCGCGAGCGCGGGGAGTCCGTCCGCACCGAGCGTGGTGAGGCCGCGCCACGGGGGAGCGATGGAGACGTAGTTGGTGATGGTCCCCTCACCGCCCAGTTGCTTGAGGTAGTAGGTCGGGATGATCGTGCCCTGCGAGTGGCCGACGACATCCACCGTCTGTGCACCGGTCGACGAGCGGATCCGGTCGACGAAGGTCTTGAACTGGGCGGCGCTCTCACCGATCGGACCCATCCCGCCGATCGCCGAGATCGGCCACGGCGCACCCGGAATGGCGCCGTAGGTCAGGGCGAACACGCAGTAGCCGGCGTTCTTGAGCATCGGGACGTATGCGCCCCAGTTGGTCTGCTGCGAACCCCCGGTGCCGTGCACCAGTACCACCGGCCGTGGATGCTCCGCCGACGGCTTGCACGAGAAGTCGTTCGATCCGGGCAGCGACCCGCCGGGGTTGGTCAGCTCGTCCGGGATGCCCGCGAAGAAGTTGTAGTTCTCGGGCAGCGGCTGGGCCTGAGCGCCACCTGCCCCGAACGGCAACACCAACGCGACCAGGGACAGCGCAAGGACGACAGCACGTGACGTACGTAACACAGAGCCTCCGAATGTTGTACGGGTCATCGAACCTAGCAACTGCTCGGTCCGTTGCCTAGTGCGGGGATTGCCGGTGTCCGACCGGCGACACCACCGGTTCTCCGCCCGTCCCGAGCGCGGTGGGGCCGTGTCTGGTCCGTCACAGCCAATTGTGTGGGTAATGCAACCAATATATAGTTGCTTACTGCAAGCATCATTAATGACTCTTTACCTTGAGGATTGAAATGTCGGTACACCCCGCCACCGCGGAGAACCTCGTCGAGGAGGTGTTCCTTTTCGGCAGGGTGCTGCGCAACGTCCTGCTCGCGGACGACGAGACCGGACTGCCCCCGGCGTTGCTGGGGGTCCTGCACTCGTTGGCCACCGGGGGACCGCGCCGGCAGGGCGACCTTGCCGCCGGCCTGTGCGTGAGCCAGTCGTCGCTGAGCAGGCAGATCGCCGACCTCTTCGACGCCGGCTTCGTCGAGCGCCGTCCCGATCCCGACGACGGCCGGGCCTGCCTGGTGCAGGCGTCGGAGTCGGGCCTGCGACTGCTCGAGGACAACCGGGCGGACCGCGCACGGCGGCTGACCGCACTGCTCGACTCGTGGAGCGAGGACGAGGCGGACACCGCGCTCGCGTCGCTGCGTCGGCTCAAGGACACCTTCGTCAACCCGACGGCACGGCAGACCGTGGCCGCCACCGAAACCGATTTCCGGGGGGACACACGCCCATGACAGGCACAGACAACACCGCGGCGCGGTCGGCGTCGCCGGGCGCCGCGCCGCTGATGACTCACCGTCAGATCCTCGAGGTCCTCGCCGGCCTGCTCGCCGCGCTGTTCACCGCGTTGATCAGTTCGACCATCGTCTCGACGGCCCTGCCGACGATCATCGGCGACCTCAACGGCAGCCAGACCCAGTACGCCTGGGTCATCACCACCTCGCTGCTGGCGACCGCCGCCTCGACTCCGATCTGGGGCAAGCTCGCCGACCTGTACAACAAGAAGTTGCTGGTCCAGAGCGCGATCGTGATCTTCGTGGTCGGTTCCGTGATCGCGGGCCTGTCCCACAACGTGCCGGTCCTGCTCGGCGCCCGGGTGATCCAGGGCATCGGCATGGGCGGCCTGACCGCGCTCGTCGTCGCGATCATCGGCACCATCATCCCGCCGCGTGAGCGTGGCCGGTACTCCGGCTACATGGGCGCCGTCATGGCCGTCGCCATGGCCGGCGGACCGGTCGCGGGCGGCGTCATCGCCGACGGCCTCGGCTGGCGCTGGTGCTTCTTCGTGTGCGTCCCGCTCGCCGTGATCGCGCTGTTCCTGCTTCACAAGACCCTGCACATCGAGACGGTGCGCAAGGACGACGTGTCCATCGACTGGCTCGGCGCCACCCTGCTCACCGCCGGCGTCTCCGTGCTGCTGGTGTGGGTCTCCTTCGCCGGCAAGGCCGCCTACTACGACTGGATCTCCACCGAGTCGGCCCTGATGGTCGGCGCCGGCGTGGTGCTGCTCGTGCTGACGGTCCTCGTCGAGAGCCGCGCGAAGTCGCCGATCATCCCGCTGAAGATCGTCATGGAGCGCACCACCGCGCTGGCCATCATCTCCTCGGTCGCCGTCGGCGTCGGGCTCTTCGGCGCCACCACGTTCCTCGGTCAGTACTTCCAGACCGCCCGCGGGTACTCACCCACCGAGGCCGGCCTGCTCACCATCCCGATGGTCCTCGGCATGCTCCTGGGCACCGTCGGCTCCGGCCAGCTGATCACCAAGTTCGGCAAGTGGAAGAGCTTCGTCGTGGCCGGCGCGGTGCTGCAGCTCGTCGGCTTCCTGATGCTGGGCACCGTCGACCACGAGACGCACATGTGGGTGATCGGGGCGATGATCGCGGTGCTGGGTCTGGGTACCGGCATGCTGATGCAGAACGTCGTGCTCGCGGTGCAGAACACCGTCAGCGTGCAGGACATCGGCGCGGCCAGCAGTGTGGTGGCGTTCTTCCGGACCTTCGGCGGCGCGATCGGCGTCTCGGTTCTCGGATCGGTCCTGGCCACCCGCGTCTCCGAACTGACCGCGACGGGCCTCGCGACGCTCGGCATCGACACCCACGGTCAGGGCGGCGGCAACCTGAACCTGGCGGTGCTCCCCGAGCCGGTGCAGGAGGTCGTCCGGATGTCCTACGGCGACGCCACCGGGCTGATCTTCCTGGTCTCGGCGGCGGTCTCGGTGATCACCGTGGTCGCGGTGGTCTTCCTGCCGAACAAGCCGCTGCGCACCACCATCGACCTCGGGCCGTCCGAGCTGGACGAGGAGTACGCGAAGGTCTAGATCTCCTCAGATCTGACGGAAGGCCCCGACGCAGGTGCGTCGGGGCCTTCCGCGTGTCGGAGAGGTCTGCGGCGTCAGGCCAGCGCCCAGCACACCCGAACCGAGGCGGCGACCGTGCTCTCGCCGCGCTCGACGGGCATCGAGGCGTCGGAGGCGGGGGCGGCCATCGCCCGCAGCATCGGCCGCGGCCCCGGCGCGTCGGGTGTCTCGGTCACCTCGAGCACCGCGCCGAGGGCGCGCCCGGACAGCCGCGCGTACTGCTCGGCCTTCGCGCGTGCGTCCGCGTAGGCGGCCTCGCGGGCCCGGGCGAGCAGGTCGGACTGGTCGGCGAGGCCCAGGTCGAGCCCGCCGAGCCGGACGTCGTCCCCGCCTGCGGCGACGCAGTCCGCGATCACCCGCCCCGGATCCGACAGGTCCCGGAGCGTGACCGACAGGGTGCTGCTCGCGAGGTAGCCGACCACCTTCTGGCCATGGTTCTCCTGCCAGACGGTGTCGGCCTGCACCCCGAGGCCGGTGGTCGACAGGTCCGCGTCCGCGACGCCCGCGTCCCGCAGCGCCGCCGAAACCGCGCGGGCCGCGACCCCGGCCCGCGCGAAGGCGCCCGCCACGTCCGGCCGCCGCACCTCCACCGTCACGGTCACCCGCATCAGGTCCGGCGTGGCCGACGCGGATCCCTGACCGAGCACGGTCACCGACGGCGTCACCACGGTCACGACTTCCGGTTGTACAGCCGCATGGTGAGCGGTCCGAAGATCAGCATGAAGCCGGCGCACCAGCCGAACACCATCGCGAGCTCGCCGATCTCGACGCTGCCCGCCATCAGGCCCCGGATGGCGGACACCAGGTGAGTGATCGGGTTGGCGTTGACGAAGGCCTGCAGCCAGCCCGGCATGGTCGCCGGGTCCACGAAGATGTTGCTGGCGAAGGTCAGCGGGAACAGGATCATCATCGACACGCCGATCACGGACTGCTCGCTGCGCATCACCATCGCGATCATCGTCCAGATCCAGGACATGCTGAACGAGAACAGCAGCAGCAGGAGCACGGCTGCGAGCACCCCGACCACGCCGCCCGCGGGCCGGAAGCCGAGGACCAGGCCGAGCAGCAGCACGATCGTCGACGCGATCGTGTACCGGACGACGTCCCCGAAGAGCGCGCCGACCAGTGGGGCCGGACGCCAGATCGGCAGCGACCGGAACCGGTCGAAGACGCCCGCCGAGATGTCCTTGTTCAGGGTCAGTCCGGTGTACATGGTGATCATCACGACCGTCTGCACCAGGATCCCGGGCAGCAGGAACTGCAGGTAGTCGGCGGTGGAACCGGCCAGGGCGCCGCCGAACAGGTAGGTGAACATCAGCGTGAACATGATCGGGAACATGGTCACGTCGAACAGTTGCTCGGGCACGTGCTTGATCTTGAGCAGCGCCCGCCAGCCGAAGGACAGCGATGCCGACAACGCGCTGGGCCGGGCCGGTCGTGGACCGGTCAGCTGCAGGACGTCGCCCACCGCGGCCGCCGTGGGGCTCGCCACCGTCGTCGAGGTCATGATGCGGTCTCCTTCAGTGCGGTGGGGTCGTTCTCGGATGCGGAGCCGGACTCGGACTCCGCGGGGTGGCCGGTCAGTGCCAGGAACACCTCGTCCAGGCTGGGCTGGCCGAGGGCGAACGTCGCGACCGCGATCCCGGCGTCGTCCAGCGCGGGCAGGGCCAGCGACACCCGCTTCGGGTCGCTGATCCGGGCGGTCAGCGCCGCCGGGTCGGACTCCGAGGTCACGTCGACCCCGAGCACGTCGGTCAGCAGCACCGCCGCGGCCGCCCGCTGGGACGGGTCCATGACCCGGACGTGCAACGCCCCGGATCCCACCGAGGCCTTGAGCTCGCCGGTGGTGCCCTCGGCGATCACCTTGCCGTGGTCGATCACCGCGATGCGGTCGGCGAGCTGGTCGGCCTCGTCGAGGTACTGGGTGGTCAGCAGGACGGTCGTGCCGCCGGCGACGAGCGCCCGGACGATCTCCCAGACCTGGTTGCGGCTGCGCGGGTCGAGCCCGGTGGTCGGTTCGTCGAGGAATATCAGCTCGGGTGTGACGATGATGCTGGCGGCGATGTCGAGGCGCCGGCGCATACCGCCGGAGAAGGTCTTGACCTGGCGCGAGCCGGCCTCGCTCAGGTCGAACGCGGTGAGCAGTTGTTCGGAACGCGCCCGGGCCGCGGCCCGGGAGAAGCCGAACAGCCGGGCCAGCAGGAGCAGGTTCTCGGTGCCGGTCAGGTCCTCGTCGAGGGAGGCGAACTGGCCGGTGAGCGAGACCTTGCTGCGGACGGCGTCGGCCTCGCGGGCCACGTCGTGCCCGAGGACCCGGGCGGTGCCGCCGTCGATCTCCAGCAGGGTGGCGAGCATCCGGATGGTGGTGGTCTTGCCGGCCCCGTTGGGTCCGAGGACGCCGTACACGCCCCCGGTGGGTACCGCGAGGTCCACCCCGGCGACCGCGATGTTCGTCCCGAACCGCTTCACCAGGCCCTCGGTGTGGATGGCCAGTTCTCTCTGCGAGTGCATGGCGTTCACCTTGTCCGATCGGAGGAATGAACGGAAATGAATATTAGAGATTGTTCACATCGCGGGACCGCGCAGCGCGACGGACCGGACGGCGGCGTCGAGCTGCGCGTACGCGCCCGCCGCGAGACGCTCGAGCAGTGCCGACTTGAGTTGCGGCGCTTGCGCGGTCAGCGCCGCGAACGCCTCCGGTGTCAGCAGGGCCAGCGTCACCGCGGTGTCGGCCCGCATGTCGCCCAGGGCGGTGCCGCCGATCAGGGTCGTCATCTCGCCGAACGTCATGCCAGGCGAGAGCGAGGTGATCCGGTGGGTGCGGCCGTCTCCGCCGGGCAGCAGGTGGCTGACCTGGCCGGAGAGGATCAGGAAGATGCCGGCCGCCGGGTCGCCGCGATGCACGATCGTCTCGCCCCGGGCGACGGTGCGGCGCTCGAGGTCGCCGCTCACCCGGGCGAACTGGTCGTCGGTCAGCGCGGTCAGCAGCGGGTGCTCGGCCAGCGTGATGGACGCCGGGATCCGCTCGCCGGTGCAGTGCCGGTCGAGCAGGACGCCCTCGCACCACTCCAGCGCGACGTCGAGGTCCACGAACACCCGCCCCGCCGCGGCGCCGGACCCGAGCCGCGAGGCGGTGCGCCCGAGCCGCCCGTCCGGGTCGACGACCGCGGCCTGGCACCCGCGTTCGGCGAGTTCCGCGTGCTGGGTGTCGAGCATCCGGCGGGCCACCGCGCTCACGTCGTCGACCCGGCGCAGGTCCACCACCAGTGCCTCGAGGTCGGTGCCGCGCTCGGCGATCGCGCGGACCGCGGTCTCCGCGCCCGAGAACAGCAGGTCGCCGTGCAGTTCGTAGATCCGGGCCCTGTTCCCGTAGGTGGCCAGCGTGGACAGCTCGGCCCCGCTGCGCCGCTGCCGCGAGGGCACCTCGGAGACGGAGTAGCTGGTCCGGATGGCGGACCGGCCGGCCCGGGTGACGTGCATGAAGTGCAGTTCGAGGGTGCGCGAGAGCTCCCGGCAGGCCTGGACACCGCGGACACTGTTGCCGTGCGAGTCGAGCCGGGGGGAGTGCACCGCGATCCCGATCTGACCGGGCAGCACCGCCAGTACGCCGCCGCCGACCCCGCTCTTCGCGGGCAGGCCGACCTGCGTGATCCAGTCCCCGGCGGCGTCGTACATGCCGCAGGACGTCATGACGCTGAGCACCCGCTCCACCAGGTCCGGGGCCAGGGCCCGCTCCCGGGTCAGCGGATTGACGCCGTTGTTCGCGAGCGTGGCCGCCATCAGGGCGAGGTCGCGGCAGGTGACGTTGATCGAGCACTGCCGGAAGTAGAGGTCCACGGCCTCGTCCGGGTCGCCGGAGACGATGTCGAAGGACCGCAGCATGTGCCCGATCGCCCGGTTGCGATGCCCGGTCCGGGACTCGGAGGCGTACACGTCCTGGTTGAGTTCGAGGTCCCGGCCCGCGTAGAGGGAGTAGCAGCGCCGTAACCGTTCGAATCGCTCCGCCGGGTCCGCGCCCTGGATCAGCGACGCGGAGGTGATGGCGCCCGCGTTGATCATCGGGTTGCGGGGACGCTCGGTCACCGGGTCCAGGCTGATCTCGTTGAACGGCTCGCCTGACGGCTCGACGTCGATCTTCCGGGCGACGGCGTCGACGCCGTGGTCGGCGAGCGCGAGACCGTAGGTGAGGGGCTTGGAGATCGACTGGATGGTGAACTCGGTGTCCGCGTTGCCCGCTCGGTAGACGTAGCCGTCGCTGGTGGCCACGCACAGCGAGAACTCGTCCGGTTCGACCGCGGCGAGTTCGGGGATGTAGTCGGCGAGTTCACCCGCCCGGTTCTCCCGGCACAGCGTGTACACCTCGTGGATGATCCGGTCGACGACGTTGCCCGGCGAGGTGTCCTCGATGCGTCCCATGGCGATCAGCCTAGGGGTTTCGACCTGTGAACTGACTCACGATTGCGGGCATAATGGGCTGGCAGCGTTGCTGTCCGGCGTGGCTGTCGGCACGCCTGGCGGTGGTGTGGGTATGAGGCTCCGTAGACTGGGCCGGTCCACCGACACGCGGTCGGCGGTGTTCCTCGGAGGGAGCGATCTCGTTGGGTGTCCTATCGCGAGTCCAGACGCCCGGCGATCTACGGGGGCTGAGCCTCGCCGAGATGCGTGAGCTAGCCGCTGAGGCGCGGGACTTCCTGGTCCACAAGGTCTCCGCCACGGGCGGTCATCTCGGTCCGAACCTCGGTGTCGTCGAGCTGACCCTCGCCGTGCACCGGATCTTCGACTCGCCGCGGGACGCGATCCTCTTCGACACCGGACACCAGGCTTACGTGCACAAGATGGTCACCGGCCGGATGGACCAGTTCGACACCCTGCGCAAGAAGGGCGGCCTGTCGGGCTACCCGTGTCGCGCCGAGAGCGAGCACGACTGGGTGGAGTCCTCGCACGCGTCGGCGGCGCTGTCGTACGCGGACGGCCTGGCGAAGGCGTTCGAGCTGACCGGTCAGGACCGGCATGTCGTCGCGATCGTCGGCGACGGCGCGCTCACCGGCGGCATGTGCTGGGAGGCGCTCAACAACATCGCCGCCGGCAAGGACCGGTCGGTGGTCATCGTCGTCAACGACAACGGTCGCTCCTACGCCCCGACCATCGGCGGCCTCGCCGACCATCTCGCGGCGCTGCGGCTGCAGCCCGGCTACGAGAAGGTCCTCGACAACAGCCGTCGGATGGTCAAGAAGATGCCGTGGGTCGGCCGGGCGGCCTACCAGCTGCTGCACGGCATGAAGGCCGGCATCAAGGACATGGTGAGCCCGCAGGTGATGTTCACCGACCTGGGCGTCAAGTACCTCGGTCCGGTGGACGGCCACGACCAGGCGGCGCTCGAGTCGGCGCTGCGGCGGGCCAAGGACTTCGGCGGTCCGGTGATCGTGCACGCCGTGACCCGCAAGGGCATGGGCTACGCGCCCGCCGAGAACCACAAGGCCGACCAGATGCACGCGACCGGCGTGATCGACCCGCGCACCGGGCGTGCGACCACGGTGTCCGCGCCGGACTGGACGTCGGTGTTCTCCAGCGAGCTGATCGCGCGGGCCGAGCAGCGCGAGGACATCGTCGCGATCACCGCGGCCATGCCCGGTCCCACCGGCCTCGCCGCGTTCGGGGAGCGGTTCCCGGACCGGATGTTCGACGTCGGCATCGCCGAGCAGCACGCGATGACGTCCGCGGCGGGCCTGGCGCTGGGCGGCCTGCACCCGGTGGTCGCCGTCTACTCGACCTTCCTCAACCGTGCCTTCGACCAGGTGCTGATGGACGTCGCGCTGCTCGACCAGCCGGTGACCCTGGTCCTGGACCGGGCCGGCGTCACCGGCCCGGACGGTGCCAGCCACAACGGTATGTGGGACTTCTCGCTGCTGGGGATCGTGCCCGGGATGCGCGTCGCCGCACCGCGGGACGCGGCCACCCTGCGCGAGGAGCTCGGTGAGGCGCTCGCCGTCGACGACGGGCCCACCGCGCTGCGCTTCCCGAAGGGCGCTGTCGCCGAAGACATCCCGGCCGTGGAGCGGCTCGTCGACGGCGTCGACGTGCTGGCCCGGCCGGAGGGCGAGGGCGGTGACGTGCTGATCGTGGCGGTCGGTCCGTTCGCCACGGTGGCGCTCGAGACCGCGACGCGGCTCGGGCAGCAGGGCATCACCGCGACCGTCGTGGACCCGCGCTGGGTGCTGCCCGTGCCGGCGTCCGTGATCGAGTTGGGAGCGAAGTTCCGGCTGGTCGTCACGCTCGAGGACAGCGGCGTGCAGGGCGGGATCGGCGCGTCGGTGTCGGCGGCGTTGCGGGCGGCCGGCGTGGACACCCCGGCCCGCGATGCCGGCATCCCGCAGCGCTTCCTCGACCATGCCTCCCGCGACCAGATCCTGGCCGAGGTCGGGCTGACCGCTCAGGACCTGGCCCGTCAGATCACCGGCTGGGTGGCGGGGATGCACACCGACGAGCAGCAGGCGGAGTCTGGGCTGGGTACCGGCACGCCTGGCATCGGCTAGGGCCGGTCGCTCGGCAAGCTGTGGATCGGACCCGAAAACCCGCGTCCGATCTGGCCTACCGCGTCTCGAATCCCGGGATTCGACTTATGCTGAACGCTTGTCCAGGTATTTGCCGGTCGGCGATGACAGTTCAACTGGGAGCAGTCGATGCGCGAGGGTTTGTCACGTAGGACGTTCATTGCCGGAGCCGGGGTCGGCGCTGCCGCGGTCGGACTAGGCGGCCGGGCGGCCGCAGGCGAGCGGATCCACCGACGCGAGCGCACGCTGCCGGACGTCGATTCGATCACCGTGACCGACCCCGCGCTGCTCAGTGCAGTCGAGGCGGCCAGCCTGCTGCAGGCACGTAAGCTGCATCCGCGGGAGTTGCTGGAGGCGTGCCTCACCCGCAGCGCCGGACACGACGGCGACATCGGGTCTTGGGTGCGCATCTACCCCGAGGTCGCGCGCGAACAGGCCGAGCGCGCCGGGACCAGGCTCTCCGCGGACGGGGTGCGTCGTGACGGCGCCGCACCGCTGGTGTGCGGTCTGCCCATCGCGCTCAAGGACCTGTTCGCGGTCAAGGGCCTGCCGCTGACCGCGTCGAGTCGCGTCCTGGAGGGCAACATCGCCGCGGGTGACTCGACCGTGTGGCGTCGTCTCGGTGAGTCGGGCATGGTGCTTTTGGGTCACGCGCACACCCACGAGTTTGCCCTCGGCGCCGGCACTCCGCAGACTGGGAATCCCTGGGACACGGCGGCGTCGGTCGGCGGGTCCTCGGGTGGTAGCGCAGCGGCGCTCGCGGCGAGATTCACTCCGCTGGCCGTAGGAACCGACACCGGTGGCTCCATCCGGTTCCCTGCATCCGTCTGCGGTGTCACCTCGATCAAGCCGACGTTCGGTCGATGCAGCACCTACGGGGTGATCCCGTTGGCATGGAACCGTGACCACGTCGGCGCAATGGGGCGCAGCGTTGCCGACGCCGCACTGTTGCTCTCCCACATGGCGGGCCCGGACGCCAACGACGTCGTCACCAAGTTGGGGCCGGACGTCGGTGCCGACGGCTACCCACTCGTCGCCCGCGGCGGCCGGAAGCCCTTGGCGGGAAAGCGATTCGGCCTTCCCGCTACCGTGAGCGACGATCTGCCGGAGGCAACCGCCGCCCTGTTCGACGACTTCCTGGGGCTGGTGCGCGAACTCGGCGGCGAGATCGTCGATGTCACGATGCCCCCGCTGCCGAAGGGGCTGCTGCTCGGAGACCAGTTCGAGGCAGGGGCCTACCACCAGCAGTTCACGGACCGGGTCGGGTCCTACGACGCGGTGAACGCGGCGCAGGTCACCGCTGCCGTCGCGTCCCTCTCCGGGCCGGTCGCCGACCAGTTGAAGCTCAACCGCGAGCGTGCCACCTATCAGCGTGCCTACAACCGCCTGTTCGCCGAGGCGCGACTGGACGCGGTGCTGGTACCAGGCACCATCCACGACGGGATGCGGCGGGGCGGCGGCCCAGGACAGTACGTCAACGGCGCGGCGCAGTGGGCGAACCTCAGCGGCGCACCCGTCGTCTGTACGCCGGCCGGTCGGTCCGCGGCCACCGGCATCCCCTTCGGGGTCCAGGTGGGCGGGCGCCCGTGGGACGAGGCAGGACTGGTCTCTCTTGCGCTCGAACTGCAGGAGGCACGGCCGTACTGGCGTGACGCGCCGGATCTCCCGGCGTCGCCGCGGGCGATCCCCGAAGCCGTTCGCACGACACCGGGTCCGGGTCCGGACCCGACCAACACCGACGCCGCGCCGCCGGCCCTGCGGTTCACGGCGTCGACCGCGACCGACCCCGTGTGAGTCGGTCCGGCGTCAGCCCGCCTGTTCGAGGGTGCGACCGCGGGTCTCGGTGACGAACCGGGACACCACGAACAGCGACACGACCGCCATCACGGCGTAGCCGCCGTAGGTGAGCGAGAGGTTCCAGTCGGCCAGTGCCGGGAAGGTCGACGAGACCAGGAAGTTCGCCACCCAGTTGGCGGCGGTGGCGATGCCGACCGCCGCCGCGCGCACCCGGTTGGGGAACATCTCGCTGATCAGCACCCACACCACCGGGCCCCACGAGAACGCGAAGAAGAAGACGAACGCATTGGCCGCGATCAGTGCGACGGTCGCGTTGGTGCCCTCGAGGGTCGCGACGGACTCGCCGATGTCGTTGGTGGTCACCACCGCCGAGTGGAAGCAGACGGCGGCGGTCCCGAGCGAGAGTGCCATGCCGACGGAACCGATGAGCAGCAGCGGTTTACGGCCGATCCGGTCGATCACCGCGATCGCGACGAAGGTGCCGACGATGTTGACCATCGCGCTGACCACGCTGATGAACAGCGACCGGTCCTCGCCGAACCCGACGGCCTGCCACAGCGTGCTCGAGTAGTAGAAGATCACGTTGATGCCGACGAACTGCTGCAGCGCGGCGAGGGCCATGCCGATCCAGACCAGCGGTGCGACACCGAGCTTGCGGGAGAACAGTTCTCGCACCGTGGTCTTGGTCCGGTGCTCGCTGAGCGAGTTCCGGATCTCGTCCATCCGGTGGGTCACCGCGTCGTGGTCGCCGCCCTCGAGCTCGGAGATGATGGCACGGGCGTCGTCGTCGTGGCCCCGTGCGACCAGGTACCGGGGCGACTCCGGGATGGTGAACGTCATGATCAGGTAGAGCGCGGCCGGCACCGCCTCGAGCGCCAGCATCCACTGCCAGGCCTCGACGCCCGCGAGCATGCCCCGAGCGCCGCCGGCCGTCGACGAGAGGGCGTAGTTGACCAGCTGGGAGATGGCGATGCCCAGCACGATGGCGAGCTGGTACATCGACCCGAGCCGGCCGCGGATGGCGGCGGGGGAGATCTCCGCGATGTAGGCGGGGGCGATCACCGACGCGAAGCCGACCGCGACGCCGCCGAGGACCCGCCAGGCGGTGAGGTCGTAGACGGTGAACGGGAACGCGGACCCGATCGCCCCGACGATGAACATGACCGAGGCGAGCTGCATCACCCGGATGCGGCCGAGCCGATCCGCCAGGGTGCCCGCGATCCAGGCGCCGAGCGCGGCGCCGAGCAGGGTCAGCGACACGGTCAGACCCGTGCCGCCCGCGCCGATGTCGTACTTGTCCCGGATGGCACCCACCGCGCCGTTGATGACCGCGGTGTCGTAGCCGAAGAGGAAGCCGCCGAGGGCGGCGGCGGCGGAGAACATCACCGCGTGCGCGACGTCGGCCTTCGCCGCGCTCGATCCCGGTCCACCGAAGACTGTGTCGCTGGGTGACATCATCGGCCCCTTGGGCCCCGCGGTCGACGCCCCATTGCGTCGTACAACACCCGGGGACTGGATCGAACGCTACTGCGCGCTCGGTCCCGGTGCCCACATTTCAGCGCCCACTCCTCGGGGGCGCCGCGACGCTCAGCCGGCCCGGCGGGCGGCCTCGGCGAGCTGCGGGACGATCTTGTCCAGGACCCACGGGACGCTCAGGACGCTCACGCTGCTCAGGCCGGAGATGACCTGTTCGTCACTCAGCACCACCGCCGAGCCGCGGCCGAAGGCCGAGAGCTGGGCGAATGCGGGATCGGAAGCGGGACCGGCGTTTCCGCTGACGAACCCGACGACCACGTCCGCATCGATGTCGCGGAGGTTCTCGAGTGAGATCGACTTGAAGAAGTTGCCTGCCGGGTTGTCCTCGGCCAGCGCCTCGACTCCCGGCGCATCGACGAAGCCCAGTTCGGTCAGCACCTGCACGCGGGGATCGGTGGGCAGGTAGACGTTGGCCTCGCCCGAGGCGGTGTCGAGGTTGACCACGGCGAGGGTCTTGCCCGCGAACTCGGGGTGCGCGGCGGCGGTGTCCGACAGGGTCCGGCCGAGCCCGTCGACCAGGCCGCGGGCCTCCTCCGGCTTGCCGACCGCCTGGCCGACGAGGGTGGTCTGGTCCTGCCAGGTGGTCTGCCAGGCGTCGCCCGGATATGCGACGGTCGGTGCGAGTGCACTGAGCTTGTCGTAGTAGGCCTCGTCGAAGCCCTCGTACGGGGCGAGGATCGCGTCGGGCGCGAGGGCGGCGATCGCCTCGATCGACGGTTCGCCTGCCGCCGGGTCCTCGTACAGCGTGGTCTCGGTGGGGTCGAAGTACTTCTCCGTCCACGGCATGATGCCGGCCGGGGTGGCGCCGTAGCTGTACCTCGGCTGGCCGACGGGCGAGAGCCCGAGCGCGTAGAGCACGTCCTGCGCGTTCCAGCCCATGGTGACGAGCCGCTGCGGGGAGCTGTCGACGGTGGTGGTGCCGAAGGTGTGGTCGATGCTCACGGGGAAGGAGCCGTCGGCGCCGGAGGTCGCACCGTCGGAGCTGCCGGTGTCGGCTGAGCAGCCGACCAGTGTGGTGATGGCGAGGGCGGCGATACCGAGACGGAGAGGGAGCTTCACGAAGGGAAGCCTAACCTATGTCTGCGGGTGGCGGAAAACAGAACCGCGCCCCGGGCGCAGGGCCTGGGGCGCGGATCCGTGGCGAACGCCGCTCGACGTGTCAGCCGATGTTGGCGGACAGGTCGGGAATCATGCGGTTGACCTGGTCCTCCCAGTTCTTCCAGTTGTGCACGCCCGTGGCGGGGTAGTCGTAGTGGGCGTTGCCCCCTCCGATGGTGGCCATCCGGACCTCGAAGGCGCGGGTGTTGGCCAGCGCCAGGGCCTCCAACGGCATGCCCTGCACGATCTCCATCGCATTGGAGATGTCACCCGGACCGGGGACGGCGCTCCCGGAGGAGATCCACAGCCGGGTCTTGTTGGCCTTGAGCATCGGCGCGAACACGAACGGGTCCATCCGCAGCCACTGCTTCCCCCACGGCGGCGCCATCGCGTCGATGTTGAAGCCACCGGCGGAGACCATCGCGACGCGCAGGGCCTCACGCATGCCGGGCGCGGAGTTGTTGAGGAAGCCGGAGTACGAGCCGGCGAAGCTGAACTGCCGCGGGTAGTACGCGGCCAGGGTCAGCGCGGCGCTGCCGCCCATCGACAGGCCGAACACGCCGTTGCGGGTCGAGCTGAACCCTTCCCGTGCGGCCAGCGCGCTCGGCAGCTGGCGGGTCAGGAAGGTCTCCCAGCGGTAGGTGTTGACCTTGCCGTCGACATCGCCCGCGGCATCTGAGCTGCCGAGCGCCGACGATCCGCCGGAGCTGCCGGTGGACGACCCGAGGTCGCCCGGACCCCAGGTGCTGGGCGCGTTCCAGTCCGCGTAGAAGCTGGACTCGCCGCCGACCGGCATCACGACGTTGATGTTCGCCGCGGTCAACGCCCGCGCCACGTTGGTGTCGATCTCCCAGCCGTTGAGGTCGTTGCGGGCGCGCATGCCGTCGAGCGCGTACACCACCCTGTCCCTGTTGCCGTCCGCCGCGCGGAAGATGCGCGACTTGATCGGTCCCATGTCGGAGTCGGCCCAGAAGTCGAACCCGAAATTCGGGTCGTAAGCGGCCGACGCGGTGCCCACGGGACCTGCTACCGACGCCCCGAGCGGCAGCAGGATCGCCATTGACACCAGCATCGACCGCTTGAGCAACGCGGTGGCTCTCCCGGCTCTCAGACGTCTGACTCGCATAACTGTCAGGCCTTTCGTAATTGCGGCCAGGCTTGGCCGCGGTACACGGACTCGTGCACCCTATCGCGGCGTCGTCGGCAAGAGCCGCCGAAAACGTGGTGTCGGAAGCAGGTGTCCGCCTCGTTCCGGACCGCCCGGATTGCGGGGGCTGACAGTATCCGCAGGTCGAGGGCGTACAGAGGTCTCGGCTTCGCTTGGGCGACGCCGGATGTCACGAAACGGGCGCGACACGGGAAACCTCCCGCGCCGCGCCCGTTTCGTCGTGACGGATGTCCGCGTTAGCTAGACGCTCGCCACGCCCTCGGCGAGGAACCGCCTGCCGTTCACGGCCTCGGAGGTGCCGGTGCGGTCCAGGTACGGGGTGATGCCGCCGTTCCAGAATCCGAACCCGCCGCCCAGGATCAGGCAGAGGTCGATGTCCTCGGCCGCCGCGACGACGCCCTCGTCGAGCATGATCGCGATCTCCTCGGCGAACGCGCGACGCGTCCGCTCGAGCACCTCCTCGGCGGTGGACACCTTGTCGCCCTGCGGCCAGAGCGCGGCCACCTCGGGGTCGACGGCCTGGCCCTCGGGGCCCCAGGTCCACACGCCGGGCTTGCGCGCCTCGACGAGGGCCTCGAGGCCGGGGGAGGACTTGAACCGCTCCGGGTACGACGCCTGCAGCGTCTCGCCGGTGTGCAGCGCCACCGCCGGGCCGACGAGGGCAAGCAGGGTGAACGGGCTCATCGGCATGCCGAGCTCGGCGATCGCGTTGTCCGCGACGTCGAACGGGGTGCCCTCGTCCACCGCGGACATGACCTCGCCCAGGGTGCGGGTGACGAGCCGGTTGAACACGAAGCCGGCCTTGTCGCCGCACAGCACCGCGGACTTGCGCAGCGACTTGGCGGTGGCGAACGCCGTCGCCAGGGTCGCGTCGTCGGTCTTCTCGCCGCGGATGATCTCGAGCAGCGGGAGCACCGCGACCGGGTTGAAGAAGTGGAAGCCCACGACCCGCTCCGGGTGCTTCAGGTCGGACGCCATCTCGGTGATCGACAGCGAGGAGGTGTTGGTCGCCAGGATGGTCTCGGGCGCGATGTGCTCCTCGAGCTCGGCGAACACCTTCTTCTTGACGTCCATGTTCTCGAAGACGGCCTCGATGACGAAGTCGGTCTTGGCGAACGCTGCCTTGTCCAGCGAACCGGAGACCAGGGCCTTGAGCCGGTTCGCGGCGTCGGGGGACAGCCGGCCCTTGCCGTGGAGCTTGTCGATCTCGGCGTGCACATAGCCCACGCCCTTGTCGATGCGCTCCTGGTCGATGTCCGTGAGGATCACCGGCACCTTGAGCTGCTTGACGAACAGCAGCGCGAGCTGGCTGGCCATCAGGCCGGCACCGACGATGCCGACGCCGGAGACCTTGCGCGCCAACGACTTGTCCGGCGCGCCGGCGGGACGCTTGGCCCGCCTGTTCACCAGGTCGAAGGCGTACAGGCCGGCACGCAGCTCGTCGGTCATGAGCAGGTCCGCGAGCGCCTCGTCCTCGGCCGCGAAGCCGGCGTCGAGCGAGGCGGGGTCGGACAGGTCGGTGGTGCGCGCGAGCTCGAGCAGTGCGACCGTGCGAACCGCGCCGGGCGCGTTGTTCTTGGTCTTGCCCTCGACGATGGCCTTGGCGCGGGCGATGGCCTCGTCCCAGCCGGCGCCGCGGTCGATCTCGGGGCGGGCGGGGGTGACGGTGCCCGCGAGCACCTGCGACGCCCAGGCGAGGGACTGCTCGACGAAGTCGGCGGAGCCGAGCACGACGTCGGCGATACCGAGCTCGAGCGCCTTCTTCGAGTTGATGACCTTGCCGTTGTTGAGCGGGTTCTCGACCGCCACGGTGACGGCGTTCGACGGCCCGATCAGGTTGGGCAGCAACTGCGTTCCGCCCCAGCCGGGAACCAGGCCCAGCATCGCCTCGGGCAGGCCGAGGGCGCCGACGTTGTCGGCGAAGGTGCGGTAGTGGCAGTGCAGGCCCACTTCGAGGCCGCCGCCGAGGGCGACGCCGTTGACGAACGCGAAGGTGGGCACCGAGGACTCACGCAGGCGACGGAACACCTTGTGGCCCAGTCGTCCCAGTTCGAGGCCCTGCTCGCGGGAGGTGATCGACGGCACCCCCTTGAGGTCCGCACCCGCGGCGAAGATGAACGGCTTGCCGGTCACCGCGATGGCCGCCGGGTTCGCGGCGAACGCCTCGTCGATCGCCTTGTCGAAGGCGAGCAGGCCGGCGGGGCCGAAGGAGTTCGGCTTGGTGTGGTCGAAGCCGTTGTCGAGGGTGATCAGCGCGACCGGGCCCTCGATGCCGGGGACCGAGATGATCTTGGTGTATGCGTTCGTCACGACCTCGTCGGCGAAAGCGGTTGCGATGTCAGTCATTACGCGACTCCGGCTTCGTAATCGGCATGGTTCGGGTTCTCCCAGATGACGGTGCCGCCCATGCCGAGACCGATGCACATGGTGGTCAGGCCGTAACGGACGTCCGGGTTCTGGGCGAACTGGTGCGAGAGCTGCGTCATCAGGCGGACTCCGGAGGACGCGAGCGGGTGGCCGCACGCGATGGCGCCGCCCCACTGGTTGACCCGCGGGTCGTCGTCCGCGATGCCGAAGTGCTCGAGGAAGGCGAGCACCTGCACGGCGAACGCCTCGTTGATCTCGAACAGGCCGATGTCCTCGATCTTCAGACCGGTGCGGGCCAGCAGCTTCTCGGTCGCGGGGACCGGGCCGATGCCCATCACGGCGGGGTCGACGCCCTGGTAGGCGAAGCCGACCATCCGCATGCCGACCGGCAGGCCGAGTTCGCGGGCGGTGTCCTCCCCGGCGAGGATCGCCGCGGTGGCACCGTCGTTGAGGCCGGCGGCGTTGCCGGCGGTGATCCGGCCGGCCGGGCGGAACGGGGTCTTGAGCTGGGCGAGGTCCTCGACCGTCGTGCCGGGGCGCGGCGGCTCGTCCTCGGTGGCCAGGCCCCAGCCCGCGGCGGAGCGGGTGGCGACGGGCACCAGGGTGTCGGCGATGAAGCCGGCCTTCCTGGCGGCCTCGTACTTGTTCTGCGACGCGACGGCGTAGGCGTCGGTGCGCTCCTTGGTGATGGTCGGGAACCGGTCGTGCAGGTTCTCGGCGGTGTTGCCCATCACCAGGGCGCTCGGGTCGACGAGCTTGTCGGCCAGGAACCGCGGGTTCGGATCGGCGCCCTCGCCCATCGGGTGACGGCCCATGTGCTCGACGCCGCCGGCGACGACCACGTCGTACTGGCCGAAGCCGATGCCGGACGCGGTCGTGGTGACGGCGGTCATCGCGCCGGCGCACATGCGGTCGATGGCGAAGCCCGGCACGGTCTCCGGCAGCCCGGCGAGGATCGCGGAGGTGCGGCCGATGGTCAGGCCCTGGTCGCCGGTCTGCGTGGTGGCGGCGACGGCGACCTCGTCGATCCGCTCGGGCGGCAGCTGGGGGTTGCGGCGGAGCAGTTCGCGGATCGCCTTGACGACCAGGTCGTCGGCGCGGGTGTCGGCGTACATGCCCTTCGGTCCGGCCTTGCCGAACGGGGTACGGATGCCGTCGACGAAGACGACACTTCGCGGTGATGTGGATGCAGCCACGCTGGATTCCTCCTGGCGGGAGTGGAGCGGTCTGCCGAGCTTTGGCCCGGCAGACTCCACTCTAGCGCTAATTACCCGCCGGTAACATAGCGGCCGCCTCGGTCGCGGAAACCCGGCGCGACGCCCCGCTCAGTCGGCCGTGGCCGAGGCGGTGGACAGGGCCGCGGCCAGCATCGGCACGGTGAGCTGGCGCTGCCACGGGCGCGCACCGCCCGCGACGAGGACGGCGTCCACCCGGGCCTCGGCCGCCTCGGCGGGGCCGGGGGTCCAGTCCCAGACCAGCCTGCGGACCAGGTCCGGCGTCAGCAGGTTCTCCACCGGCACCCGTACCCGCTCGCTGAGTTCGGTCATCGCGGCCCGTTCGGCGGCCAGTCGGTCGGCCGCCTCGGGGTTGCGGCGCTGCCACTTGCTCACCGGCGGGGGGCCGGTGAACGGCTGCGCGAGGGGAGGCAGTTCGTCGTCGGGCAGCGCGCGGGCCCGGTCGAGCGCCTGCAGCCAGGTCTTGGACATCCGGCGCTGGCGGGGACCGCCGAAGATCGGCAGGGCCCGCAGCGCGTCGACGGTCCTCGGGTCGGCGCCCGCGGCGTCGACGATCGCCTTGTCCGGCAGCACCCGTCCCGGGGCGATGTCGCGGGAGCTCGCCATCTCGTCGCGGGTGGTCCACAACTCGCGGACCGCGGCCAGTTGGCGCTGGGTCTTGAGCGAGTGGATCCCCGAGGTGCGGCGCCAGCGGTCCGGCTTGGGCTTCGGCGGACCGGCCAGCCGAATGTGCTCGAATTCCTGTGCGGCCCACTCGGTCTTGCCCTGCGACTCGAGTTCCGCGGCCATCGCCTCGTGTAGTTCCAGCAGCACCTCGACGTCGAGCGCGGCGTAGTTCAGCCAGGAGTCGGGCAGCGGCCTCGAGGACCAGTCGGCGGCGCCGTGGCCCTTCTGCAGGCCCAGTCCCAGGGTGCGTTCGACGATCGCGGCCAGCCCGACGCGCTCGAAGCCGGCCAGCCGGCCCGCGAGCTCGGTGTCGTAGAGCGCAGCGGGGCGCAGTCCCAGCTCGTCGAGGCCGGGCAGGTCCTGGTCGGCCGAGTGCAGTACCCACTCGAGGGGGTTGATCACGTCGGCGAGCGCGTCCATCGCGCCGGTCAGGGGGATCGGGTCGATCAGGATGGTGCCGGCGCCGGCGCGTCGGAACTGCAGCAGGTACGCACGGGCCGAGTAGCGGAAGCCGGACGCGCGTTCCGCGTCGACGGCGAGGGGGCCGGTGCCGTCGGCGAGCGCTCGCACGGCGTCGGCGAGCAGTCGCGGGGAGTCGACGACGGCGGGCACTCCGTCGGCTGGGGCGAGGAGCGGCACCACGGTGCGCTCGGATTCCTGGTCGCTGGCCTCTGACATGACCGTGACCTTACGACCCGCGGCGGCCCCGGTCGCGCATCCGGTGCCCGACGCGGCCAGTCTCCGTGCTCCCGGAGATCCGTAATAAGGTAGAACGTAATTCGAACCCTGGCCGGTGTGACCGAAAGCCGGTGTGACCGAAAGGCAGTGGAGCGTGCTGACACTCGCGAACGTCGCCCCCGTCGGCGAACCACCGTCCGGCTCGATGGTGGATCTGCCAGGCCGCGGCAGTACGTACGTCACCGACACCGGTGCGCCCGGCGGCGGCGCGTCGCCGAAGCCGACGCTGGTCCTGCTGCACGCCCTGGCCTGCACCGGCGCGCTCACCTGGTACCCGGCAATCCCGCGGCTCGCGGAACGGTACCGGGTGGTGACCCTCGACCAGCGCTGGCACGGACGCGGGATCCGGTCCGAGCGGTTCACCCTCGAGGACTGCGCCGACGACGTCGCCGCACTGGCCGACGCGCTCGGGCTCGAGCGCGTCGTGCCGGTCGGCTACTCGATGGGGACCCTCGTCGCCCAGTTGACCTGGCGCAGGCACCGGGACCGGGTGGCCGGCCTGGTTCTGTGCGCCGGGACCACCGGGTTCCGGCGTGCGCCCCGCGAACGGGTCACCCTCGACGCCCTGAACGCCTGGATGGGGACGCTCCGCCCCGGCGCCGGCCGCCCGCCCGGGCCGGAGCGGCCGGACGGGCTGGACCGGACGGACGCGCAGGACCGGGCCTGGGCACTGCGTCAGTTCCGGTCCACCAGCGCGGGTGCGGTCGGGCGGGCCACCGCGGAGATCGGCAAGTTCGACTCCAGCGGGTGGATCGCAGACGTGGACGTGCCGACCGCGGTCGTGGTGACCGGGACCGACCTGGTCATCCCGGCGCGCAGGCAGCGCTGGATGGCCCGGCAGATCGACGGGGCGTCGACCTACGAGGTGGACGCCGGGCACGCCTCCTGTGTGCTCGAATCCGAGACGTTCATTTCGGGTTTGCTGCCCGCGTGCGTTTCCGTGTCTTCGCGCGTGCGACCTTGACCAGTTCCTCGAGTGCGGGGCCGAACGCGTCCGCGAGGTCCCACAGTTGGGGCGCGAGCTCCCGGCAGGACACCAGGCCCACGTTGAGCTTGCCGTCCATCGACATCACGGTGACGTTGAGGCCGGCGCCGTGGAAGATCGGCCCGAGCGGGTACATCGCCGAGATCCGGGCGCCGAGGAAGTACAGCGGGACCGGTGGCCCCGGCACGTTGGAGACCACCAGGTTGTGCACCACGGGGTGGTGTTCGGCGAGTTTGAGGTTGGAGTAGACCCGCATCGCGCCACCGAAGGCGGCGGGCGCGGCGAACTGGGACCAGTCCTGCAGCAGGCTGGCACCGAGCGAGGCGTTGTGCGACTTGACCATCGTGTTGTGCACGTTGGTCTCGTTCAGTCGCTCGACCGGATCGGCGATCTGCGTGCCCAGTTGGGTGAACATCCCGGAGATCTGGTTGGTGCCCGGCCGGTCGGAGGTGTCGTGCACGGAGACCGGCACCATCGCCACCAGCGAGGAGTCGGGCAGCTCGTCGCGGTCGGCGAGGTAGCGGCGCAGCGCGCCCGCGACCGTGGCCATCACCACGTCGTTGACCTTGACCCCGAAGGCGTCCTTGACCAGTTTCACCTTGCCGAGGTCGAGCTGCGAGTAGGCGATGTTGCGGTGCCCGGTGATCGCGCCGTTGAGCGAGGTGCGCGGCGCGGTGAACGGCGCGGGCATGGCCTCGCCGCGGCGCGCCCGACGGATCCACCTGGGCAGCAACGCCACCCCGCTCGGCAGCACCTTCGCCATCTTCAGGGGCCGGCCGGCGAAGCCGATCAGGCCGCCGACGGCCAGGTCCAGGGTGTTCGCCCGGCCCAGCTGGGGCTGGTCGGGGTCCGGCTCGGGCCGCGGCGCGTCCGGGGTGAGCCCGCAGAGCTGCGCCATCATGCTCGCGCCGGTGACGCCGTCCACGTTGGCGTGGTGCATCTTCGACATGATGGCCACGGAGCCGTCGTCGAGGCCCTCGATCACCCACATCTCCCACAGCGGGATGGTCCGGTCCATCTGCTGGCTGGCGATGTGGCCGCAGAGGTCCGCGAGCTCCGCCCGGCCGCCGGGCGCGGGCACCGCGACCCGGTGCACGTGTCGGTCGATGTCGAACTGGGTGTCCTCCACCCAGGCCGGGTGGTCGAGGTTCAGAGCGGAGTCGAAGAGCTTGCGACGGAAGCCGGGCATGGACCGGACCCGCGCCGTCAGCTCGGTCTTGAAGGCGGGGAAATTGTAGCCGCCGGGGACGGTCGAGACGTCGAGGACGATCAGTCCGCAGACGTGGAGCAGCTGAGAAGGCGTTTCGAGGTAGAGGAACGTGGAATCCAGACCGCTTAGTCTCTCCATGGCGGTGATCGTAAATCCTGTTCTAGATTGAGGCCGGGACTTCGGTTTTTCGGGCCCACGAGTCGACCGTGAAAGGCGCCATATGACGCAACGTTTCCTGGCCCGTCAGGCTGTGAACCTCGCCCTGACCGCGAATTCGCTGCGGCCGGTGCCCGGCATGCCGGCATCGGTGGGCGCCTTCTTCGCCGGCTGGCTCACTTCGGAACTGGCCCCCCAGCAGCTCGGCGCGACGGTGCTGGACGCGGCGGTCCAGGTGGCCCGCGGCCGGGTCTCGACCCGAACCGAGCGGCTGGGTCTGGCGCTGGCGGCCGCGTCCGCCGCCGGCCTGACCGCGAACGTCGTGGCGTCCCGGCGGGCGGGCGCGGAGATGGCGACCGCCCTCGCCGAGGTCGGGGTGACGGACCCGGCCGCCGGGCTGCCGCTGGACTGGCGGGCCACCGCACGGCCGTTCCGGATGGTCCGGCCCGAGGTCCGCCGGGTGCGCAACCTCGAGTACGCCCCCGGCGGTGTCCGGTTCCGGGTGGACGTCTACCACCGCCGCGACACCCCGCCCGACGCGCCGATCCTGCTGCAGGTCCACGGCGGCGGCTGGGTGGTCGGCAGCAAGGACCACCAGGGCCTGCCGCTGATGGCGGAGATGGCCTCGCGTGGCTGGGTCTGCGCGGCGGTGAACTACCCGCTCTCGCCGAAGGCCAAGTGGCCGGCGCACCTGGTGGCGCTCAAGCAGGCCATCGCCTGGCTGCGCGCCGAGGCGCCCAGTTTCGGCGGCAACCCCGACTTCCTCGCCGTCACCGGCGGTTCCGCGGGCGGGCACCTGGCGACCATGCTCGCGCTCACCGGGAACGACCCGCAGTACCAGCCGGGCTTCGAGGGCGTCGACACCTCGGTGCAGGCCTGCGTGCCGTTCTACGGCGCCTACGACTTCGCCGCGGAGACCGGGATCAAGGCCGTCACGGCGCGGGTGCAGTCACCGCTGAGCGCGATGATCCTCGGCCGGAACGCGCAGTTCCCGCGGGACTACCTGGCCGCGTCGCCGCTGGCCAGGCTGCACGCCGACGCGCCGCCGTTCCTGGTGGTGCACGGCACCAACGACTCGCTGATCCCCGTGGCCGAGGCCCGCGAATTCGTCCGGCGGCTGCGGGACGTCTCGTCGAACCCGGTCGGGTACGCGGAGTTGCGGGGCGCGCAGCACGCCTTCGAGATCTTCCACTCGATCCGCACCGAGCGGGTGATCAGCGGTGCGGCGGCGTTCCTCGACGCGGCCCGGCTCGGGACCCTGCGACCGGCAGGCGAGGCGCCCGACGTGGCGGACGCGCCGGTGCCGATGGAAGCCGAAGCGGATCAGCGGCCGCCGAGCGGGCTGACCCCGGCCGGCGGCAGTCCCGCCGCGTAGGCCAGCACCTCGCAGAACGCCTCGACGTGCCCCGCCAGCTCGGTGGTGGTGGCCGTCCAGGAGGCGCGCAGTTCGAGTTGGTGTGCGCGCGGGGGGCCGGCGATGTCGCCGTACCGGACCGAGCTGGTGGCGGTGACGGTGCCGCCCAGCGCGGTCAGCGGCTCGTGCCGCGCCTCCAGTGCGTCGACCAGCCAGCTCCACGCGACCTCGGGGAGCAGTGGGTCCGCGGCCAGGTCTTCGTCGAGGTCGGCCTGGATGTACGCGACCAGTCGCATGGTGCCGTGCCAGGCCTCGTCGCCGGCGGGGTCGTGCAGCAGGATCAGCCGACCGAAGGCGTCGCCCTCGGAGTCCTGGGTGACGACGTCGGCGTCCGGGTGGGTGACCTCCGCGCCGATCGCGTAGCTGAAGGGCGCCAGCCGCTGCGGGGGCCGGATCGGGCCGATCTCGATCTGCGGGTGTACCGCGGCCCTGAGCATCGACTCGACGGCGGTACGGAACTGCGCTGGCTCGGCGGCGGATCCGGACGTGGTCACATCGCGGACGGTAGACGGGCTCCGATGGTCGGTGGTGGAGGCGCGCCGAGCACCCGCCCGGCTCCGCCCGGTCATCTGGCAGCATGGCCGGTGGACGTACACGGCGGGCGACGAGCGTTGGGACACATGAGCGACTTGGAAGACACGAATTCGGCGATGACGAGCGGGACGAAGTACCCGTTCCGGCGAACGATTGCGGACGCACCGCTGATCGCTGCCGCGACCGGCAGGCGCCCCGCGCACCGGCCGGTGTGGTTCATGCGGCAGGCGGGACGGTCGCTGCCGGAGTACCGGGAGGTCCGGGCCGGGATCGGGATGCTGGAGTCCTGCTTCAACCCGGAACTGGTCTGCGAGATCACCATGCAGCCGGTGCGCCGGCACAAGGTGGACGCGGCAATCCTGTTCTCCGACATCGTGGTTCCGCTCAAGGCCGCGGGAATCGACCTCGACATCGTGGCCGGTGTCGGCCCGGTGGTGGCCAACCCGGTGCGCACCATCGCCGACGTCGCCGCGCTGCCGCGGCTGCGGCCCGAGCAGGTCGGGGCCGTCAGCGAGGCCGTCTCGCTGCTCACCCGTGAGCTCGGCGACACCCCGCTGATCGGCTTCGCCGGGGCGCCGTTCACGCTCGCCTCCTACCTGGTCGAGGGCGGGCCGAGTCGCAACCACGAGCGCACCAAGGCGCTCATGCACTCGGACCCCAAGACGTGGCACGCGCTGCTCGGCACGATCGCGGACACCACCATCGCGTTCCTGCAGGCGCAGTTGCACGCCGGAGTCGACGCGATCCAGCTGTTCGACTCCTGGGCCGGGACGCTGTCGCTGGCCGAGTACCGCACCTTCGTGTTGCCGCACTCCGAGCGGGTCCTCGCCGAGGTGGCCGACGCCGGCGTGCCCCGTATCCACTTCGGGGTGGGCACCGGTGAGCTGCTCGGGGTGATGGGCGAGGTCGGCGCCGACGTGGTCGGCGTGGACTGGCGGATCCCGCTGGACGAGGCCGCCCGCCGGGTGGGCCCCGGCAAGGCACTGCAGGGCAACCTGGATCCGGCCGTGCTCTTCGCGGGCGCGGACGCGGTCGAGCGGGAGGTCCGCCGGATCGCCGCCGAGGCCGACCGGGCGCTCGCGGCCGGCGCCACCGGCCACATCTTCAACCTCGGCCACGGCGTGCTGCCGGACACCGACCCGGGCGTGCTGACCGCGGTGGTGGAGTTGGTGCACTCGCTGTGACCGCGTTCGCCGTCGTCGGCGGGGGCATCTCCGGGCTGGTCGCCGCCTACCGGCTGCGCGGCCTGCTCGGCCCCGACGCCGAGATCACCCTCGTCGAGGAGTCGGCCAGGGTCGGCGGCAAACTCCGCACCGTCACCCTCGCGGGCGGCCCGGTGGACGTCGGCGCCGAGGCGTTCATCGCCCGGCGCCCCGAGGTGCCGGCACTGCTCGCGGAGCTGGGCCTGTCCGACCAGGTGGTCGAGCCGTCGGGCGCCCGGCCGCTGATCTGGTCCGGTGGCGCGCTGCATCCGTTGCCCATCGGCACCCTGATGGGCGTCCCGGCGTCCGCGCAGGCGCTGACGGGGCTGGTCGACGCGCAGACCCTGGCCCGGATCGACGCCGAACCGCGGTCGCCGCTGCACTGGCGTCCCGGCTCGGACACCGACGTCGCGACGCTGGTCGGCGAGCGGTTCGGCGAGCAGGTGGTCCGCCGGTCGGTGGACCCGCTGCTCGGCGGCGTCTACTCCGGGCTCTCGGACTCCATCGGGGTCCGGGCGGCGTTGCCGACGCTGGCCGCCGCCCTGGACCGCGGGGCACCGAGCCTGACGGCGGCGGTTGCCGAGGCGATGCCCGAACCGAAGCCGGGACCGGTGTTCGGGGGCCTGCGCGACGGCTACGGCGTGCTGCTCGACGCGCTGCTCGAACGAGCCCGTCCGACGGTGGTCACCGCGGGTGCGTCCGGGCTGCGGCGCGACGGCGACGGCTGGTGGCTGGACCCGGTGGGACGGGTCGACGGCGTGGTGCTGGCGGTGCCCGCGCCGCGACTGGCCGCACTGCTACGCGACGTCGCGCCCGCCGCGAGCGCTGCCGCCGCGGACGTCCCGCTGGCCTCGTCGGTGGTGGTCGCGCTGGCGCTGCCGGTCGGGGTGGACCTGCCGCAGAACTCGGGCATCCTGGTCGCGACGGGGGAGTCGTTGCGCGCCAAGGCCTTCACGCTGTCGAGCCGCAAGTGGCCGCACCTGGCCGAGCGTGGCGGCGGGCTGGTCCGGGCCTCGTTCGGCCGGTTCGGCGACGCCGCGGTGGTCGACGCCACCGACGACGAACTCGTCGCGCTGGCCCGGACGGACCTCGCGGAGGTCACCGGGCTGCGGGCCGACCCGGTCGGCGCTGCGGTGCAGCGATGGCACGGCGGCCTGCCCCAGTACGGGCCGCGGCACCTGGACCGGGTCGCGACGATCGAGGACGGCGTGGCCGAGTTGCCTGGGCTCGGGGTGGCCGGCGCGCTGCTGCACGGCGTCGGCGTGCCCGCCTGTGTGGCGTCGGCGACGGCGGCCGCACGGGCCGCGGCGCGGGTGGCAGGATAGGGCCATGGCACGCCTCGATTACGACAAGCTCAATTCCACGCTCCGGTACGCGATGTTCTCGGTGTTCCAGGTGCAGCCCGGTGTCCTCGACGAGGACCGCACGAAGGCGATCGAGGACGCGAAGGCCTTCTTCGCGTCCTTCGACGAGACCGACGTGATCGTCCGCGGCATCTACGACGTCTCGGGTCTGCGCGCGGACGCCGACTTCATGATCTGGTACCACGCCGAACGGCTGGAGGACCTGCAGAAGCTGTACGCCGACTTCCGGCGCACCACCGACCTCGGGCAGGCCAGCGACCCGGTGTGGTCGAACGCGTGCCTGCACCGTCCCGCCGAGTTCAACAAGAGCCACCTGCCGGCGTTCGTCGCCGGCGAGGAGCCGGGCGACTACATCTGCGTGTACCCGTTCGTGCGGTCCTACGAGTGGTACCTGCTGCCCGACGCGGAGCGGCGCAAGATGCTCGCCGACCACGGCAAGGAGGCCCGCGACTACCCGGACGTGCGGGCCAACACCGTCCCCGCGTTCGCGCTCGGCGACTACGAGTGGCTCCTGGCCTTCGAGGCGCCCGCGATGGACCGCATCGTCGACCTCATGCGTGACCTGCGCGCCACCGAGGCCCGGATGCACGTGCGCGAGGAGACGCCGTTCTTCTCCGGGCCGCGGGTCTCCGTCGAGCAGTTGATCGCTGCCCTGCCCTGACCGGTAGGACTTCTGCACCCGGGATGCCTTTCCTCGTATCCTGAATTTCCCGAGGAAAGGCATCCCGATGTGGAGTCCACGACGGTCACTGGGTGCAAGCGTGGTAGCCGCCGGCCTTGTCGTCGTTCCCGCGGTAGGTCTGACGGCTCCGGCGTCGGCCGCGCCTGTCGTGAACACCTTTCAGGTTCCACTCGTCACGCCCAACAGCATCTGGTCGTGCGGTCTTTCCCTCTACTGCACGTCCGCCCCGGTCGCGATCACGGGGGAGGCGCCCGGCACCGTCACGTTCCCCGCCCTGTCACCCGGCGCCAACACCAACTGGACCTACTGGATGCACTGGAGAAATCTGGGGACCGGCGCCTCGGGGGTGCTGACGATCCCGTACAGCCAGGCGATGAGCGTGTTCACCGGGGCGGGACTGGTGACCGCATCGATGACGACCGGCTACGAGACCATCGCCGGAACGGGTGTGTTCCCTGTGCCGTGAGCACCCGGAGCGCCGACTCGAACCCTGTGCCCGGACGCCCTTCTTGCTGGGACGGGTCCAGTGCCCGCTGATGATCGTTCGCGGCCGAGCGGTTCACGGCAGTGGGGCAGACCACCGGACAGTGGTGCCCCCGGCCGGCGCGGGTTCCGCGGTCATCGTGCCGCCGACTTCGGCTGCCCGTGCGGCCAGGTTGTCGAGTCCGTGACGCTCGGCGTCCACCGGGATACCGGCGCCGTTGTCGGTGACTTCCATTGTCAGGTCGTCGAACACCGAGACCTTCACGGTGACGGCATCGGCATCGGCGTGCCTGACGACATTGCTCAGAGCCTCGCGGAGTACGGCCACGGCATGATCGGCGAGGTCCGGGTCGACGACCGACAACGGCCCCGACATGTGGACCGTGGTGCGCAGACCGGAGTCGGCGGTCGTCTCGGCGATGACCTCGTGCAGGCGGCTCCGCAGCCGGGTCGTTCCCTCGGTGCCGCCGTGCAGGTCGAAGATCGCGGTGCGAATGTCCTGCACGATCTCCTGCAGGTCGTCGACGGTGTCGGTCAGGCGCCGTTGCACCTCGGGTGATCGGGCGCGTTGCAGGGTGCCCTGCACGGAGAGGCCGACGGCGAAGAGCCGTTGGATGACGTGGTCGTGCAGGTCACGGGCGATCCGGTCACGGTCCGCGAGCACGTCGAGTTCCCGCATTCGCTGTTGGGTGTTGGCCAGTTGGAGGGCGACGGCTGCCTGGTCGGCGAACGCGGACATGAACGAAAGTTGCTCCGCGTCGAACTGCGGGGACCCGCCGCGGCGAAGGGTCACCAGCACCCCCGCGACAGACTCCGCGGCGCGCAACGGCAGCACCAGGGCGGGACCGAATCGGGTGCGCACCTCGGCACCCGGGTCGAAGGCGAGCATGTCCACCTGCAGCGGCCGACGGCTCCGGAAGGCCTCGCCCGAGGTGGAGCCGGTCAGCGGAATGACGTGGCCCACGAGTGTGTCCGTCGCCCCGGTCGAGACGGTGACCACCAGCTCGGCCACGTCCTCGGGCCCGGCGTCCGGATCGTCCGGGACGGCGAGGAAGGCGCTGTCGGAATCGGTCAGCCCGAGCGCCTTGTCGGCTATCAGCTGCAGGACCTCGGTCGGGTCGCCACCGGCGAGGAGTCCGGTGGCGATGTCGCTGGTCGCCTCGAGCCAGGCCTGTCTGATTTGCGACTGCTGGTAGAGGCGGGCGTTGTCGACCGCGATGCCGGCGGCCGCGGCCAGGGCCGTCAGAACCGCCTCGTCGTGTGCGGTGAACGGTTCGCCGCCCGACTTCTCCGTGAGATAGAGGTTGCCGAACACCTCGTCCCGGATCTGGACCGGCACCCCGAGGAACGTCTTCATCGGCGGGTGGTGGGCGGGAAACCCGACCGATGCCGGATGAGCGGCAATGTCGTCCAGGCGAATCGGTTTCGGCTCGGCGATCAGCAGGCCCAGGACGCCGCGTCCGCGGGGCAGGTCCCCGATGAGCGTCCGGGTCTCGTCGTCGATGCCCTCGTAGACGAATTCGGTGAGCTCATCGCCTGGTCCGCGCACACCCAGGGCGCCGTAGCGGGCGTCGACCAGTAGTACCGCGGCATGGACGATGGAACGCAGCGTTTCGTCGAGATCGAGACCCGCTGCCACGGCCAGCACGGCTCCGAGCAGCGGTGCGGGTTCCGGATCGTCTGGCCTGCTCCCGGCGGGCGTCACGCGGTTCAGTCTGTCACGGGTGGCACCCGGCCGGGCACGGTCCGGAGAGGCTCACCGAGGTCGCGGTGTCATCTTCGTGGCGAGGACGGCGGCCTGCGTCCTTCGTTCGACACCCAGCTTCGTCAGCAGCCGCGAGACGTAGTTCTTCACCGTCTTCTCCGCCAGGAACATCCGTCCGGCGATCTGTCTGTTGGTCAACCCCTCGCCGAGGAGGGAGAGCAGGGTCCGCTCCTGGTCGGTGAGTTCGGCGAACGGTCCGTCGGCGTCCCGCGTCTGGTGGCGCAGCTTCGACATCAGGGCCTCGGCCGCCCGGCTGTCGAGCAGTGACTTCCCCTCGCCGACGTCGCGGACCGCCCGCGCGAGTTCCATGCCCTTGATGTCCTTGACGACATAGCCGCGCGCCCCGGCCAGGATTGCGTCGAGCATGGCCTGCTCGTCGGTGTACGACGTGAGGATCAGGCAGTAGAGACCAGGCAGCCGGGAGAGGAGTTCGCGGCACAGTTCGATCCCGTTGCCGTCGGGCAGTCGAACGTCGAGAACCGCGACATCGGGGCGCAGGGCCGGGATCCGAGCAAGCGCATGCGAGCAGGAGTCGGCCTCGCCGATCACCCGCAGTTCCGGGTCGCTCTCGAGGAGGTCGGCCAAGCCGCGTCGAACCACCTCGTGGTCGTCTACGAGAAAGACCGTGATCATGCGGCGTCCTCCACTTCCGGTCGGGCCCGTTCTCAACGCTACGTCCGGTCAGTGCAGGGACAGCACCTCCGTGGCCGGCCTGCGCGGCGTCTCGTGCGGAGGGCGCGGCCCCGTCGCCGTTCCGATTCGAACGAGGACCTGGGGGAACCCGGCATCGGGCGCCAGGCCCGCGATCAGGTCGCGGCTTCGCTGGTCCTCGGTGAGGTGAGTGAGCGGGCAGGTCGCGACCCGCCGGGAGGTTGCCTCGAGGACCACCGCGGACAGGGCCTGCCCGCATCGCACCCAGTCCGGAGCAGTGTCGGTGGCGGTACCGAGCATCAGCACGACGGCTTCGTCCGCCGCGGCGGCCGAGGCCTCGCTCCGGTGGGTGGACGGAAAGGCGCGTCCGACGGCGACGCTGGTGCTCTCGTCGGCGGTCGCCAACGCATCGGGCGGAATCCCGTCCGCCGGCCGTGAGTGTCCTGCCCACCAGTGCAGTTCGGCCTGATAAGCGGAGTCGTACCGCCGTGCGGCGGAACTCGACTCCGCTGCCACGGTCAGGGTCGCCCGGGCCTCCGGCGGGAGCACGGTCACGGTGACGCCGTGAGCCGCGGCCGCTCCGTGCAGGGCGGCGAGGATCTCGTCCTCGTCCTGTGGCAGCGGAGCGAACGGCCTGCGGTCGGTACGGCGGTGCCGGATCGCGGCCAGCAGGTCGAAGTCGCGGGACTGTGGGTGCGCGTCGTGGTGGAGGTGCACGGCCGCGACGAATCGTGGCAGCGCTGATTCGGGGAACAGGCGGATCGACGTCCGCCAGCGAAGCGACGCGAGCGCCACCTGCAGGTGGTGCAGTGCTGCACCACAGCTGACGTCGAGCTGGCGGCCGGTCGGGTCCGTCGACGGCAGCAGTCGAGAACGGTCGCCGAAGAGGTCGAGCCGACCGCTCGAGTACCGCCAGTACCAGGGCTGACTGTTGTGGACCGATGGCGCGCGGCAGGCAAGGTCGACGGCAATCCGGATGACATTGGCGTCGGGAATCGTGGTGTCCATCGAGGCCTCCTCGCTTCACCGTCAAGTCTCGTCCGGACGGACACCGCGCGACAGGGCCGATGGTCCCTACCCGCGGCAGTCACCAGGGCAGGCGAGACCCGCGACCGTGAGAGGTGACGTTGTTCTCTTCCCTCGGCCCGTCGCTCGGGCAACGCTGGAGTCGGGTTCTGGAGTCGGGTTGACGCAGTCCGGCCCGTTCGCATGCAGGTGACTGACGCGAGGAGGACCGATGAACACGCACTCTTCCGTGGTCGTGGGGGTGGACGGCTCGGGGCCGGCGTTCGATGCGGTCCGCTGGGCCGCGGCCGAGGCCGCGCTCCGCGGAGTCCCGCTGCTGCTGGCCGCGGTCTACGCACTTCCGCTCGAGCCGCTCGGGATGGTGGTCGCCCCGCCGAGCTATTTCGAGGACCAGGCACTGGCAGGACGGCACCTCCTCGACGAGGCCACCGAGCTGGCGACGGACGCGGCGAAGGAGTTCGGCGGCGTGGCGATCCGGACTGCGCTCTCTGGTGGTCGTCCGGTTCCGGTGCTACTCGAGCTCTCCCTCACGGCCGGGCTGGTCGTGCTCGGCTCCCGCGGGCTCGGCGAGATCGCCGGTGGACTCGTGGGGTCGGTCAGCTCCGCCGTGGCCACCCATGCCCACTGCCCAGTCGTGGTGATTCGAGGGCTGCCGGGACCGGACGCGCCCCCGCTGGACGGCCCGGTCGTGGTCGGAACGGACGGATCCGAACACAGCGAGCCGGCGATCGCGGAGGCCGTGCAGTTCGCCTCGCGGCGCGGCGCCGACCTGACCGCGGTCCACGCGTGGACAGACCTCAACCTGGCGACGGCGTTCGACATCGGCGCGGACGACTCGATTCTCGAATGGCCCGCGGTCGCGGCCGCAGAGGAGGCGGTCCTGGCCGAGCGCCTCGCCGGCTGGAAGGAGCGGTACCCCGACGTGTCGATGCGGCGGGTTGTGGTTCGGGATCGTCCGGTGCGTGAGCTGGCCCGGCTAGCCGAGGGCGCCCAGCTGCTGGTCGTGGGCAGCCGCGGACGCGGCGGATTCAAGGGCATGCTCCTCGGATCTACCAGCAGGGCGCTGCTGCACCTGGTCGACGGCCCGCTGATGATCGTGCGCGGCGGCGACTGACGTCTGGGCGCCCGGACGGTGGTGGGTGCCGCCGAGCAGCACCGACGCCGGGTCGGTGGTGCCACCGGTGGCACACTGGGCGGCGTGAGTTCGGGAACCACGCGACACCAGCACATGGCGCACTGGGGGATGTTCGAGGCCGAGTCGGACGGCTCCGACATCACCGCGGTGCACCCGTTCCCCGGCGACCGCGACCCGTCCCCGATCCTCGGCAACGCCGTCGGCTCGGTGCGCCACGGCGCCCGTGTCACCGCCCCGGCGGTGCGCCGCGGCTGGCTCGAACACGGCCCCGGACCCACCGAGGCGCGCGGCCGCGACGACTTCGTCGAGGTCAGCTGGCCGGAGCTGACGGACCTGCTGGCGGCCGAGCTGCGCCGGGTGATCGACACCCACGGCAACGAGGCGATCTACGGCGGCTCCTACGGCTGGGCCAGCGCCGGACGCTTCCACCACGCCCAGAGTCAGGTGCACCGATTCCTCAACTGCCTCGGCGGGTACACCCGCTCGCTGCACTCCTACTCGCTCGGCGCCACCGGCGTGATCATGCCGCGGGTCGTCGGGACCCACTGGAAGCTCTTCGCACGCTCGACGAACTGGGACGTGATCGCCCGCAACACCGACCTGATGGTGTGCTTCGGCGGGGTCCCGCTGAAGAACACCGGCGTCAATCACAGCGGCACCTCGGACCATCCGACCCGCGGTGCGCTGGACCGGTTCCGCGACCGCGGCGGCGCCGTGGTGTCGATCTCCCCGCTGCGCGACGACCTGCACGGCGAGTGCACTTGGCTGGCGCCGCGCCCCGGCTCCGACGTCGCGCTGATGCTCGGCCTGGCCCACGTGCTGGCCTCGGAGGGGTTGCACGACAAGGAGTTCCTGGCCACCCACTGCGTCGGCTACGAGCGGTTCGAGGACTACCTGCTCGGCCGCGCCGACGGCGTCCCGAAGACCCCGCAGTGGGCGTCGGACCGGTGCGGGATCGCCGCCGCGGACCTGGTCGGGTTGGCCCGGCGGATGGCCGCCGGCCGGACCATGGTGACGGTGACGTGGTCGCTGCAGCGGGTGCGCCACGGCGAGCAGGCGCCGTGGATGGGCGTCACCCTGGCCGCGATGCTCGGCCAGATCGGTCTCCCCGGAGGCGGTTTCGGCCACGGCTACGGTTCGATGAACGAGCCCGGGCTGGCGCCGGTGCCGTACCCACTGCCGACGCTGCCCCAGGGCAACAACCCGGTCAAGGCGTACATCCCGGTCGCCGCGGTCTCGGACATGCTGCTGCACCCGGGGGAGGAGTTCGACTACGACGGCCATCGGCTGACGTACCCGGACATCCGGTTGGTGTACTGGGCCGGAGGGAATCCGTTCCACCACCACCAGGACCTGAACCGGCTGCGGCGGGCGCTGGGCCGACCGGACACCGTGGTGGTGCACGACCCGTACTGGACGCCGATGGCGCGCCACGCCGACATCGTGGTGCCGTCGACCACGTCGCTCGAGCGCAACGACATCACCTGCACCCGCAACGACCCACTGCTGGTGGCGATGCACGCGGCGGTGCCCGCCCACGCGCACTCCCGCGACGACTACGCCACCTTCGCGGCGCTGGCCGAGAAGCTCGGTGTGGCAGCGGAGTTCACCGAGGGACGCACCGCGCAGCAGTGGCTCGAGCACCTGTACGGGCAGTGGCGCGAGTACGTGCGACGGGACGGGGGACCGGCGCCGGACTTCCGCACCTTCTGGCGCGAGGGCCACGTGCGGATGCGCACCGAGGACAACCTGATCCTGTTCGAGGACTTCCGCGCCGACCCGGTGCGCCACCCGCTCACCACCCCGAGCGGACGGATCGAGATCTTCTCCGCCGACGTCGACGGCTTCGGGTACGACGACTGCGCCGGCCACCCCACCTGGTACCAACCCGAGGAGTGGCTCGGCGGTGAACGCGCGCAACGCTTTCCGCTGCACCTGATCGCGAACCAGCCGCGGGCCCGGCTGCACGGCCAACTCGACCACGGCCCGGTCAGTCAGGCCTCGAAGGTGCGCGGCCGTGAGCCGATCCGGCTGCACCCCGCCGACGCCGCGGCACGGGGGATCGCCGACGGCGACGTGGTGCGGGTGTTCAACGACCGCGGCGCGTGCCTGGCCGGCGCGGTGCTCGACGACGGGGTCCGGGCCGAGGTCGTGCAACTGTCCACCGGCGCCTGGTTCGACCCCCTCGATCCGGCCGATCCGGACTCGATGTGCGTGCACGGCAACCCGAACGTGCTCACCCCGGACGTCGGCAGTTCCAAGCTCGCGCACGGGTGCACCGGCCAGCACGTCCTGGTGCAGGTCGAGCGGTTCGACGGCGAGCTTCCGCCGGTGCGCGCGTTCGCCCCGCCGAGGGTGCAACTGCGGTAAGTCCTTCCTTTCGCGCCCGACCAGCGCGTATGCGGCGTACCTTGACTGAGCATGGACCGTTCGGCGGACACCACGGCAGCAATGCTCGGCTCGGCACGCACGTTCGGGGCGCACCGGCGCCGTCATCGGTACCTGCGAGCGGCCGCTCTCGCGGCGGCGGTGGCGCTGGCGATCGGGGCCTGTTCATCAAACTCCGACGAGGGGTCCGGCGCCGCCGGTTCCTCGACGGCCGGCTCCGGCACGAGCGCCGCGGCGTCGGTGACAGGGCTGTTGCCGATTGGAAACGCGGAACTGCAGTCGATCGTCGAGTCGACGGCCAAGGAGCTCATGCTCCCCGGGGTGGTGGTGCTGCTGCGCACCCCGAGCGGCGACCAGACCGTCACCTACGGCACCACCGAACGCGGCGGCGGCGCGCCCGTCACCCTCGACGACCACGTCCGCGTCGGCTCGAACACCAAGACCTGGACCGGAACGGTGATCCTGCAGCAGGTGCAGGAGGGCAAGATTGCGCTCACCGACCCGGTCTCGAAGTACCGGCCGGACGTCCCGGGCGGTGACGGCATCACGATCGAGCAGCTGCTGAACATGCGCAGCGGGCTGTTCAACTACAGCGAGACGCTGGAGCTGAACGAGGCCCTCGACCAGGACCCGCAGAGGACCTGGACCCCGGACCAGTTGCTGGCGTTGGCATTCACCCATCCGCCGTACTTCCCGCCGGGCCAGGGCTACCACTACTCGAACACCAACTTCGTGCTGCTCGGGCTGATCGCCGAGCAGCTCGACGGCAAGCCGCTCCAGGAGGTGTTCCAGGACCGCCTGTTCGGCCCGCTCGGCCTGAAGAACACGGTCTTCCCCGACTCGAACGCGCTCCCCACGCCGTACTCACGCGGGTACATGTACGGGACCAACGTGCAGACCATGACCGATCCCGCCCTCCCCGCGGAGATGCAGGCGGAGGCGAAGGCCGGCACCCTCGCGCCCAACGACGTCACGGACGGGAACCCGTCCTGGGCCTGGTCGGCCGGCTCGGGCATCGCCACCGCGAACGACCTGGCGACCTGGGTGGAGGCCCTGGCCGACGGCAAGGCGCTCGACGCCGAGATGCAGGCCGTGCGGATGGCCAGCTTCCAGCCGACCGACCCGACCAAGCCGGGCGGACCGGAGTACGGACTGGCCATGGCGAAGATGGGTCCGCTGTACGGGCACACGGGAGAGCTGCCCGGCTACAACTCGTTCATGGGCAGCGACCCCGAAAGTGGGGTGACGCTGGTTGTCTGGGCAAACCTCGCCCCCGCCGCGAACGGTCAGGACCCGGCCAGCGGCATCGCGAAGACGATCGTCGACGCGATGTTCCCGCCGGCCGCCGCGCCCGCGTCGATACCCGCGCCCGCGCCCACCAGCTGATTGCGCCGACCGCTGATCGTGTGGGCTCAGTCCTTCGGCGTCAGGCGCAGCGAGATGCTGTTGATGCAGTAGCGCTGGTCGGTCGGCGTCGGGTACCCCTCGCCCTCGAAGACGTGGCCGAGGTGGCTGTGGCAGTTCGCGCACAGCACCTCGACGCGGCGCATGCCGAGCGAGACGTCCTCACGCAGGACCACCGCGTCGGAGTCCGCCGGGTCGAAGAACGACGGCCAGCCGCAGTGCGACGGAAACTTCTCGGCGGAGGTGAACAGCAGGGCGTCGCAGGCCCGGCAGTGGTACTCGCCGGCGGTGGTGGTGTCGGTGTACTCGCCGACGTTCGGGCGTTCGGTGCCGGCCTGACGCAGCACCGCGAACTCCTCCGGGGTGAGGCGCTCGCGCCACTGTTCCTCGGTGACCTGGAGGGCGTCGGCGAGCGGGGCGCGGGGGGCGGGGTCGGCTGCGGAACTCATGTCCCCACGCTAACCCGTGCCCCCGCACGCGGCGACCCTCAGCCGACGGCGACCTTCTCGGGCTCCGGCGTCAGGTAGGCGGGGTCGATGCCGTCGGCAAGGCGGCCCTCCCGCTTCGCGGTCAGGTACCGGGCGACGAGGACGCCGCAGATCACCAGCAGCAGCAGGCTCCAGCCGAGGGTGGTCTTCATGTACTCGGCGGCGCGGCCGGCGGCGGGGAAGCGCCCCGAGAGCCAACTGTCGTAGGACATGAACCCGTACACCGCCAGCCAGGCCGGCCAGTTCCGCATCACGGAGTTCCGCAGCACCACGCTCATCAGCAGCGGGAACAGCATCATCGAGTAGTACATCTGGCCCAGCGAGCCGAGCAGGAACGAGCCCGCCATCAGCACCCCGGTCGCGGTGGTGAAGAAGAACAGCCGGTCCTCGCGGTAGTAGCGGTAGAGCAGCCACAGCGAGACCGCCACGACGACCGCGAACAGCAACCGCAGCAGCAGGATCAGGGCGGGCGGCAGGCCGTAGTAGGCGCCGTTGCCGACGATCGCGCTGTTGAAGTAGTCGCGCGACTCCGCCAGGTACGGCACCGTGTGGCGGATGAACTCCATCGGGTCCGCGGCCAGCGGCCAGGCGACGGCGGTGAGGATCAGCGGAATTCCGACGGCGGTGACGAACACCCGCCACTGCCGCGACACCAGCGGCAGCAGCAACAGCGGCGCCAGGATCGGCTTGACCGCGAGCGTCAGCCCGATGGCCACGCCCGCCCAGGCGTCCTTGCGTCGGAGCAGCAGGTAGAGGAAAGCGACCTCGCCGAGCAGGACGAGCCCGTTGACGTTGGTGAACACCAGAGTGTTGGTGACGGTCTCGCTGGCGAACATGCCCAGCAGCAGGATCGGCGCGGCGACCGAGGTGATCGACAGGTCGAACATCTTGAGCAGCAGCCAGCCGGCGACGATCACGGCGGCCGCGTTGGCGCCGATGAACAGCCAGCGCGAGAGTTCCGGCTCGATGTACGCGATCGGGGAGAGCAGCAGCGTGCCGCTCGGCGCGTACAGGTAGTGCGGGTCCACCGTGTCGAAGTTCGCGATGTAGACCGGTTCGCCGTTGAGGAAGGCGAGCGCGGCCCGGTAGACGGGCGCGAAGTCGTCGGTTCGGAACCCGTTCACGGCCTTGACCAGCACCCGGTGCAGCACGGTCATGATGGCGAGCGGCCACAACGCGAACTTCACGACCTCGGCGGTCGTGCGTCCGGTGCGGGGTTCAAGGCGTTGAAGGAACACCGTGGCACGGTACACCGGCGAGGTGTCCGCTCGGGCGGGACACTCCCAGCTCAGCCGGGGCAGGCGCCGCCGTCCGGCGGCAGGACTCCGTCGTCGACGTACCCGACGACGGCCGCCTGGCCGCACTGCGAGTGCGGGGTCACCGAGTGCCCACTGCCCAGCCACGCTCGCGTCGAGGTGCGCGCCCCCGCGGCGGCCACGGCACCGGTCACCGTGTTGACACCGGCATTTCCGGCCACCGGGTCCGCGGCGCCGGCGAGGGTGAGCACGCCGAGGTCGAGGGTCGCGGGCATCTGCGGCGGTGGGGTCGTCGGCCACGACGCGCACAGCAGCAGCGCGAGGGCGGCGTCGGCGCCGAACACCGGGAACTGCTCGCCCCAGCTACGCCGCAGCTCTCGGGCCCGGCCGGGGGTCGGCCACCCGGTGCCGTCCGAGCAGCGCGCCACGAACTGGCCGTCGGAGTCGGTCGCGGCGATCGCGTCGTCCACGACCCGTTCCAGGCCCGCGGTGTCGCCGGTCCCGGCGGCGGCGAGGATGTCTGCGAACTCCCGGATCCGGGACTGCTGGTCGCCGCGCGGCGACCCGAGGAACTCGCGCAGCGCGGTCAGCAGCGCGTTCGAGGAGACCGGCCCGAGTTCGCCGGCGGCGGCGCGGCGGGTCAGGTCGACGACCGCGGCGTGCGGGTCGGGGCCGAGCGCGCACGCCAGCGCGGCGCACTGGCGGGCGAAGGCGGACAGGGCCGCCTCCCGGCCCGCCAGCACGCCCTGCGTCGCGGTGACGGCGTCGGTGCGCACGGCGCCGGGGGAGTCCAGGACCAGCCGGCCCACGGCGTCGGGGTGCTGGTCGGCGTAGGCCAGCCCGACGTCGGCGCCCGTGCCGGTGGTGAGCAGCGCGAGCCGGTCGACGCCCCACAGCGTGCGTAGCTGCTCGAGGTCGTCGGCGGAGTGGGCGGCGTCGAAGGCCATCTCCTGCGGCTGCAGGAAGTCGGTGCACTCGGTGGTCGCGTCTCGGCCGAGCGCCATCACGACGTCCGCGGAGTCGCCACCGGCGGCGGGCGTGGAGAACTGGCCCAGGTCGACCATCTCACGACGCAGCGCCGGGGTGATGCACTCGATCAGGGTGGACGATCCGATGCCGCGGCGGTCGACGGCCACCACCGGCCGGGACGAGAGCAGCGTCCCGATCGGCCCCGCCGCCAGGGCGGCCAGCGTGCCGGTCGAGGACCGCTCGGCGCCCGAGGTCAGCACCAGCGGGGCGACGTCCGTGGGCGTCTGGGGGAGCCGGGCCCGCATGGCGCCGAGCAGGAAGGTGCCGGGGATGTCCCCGGTCGGGTCGATCGGCGCGGGCAGCTGGGCGCAGTCCAGGACCAGTCCGACCGGTCCGGCGCCGAGCCCGAGCGTGTCGAGGGTGGTGCGGGTGCAGTCCTCCCAGCTGAGGTCGTGCACGGGTGGCTGCAGCTCCGCGGGGGCGTCGACGGGCTCGGCGGAGGTGGTGGTCGCGTCGACGTGGTGCTCGACCACGGCCACGTCGGGCCGCACGCTCGGTCCGGCCCCGCACGCGCAGCAGAACGCGAGAACCAATGCGAGCAGACCAGTTCGGCGCATGCCCGACAGCCTGCCAGGTCGATCAGCGGGGCCGCTCGCGCACCCATCGGGTCAGCACGGTGCCGTCGTCGTCGCCGAGCAGGTGGGCCCGTCGCATCGGGGTGGCGACCGCCCGCGGCGAGGTCGCGATGCGGCCCGCCGCGCCCGCGACGAGCATCGGGGCGGTGGTCAGGCACAACTCGTCGACGGCGTCGTCGCCGAGCAACTGACCGAACAGTGCCGGCCCGCCCTCGCACAGCACCCGGTGCAGGCCCAGGCCGCCGAGCGTGTCGAGGATCGCCCGACTGGGTACGGCGTCGTCCCCGATCTCGAACACCCGGGCGCCCGCCGCGGCGAGCGCGTCCTTGCGGGCGGCCGGGGCGGCGGCGCAGGTGAGGATCAGCGGCGCAACGACGGTGTCGGTCAGCAGCCGCGAGCCGGGGTCGAGGTTGGCGCCGGCGGTGACCACCGCGATCGGCGGGGTGTCGGACTGCCCGCGGCCGCGGCGCCGGGTCCGGGCGTCGTCGCCGGTGCGGGCCCCGCCGTAGTTCTCCGCGCGGACGGTTCCCGCGCCGACGAGGACCACGTCCGCCAGCTCGCGCAGGATGGTGAACAGGCGCCGGTCCGCGGGTGTGCCCAGCCCGCCGGAGGTGCCGTTCGCGGACACCGCACCGTCGATGCTGGCGACGAAGTTCGACCGGACCCAGGGCGTCTCGAGGTCGGCCGGACCACGGTACAGGTCGCGGAGCGCGTCGTCGTCGAGCGGTGTGAAGTAGGTCCCATTATCGAGGTGGTGCATAGGAGAGATAACAGCACGTCGATACGCTTGCCGCATGCCCGAACGTCTTGTTGATCGCAGTCCGGTGGTCCTCGCCGACCAGTTGATCGCGCAAATGGTCCCGCCTGCGATGTTCAATGACGTGAGCTTCGGCTCCTACATTCCCGATCCCGACGAGCCGAGCCAGGCCGCCGCGGTCCGCAAGGCCGAGGAGTTCGCCGGCAAGGTCGCGAAGATCCGCGCCGGCGGCCGTCGCGGACTGTTCGGCAAGAAGGCCCAGGCCAGCGGCGCCGGCCTGTACCTCGACGGCGGCTTCGGTGTCGGCAAGACCCACCTGCTGGCGTCGATCTTCCACAGTGTGCCCAGCCCCAAGGCGTTCGGCACGTTCGTCGAGCTCACTCACGTGGTCGGCGCGCTCGGCTTCAACAACGCCGTCGAGCAGCTGTCCGGTCACAGCGTGCTGTGTATCGACGAGTTCGAGCTCGACGATCCGGGCGACACCATGCTCGTCTCGCGTCTGCTCACCGAGCTGTCGGCGCGCGGCGTGTCCATCGTGGCGACGTCCAACACCCTGCCCGGCCAGCTCGGCGAGGGCCGCTTCGCCGCGCAGGACTTCCTGCGCGAGATCAAGAAGCTCGGGTCGATCTTCGAGACCATCCGCGTCGACGGCCCCGACTACCGGCACCGCGACCTGCCGCCCGCACCGGAGCCCATCTCGGAGGAGTCGCTCGTCGAGCGGGCCGAGGAGATCCCCGGTGCCACCCTGGACAACTTCGACGAGCTGTGCGCGCACCTGAGCACGCTGCATCCGTCGCGCTACAACAAGCTGATCGCGGACGTGCCCGCGGTGTTCGTCAGCGGCGTGCATGCCGCCACCGACCAGTCGGTGGCCCTGCGCCTGGTGGTCCTCGCGGACCGGCTGTACGACGCCAACATCCCGGTCACGGTGTCCGGCGCCAAGCTCGACGAGATCTTCACCCCCGAGATGCTGGCCGGCGGCTACCGCAAGAAATACCTGCGCGCCACCTCCCGGCTGCTCGCGCTCTCGCGTTTCGAGGTCGCGGCCTAGTCCGTCCGCTACACACACGAGCGCTCCGGCACCAGAATCGAAGTTCTGGTGCCGGAGCTGTCTTGTTGCCGGGGTGCCCTTCCAGGGACGGCGTCGTCAGTCGTCCAGGCGGAGCTGCATCACGAAGTCCTCGTGCAGCTGGTCGCCGACCCGGAACCGCTTGGTGCCGACCCGCTCGAAACCGGACTTCGCGTAGAACCGCTGGGCGCGCAGGTTCTCCTGGTTGACGCCCAGCCACACCCCGGCCGCACCCCCGGTCCGGGCATGGTCGAGGGCGGTCGCCATCAGCCGGTGCGAGACGTTGCCGCCATGCCGGTTCGGCAGCACGTACAGCTTGCTGATCTCGACGGTCGGCAGCACGGACACCACTGCGCGGACGTCGTCGTCCTCGGGCAGGCCGTCCACCAGCATCGCGTACCCGGCCAGGCCGTCCGCGTCGACGGCCTTGAGCACGGTCCGCTCCGGCGACTCGACGTACTCGGCGAACCGCCGCGCGGACAGCACGTCGGTGAGGAAGGCCTCGATGTCGGCCTCGGTGACACCGGGCGGGCAGGCGAGCGGAAAGGTCGCGGCGGCAACCGATGCCAGGCCGGGAGCGTCCGCGGCGGTCGCCCGGGTGACGGTGAGACTCACAGCCGGTCCACCGCCTGTTTGGCTTCCTGCAGGCTCATCCCGGTGGTGTCCCGCAGGATGGCGATCGCCTTGGCGGACTTGCCCTCGTCCTTGAGGGTGCGCAGGGCGGGCTCGAGGTCCGACCACTTGCCGGTGCGAGTGCCGGGTGTCGGGGGAAGGGCGTCGGGTCCGGCGGTGGGGATCCACTCGCCGCGGACGATGGCGTCGATCGCCGCCTTGGCGTCGGAGAGCCCGAGCCCGGTGCGTTCCTGCAGGACTCGGATGGCGTGCATCCGCTTGTGATCGGCGACCAGACGTTCGATCCGGTCGCGGGTCTCGTTGTCGAGTCCCGCGACCCACGTGGAGGGTGTGCGGGCGCCGCTGCGCGGCCTGCGCCGGCCGACCAACCATGCGGTCAGCACCGCGATGTCCACGAGTATCAGTACGGCAATCAGCCATCCCCAGTTTGGCATGGCCCTAGTCAACCACTACCGGGGAACGACTAGCCGACGCGGTCGGGCTGGCTCGGCTCCGTCGTCGCGCGGTTCGGGTGGAAGGCCGGCGCCAGGAAGATCAGCGCGACGGCGAACACCAGCGGAACCGCGAAACCGACTCGCAGATCCGTCATGGCCGCGATGCCTCCGACGACGCCGCCGCCGATGATCGTGCCCGCGTAGTTGAACAGGTTCAGGCGCGCGATGACCGCGTCCGTCTGCTCCGGCGGTGCCAGCCTGCCGGCGGCGCTGAAACACAGCGGCGCGATGACGGGGGCGCCGAGTCCGACGACGAGGAATCCGACGATGGCGACGGCCGGGCTGTGCGCGAACACCACGACGACCAGGCCGAGGGCGGCGATGGTGGCGCCCACCCGCACGACGGCGATCTCGCCGTGGCGACGCACCCAGTGGTCGCCGGTGAACCGGGAGATCAGTCCCGCGCCCTGGTAGGCGGCGACGGCCAGGGCCGCGGTGCTCGAACTCGAGAGCAGCAGGTCCTTGAGGTAGAGCGCCGACCAGTTCCCGACGCTGAAGTCGATGGCGAAGAACAGGGCCATCGCGGTGCCGAGCGCGAGGAACGGCCGCCACGGGATGACCAGCGGCGTGCTGCTCGCCTCGAGCTCCGCCTCGGCCTCGGATCCGGTGACGAGCAGTCGGGGTCCGAGGGCGGCGGTCGCGCCGGCGACGACGAGGCTGGCCAGCGCGATCGACACCAGCAGGCTGACGTCGAGTGCCTCGCACAGCGAGACGAACAGGGCGCCGGTGATCGCGCCGACGCTCCAGACGGCGTGGAAGGACGAGAGGATCGAGCGGCCGTAGCACCGCTGGATGGCGACCGCCTGCATGTTGGTGGCCGCGTCGACCATGCCGAGGCCGATCCCGTACACCGCGAACCCGACGAAGAACGGGACGGTGCCGGGCGAGAGCGCGATGCCCAGCCCGGCCGCGGCGATCACGGCGAGTCCGGCGCGCAGGGTGGTCTTGCTGCTGGTGCGGGTCGCGACGTACTCGGCGAGCACGCTGCCGCCGCCCGCGATCACCGAGGCCATCACCACGACCAGGGCGATGGTGGTGTCGTCGAAGCCGTACTTGTCCTTGAACTGCGGGAGCTGGGTGAGCAGGACCGCCAGGAAGAAGCCCTGCAGGCCGAACCCCACCGAGGCGGACACGCGGGCCGTGCGCTGGGTGGGTGTGGGCGGCGTCGAGTCACGGTCGGGCGTGGGAAGCGTCATGTGCGAGGGGTGCTTTCGACGGGGCCCGTTCGGGCGGTGTGTAGACGAATTGAAACACCGGGCTGGACGCCTGTCCAACAATTGGGCACACTCGGCGGATGATTGCTTCCGGTACGAATCCGTCTTTCCCACATGACTTCCTGTGGGGCGTGGCCGCGGCCGCGTTCCAGATCGAGGGCGCAGTCGACGCCGACGGCCGGGGCCGTTCGATCTGGGACGAGTTCTGCGAGCGCCCGGGCGCCGTGGTCCGCGGCGAGACCGGCACTGTGGCCATCGACCACTACAACCGTTACCGCGAGGACGTCGCGCTGATGCGTGAGCTCGGGGTGGACTCGTACCGGCTGTCGGTGTCGTGGCCGCGGGTGCAGCCGACCGGCAGCGGCGCCGTCAACGAGGCCGGCCTGGACTTCTACGACCGGGTCGTCGACGAGCTCTGCGCGGCCGGCATCAAGCCCGCCGTCACGCTGTTCCACTGGGACCTCCCGCAGGTGCTGCAGGACGCCGGGGGCTGGCTCAGCCGAGACACCGCCCAGCGTCTCGCCGAGTACGCCGACATCGTAGGCCGCCGGCTCGGGGACCGGGTCCACATGTGGATGCCGCTCAACGAACCGGTGGTGCACACCCTCTACGGGCACGCGCTCGGGGTGCACGCACCCGGGCTGGAGCTGGGGTTCGGTGCGCTGCAGGCCGCGCACCACCAGCTGCTCGGGCACGGCCTGTCGGTGCAGGCGCTGCGCGCGGCGGGGTGCACGAACATCGGCATCGCGTCGAACCACGCGCCCGTACACGCGGCCAGCGACTCCGAGGCGGACGTCGAGGCCGCCGACATCTACGACCACATCGTCAACTGGACCTTCGCGGACCCGGTGCTGCGCGGCAGCTACCCGGCCGAGGAGCTGGCGGCGATCCTGCAGGGGCCGGTCGAGGAGGACCTGAAGATCATCTCGCAGCCCCTGGACTGGTTCGGGATCAACTACTACGAACCGACGGTGATCGCGGCGCCGACGTCGGACGCGGGTTCCACCGGTGTGCTCGAGGTGGACCTGCCGCCGGGCATGCCGTTCCAGCCGGTCGCCCTCGAGGGCTACGAGCGCACCGACTTCGGCTGGCCGATCGTGCCCGCGGGCCTGCGCGAGATCGTCGGGATCTTCGCCGACCGCTACGGCGACGCGCTGCCGCCGGTCTACATCACCGAGAGCGGAGCCTCGTTCCACGACGCCGCGCCGGACGCGGACGGGCGGGTCCGGGACGAGAACCGGATCGACTACCACCGCGAGCACCTGGTCGCGCTGCGCGGGGCGATCGACGACGGCGTCGACGTGCGGGGCTACTTCGTGTGGTCGATTCTCGACAACTTCGAGTGGGCGGCCGGCTACCAGGAACGCTTCGGGCTGGTGCACGTCGACTACGAGACCCTTGCGCGGACGCCGAAGGACTCGTACTACTGGTATCGGGACCTGATCGCGGCGCAGCGCTGAGTTTCGCCCGCGAGGAGTCGAAAGGTGCGGGCATGAGGACTCGACGAGGTGGACCCGGCCGGGTGGCGTCGGCGGTGCTGACGGTGTCGGTGCTGCCGATGCTGCTGACTCCCGCGATCGCGGCGGCCGGGGACCACCCGCCGGGCACCGTCGCCGTCATCCAGGCGGCGGCCGGGTCCTACCTCGCCGGGGTGACGAGGAACGGTGACCGCACGGTGACCGCCGAGGTGTACTCGGCGTCGATGGGTCGCACGATCCCGATCGAGGTCATCCTGCCGGCGGACACCAGCGCCCCGCGGCCCACGCTGTACCTGCTCAACGGTGCAGGCGGCGGTGAGGACACCGCGACCTGGCAGGACCGGACCGACGTGTTGTCCTTCTTCCAGGACAAGAACGTGAACGTCGTCACGCCGCTCGAGGGTGCCTTCAGCTACTACACCGACTGGGAGAAGGACGACCCGGTACTGGGCCGCAACAAGTGGCAGACCTTCCTGACCAAGGAGCTGCCGCCGATCGTCGACGCCGAGTTCGGCACCGACGGCGTCAATTCGATTGCCGCCATCTCGATGACCGCCACCTCCGTGCTCAACCTGGCCATCGCGGCACCCGGCCTGTACCGGAGTGTGGGCGCCTACAGCGGGTGCGCCGAGACCAGCACCCCGGAGGGGCAGGCCTTCATCGAGCTCGTCGTGGAGGGACGAGGCGGGGGAGACGTCACCAACATGTGGGGGCCGCTCGACGGTCCGGGCTGGGTCGCCAACGACCCCGTGGTCAACGCCGAGAAGCTGAGGGGCACACAGCTGTACGTGTCCTCGGGGTCGGGCCTGCCCGGGCCCCACGAGACCCTCGACGCCCCGGGGGTCAACGGGAGCCCGGCGACGCTCGCCAACCAGGTGATCGTCGGCGGCATCATCGAGTCGGCTGTGAACATGTGCACCCACAACCTCGCGAACCGGTTGGCGGAGTTGAAGATCCCGGCGACGTTCGACTTCAGGCCGGTGGGCACCCACTCGTGGGGCTACTGGCAGGACGACCTGCACAACTCCTGGCCGATGCTCGCCAGCTCGATGGGCATGCAGCCGTAGTCGCCGACAGGTCGGCGGCCGCCGGGAAGGTCAGTGCCGATCGCCGGTGCCGCGCCGACGTAGCGGTCGCCGTCGACCTGGGCGGCGGTGAAGGCCGCGATGTCCGCGCGGGTGACCTTCCAGCCGATCCTGTCGGTGCCGAAGAAGCCGACCTTCCGCACGCCCGCCGCCGGACCGTCGGCGGGGGCGGGGGCGATGAACCGCACCACGGTCGCGTCGAGCCCGGATTCGGTGACCGCCTTCGACATTCCGAGCATCTCCCGGTAGGCGCGGGGCAGGAACGTGCGGGCCATCGCGCCGATCACCACGCGTACCTGCTCGCCCCACCGCTCGGGCACCTTGGCGGGGTTGCGGGCGTAGGCGGTGACGGTGTGCCCCGGCTCGAGCAGTTGTCGACGACCAGTCGGCCGATCGCGCCGGTGGCGCCGAACACGGTGACGTTCACGTTGTTTCGCTATCGTTTGCGCCGCAGGTGGGTGGCGGCCGCCAGCACCATCACGACCGCCAGACCGGTGGCGGCGACGGGCGAGGACGCCCCCGAATCATGGCGTCGGCCGGTGGGTTTCATGCTTCAGGCCTTCGCGGCAGAGGTTGCCGCGCCCCTGCCTCGCGCGCCCGAATCCGGGGCGATGGACCGGGCGACGGTCCGCGCCGGGGCCGGCGTCACCCGCTGACGAGTTCGGGATTCTGGTCCCAGTCGTAGACGACGCGGGTGCGCAGCGCGATGTCCTGCAGGGACCGGCGTTGCGGGTCCACGGCCACCCATGCCAGCCCGATCCCGAAGAACACGCACATTGCGGCTCGGGCGGCGGCAACGGTCCAGCGCAGCTTGCGATTTCGGACGGTGACCACCCGCAGGCCCATCGCGATGGCGCCGACCGTCCGTCCGGTCGTCGCCCAGCAGACTGTCAGGTACAGCACCGACAGCATCAGGGAGGTGCTCACGGACAGCAGTGCGTGCGGCTCGGGGAAGGTGAAGTTCTGCGGCGAGAACAGCAACCGGACGAAGGTCAGGCCCAGGTAGGTGGCGCCGACCATCGTGAGCACCACCCCCAGGTCGATGGCGGCACACAGGACCCGGGTGACGATGCCGGCCGTCCGTTGTTCCGGAACGCGCGGGTGGGGGTGCGGGTGGGGGTGCGGCCCGGTCACCGCACACCCGGTTCGGATTCGCCGTGTCCGGCGTCGTCGTCGCCCCGCGGCGCGGCATCCGGGCCGGGGTCCCGGCCGAAGAGTCGGCCGACGAACCCCGCGACGGCGTCGTCGGCCTGCATGCCCTGGCTCCGGACGCCGCGGACCGCCTCGGAGGACAGCGATCCGGTGGACTCACGGATGATGTCGGGCAGGTCCACGCCCTCGATGATGTTGTTGGCCAGCGAGATCAGGTCCACGCGGGCGATCACCGCGTCGATGTCGAGCCGGCGGGCGATCTCGTCGAGGTCGATGCGGTCGACCTGCCGACCGAGGTCGACAGTGTCGACCACGGCGTCGAGGTCGAGGCGTCGGACGATCGCGTCCAGGTCGATCCGTCCGGCGATCGCGTCGACGTCGATGCCCTGCGCGATCAGGTCGAGGTCCACGTACTCCCGGACGATCCGCGTCAGGTCCACCTCGAGCAGGGCGGCGGCCACCACCTCGCGCACGACGACGCGCAGCGTGGCGCGGGCCAGTTCGGCGGTCGCCCGGACCGCCTGTTCGCCCCGGGCGAGGGTGCTCTCGGTGACGGCGTCGACCCGGGCACCGACGAGGGGCACCGCCCGGACGGCGCCCCGGGCGGCGCGGCCGACGGTGCCGGCGGCGTCGAGGGTTCGGGCCGCGACGCCGAAGGTCAGCAACAGGAGGGGCGGTGGTTCGGCACCAGGTGCAGTGGACATGGGACCCTCCTCGTCGGACGCTCTTGTCTACCAGTCTGGGCCTGTCGTGGGCATGCGATACCTGCCGTGGGGCGCAGAATTTTCCGCGGAGTGGGAATTGGGGAACCATGTGTCCCGGAGAAACAGGAAAGGGCCCCCGCGGACGGGGACCCTGACTGTGTTCGTGGTGCGCGATACTGGGATTGAACCAGTGACCTCTTCCGTGTCAGGGAAGCGCTCTCCCGCTGAGCTAATCGCGCGGGACCTCAGAAAGCGAGGTGGAGACGGGAATCGAACCCGTGTGCACGGCTTTGCAGGCCGTTGCCTCACCACTCGGCCACTCCACCGTGAGGTCGATTCAACCTCTCGAGCGGACGACGGGATTCGAACCCGCGACCCCAACCTTGGCAAGGTTGTGCGCTACCAGCTGCGCCACGTCCGCATTGCATCTCGGAGGCGGGCTTGGCCTGTCTCCGTGGTGCGAGAGGAACAGTAGCGCACTCTGGGCGCGGTGTGAAATCGCCAGGTCAGCGCGGCGAATCGGATCGTCATTCGAGCTGGCGTGGGGGTGCTCCGTCGCGGCGGGGGGGCCGTGTCGCCGGAAAGGTACATCTTGATCTGTATACAGATTGAGCTGTACTATTGGTCCATGGAGACACTGAAGCACGGTGATGCGCTGTCGCGATTCGGATTCGCGCTGGCGGACCCGACGCGTTCGCGGATCTTGTTGAGCCTGCACGCGGAGCCCGGATACCCCTCGGAGCTGGCGGACAAGATCGGGGTGTCGCGGCAGATCCTCTCCAACCACCTCGCCTGCCTGCGGGGCTGCGGGCTCGTGGTCGCCGTTCCGGAGGGTCGCCGCAGCCGGTACGAGTTGGCCGACCCGCGGATCGGGCGGGCGCTCGAGGACCTGATCGGGCTGGTCCTCGCGGTGGATCCGTCCTGCTGCCCCGACGCGGCCGCCGAGGCGTGCTGCTGATGTCCTCGAACCTCGGACTGCCCGCTGTCGGCCCGGGTGCGGGCGTCGGCCCCATGGTGGATCGCAGGCAGGTTCTCGCTCGTCGGATCCGGCTGTTCGTCGCGGCCACGATCAGCTACAACGTGGTCGAGGCCGCGATTGCGCTGAGTGAAGGTGCCCGGGTCTCGTCCACCGCACTGATCGGCTTCGGTCTCGACTCGGTGATCGAGGTTTCCTCCGCCGCCGCGGTGGCCTGGCAGTTCGCCGGCCGTGATCCGGAGGCGAGGGAGAGGGTGGCGTTGCGCGTCATCGCATTCTCGTTCTTCGCCCTCGCCGCCTATGTCGGCGTCGACGCGGTGCGGTCGCTGTTCGGGTTCGGCGAGGCGCGCCACTCGACCGTGGGGATCGTGCTGGCCGCGGTGAGCCTGGTGATCATGCCGGTCCTGTCGTGGGCTCAGCGCCGCGCCGGTCGCGAACTGGGTTCACTCTCCGCCGTCGCGGATTCGAAGCAGACCCTGCTGTGTACCTACCTGTCGGCGGTGCTGCTCGTCGGCCTCGTGCTCAACAGCGCCTTCGGATGGTCTTGGGCCGATCCCGTCGCCGCCCTCGTGATCGCCGTGATCGCCGTCAAGGAGGGTCGCAGCGCCTGGAGGGGGGACACCTGCTGTCCGACGCCGGTCGATGCGGGGCTAACGCGGGCAGGGGAGCGTGACTGCGACTGCTGCGACTGACGGGGATCGCCGAAACGAACAAAGGCAGGACCCGATGTTCCGGGTCCTGCCTTTGTCTTGGTGCGCGATACTGGGATTGAACCAGTGACCTCTTCCGTGTCAGGGAAGCGCTCTCCCGCTGAGCTAATCGCGCGAGGTGGAGACGGGAATCGAACCCGTGTGCACGGCTTTGCAGGCCGTTGCCTCACCACTCGGCCACTCCACCGCAAGGTTGAGTCCAACCTCTCGAGCGGACGACGGGATTCGAACCCGCGACCCCAACCTTGGCAAGGTTGTGCGCTACCAGCTGCGCCACGTCCGCACTGCACTTCCGGGGCTTGTGTGCTCCGTGGTGCGAGACAAAACATTAGCCCACGGGGTGGGTGGCCACAAATCGCCAGGTCAGAGTGGGTAAATCGAGCCAAATAGGCACTTCGTGCTCGTGCGTGGTTGAGGGTTCAGGGCCCCGTCAACCACGCACGACTCCCTGGGCCTGCCGGCGGGGGAGTGACTGCTGCCAAGGGGGGGCAGTGCCGGCGCGGTCTGGCGGTGACGGCGTCCGAGGTTGGGTGGCAGGGAGGGCGAACGGGAATGAGGGCCGGCGGCAAGGGAGCGGTGAAGTGGGAAGGAGGTAGGGGCCGAAATGAGGCCTGCGTCCGTTGGGACGGGCACTCGTGGGAGCCGTCGTCGCGGTTGCGTCGCTCGACGGTGACTCGGGGGGGTGGGCGCTGCCTCCGACTGCCGGCCGAGTCGACGGTGTCCCCGTGTCTGGGTGATTGGGCGTACCGCCGCCGGCGGTGGCCGTGGGATCTTCGCCGGCGCCGGCCGCCCCAGGGCAGGGCTCCCTCCCCGCAGTAGGGCGTCCCAGGGCGCCCGCCTTCCGTCTTGGCGGGGGAGATATGGCCCTTGGCCTGGGGATTTCCCCCGACGTCGAGGTCGTGTTAATGTTTCTCCTCGTTCGGCCGCGAGAGTTTTTACAGCGCGGTTCGGTCCCGTGGCTCAGTGGAAGAGCGTCCCGTTCACACCGGGAAGGTCGCTGGTTCGATCCCAGCCGGGACCACAACACAAAGGCCCGTTGCGAGATTCTCGCAGCGGGCCTTTTTCGTCGTGGGGCGGGAGCGGAGCCTTCCGCCGGCACTCCGTATGCGTAAGTAATGTGTGAGGGGTGTCGACCACCGAGAACCGATGGATGCAGCAGCGCCGTCGCATAGCAGCCAATGTCGGCCTCAACCTCGCCTACCGGATCGGTGTCGGCGTGGTGGGCGGACTGGTGTTCGTCATCGGTGTCATCACGATTCCGTACCCCGGCCCCGGCTGGTTGATCGTGTTCGCAGGCCTGGGAATTCTCGCCACCGAGTTCGCCTGGGCGCACCGGCTGCTGCACTTCGCGAAGGCACGCTACGACAGGTTCATGGTCTGGTTTGCCGGGCAGTCGGTGGTGGTGAAGGCGGCCGGGGTGCTGCTGACGACCGCGGTCGTCCTGCTCACCCTCTGGTTGTTGGGCACGTTCAGCCTGGTCGGCGGATGGTTCGGGTTCGATCACCCGCTGCTGCACAGTCCGGTGCTCGGATGAGCGGCCCGACGATCGACCCGGAAGTGGCCGATGCCTATGCCCGCACCGCAGCGGCCCTGCCACCGGTGCGCGGGCTGGTCAACGCACCCGCGAACGCGCTCGAGTTGCGCGGCGAGAAGTTGGTGGACCCGACCTGGCTCGCGTCCCGGGTGTCGCAGACCGCTCGGATCTGGCGGTGCGACGAGGCACGGGTGCCGGCCACGCTGTGGTGGTACTCCGCGAGCTCGGCGCTGTTGGCGGTCCCGGCCGCGATGCTGCTATCGACCGGTTTGGCGCCGGACCCGACGCCCGAACGGTTGACGTTCACCCTGCGCCCCGACGGATCCGTCGCCACCGTGCGCTCGGCGGGCATCCTTCGCGGGCCCGAGGAGTTCGCGGACCGGCTCCGGGCGGCGATGGCGCGCATCATCGGCTGGCTGGCTGCGGTCGCCAAGATGAACGAGCGGTCGCTGTGGGCCATCGCCACCGACGCGATCGCCAACCGAGCGCTCGACGCCGCCACCGCGCTCGGCGGGCCGTCGATCGGCAGTGCGCTCGCAGTCCGCATCGCGGAGCGGATCGGCGCGCCCCTTCTGACGCCGCGGTTCGTCGACGTCGTTGCCGGGGAGCAGACGTTCGCCGACCCGGGGGTGGAACCGCCACCCGGTGCGCGGAGGTTTGTTCGCCGCAACTCCTGTTGCCTGCTCTACCGCTCCCCGGCGGTCGCGGCGGCGGGCGATCCCGAGGCCGCCGAGCGAGCCAAGTGCGTCAGCTGTCCCAGTCAGCTTCCTGCGTTGCGGCTCGCACGACTTGGCGCGCTGGTCGGGTGACGGGCAGATTCGAATCCGGTGCCGATAGCATGAGGGCTCACCGAGCAGCCGTCGCCGACGGCGGCTAACACATCGAGGAGCACATCGCCGTGACCACGCCTGCATCAGTAGTCCCAGCCGCCCACGTCCGGGTGCCTGCGGGGACTACCGCCGGTACGGCGGTTCGTGAGGCGGGTCTGTCCGGCAAGGGGCCCGACGCGATCGTCGTCGTCCGTGACGCCGAGGGCCAGCTCAAGGACCTGTCGTGGATTCCCGACACCGACACCGAGGTCGAGGCCGTCGCGGCCGACACGGATGACGGCCGCATGGTGATCCGGCACTCGTGCGCGCACGTGCTGGCGCAGGCAGTGCAGGCCGAGTTCCCCGCCGCGAAGCTCGGCATCGGGCCGCCGATCAAGGACGGCTTCTACTACGACTTCCGGGTCGCGGATCCCTTCACCCCCGAGGACCTCACCCGCCTCGAGAAGCGGATGAAGCAGATCATCAAGGGCTCGCAGCGTTTTTCGCGTCGCGTGGTCGACTCGATCGAGGACGCCCGCGTCGAACTGGCAAACGAGCCGTTCAAGCTCGAGCTGATCGACGACAAGTCCGGCATCGACGACCCCGAGGTGATGGAGGTCGGCGGCAACGAGCTGACCATCTACGACAACCTCGACCCGCGCACCGGTGAGAAGGTCTGGAGCGACCTTTGCCGCGGCCCGCACATCCCTACCACCAAGCACATTCCCGCGTTCAAGCTCACCCGGAGCTCCGCCGCGTACTGGCGCGGCGACCAGTCGCGTGAGGACCTGCAGCGCGTCTACGGCACCGCCTGGGAGTCCTCGGAGGCGCTCGACACGCACATGGAGCTGTTGGCCGAGGCGGAGCGCCGCGACCACCGCAAGCTGGGCGCGGAGCTGGACCTGTTCAGTTTCCCCGACGAGCTGGGCTCGGGCCTGCCGGTGTTCCACCCCAAGGGCGGCATCATCCGGCAGGAGATGGAGAACTACTCCCGCCAGCGTCACGTGCAGGAGGGCTACGAGTTCGTCTACTCCCCGCACATCACCAAGGGCCACCTCTACGAGGTCTCCGGCCACCTGGACTGGTACCGCGACGGCATGTTCCCGGCGATGCACATCGACGAGGAACTCAACGAGGACGGCACGGTGCGCAAGCCCGGCCAGGAGTACTACCTCAAGCCGATGAACTGCCCGATGCACAACCTGGTGTTCCGCTCGCGTGGACGCTCGTACCGCGAACTTCCGTTGCGGCTCTTCGAGTTCGGATCGGTGTACCGCTACGAGAAGTCCGGCGTCGTGCACGGCCTGACCCGGGTGCGCGGCATGACCCAGGACGACGCGCACATCTACTGCACCCGCGAGCAGATGCGTGACGAGCTGACGACCACCCTGAACTTCGTGCTCGGGCTGCTCAAGGACTACGGACTCGACGACTTCTACCTCGAGCTGTCCACCAAGAACCCGGACAAGTTCGTCGGCGACGACGCCACCTGGGAAGAGGCCACCAACACCCTCGCCGAGGTGGCCGAGGCGTCGGGCCTGAACCTGGTGCCGGACCCGGGTGGAGCCGCGTTCTACGGACCGAAGATCTCCGTGCAGGTGCAGGACGCTCTCGGCCGCACCTGGCAGATGTCGACGATCCAGCTGGACTTCAACCTGCCGGAGCGGTTCGAGCTCGAGTACACCGGCACCGACGGTGCCAAGCACCGCCCGGTGATGATCCACCGCGCGTTGTTCGGCTCGATCGAACGGTTCTTCGGCGTGCTCACCGAGCACTACGCGGGCGCGTTCCCGGGCTGGTTGGCGCCCGTACAGGTGGTCGGCATCCCGGTCGCGGAGGCGTTCGAGAAGCACCTGTTCGGCGTCGTCGACAAGCTCAAGGCCGCCGGGGTCCGGGCCGAGGTGGACGTCAGTGACGACCGGATGCAGAAGAAGATCCGCAACCACACCACCCAGAAGGTGCCGTTCATGCTGCTCGCCGGCGAGCGGGACGTCGAGGCCGGCGCGGTGAGCTTCCGGTTCCGGGACGGTACCCAGGTCAACGGCATCCCGGTCGACACCGCGGTCGAGGCCATCAGCGGCTGGATTGCCCGGCGGGACAACGCCTCACCGACGGCGGAGCTGCTCGGCGGTCTGGCGTGAGCGACGACTCGGCAGTGCCGCCGGAGACCTCGCTGACCGACACCGGGCCGGGCGATCCGGACCGGCTGCAGCGTCTTTGGTCCCCGCACCGGATGTCGTACATCGCGGAGGCGCCCAAGACCTCGACGCCCGACGAGGGTCCGTTCACGTTCATCCCGAAGATGAGCGACGAGGAGGGGCTGATCGTCGCGCGCGGCGAGCACGTGTACGCGGTGCTGAACCTGTACCCGTACAACCCCGGTCACATGATGGTGGTCCCGTACCGCCGGGTGGCTGCGCTCGAGGACCTCACCGAGGGCGAGTCAACGGAGCTGATGGCCTTCACCCAGCAGGCGATCCGCGTCATCAAGAAGGTCTCCCGGCCCGACGGTTTCAACGTGGGCCTCAATCTCGGTGCGGCGGCGGGTGGTTCGCTCTCCGAGCACCTGCACCAGCACATCGTGCCGCGGTGGGGCGGGGACGCGAACTTCATCACCGTCGTCGGCGGTGCCAAGGTGATGCCGCAGTTGCTGCGTGAGACGCGGGCGCTGCTGTCCGCAGCCTGGAACGACGGGGGCCGGTAGGTGCTCAGCATCCTCGGGCGCGCGTCGGTGTCGAAGGTGACGGCGCCGCTCGGGCGGGCGTTGATCGGGACCGGTCTCACGCCCGATGTCGTGACCGTCTTCGGCACGGTCGCGACCGTGGCCGGCGCGTTGACGCTGTTCCCGTCGGGGCACCTGTTCTGGGGCACGATCCTCATCTGGTTCTTCGTCATGTTCGACCTGCTCGACGGCGCGATGGCCCGGGCCCGTGGCGGTGGCACCCGCTACGGGGCCGTGCTCGACGCCACCTGCGACCGCATCGCCGACGGCGCGATCTTCGCCGGCCTGGCCTGGTGGGCGGTGTACCACGAGAACAGCAAGTCGCTGCTGGTGGCGACCCTGATCTGCCTGGTCACCTCGCAGGTCATCTCGTACGCCAAGGCGCGGGCGGAGGCCAGCGGGCTCTCCGCCGACGGCGGGCTGATCGAGCGCCCGGACCGGCTGGTCATCGTGCTGACCGGCGCGGGCCTGACCGGCATCGCCGGTCACTTCGGCATCGGCTGGCTGGAGTGGGCGGTGTACGTCGCCATGTGGCTGCTCGCCGCGGCCAGCATCGTGACGGTGTTCCAGCGTGTGCTCGCGGTCCGGAACTCGGCGGGCGCGCGAGAGTTGTTGCCGGTCAAGGAGACGCCGCAGGGCGTGGAGGGTGGAGAGACACAGCGGTGACGTGGAGCGAACGGGCGACCGATCTGGGATATGCGGCCGGCTGGCGGCTCGTGCGTGCCCTGCCCGAGCGGGTCGCGACAGGCCTGTTCGACCTCGGCGCGGACCTTGCCGCCCGGCGGGGTGGAGGCCCGGACCAGTTGCGCCGCAACCTCGCCCGGGTGCTCGGTGTGCCGCCGGCGCAGGTGCCCGACGAGTTGATCCGCGCGTCGCTGCGGTCCTACGCGCGGTACTGGCGGGAGGCCTTCCGGCTGCCGTCGATGGACCAGGCGGAACTGGGGCGTCGCCTCGATTCCCAGGTGCACGGCCAGGAGCACCTGGACGCGGCATTGGCCGCGGGCAAGGGCGCGGTGGTGGCGTTGCCGCACAGCGGAAACTGGGACATGGCCGGGGTCTGGTGCGTGCAGCACTGCGGCGGGCTGTCCACGGTCGCCGAACGGCTCCGGCCGGAGTCGCTCTACCAGCGGTTCGTCGATTTCCGCGAGGGCCTCGGATTCGAGATCTTCCCGCTCAGCGGCGGCGAGACCCCGCCGTTCGGGCAGTTGGCCGCCCGGCTGCGAGAGAACAAGGTGGTGTGCCTGCTCGGAGAGCGAGACCTCGCCAGCCGCGGTGTGCCCGTGACCTTCTTCGGTGAGCCGACGCGGATGCCGGCGGGCCCGGCGAAGCTGGCGATCGAGACCGGCGCGGTACTGCTGCCGGTGCACTGCTACTTCGTCGGCGACGCCTGGGGTTTCCAGATCGACCCGCCGATCGACACCTCGGCCGGCCTGGCGGCGTCCACGCAGGCGCTGGCCGACCGGTTCGCGGCGAACATCGCCGCGCATCCCGAGGACTGGCACATGCTGCAGCCGTTGTGGCGCGCCGACCTGTCGGCGGCCCGCGTGGCGCGGATGGAGTCCTAGATGAAGATCGGCATGGTCTGCCCGTACTCGTTCGACGTGCCGGGCGGAGTGCAGGCGCACGTCGTCGAGCTCGCGCAGGTGCTGATCGAGCGCGGTCACAAGGTGAGCGTGCTCGCGCCGGCCGCGGAGAGCACCGAGCTGCCGGACTTCGTGGTCTCGGCCGGTCGCGCGGTCGCGATCCCGTACAACGGGTCGGTGGCACGGCTGAGCTTCGGACCGGTCGCGTACGGCCGGGTGCGTCGCTGGATCAGCGAGAACGACTTCGACGTGCTGCACATCCACGAGCCCAACGCCCCGAGCCTGTCGATGCTGGCGATGAAGATCGCGCAGGGGCCGATCGTCGCGACCTTTCACACCTCCACCACGAAGTCGTTGGTGCTCAGCACCTTTCAGGGTGTCCTGCAGCCGTACCTGGAGAAGATCTCCGGCCGGATTGCGGTCTCCGAACTGGCGCGGCGCTGGCAGGTGGAGTCCCTCGGGTCGGACGCGGTGGAGATTCCCAACGGCGTCGACGTGCCCGCGTTCGCGAACGCCCGGCCCATCGACGGGTACCCGCGCGCCGGCGGCACCGTGCTGTTCCTCGGCCGCTACGACGAGCCGCGAAAGGGCATGGACACCCTGATCGGGGCGTTGCCGACGCTGGCCGAGCGGCACCCCGACCTCGAGGTACTGGTGGTCGGGCGCGGCGACGAGGACCGGCTCCGGAAGGAGGCCGGTCGCTACGCGAAGCATCTGCGCCTGCTCGGTCAGGTCACCGACGCCGAGAAGGCGTCCGCGATGCGCAGCGCCGACGTGTACTGCGCGCCGAACCTGGGCGGGGAGAGCTTCGGCATCGTGCTGGTCGAGGCGCTGGCCGCGGGCACCGCGGTGGTGGCCAGCGAACTCGACGCGTTCCGTCGCGTGCTCCGTGACGGTGCCGCGGGCCTGCTGGTGCCGATCGGCGACGCGGCCGCGCTGGCCGATGCGCTCGACACCGTGCTCAGCGACCCGGACCGCCGCCGCGCCCTCGTCACGGCCGGCACCGAGGTGGTCGCCGAGTACGACTGGCCGGTCGTCGCGGAACAGATCCTGCGGGTCTACGAGACCGTGACCGTCGGGGCGCAGGGTGTGCGGGTGGAGACCCGATGATGACCTTCTCCGCGACCACCATCCTGGTCCTCGCGCTGATCGCCGCCGTGGTCGTCGCCGTCGGAGTGTGGGCGTACGCCACGGCGAACCGCCTCGACCGGCTGCACGTGCGCTCGGACCTGTCCTGGCAGGCGCTGGACTCCGCGCTGGCCCGGCGGTCCGTGGTCGCACGCGCGGTGGCCGCGGCGCTCGTACCCACCGGGTACTCGTTCGGTGGTCCGGTGCCGGGGGCGTCCGACGGGCGGACCCTGGCGGCCCTGGCGGTGAAGGCCGAGCAGGCCGACCGCGGACACCGCGAGACCGCGGAGAACGCGTTGTCCGCGGCGCTGGGCGCGGTGCCCACCGAGGCGCTGCCGCCCCAACTGGTGGCGGAGCTGGCCGACGCGGAGGCACGGGTGCTGATCGCGCGCCGTTTCCACAACGACGCCGTCCGCGACACCCTGGCGCTGCGGACCCGCCGACCGGTGCGCTGGCTGCACCTGGGCGGCACCGCGCCGCTGCCGAGCTACTTCGAGATCGCCGAACGCACCACGGCCGCCGCGACGGGCGGGCTGAGCGTCGACGAGATGCGTACCTCCGCCCGGATCGTGGTGCTCGACGAGAAGGGCCGGGCGCTGCTGCTGCGCGGTCACGACCCGCAGTCGCCGGACGTGCACTTCTGGTTCACCATCGGCGGGGGCGTCGAGGCGGGGGAAAGCCTGCGCGAGACCGCCGTCCGGGAGATCTCCGAGGAGACCGGTCTCGCCGTGGACCAGGCGGCGCTGCGCGGGCCGATGTGGCGCCGGGTCGCGGTGTTCCCGTACGACGGCGAGTTGATCCGGTCGGAGGAATTGTTCTTCGCGCTGCAGACCGCCTCGTTCACGCCGCAGCGCAACGGTTTCACCGAGCTCGAGCGGCGCGCCATCACCGGTCATCGGTGGTGCACGGCCGCGGAGATGCGGGCGATCGCGGCGTCCGGCGAGGTGGTCTACCCGGAGGAGCTGCCGGACCTGCTCGGCGAGGCCAGAGTGGTGGTCGGGCGGGCTGTCGAGCCCGAGGTCCGTTCGATTCGCTGACCGGCCGACCGGCTGACAGGCGCGTCGTCCTAGAATTGGGGCACGCCCGGGCACGGTCCCGCTGGGTCACAGGCCCGGCGGATCGTGGCGCGAGTGTTCCCACACAGGTCACTACCGATGGAGTTTGCCGTGAGCACCGCAGAAACCGCCCCGACCACCGGCACGGCCCGCGTCAAGCGGGGCATGGCCGAGATGCTCAAGGGCGGGGTCATCATGGACGTCGTCACCCCCGACCAGGCGAAGATCGCCGAGGACGCCGGCGCCGTCGCGGTCATGGCGCTCGAGCGCGTCCCCGCCGACATCCGCGCGCAGGGTGGCGTGTCCCGGATGAGTGACCCCGACATGATCGACGGCATCATCGCCGCCGTCTCGATCCCGGTGATGGCCAAGGCCCGCATCGGACACTTCGTCGAGGCTCAGATCCTGCAGTCCCTCGGCGTCGACTACATCGACGAGTCCGAGGTGCTGACCCCGGCCGACTACGCCAACCACATCGACAAGTGGAAGTTCACCGCGCCGTTCGTGTGTGGCGCCACCAACCTGGGTGAGGCGCTGCGTCGAATCACCGAGGGCGCGGCGATGATTCGCTCGAAGGGCGAGGCGGGCACCGGTGACGTCTCCAACGCGACCACCCACATGCGCACCATCCTCGGCGAGATCCGCCGTCTCAGCTCGCTGAGCGACGACGAGCTCTACGTCGCCGCCAAGGAGCTGCAGGCGCCGTACGAGCTCGTGGTCGAGGTCGCCAAGGAGGGCAAGCTCCCGGTCACCATGTTCACCGCCGGTGGCATCGCCACCCCCGCCGACGCCGCGATGATGATGCAGCTCGGTGCCGAGGGCGTCTTCGTCGGTTCGGGCATCTTCAAGTCCGGCAACCCGGCCGAGCGGGCCGCCGCCATCGTCAAGGCGACGACCTTCTTCGACGACGCCGACGTGCTCGCCAAGATCTCCCGTGGACTCGGCGAGGCCATGGTCGGCATCAACGTCGACGACCTGCCGGTGGGCCACCGTCTGGCCGAGCGCGGCTGGTGACCCAGACGTAGCGACGTGACGTAGACGTACCGAGCGCACAGGCGCCACCGCTTCGGCGGTGGCGCCTGCGTCGTTTCCGGCGCTGTCGCGTCCGGGGCAGGCTGCACTATTGTCTACGTATGAATGCAGACAGTGGCGTTTGCCGCGGGCGTCTGCCGGACGATCAGGCGGGCCTGGTCGTCGACGTCTTCCGGATGCTGGCGGATCCGACCCGCGTGCAGGTGCTGTGGGCCCTGGTCGACCGTGAGTTGTCGGTGAACGAGCTCGCCGAGCACGTCGCCAAGCCCGCACCCTCGGTCTCGCAGCACCTGGGGAAGCTCCGGATGGCACGTCTGGTGCGAACCCGGCGCGAGGGCACGCAGGTCTTCTACCGGCTGGGCAACGACCACGTCCGACAACTCGTCACCGACGCGGTGTTCAACGCCGAGCACGCCGGCCCCGGGGTGCCCGCGCATCACCGTCCGAACGACGAGATCCGAGCCCGCTCCGACGGAACGGCGGTCGGGGGACCGGCATGACCCCGGCCCGGGACGTCGCGCACGGCCACGGACACGGGCACGGGCACGGGCACGGGCACGGCCACGACAACCGCCGCGGATTCGTCCGGGAGTTCTTCGCGCCCCACAGCCACGACCCGGCCGACAGCGTCGACGACGCGCTCGAGTCCAGCACGATCGGGATCAGAGCGGTCAAGATCAGCCTGGTGGCGCTCACGGTCACCGCAGTGGCGCAGGCGCTGGTCGTGGCGGTGTCCGGGTCGGTGGCGCTGCTGGCCGACACCGTCCACAACTTCGCGGACGCGCTCACCGCGGTGCCGCTGTGGATCGCGTTCGCGCTCGGCCGGCGGGCGGCCACCCGCCGGTACACCTACGGTCTCGGTCGGGCCGAGGACCTGGCCGGGCTGTTCGTGGTGCTGATGATCGCCGTCTCGGCCGCCGTCGCCGCCGTGGAGTCGGTTCGCCGGCTCGTCCACCCGCCGTCGGTCCAGTACCTGGGAGCGGTGGCGGCCGCGGGCGTCATCGGTTTCGTCGGCAACGAACTGGTGGCGCACTACCGGATCCGGGTCGGCCGGCAGATCGGGTCGGCGGCGCTGGTCGCCGACGGGCTGCACGCGCGCACCGACGGGTTCACCTCGCTCGCGGTGGTGCTGGGGGCGGGCGGCGTCGCGGCAGGCTTCCCGCTCGCCGATCCCGTTGTAGGACTGCTCATCACGCTGGCAATCCTCGTCGTCCTCCGGTCGGCGGCCCGGGACGTGCTGCGCCGACTGCTGGACGGCGTGGACCCGGAACTGGTGGACGCCGCCGAGGCCGTGCTCGCCGGCGTGCCGGGGGTGCTCGGAGTGCGCAGCCTGCGGATGCGGTGGATCGGTCACCGCCTGCACGCCGACGCGGAGGTGGACGTGCCCGAGACTATGACCCTGGCCGACGCCCACCGGCTCGCGCACCGCGCCGAGTCCACGCTCGTCGGCGCCGTCCCGAAGCTGGGCTCTGCGCTGATCCACGCGTATCCCGCGCACGCCACGGGCGACTGACGGGGCAGAGCTGTTGCTAGCCTTACCAAGTCGGGTTGCCGAGAGAGGGAGCGCCATGTCGTCCATCGAAGAGATCCTCGAACTCGAACGGCTGGAGAAGGACATCTTCCGGGGCATCGTCGCGGACACCATCCTGACCCGGACCTTCGGCGGCCAGGTGGCCGGCCAGGCGCTGGTCTCGGCGGTGCGGACGGTGGACGAGCGGTACCGGGTGCACTCGCTGCACGGGTACTTCCTGCGTCCGGGAAACCCGACGATCCCCACCGTTTTCCTGGTCGACCGGATCCGCGACGGCCGGTCCTTCTGCACCCGCCGGGTCACCGGGGTACAGGACGGGCAGGCGATCTTCACCATGTCGGCCTCGTTCCACGTCGGGGACGTGGGCATCGAACACGAGGACCAGATGCCGCCGGTGCCGGACCCGGAGGACCTGCCGGACACCGCCGACATCGCGAGCGACGAACTGTCCTGGGAGTTCCGCGAATGGGCCAACTGGGACCTGCGATTCGTCCCGGAGGACAAGGTGACTCGGCGCACGGGGGTGCCGGCGCAGCAGCAGGTGTGGTTCCGCTACCGCCGCCGCCTGCCCGACGATCCGGTCTTCCACGTGTGCACACTGGCGTACATGAGCGACATGACGCTGCTCGGCTCGGCGCAGGTGCCGCATCCCGACGCTCAGGTGCAGCAGGCCTCACTCGACCACGCGCTGTGGTTCATGCGCCCGTTCCGGGCCGACGAGTGGCTGCTCTACGACCAGTCCTCACCGTCCGCGGGGTTCGGCCGGGCCCTGACGCAGGGTCGGATCTTCGACCGGGCGGGTCACCTCGTGGCCGCGGTGGTCCAGGAGGGGCTGACCAGGTTGGTCCGCGAGGACTGACAGTTCTCCCCGATCAGGTGGCCGGTCCTGGTGCCCGCGCTTGCATCGAGTACACGCCAGGGAACCGCTGGTGGCCCCGTCGGGCGATTCGAGTCAGGCACGCGGGATCGGCGCGTGCCAACTCCAACGCCGCAATCGTCGCGAGTGAGCAGTGGCAGTGCCGGCAGCTTTTCAGGCTTCCTCGGCAGCTGGTCGACCGGGGCAGAGGCTGCTCTGGGAGGTTCCTTGCCGGGTTGTACGGTGAGCCATGCCGTTCCCCGCGTGCCGAGTGCTCCGCGCAGGAGCCTTGACACTGGTCGCGATCTTCTTGGTGGGCCTTGGCTACACGATGTCTGTCTACCGCAGCGTCAACGTGTTCACCCCGCCGGCAAGAATCGAGTCACTGGGCAGGACGTACATCCTGGGCAATGACGTTTTCAGTCGCGAGGAACTGAACCAACGCTACGGCCGAACGCACCGCGAGCACTGGACGCTCGAGCGAGTGGGCTGCCTGCCGCCCAGTCACAGCATTTACCAGTGGCAGAACGTTCGCGGTGAGGCCACGACAAGCGCCTTCCTGGAGTGGGGCAATCGATACATCGGCTACTCGCTCTCGGGCGGCCCGTGATCATCCGACACCGCTTCACGAGGTGGTCACCCGCCGTTGTCACCTCGATTTCGTATCGGTCGGAGGTCGCCTCGGGCGCTCCTCCGCCCGTCGGCGCCGCCGCGGGCATCCGTATCCTCGTTGCGTGCAGACGAGACGAATTCTGGAACTCGACACCGTGAACCCGGTGCCCACCGACCCGCCGGTGTCGACTCGGCACCTGCTGCCGGCGGGGGTGCCCCAGCAGTGACCGTCGTCAGCAGTCCCGAGATCGAGGAATCAGTGTCCATCACGTCAACGACAGGCGAATCAGTCATCAGCACAACACAACCGACCATCGGGGTGCTCGCCCTGCAGGGCGACTTCCGGGAACACCTCGCCGCGCTAGAGGCATCCGGCGCGCACGCGGTGACGGTGCGCCGGCACGCCGAGCTCGACGCGGTCGACGGCCTGGTCATCCCCGGCGGCGAGTCCACCACGATGAGCCGGCTGCTCACCGTCTTCGACCTGCTCGAGCCGTTGCGGGCCCGGCTGCGCGACGGGATGCCGGCCTACGGTTCCTGCGCGGGCATGATCCTGCTGGCCAGCGAGGTCCTCGACACCCGCCCCGACGCGCACTGCCTGTCAGGGCTCGACATCACGGTGCGGCGCAATGCCTTCGGGCGTCAGGTCGACTCCTTCGAGGAGGACCTCGACTTCGCGGGCATCGACGGCGACGCCATGCGCGCGGTGTTCATCCGCGCACCCTGGGTCGAACGGGTCGGGGAGGGTGTCGAGGTGCTGGCCACGGTGCCCGAAGGTCCCGCCGCCGGACGCATCGTGGCGGTCCGTCAGGGGGCCGTCATGGCGACGTCATTCCACCCGGAAGTGACCGGCGACAGGCGGGTCCACCAGCTCTTTGTCGACATGGTGCGGGGAGTGGCGGCCACGCGCGCGTAAACTCAGCGGTACTGTGTGCTCCCCGCTGCAGCGTGCACCGCTGCGGCGTGCGCATCTACGAACGGGAAGAGGGAACTACGCATGAGCGGCCACTCCAAATGGGCCACCACCAAGCACAAGAAGGCCGCGATCGACGCCAAACGCGGTAAGTCCTTCGCGAAGCTTGTCAAGAACATCGAGGTGGCGGCGCGTACGGGTGGCGGCGATCCTGCGGGAAACCCGACCCTGTACGACGCCATTCAGAAGGCGAAGAAGAGCTCCGTCCCCAACGACAACATCGAGCGTGCGCGCAAGCGCGGTGCCGGTGAAGAGGCGGGCGGCGCCGACTGGCAGACGATCATGTACGAGGGCTACGGCCCCAACGGCGTGGCGCTGCTGGTCGAGTGCCTCACCGACAACCGCAACCGCGCGGCCGGCGAGGTCCGCACCGCGATGACCCGCAACGGCGGCAACCTCGCGGACCCGGGTTCGGTGTCCTACCTGTTCAGCCGCAAGGGTGTCGTCATCCTCGAGAAGGCGGGCCGCAGCGAGGACGAGATCCTCGAGGTGGTCCTCGAGGCCGGCGCCGAGGAGATCAACGACCTCGGTGACACCTTCGAAATCGTCTCCGAGGCAGCCGATCTCATCCCCGTGCGCACCGCGCTCGTGGAGGCCGGCATCGACTACGAGTCCGCCGACCCGGACTTCCGCGCCTCCGTCGAGGTCCCGGTGGACGCCGACGGCGCGCGCAAGGTCTTCAAGCTGGTCGACGCGCTCGAGGACTCGGACGACGTGCAGAACGTTTACACCAACGTCGACCTGTCCGACGAGGTCCTGGCCGAGCTCGACGCCTGACCGCCGGTCGCGTCGGCCTGCGGGCCGACGCGACCGCGTGTTGGTCTACCGACCTGTCGGACCCCCGATCTATACTCTCGAACAGCTGTTCGCAATTGTGTCGAGAGGTGGGTTCATGCGCGTCCTGGGAGTCGACCCCGGGCTGACCCGGTGTGGTTTCGGGGTGGTCGACTCCGGCCGCGGCCGGACGGTCACGCCCGTCGCCGTCGACGTGGTCCGGACCCCACCCGAGATGGACCTGGCCCTGCGGCTGCTGCGCATCTCGGACGCCGCCGAGCAGTGGCTCGACCTGCACCGGCCGACCGTGGTCGCCGTGGAGCGGGTGTTCTCCCAGCACAACGTGCGCACCGCGATGGCCACCGCGCAGGCCGGCGGGGTGGTGGCGCTGGCCGCGGCCCGCCGCGGCATCGACGTCTGTTTCCACACGCCGAGCCAGGTGAAGTCCGCCGTCACCGGCAACGGCGCCGCGGACAAGAAGCAGGTCACCGCGATGGTGACCAAGATTCTCGGCCTCTCGGTCGCGCCCAAACCGGCGGATGCGGCCGACGCGCTCGCGCTGGCCATCTGCCACTGCTGGCGGGCCCCGATGATGGCCCGGATGGCGCAGGCCGAGGAGGCCGCGGCGCAGCAGCGGCTGCGGTACGAGGCGAAACTCGCGGAAGTCACCAAGTCCAGGCTCAAGAAGGCAGGTACCCGATGATCGCCTCCGTTCGCGGTGAGGTGCTCGAGATCGCACTCGACCACGTGGTGCTCGAGGCCGCCGGCGTCGGCTACCGGCTCAACGCCACCCCGGCGACGCTGTCCACGCTCACCCGCGGCGCCGACGTGCGCCTGGTGACCGCGATGATCGTCCGCGAGGACTCGATGACGCTGTACGGCTTCCACGACACCGAGTCGCGGGACCTGTTCGGTCTGCTGCAGACCGTGTCCGGGGTGGGCCCGCGACTGGCGATGGCCACGTTGGCCGTGCTCGAGCCGGTCGCGTTGCGCAAGGCGCTCGCCGAGGGCAACGTCACCGCGCTGACCCGGGTGCCGGGCATCGGCAAGCGCGGGGCCGAGCGGATGGTCGTCGAACTCCGGGACAAGGTCGAGGCCGTCCCCACCGCCGCGGACCCGCACCTCGGCGGGGCAGCGGGCGTCGTACCGGGCCTGGTCCGCGAGCAGATCGTCGAGGCCCTGGTGGGACTCGGCTTCCCCCTCAAGCAGGCCGAGCCGGCCACCGACTCGGTGCTCGCCGCGGACCCCGCAGCGGACACCTCCACCGCGTTGCGCTCGGCGCTCGGCCTCCTCGGTAAGACCCGATGACCATGCCCGGCAACGGATTCGACGGCACCGGTTTCGAAGACGGGGAGTCGGCCGTCGCGGCCAGCCTGGTGGCCGGCGACGTCGACATCGAGGCCAGCCTGCGGCCCACCTCCCTCGACGACTTCATCGGTCAGCCGCGGGTGCGCGAACAGCTGCAGTTGGTGCTGACCGGAGCCAAGCTGCGCGGCGGCACGCCCGACCACATCCTGCTCTCGGGTCCGCCCGGCCTGGGCAAGACCAGCATGGCAATGATCGTCGCGACCGAGCTCGGCTCGTCGCTGCGGTTGACCTCGGGGCCCGCACTCGAACGCGCGGGTGACCTCGCGGCGATGCTGAGCAACCTGGTCGAGGGCGACGTGCTGTTCATCGACGAGATCCACCGGATCGCCCGGCCCGCAGAGGAGATGCTGTACCTGGCGATGGAGGACTTCCGGGTCGACGTCGTCGTCGGCAAGGGCCCCGGTGCCACCTCGATTCCCCTGGAGGTCGCGCCGTTCACCCTGGTCGGCGCGACCACCCGGTCCGGGGCGCTGACCGGGCCGCTGCGGGACCGCTTCGGCTTCACCGCGCACATGGACTTCTACGACCCGCCGGAGCTGCAGCGCATCCTGATGCGCTCGGCCGGGATCCTGGGTGTGCAGCTCGGCGGCGACGCCGGCGCCGAGATCGCCCGACGCTCCCGCGGCACGCCGCGTATTGCGAACCGGTTGCTGCGACGGGTCCGCGACTTCGCGGAGGTCCGTGCCGACGGCGTGATCACCCGGGAGATCGCGGATGCGGCGCTGGCCGTCTACGACGTGGACCAGCTGGGCCTGGACCGCCTGGACCGCGCGGTGCTCAGCGCGCTGATCCGCAGCTTCGGCGGCGGCCCGGTGGGCGTGTCGACGCTGGCCGTCGCGGTGGGGGAGGAACCGAGCACCGTCGAGGAGGTCTGCGAGCCGTTCCTGGTCCGCGCCGGCATGATCGCGCGGACGCCGCGTGGGCGCGTCGCCACCGCCGCCGCCTGGCAGCAGCTCGGGTTGACGCCGCCCCCGGACGCGGCCGCCGGCGGTATCGAAGTCCGTGTGAACGAACCTCCGCAGGGTTTGCTGGACTAGTGGCACACTGGGGTACTGCGACGGTCCGACCCGGACCGGTCGCACGGACAACCTTTTAGGACTGACTTCAACAATGGAACTGCTGTTTCCGCTCCTTATTCTCGCCCTGCTCGTGCCGATGTTCCTCGGCATCCGCCGCCAGAAGAAGGAAATGGCGAAGACTGCCGAGCTGCAGGACTCGCTGACCGTCGGCAACCGTGTCCTCACCACCTCCGGGCTGCACGGGACCGTTGTCGGCCTCGGTGACACCACCGTCGAGCTGGAGATCGCCCCCGGCGTCGTGACCACGTGGTCGCGGCTGGTTGTCCGCGAGCTGATCGTCGACGACGAGGACCAGGTCGACGACCTCGATGCCGACGACCTCGACGAGGACACCACCGCAACGGATGCCGACGCGGCGAGCGAGGAAACCCCCGAGGAGACCCAGCGTCGCCTCGACAAGGAGTGAGCTAGACCGTTTCCGCTGCCGAGTGCCCTCGCTCGGCAGCGGTCGCGTCTGGGCGGGAGTTCGCCCCTTCGGACGCGGCCCGTGTCGGCGCACACCGACGCACCTCATACGCACTTCTAGGAGAACTACGGATCGTGGCACCTTCTACTGGAGCCGTACGACCAGCGCGTTCGCTCGTGATATTCGGGCTGATCGTTGCCGTGCTGTACGCGCTCGTCTTCTTCACGGGTGACAAGTCCCCGACGCCGAAGCTCGGCATCGACCTGCAGGGTGGCACCCGTGTCACGCTGACCGCGCGCACGCCGGACGGCAGCCAGCCGAGCCAGGACTCGCTGCGTCGCGCCCAGGAGATCATCGAGACCCGCGTCAACGGTCTCGGTGTGTCCGGGTCCGAGGTGGTGATCGACGGTGACAACCTGGTGATCACGGTCCCCGGAGACGACAGCTCGCAGGCCCGCACGCTGGGGCAGACCGCGCGTCTGTACATCCGGCCGGTGCTCGGTTCGCAGGTCTCGTCGAACGCGAAGGCCCAGGTGCCGGTCACCCAGACCCCGGCCCCGGCAGGCGCTCCTGCCCCGGAAGGTGCCCCCGCCCCCGAGGGTGCCCCGGCTCCGGAAGGCGCTCCCGCTCCGCAGAACCGTCCGTTCCCGGCGCAGGAACCGGCCCCCGCGCCGGCGCCCGAGCCCACCACCGCCCCGGCGCCGCCGAGCGGTGACCTGTCGACGGCGGACCAGGCGGCCGCCGAGATCGCCGAGGCGAAGAAGACCCGGCAGAGTACCGATCCCGCGGTCCAGCAGCAGGCCATGGCGACCCTCGACTGCAACGCGGCCGACCCGCTGCAGGGCAACGACGACCCGACGCTGCCGCTCGTGGCCTGCTCGACCGACGGCACCACCGTCTACCTGCTGGGGCCGAGCATCATCGACGGCCAGGAGATCGCCGACGCCACGTCCGCGTTCAACTCGCAGCAGGCGCGCCACGAGGTCAGCCTGACCTTCAAGTCCGACGGCAGCACCACGTGGGCGCAGTTCACCGCCGCCAACATCGGCAAGCAGGCTGCGTTCACCCTCGACTCGAAGGTGGTCAGCGCGCCCGTCGTGCAGGGTGCCACCCCCGCGGGCAGCGCCACCTCGATCACCGGTGACTTCACGGCCGCCGGCGCCAAGGAACTCGCAAACACCCTCAAGTACGGCTCGCTGCCGCTGTCCTTCTCGGCCTCCGAGGCCGAAACGGTCTCGGCGACACTGGGTCTGGCGTCGCTGCAGGCCGGCCTGATCGCCGGTCTGGTGGGCCTGATCCTGGTGCTGCTGTACTGCCTCATCTACTACCGCATGCTCGGTGTCCTCACCGCGCTGTCGCTGGTGCTCTCCGGCGTCCTCGTGTACGCGATCCTGGTGCTGCTGGGCCGGTACATCGGATTCACCCTCGACCTCGCCGGAATCGCCGGTCTGATCATCGGTATCGGCATGACGGCCGACTCGTTCGTCGTCTACTTCGAGCGGATCAAGGACGAGATGCGGGAGGGTCGCAGCTTCCGGTCCGCCGTGCCGCGCGGTTGGGCACGCGCCCGCCGGACGATCCTGTCCGGCAACGCGGTCAGCTTCATCGCCGCCGCGGTTCTGTACATCCTCGCGGTCGGGCAGGTGCGCGGCTTCGCGTTCACCCTCGGCCTGACGACCATCCTCGACGTGCTCGTGGTGTTCCTGGTCACCCATCCGCTGGTTCACCTGGCCTCGAAGTCCGACTTCTGGTCGAAGCCGAGCGTCAACGGCCTCGGTGCCGTCCAGCAGGTTGCCCGCGAACGCAAGACCGCCGCCACCTCGGTGCACAACGCCGTCGGTGCGCAGGCGAAGGAGGCCTGAGACAGTGACCAACTCAACCGAGGACCTGGCCCCCGAGGACCAGGCCGACCTGCCCAAGCACGGGCTGCTGTCCCGGCTGTACACCGGCACCGGCGCCTTCGAGATCGTCGGCAAGCGCAAGATGTACTACGCCATCATCAGCGTCATCGTGCTGATCTCCATGGCCAGCATCGTCTTCCGCGGGTTCACGCTGGGCATCGACTTCGAGGGTGGATCGCGAATCCAGTTCCCCGCGGCCGACAACGTCACCACCGAACAGGTCGAGGCGGTCTACACGGACACGCTCGGCATGGAACCGGTCTCGGTGCAGACCGTCGGTTCGGGTGACGCCGCGACCATCCAGATCCGGTCCGAGGCGCTGGACATCAGCCAGGTGGCCTCGCTGCAGAACGCGCTGTACGACACCTTCCAACCGGAGGACAAGGACGGCGTCCCGAGCAAGAACGCGATCTCTGTCGCGGACGTCAGCGAGACCTGGGGCAGCCAGATCACCAAGAAGGCGCTGATCGCGCTGGCGGTGTTCCTGGTGATCGTCGGCATCTACATCGCGATCAGGTTCGAGCGCGACATGGCGACCGCGGGACTGGTCGCGCTGTTCTTCGACATGGTCGTCACCGCGGGCGTGTACTCGCTCATCGGGCTGGAGGTCACGCCGGCGACGGTGATCGGTTTCCTGACCATTCTCGGCTTCTCGCTGTACGACACCGTCGTGGTGTTCGACAAGGTCGAGGAGAACACCCGGGGCATCCTGCACCTGACCCGCCGCACCTACGCCGAACAGGCGAACCTCGCGGTGAACCAGACGCTGATGCGTTCGATCAACACCACGGTGATCTCGGTCCTGCCGGTGATCGGCCTGCTGGTGGTCGCGGTCGGCCTGCTGGGTGTGGGCACCCTCAAGGACCTCGCGGTGGTGCAGCTGGTGGGCATCATCGTCGGTGCCGTGTCCTCGATCTTCTTCGCCACCCCGATGCTGGTGTCGATCAAGGAGCGTTGGGGACCTGTGGCCGCTCACACCAAGAAGGTGCTGGCCCGGCGCGCCGAGCGGGCGGGCGCGGCGGCCGGGACCTCGACCGCGGCCCTGGCAGGCTCGGTGTCGTCCCCGCGACGGACCGCGGAAGCACCGCAGCCGGGATCTCGGCCGACAGGGAAGCGCAACAAGAAGAGGCACTGAGATGAGCAGGCGTAGACGGATCGGCGTCGCCGGCGTCGTCGCGATCGCACTTGTCGCGACGGCAGCCGGTTGTTCGAAGGGCGAGGACCAGGTCCCGTCCATCGGCTACGCCATCGACAACGTGCTCACCACGTACAACGCGAACACGGTGGACGGTGCCGCGTCGGGTGCCCGCCAGGCGTTCGCGCGGGTGCTCCCGGGGCTGAGTTACCTCGGCCCCGAGGGCCGCGCCCTCGCCGACGGTGACGTCGGCACCGTCACCGCCCAACCGGGCGACGGGTTGAGCCTGCTCTACAAGGTCAACCCCAACGCGGTGTACTCCGACGGCGTGCCCGTGACCTGCGACGACCTGGTTCTGGCCTGGGCGGCCGGCAGCGGCCGGTTCACCGGCCCCGACCAGGCGCCGCTGTTCCACGCGGCCTCCCGGGCCGGCTACTCGGACATCGACCGCGTCGAGTGCCGGCCCGGGACCAAGGACGCCACCGTGGTGTTCCGGCCTGGGCGGGCGTTCGCCGAGTGGCGGGCGCTGTTCGGCGCCACCGAGCTGATGCCCGCGCACGTGGCCGCGCGGGCCGCGGGCGTCCCCGACGTGGTGACGGCGTTGCAGGGCGAGGACACCGCGGCGGCCGCGCGGGTCGCCGCGTTCTGGAACACCGGTTGGAACCTCACCGAGGGCGAGCTCGACCCGGCGGTGTTCCCGTCGGCCGGTCCGTACCGGGCGCAGTCGTACTCGGCCGAGGACGGACTGGTTCTCGTCGCGAACGACAAGTGGTGGGGGAACAGGCCCGCCACCGATCGGATCGTGGTGTGGCCCAAGGGTGTCGACCTGGAGGAGAAGATGGCCTCCGGCGACGTCGACGTGCTCGACGTCGGCGCGGGTTCGATCGACGGGTTCGATCCGGGCAAGGGTTTCAGCACCGTCCACGAGCCGTCGCGTAGCAGCGAGCAGCTGGTGCTGGCCACCGGCGGCGTGCTCGGCTCGGCCGATGCACGGCGGGCGCTCGCCTCGTGTGTGCCGCGCCAGCAGCTTTTCGACACGCTCGGCCACCCGGGCTACGCCCCGCAGTCCGGCCTCGGGTCCGGCGTGCTGAACTCCCGGATCGTGCAGGCGGACACGCTGCTGTACCCGCCGGTGGCCGCGGTCGCGGGGGACCGCTACCTGCGGGCGGACACCGGCGCAGCCAGCGCGGCACTTTCCGCGTCCGGGCAGGGTCCGATCACGGTGCGAGTGGGCTACCTGGCGCCCGACGCCCGGCGTGCCGCCACCGTTGCCGCGATCGCGGCGGCATGTTCTCCTGCCGGGATCACCGTGCAGGACAACGGATCTGCTGACTTCACCCCGTCCGCGTTGGCCGCCGGGAAGGTCGACGCCGTGCTCGGCGGGACCGCGTCCGCGCAGGGTGCGGCGGGCGCCGACTCCCTGGTGCCGCCCGCGTACTCGCTGGCGGAGGGCGAGGGCAGCAACTTCGGGCAGTTCCGCAACGGCCGGGTCACCGAGATCGCCGGTAAGCTCGCCGTCGAGACGGGCTACGACCGTCAGCTGGGGCTGGCGACCGAGGCCGAGAACATCCTGTGGTCGGAGATGCCGTCGATCCCGCTGTTCAACGAGCCGCGGACCACGGCGTTCGCGGACGGCATGCACGCCGCGGTGCCGAATCCGACGGCCGCAGGTGCGGGCTGGAACATGGACAGGTGGATACTGCTCAGGTGAGTACCGATCCGTCCCCGCACGCAGTCCCGTCCCTCGAGTCCGCTTCCGCGGACGTCGCCCGCCTGACCCGGTGGGCCGACGACTTCCCGGAGCCCGGTGTGCGTTTCGCCGACCTGACCCCGGTTTTCGCCGATGCGAAGGCTTTTCGCGACATCGTCGACGCCCTGGTGGCCATCGGCGGCGACGCGGACCTGGTTGCCGGCATCGACGCCCGGGGCTTCCTGCTGGGTGCGGGGGTCGCGCTGGCCCTCGACGCGGGCGTGCTGGCGGTCCGCAAGGCCGGCAAGCTGCCGCCGCCGGTGCTCAGTCAGTCCTACGACCTCGAGTACGGCTCGGCGACGCTGGAGGTGCCCGCCGACGGCGTCGACCTGCGGGGCCGGCGGGTGCTCGTCATCGACGACGTCCTGGCCACCGGCGGAACGCTCCGCGCCACAGCCGAACTGCTCGCCTCGGCGGGCGCCACGGTGGTGGGTGTCGCCGTCGTCCTCGAGATCGAGGCGCTCGCCGGCCGGGACCGGCTCGCCGAGTACCCGCTCACATCGCTGCTGCGGGTCTGAGGACTAAAGTTGTCGCTGGCAGCGTTGCGCGGCCAGTAGTGCACGACCGATTCGGTGGGAGGTGACGGAGATGACCCAGAACCTCGACAGGTCGCGGTCCGGAAACGGTGGACAGGGCTCGACTCCGGAGGGCACGACGCCCGCGGTGCCCACCTCGGCGTCCCGGCGGGTGCGGGCTCGGCTCGCACGCCGGATCACGGCGCAGCGCAACACCGTGGTCAAGCCGGTGCTCGAGCCGTTGGTCGCAGTGCATCGCGACCTGTACCCCAAGGCGAACCTGGCGCCCCTGCAGCGTGCCTACGACGTCGCCGAGGAGCGGCACGAAGGCCAGAAACGACGCTCCGGCGACCCCTACATCACGCATCCGCTGGCCGTCGCGAACATCCTCGCCGAACTCGGCATGGACACCACGACGCTGGTCGCGGCGCTGCTGCACGACACCGTCGAGGACACCGGCTACAGCCTCGAGCAGCTCACCGAGGAGTTCGGTGACGAGGTGGCGCACCTGGTCGACGGCGTCACCAAGCTGGACAAGGTGGTGCTCGGCAGCGCGGCCGAGGGCGAGACCATTCGCAAGATGATCATCGCGATGGCGCGGGACCCGCGGGTGCTCGTCATCAAGGTCGCCGACCGGCTGCACAACATGCGCACCATGCGCTTCCTGCCGCCGGAGAAGCAGGCGCGCAAGGCGCGCGAGACGTTGGAAGTTATTGCGCCGCTTGCGCACCGACTCGGGATGGCCACGGTCAAGTGGGAGCTCGAGGACCTGTCCTTCGCGATCCTGCACCCCAAGAAGTACGAGGAGATCGTGCGTCTGGTCGCGGACCGGGCGCCGTCGCGCGACACCTACCTGGCGAAGGTGCGGGCCGAGATCAACGCCACCCTGGCCGCGTCCCGGATCAGCGCGGTGGTCGAGGGCAGGCCCAAGCACTACTGGTCGATCTACCAGAAGATGATCGTCAAGGGCCGCGACTTCGACGACATCCACGACCTGGTCGGCGTGCGGATCCTGTGCGACGAGGTCCGAGACTGCTACGCCGCCGTCGGCGTGGTGCACTCGCTGTGGCAGCCGATGGCGGGCCGCTTCAAGGACTACATCGCCCAGCCCCGCTACGGCGTCTACCAGTCGCTGCACACCACTGTCGTCGGGCCGGAGGGCAAGCCGCTGGAGGTGCAGATCCGCACCCGCGACATGCATCGCACCGCCGAGTTCGGCATCGCGGCGCACTGGCGCTACAAGGAGACCAAGGGCAAGCACTCCAATGACGTCGCCGAGGTCGACGACATGGCGTGGATGCGTCAGCTGCTCGACTGGCAGCGGGAGGCGGCGGACCCGGGGGAGTTCCTCGAGTCGCTGCGCTACGACCTGGCGGTCAAGGAGATCTTCGTCTTCACCCCGAAGGGCGACGTGGTGACGCTGCCCGCCGGGTCGACGCCGGTGGACTTTGCGTACGCCGTACACACCGAGGTCGGGCACCGCTGTATCGGCGCCCGGGTCAACGGCCGGCTCGTCGCGCTGGAACGGACGCTGGAGAACGGCGAGGTGGTGGAGGTGTTCACCTCCAAGGCCGCCAACGCCGGGCCCAGCCGGGACTGGCAGACCTTCGTCGTCTCGCCGCGCGCGAAGACGAAGATCCGGCAGTGGTTCGCCAAGGAACGCCGCGAGGAGGCGCTGGAGGCGGGCAAGGAGGCCATCGCCAAGGAGGTGCGGCGCGGGGGCCTGCCGTTGCAGCGGCTGCTCAGCGCCGAGTCGATGTCGGCGATCGCGCACGAGCTGCGGTACCTGGACGTCTCCGCGCTGTACGCGGCGGTGGGGGAGCACAACGTCTCGGCGCAGCACGTGGTGCAGCGGCTGGTCGCGCACCTCGGTGGCGTCGGCGACGTCGAGGAGGAGCTGGCCGAACGGGCCACCCCGTCGACGATGCCGACGAGGTCGCGTCGGACCACCGACTCCGGGGTGTTGGTGCCCGGGGCCGAGGGAACGGTCGCCAAGCTGGCGAAGTGCTGTACCCCGGTACCGGGCGACGAGATCATGGGTTTCGTGACCCGTGGCGGCGCTGTGAGCGTGCACCGTGTGGACTGCACCAACGCGGCCTCGCTCAAGGAGCAGTCCGAGCGGATCATCGAGGTGGAGTGGGCGCCGTCGGCGTCGTCGGTGTTCCTGGTGGCCATCCAGATCGAGGCCCTGGACCGGCACCGGCTGCTCTCCGACGTGACCAAGGCGCTCGCCGACGAGAAGGTGAACATCCTCTCGGCCTCGGTGACCACCTCCGGTGACCGGGTCGCAATCAGCAGGTTCACCTTCGAGATGGGCGATCCCAAGCACCTCGGCCACGTGCTGAACGTGGTGCGCAATGTCGAGGGCGTCTACGACGTCTACCGGCTGACCAGCGCGGCGTAGGCGCTGACGCGCCTGCACCGAGGTGGGTCTCGACTCGACCACGTGAGCCGTGCCACCTCGGGCCGCTCAGATCTGCTCGGGGTCCTGCTTGGTTTCGAGCTCGTGTATCCGATTGGCGGCCTCATGGAGGCGTTTCTTGCGTGATGTGGCTTCCGAGTCCTTCAACTCCTCGTAGATCTCCTCATCGGTGTCGCCAAACCTCAGGATCATCCGGGGGATGCTGAGAGTGAGCACCAGCGACGGCCAGACGACCCAGGCGTAGTCCCAGCCGACGATCAGTTGCAGCACAAGGAAAGTCACGAGGGTGACACCGAAGATCGCCCCGTCGAGCGTCTCGATCAAGTCCCCGCGTCTGCGGAGGGAGGAAAGCTCCTCTTCGGGACTGCGTGATGCGGTTCGTGAAGCAACGGTGTCGCCGTTCCTCGTTGCCGGGGTGATTCCACTGACCGGGATCTTCCGAAGGTGCCCGTCGACCAGCTCGAGTGGCAGTCCGCCAGGAAGTCCTCGGAAAGCACTGCGGATTGCGTCGAGAGTGCGTGCGGAGGCGACTACTTCCGAGCGGTCGTAGAACTCGGTTCCATCCAACCGTCCTGCGGCGTAGTGCTCGCCGATGACATTCAATGCGTGCATGCGCTCGTCATCGCTGAGTAGAAGGTCTTCGCGGTCGGGTTCGTCCATCACGTAACGACTCTCTCTGTGAGCGGATTGTCAGATTCGTCAACGGAGAATCCTATGACCTCGTGCGTGGGCGATCGAAGCGCCGCGTACGACCGGAGCGGCCGCACGGCGATCGGAGTGTCCCGTGCCGGTGGGCATCGGGACGAACGAAGGTCTCCAGTCGGCGGGTGAGTGTCCGTGCAACACCACTCCACGACAGGAGACCTTCGTTTCAACGGCCCGTGACAACGAGTCGTCGCAGTTCTCGACCCGCCCGGTCGGGCGATTCAGTCAGCCGACGGTGACCTTCTCGATCTGCACGGGGGTGTTCGGCTTGCCGCCGCCCGCGGGCATCGACTCGTCGTTTCCTGCGGTGGCGACCTTCTCGATGGTGGCGAGGCCCTCCTCGGAGATGGTGCCGAACACCGTGTACTGCGGCGCCAGCGGGGAGTCCTCGTACACGAGGAAGAACTGGCTGCCGTTGCTGCCCGGCTGGCCGGTGTTGGCCATCGCGATGGTGCCGCGCGGGTACACGACGGGCTGCTGACCGGCGGGATCCGCCGCGGTGTACTGGGTGGACGGGTACTCGTTGAGGTAGCCGTAGCCCGGTCCGCCGCGGCCGGTGCCGGACGGGTCGCCGCACTGCAGGATGTACAGCCCACTGGTGCTCAGGCGGTGGCACGGCGTGTCGTTGTAGTAGCCCTGCTCGGCCAGGCTGACGAAGCTGTTCACCGTGCACGGCGCCTCGGCGCGGTTCAGGCTCAGCCCGATCGGGCCCTGCGAGGTGGCCATGGTCACCTCGGCGGTGCCCTCGGCCTGCACGCCGGCCGACGGCGGCGGGGTGACCGGCTTGACCGGCTGGCCGCTGGCCGGGTACGAGCAGGCCGCGGTGCCCTCGGTGGGTGTGGTGGCCGCGGGGAGCTTCGGGTAGGACGACAGGTCCGGCGGGTTGATAGTGGTGCCGGACGAGGTGGCGGACGTCGTGGCGGACGTGGCCGAGGATCCGCCGGCCGAGTTGTCGGTGCTGCTCGAGCAGGCGCCTGTCACCAGGGCCAGGCCGACGCCCGCGGCGACGATCAGGGTGCGCTTCATGCGGCCACGCTCGCGGTGGTGATCTGGATCGGGGTGTTCGGCTTGCCGCCGCCCGCGGACATCGAGCCGTCGTCGCCCGCCGCGGCGACCTTCTCGATGGTGGCGAGGCCCTCGTCGGAGATGGTGCCGAAGACGGTGTACATCGGCGGCAGCGGGGAGTCGTCGTAGACCAGGAAGAACTGGCTGCCGTTGCTGCCCGGCTGGCCGGTGTTGGCCATCGCGATGGTGCCGCGCCCGTAGGTCACGGACTCACCCAGGTTCGGGTCGTCGGGGCTGTACTGGTCGGTGGGGAACTCGTTGACGAAGCCGTAGCCGGGTCCGCCGGTGCCCTGGCCGGAGGGGTCGCCGCACTGGAGGATCTTCAGGCCGGTGGTGCTGAGCCGGTGGCAGGGGGTGTCGTTGAAGTAGCCCTGCTCCGCGAGGCTGACCAGGCTGTTGACCGTGCACGGGGACTCGGCGCGGTTGAGGTCGAGTCCGATCGGTCCCTGGGTGGTGTCCAGGTTGACCGTGACGGTGCCCTCGGCGGAGACGGCGGTCGCGTTCGGCATGTTCGCGGGCTTCGCGGGGGCCTGACCGTCCGGCATGTAGGTGCAGTCCACGGTCGCGGGCAGGGCCTCGGCGCGGCCCGCGGGCATGACGCCGGCCTCCTGGGGTGCGCTGCTCGCCGCGGTGGTGGACGTGTCTGCGCTGTCGTCGCCCTTGGTCAGGTTGTAGACGACTGCTCCGGCCGCGACCACGAGCACGGCGCCGAACACGGACGCTCCGATGGTCATCTGCTTGCGCTTGCGGGCCTGCTCGGCCCGGCGCTCGAGCTGTCGTTCCAGCTTCCGTTTGGCGGCCTGGCGACGTTGCTCATTGCTCGGCACTACTGCATACCTCCGGTAACCGCACGGGCGCGTCGCCCCGCGCGGCGGGACGAGCGGCCCTCGTATGTAGGGCATGACGCCCACTGGTCAGTCGCTGTCAAAGTCTGCCATTAGAACCTGTGAGCATGCTGACGGGTTGGCAGCCTAGGCTGTAGCCGGTCCCTCTGGACCGTCTTTGTCAGCAACACCTGTTTCCCCGCCACCGCCACCAAGGAGCGATTGCCGTGCTCGTCACCGGATTCCCGGCCGGAGCTTTTCAGACGAACTGCTACATCCTGGCGCAGGACGACTCGACCGAGTGCGTCGTCGTCGACCCCGGTCAAGATGCCACCGCGCCACTCGTCGAGTTCCTCGACCAGTCCGGACTGACCCCGACGGCGGTGCTGCTGACCCACGGGCACCTGGACCACACCTGGTCGGTGGCGCCGGTGTGCGAGAAGTTCGGGATCCCGGCCTACATCCACCCCGAGGACCGGTACATGCTCAGCGACCCGCTGCGCGGCACCGGTCCTGCGCTGGCCGCGATGATCGGCGACGCCGAGTTCCGTGAGCCCGCCGACGTGCGCGAACTGGTGGACGGTGACGTGCTGGAGCTGGCCGGCATCCGGTTCGAGGTGGACCACACTCCCGGGCACACCCAGGGTTCGGTGGTGTTGCGGACGACGGCGGCCACCGCGGACGGTCCGGTGCAGGTGGCGCTGACCGGCGACACGCTGTTCGCCGGTTCGATCGGGCGCAGCGACCTGCCGGGCGGCGACCACGAGCAGCTGCTGCGGTCGATTGCGGCCAAGTTGCTGGTCCTGGGTGACGACACCGCGATTCTGCCCGGCCACGGCGGCTCCAGTTCGATCGGGCAGGAGCGCGTGGCCAACCCGTTCCTGGTCGGACTGGCCGACTCCAGGTAAGTCGCGCCTCCCTGTCTGTCACGCCTCCGTGTTTAAGGAATAGTGGAAAACGTGAGCAAGCCCAGTAACACCGCATTCTCGGCCCCCAAGGGCGTCCCCGACTACGTGCCGCCGGCGTCCGCGGAGTTCGTCGCGGTCCGCGACGGCCTCACCCGGGCCGCGCGGCTCGCCGGATACGGGCACATCGAGCTGCCCATCTTCGAGGACACCGGACTGTTCGCCCGCGGCGTCGGCGAGTCCACGGACGTGGTCAGCAAGGAGATGTACACCTTCGCCGACCGCGGCGACCGCTCGGTCACGCTGCGCCCGGAGGGCACCGCCGGCGTCATGCGGGCGGTCATCGAGCACAGCCTCGACCGCGGCCAGCTGCCGGTCAAACTCAGCTACGCGGGCCCGTTCTTCCGCTACGAGCGTCCTCAGGCCGGCCGCTACCGGCAGCTGCAGCAGGTGGGCATCGAGGCGATCGGTGTCGACGACCCCGCCCTCGACGCGGAGGTCATCGCGATCGCCGACGCCGGATTCCGGTCCCTCGGCCTGGACGGGTTCCGCCTGGAGATCACCTCGCTCGGCGACGACACCTGCCGACCGCAGTACCGAGAGCTGTTGCAGGAGTTCCTCTTCAGCCTCGACCTCGACGAGGACACCCGTCGGCGCGCCGAGATCAACCCGCTGCGCGTGCTGGACGACAAGCGCCCGCACGTCAAGGAGATGACGGCCGGGGCGCCCCTGATGCTCGACCACCTCTCGGAGGAGGCGAAGGCACACTTCGACGAGGTGCTCGCGCACCTCGACGCGCTCGGCGTCCCGTACGTGGTGAACCCGCGGATGGTGCGCGGGCTCGACTACTACACCAAGACCACCTTCGAGTTCGTGCACGACGGCCTGGGCGCGCAGTCGGGGATCGGCGGCGGCGGCCGCTACGACGGACTGATGGAACAGCTCGGCGGTCAGCCGCTGTCCGGCATCGGGTTCGGCATCGGCGTCGACCGCACCGTGCTCGCGCTCGCCGCGGAGGGCAAGACGGTCGCGAGCCCGGCGCGCTGCGAGGTGTTCGGCGTGCCGCTCGGTGACGATGCGCGGGCCCGCATGGTGGTGGTGGCGGCGCAGCTGCGGCAGGCCGGAATCCGGACGGACGTCGCCTACGGCGGGCGTGGACTCAAGGGCGCGATGAAGGCCGCCGACCGCTCCGGCGCCCGGCTGGCGCTGGTCCTCGGCGAGCGGGACCTCGAGGAGGGCGTGGTCGGGCTCAAGGACCTGGCGACCGGAGACCAGCGGCCGGTGCCGCTCGACGACGTGGTCGCGCAGGTCGGGGCGTTCCTTGGCGAAGGGTGACGCGGCCGCGGGCCCGGTGTCGCTGGACCTGATCCCCGCGTCCCTGATCGCGCCTCGGCTGCGGAAGGTCGCGGCGGTGGCGGTCGGGCTCGGTGTCGTGGTCGGCGCGGTGGTCGGGATCTTCACCTCGCTGTGGACGGGGGTGCTGGTCGGCGCGATCATCGCGCTGCCCACCGCGTTGTCCGCGCTCCTGACCCTGCGCCGTCGAATCTGGATCAGCGGCAACGTCGTCCACGCCCAGAGCGCGTTGCGGTCGAAGTCGGTGGATCTTTCCGCCGCGGCGACCACAGAGCTGCAGGTGCGCGCGGCCCGGGTCAGTCAGCTGATCTTGCGGGTCGGTGACGGCAACACCGTGGTGTCGGTGCCGCTGGCCCTCTACACCGAGGACGGTGGGCGCGAGCTCGAGGTTCTCGGGCTGCGGTCGCTGGCCGACGCGTTGGTCTCGAGTGAGTTGGCGCCCGCGTTGGCGATGTCGACGGTGCTCGTCGCCCAGCTGCGGGCGGAGGCCCGTGGCGCGGGCCTCGAGGAGCGCCCGCTCTATCGGGCCGTGCACCTTGCGAAGGATGCCGGCCGGGTGCCGCAGACCGTGCTCACCGACCAGGAGGTCGTCGGTCTCACCGACTGACCGGGCTCGGGGTCGGCCCGGCGGGCCGGTGAAGTCCGACCGTCAGTCGGATTCGCCTCGCACGTAACGGACGGATGCCAGTACCGCGTCCATGTCGATGTCCAACTCGGGATGTCGTTCGGCCATCTCGCGGAACTCGGCAATTGCCTCGGCGTGGGTTGGCGGACGACGAACAGCGTTGTCAGTGCTGGGAACCCCGTGCATGGCAGTCATGCGCGCCACTTTAGCTGCAGTGTCCGCCACCCGCACGGCGCTAACCGGTTGCGGCCGAGTGTGTCTCGGCCGCAACCGGTCTGGTTGTGGTGGGTGCAGGTCTTTGCTGAGTGGCCAGTGCCCTCGGGTCAGACTCCGTGGATCACGCGCCGGTTGTGAGCCGGCCTCGGTCTTCGCAACGGGTCCACCCAGGCCGGAGGTGTGAACCAAGGGAACCCGTCTGATTCGATCTGCACGGCCCAGTGGTTCCTGTGGATGATCGTGTGGTGCTTCTTGCAGAGCAGCACCAGGTTCGACAGGGCGGTCGGGCCGCCCTTGGACCAGTGTTGGACATGGTGGGCGTCGGTCCAGGCGGCGGGGCGGCCGCATCCGGGGAATGCGCAGCCGCAGTCCCTTGCCACCAGGGCTTTCCGGAGTTTCGGGGAGATGATGCGGGTGGTGCGGCCGACGTCGAGGGGGTTGCCGCCCCGGTCGACGAAGACAGGGGTGACCTGGGCGTCGCAGGAGATGCGGGCGGCGATGGCGGCGGAGACGGGGCCGGCCCAGGGCATGGTGGCGTGGCGGCGTCGGCGGTAGTGCCGAGGCGGCCGGACGTCTGAACAGCCGTCGTAGCGTTCGCCGCCGACTGGTCCGGTTGCGTTGTCGCGGTGGTAGTCCCAGCAATTCCCGGACCAGGCTCCGGTCGCGGGTGTGGGTGCGGTCGCTGAGGCCGCGTCTCTCAAGGCATCGATGTCGATGGTGACGGTGACGTGGGGTCGTTCGCCGCCCTCCATCGGTCCGCGGGCGTTGTCGAGGTGGCCGCGGATGATCTGCTCCAACGCGTCGGCGCGGCGCTTGGCAGCGGAGCGGGGGTCGCGGATCGGGTGGCCATGCTCGTCGGTGCTCGGGTGCGGCTTCGACAGTCCCGAAAGGGCGGTCTGGAGGGCTTCGCCGGTCTCTGCGTCGAAGGTGCCTGTCACGTGCACCCGCCCGCCGAGTGTGGCGCTGGCGTGGAACTCGTTGAGTTCCGGGTTCTCGGCGTCGGACGGCAGGTCGTTGTCGCGTTCGAAGATGATCTCCAGTTCGCGGGCCCGGTCGCGGAGCTGTGTGGGGTCGTCGACCTGGGCGGCGATGAGCAGGTAGGCCTCGCAGTCGTCGGCCCGACCGCTGTTCGGGTCCGGGTGCTCCCAGTCCGTGCCGTCGGGTGCCGGGTCGACGTGAAAGTCCTTGGTGAGCTTCGCGAGCCTGTCGAGGAAGTTGACGATCACCTGGACGTGGGCGAGTTCGATCCGTCCGGTGTTCAGGACGTCGGCGATCTGCGGGTGGAGGGGCAGCTCGCGGGAGAGGCGGACGATCTGGGCGGCGCGGGCACGGTGCATCCGGGTGGCGCCGGCGAGCCAGGAGGTGGTGTCGGCGGCGCCGGCGTGTTCGGGCAGGCACCTTTGGTCGGCCTCGTGGACGAGTCGGACGAGAAGGGCGTCCCGCCGACGGATGTCCTGAACCAACTCCGGAACCGCCGACGCGAGCTCGGTTTCGTCGAGTCGCCATGCTTCGACCCGGGCGGGGTCGGTGAGCATGGCGTCGAGTTTCATACATCGAATTCTACTCGCACGCGCATTCGATCGCAATGTTGTTTTGCCTGGTTAAGCGTATAAAAGGTGTGTGATGCCGATCGGTGAATCGCTGGCCCACGAGGATGTCGGCCGGTGGGAATATGGTCCTTCGCATGACGGGACCTTCCTACTTGGACATGACGCGGGCCGCATACGACACGGTCGCTGTGGACTATGCCGAGCTAGTTCGCGGCATGCTCGCGGACCAGCCATTCGACCGGGCCATGCTGGCAACGTTTGCGGAGTTCGTGCGCGACGCGGGCGACGGTCCCGTCGCGGACCTGGGATGCGGGCCGGGCCGGGTGACGGCGCACCTGCGGTCACTGGGACTCAGTGCGTTCGGTGTCGATCTCTCGCCCGAGATGGTCGCGGTGGCCCGCCGCGACCATCCGGAGCTTCGGTTCGATGTGGGCTCGATGACGGAACTGGACCTGGAAGACGGTGTCCTCGTGGGAATTGTCGCGTGGTACTCGATCATCCACACTCCGCCGGAGCTGTTGCCGGTGGTCTTCGCCGAGTTCCACCGGACCCTGAGGCCCAGCGGCCACCTGGCGCTCGCATTCCAGGTCGGCGACGAACGCGTCCGGCTCGAGGAGGCGTACGGGCACACGGTGTCCTACGACGTGTATCGACTGTCGCCCGACCGGATCGTCGGGTTCCTTCGGGAGGCCGGCTTTGACGTGCATGCGCAGCTCCTGCGGGAGCCCACGCCTCCCGAGAAGCAACGCCAGGCATATCTGATGGCGCGCAAGCCCTCCGAGTAGTCGAACGGACACCAGACAAGTGCGAGGCGGACCAAATTCAGCCAGCGCGCATGGCGGCACCGAGCCGCGCGGCGTAGTCGTCGGCCTCGACCTCGTCGGCGTACTTTGTTCGCGGCCAGAAGAAGCCGCGCAGGCCGTCACCCTTGGTTCGCGGCACCACGTGCACGTGCAGGTGCGGCACGCTCTGCGAGACCACGTTGTTCACGGCGACGAACGACCCCTGCGCGCCGAGCGCATCGACGACAGTCGACGAGAGGCGTTGCGCGACAGCGAAGAGTGGCGCGATCAGCTCGGCCGGGAGGTCCGCCAGGACCGCGACGTGCCGGCGCGGCACCAGCAGCACGTGGCCCTTGAACACCGGCCGCCGGTCCAGGAAGGCGACCGTGTCGGCGTCCTCGAAGACGATGTGAGCCGGCGCGGAGCGGTCGACCACGTCGCAGAAGGCGCACTCGCCGCTCACCGGCTCAGGCCTCGGCCGCGAACTCTGCGAGCAGTGCGCCAGCCGGTGTTCGTAGCGATTCGACGTCGGTCCACCCCAGCACCCGCAGGCCCGCGTCGGCGAGCAGTTGGGGCGAGTCGGTCCCGGTGCCCGGCTGGTCGCCGCCCCCGATGTCGACCCCCTTGACATCGTCGCCTGCCATGTCCCCGCCCTCCGTGTCCCCGCCCTCCGTGTCCCGGCGCTCCGTGTCCCGGCCCTCCGTGTCCCGGCCCTCCGTGTCCCCGCCCTCCGTGTCCCGGCGCTCCGTGTCCCGGCCCTCCGTGTCCCGGCCCTCCGTGTCACTGCGTTCGTTGATCACGCTCTCGACGATGCGGAAGGGCAGGCCGGCGCGGGCGGTGTCGGCGGAGTCCTGCTGCCCCAGCACGGCCGCGGCGAGGGCGCCGTAGTGCCGGCGCAGCATCTGCCGCTCCCGGCGGAACTGGGCGAACCGCTCGGTGCGCAGTTCGGGCAGCAGGTACAGCGCACCGAGGTTCCACCGTCCAGACATCAGCTGCCCGGCGTCGAACAGGATCAGCGCATACAACCGGACCGCGGCCGGTTCGTCGCGCTCGGCGAGGCGCGAGGCCAGCCGGAGCGGGGCCGATACCGTCTTCTCCAGCAGCGCCACCAGGAGGTCGTCCTTGGTGGCGAAGTGGTGGTACAGCGAGGCCTGACGCATCCCGACCACCTCCGCGATCTGGCGCGTCGAGGTGGAGGAGAACCCCCGGGTGGTGAACAGTTCCGCCGCCGCGTCGAGGATCTCTGCCTGCGCGGTCCCGCCCGGCCGGCGCTGCTTGGTCAGCCGTGGGCGGCCCGGTCCGGCGGTGGTCACGGCCCCATCCTGTCAGAGTCGGATCCCACGGCGGGGGACCGATGTGGGGGAGGATGTAACCGTGACGCGACACGGGTCCGCTGCCGGACCGCGGCGGGCCGAGCTGCTCGCCGCGTTGTCGCTCGCCATCGACCTCGGGTTGGGTCAGCCGATGGAGCACATGCTGCGCTCCTCGCTGATCGCGACCAGGCTTGCCGACCGTTGCGGGATGGACGCCCGGGCCCGCGGCGCGGTCTACTACGGGACCCTGATCGCCTGGATCGGTTGTCACGCGGATTCTCCCGAGATCGCGGCCGCGTTCGGCGACGACATCGGCTTCCGAGCCGACACCTACCGCGTCGACCGGGCGGGCCTGCCCTTCCTGCGTCTGATGCTCGAACACACCGGTTCCGGACTGCCGCTGTGGGAGCGCACCATGCACCGGGCGGCGTTCGCGGTGACCGCCCGTTCACGCATGTCGGATCTGATCAGCTCGCACTGCGCCTCGGCCGGGGCGCTGGCCGACCGCGTGGGGTTGGGTGAGGAAGTGTCCGCCGTGGTCGGCGCGATGTTCGAGCGTTGGGACGGTGCGGGGCTGCCGACCGGCGTGCGTGGACCGGACGTACCCGAGGTGGCCTGCATCGCGCAGGTGGCGGACGTGGCGGAGGTGCACCTGCGCGCGGGCGGCGTCGCGCAGGCGGTCGCCGTGGTGCAGGCGAGGGCGGGTCGGGCGTTCTGTCCGTCGGTCGCGCAGACCTTTACCGAACACGCCGACGAGATTCTCGACGGCCTGCTGACCGGCGACGTGTGGACGGAGTCGCTCGCGCAGGCGCCGGACGGCGACCGGGAGCTGTCGGAGGCGGAGCTCGACGGGTTGCTCCGGGAGCTCGGCGCCTTCGTCGACCTCAAGTGCCCGGCGCTGGTCGGTCACGCCGCGGCGGTGGCCGACCTGGTCGCCGCAGCGGCCCGGCACGCCGGGATGGGGCCTGCCGATGTCCGCGTTCTCTACCGCGCCGGCCTGGTGCACGGTCTCGGCCGGATCGGCGTCTCGAACTCGGTCTGGGACAAGACCGGCCCGTTGACGGCCGCGGAGTTCGAACGGCTCCGGCTCTACCCCTACCTCACCGGACGGATCCTCGATCGGGTCGTCGGTCTCGAACCGATCGTCGCGATCGCGGCCGCTCACCGCGAGCGGCTCGACGGGTCGGGATTCCCACGTGGGGTCCGCGGCGCCAACCTGTCGGCATCCGACCGGCTACTCGGGGCGGCCGAGGCGTATCAGGGCTGGCTGGAGCCCCGCCCGTACCGGCCGGCGATGGGGCCGGACCTGGCCGCGGACCGCTTGCGCGCAGAGGCCCGGGAGGGACGCCTCGACGCCGAGGCGGTGGATGCCGTGCTCGCGGTGGCCGGCCATCGCATCGACCGGGCGCGTCCGTGGCCCGCGGGCCTGACCGACCGTGAGGTGGAGGTGCTGCGGCTGCTGGCGTACGGCCGGTCCAACCGGGAGATCGCCACCGACCTGTCGATCGCGGCCAAGACGGCGCGCAATCACGTCGAGCACATCTACCTCAAACTCGGGGTGGGCAACCGGACGCAGGCCAGCCTGGCCGCGATCGACCACGGGCTGGTGCGTCCGCCGGTGCACGCCTCGTCCGACTGATGGGGCAGTTGCCTCATGCCGATCCGGGCGCGGCGGCGAAGAGTCGACACCATGACGAACAACGGAGGACGACCCAAGGCCGTGATCAGTCTGACGACCGGCCTCGAGGACGCGGAGAAGGTGACGGTGGCCTTCCTGGTCGCCGTCGGTGCGGCGGAGGACGGCCGCGAGACGCTGATGTTCCTGACGAAGGAGGCGGTACGCCTGGTGCTGCGCGGGACCCTGCAGGGCGTGGCCTGCGACGGATGCCCGCCGCTGCCCGAACTGGCCGCACGCTACGAGGCGGCGGGCGGCCGATACCTGGTCTGCCCCATCTGTTTCGACGCGAAGCATCTGGACAGCGAGGCGTTGGTCCCGAACGCGGAGGTGGGCGGCACTGTGGTGATGTGGAAGTGGATCGACACCGACCCGGTGGTCACCTTCAGTTACTGACGCGCCGTCAACTCAGCACGAGCGTGTCGAGCAGCACGTAGGCGGCGACGGCGAACACCAGGTAGGCGAACCAGTGTTGGAGTCTGCGGGTGTCGACGCGGCTGCCGAACCGGCCGGCGATCAGTGAGGCGGCGATTGCGGCGCCGGCGAAACCGATCGTGGTGGCGGGGTCGACCGTGACGCCGCCGCCCAGCTGCGCGACGAGGCCGGCGGCGGAGTTCGCGACGATGACGAGCAGTGACGTTCCCACCGCGATCCGCATTTCGACACCCAGCATGAGCACCAGCGCGGGGACGATGAGAAATCCGCCGCCGACGCCGAAGAGCCCCGTCATGACACCGACGGCGAAGCCGACCGGGATCGAGCGTGAGGCACAGCGGCGCCAGTTGATGCCGGAGTTGCCCACCCTGCATGCGGTGCCGGTGTCACCGGTGTCGGCGAGCATGCGGGCGCCGGCCACGACCATGACCATGGCGAACCCGACCATTACGACGGTCTGCGGTAGCTGCCGTCCCAGGGCGCTGCCGAGGAAGGTTGCGGGGATACCGGCGGTGGCGAACACCGCCGCCAGCCGCCACTGCACGAGGTGCGCGCGGATCTTGGGGACGGCCCCGACGGCCGAGGCGGCGCCGACCACGATCAGCGAGATCGGGATCGCCTCGTCGAGGTCGAGGCCCAGGGCGAACACCAGCACCGGCACGGTGAGGATGGATCCGCCGCCGCCGAGGAGTCCGAGCAGGACGCCGATGGCTGCGCCGGCGGCGAGGGCCAGCGCGATCGTGAGCGTCATCTCGGTCAGCGACCGTTGATCCGCGGGATCCCGAGGCGCTGGAGCAGCAGGCTCATCGGGCACCAGCCCACCGCGCTGTAGAGCAGGAGGTTCGCGGCGACGAACGCGGTGAGAATCAGCCACCAGGCGGAGAACGCGAGTACCAGTGCCGCGCTGAGCAGCACGACCGTGCCGCCCAGCAGCGGAACCACCCGTTCGATGGTCCAGCCGTGGTGTCGGGGGAGAGCTGCCATGACGGTCGGTGCCGTCCTTTCGATAGTTTGTGAATCAGGCGGAGACGGCGGCGCGTTCGGTCCAGGCGGCGTATCCGCCGACCAGGTCGCTGACCTTCTCGAGGCCGTCGGCACGCAACAGTGATGCGGCGACCGACGAGCGCCAGCCGCCCGCGCAGTGGACGACGATGGGCTTGTTCCGCGGCAGGTCCGCAAGGCGGGATCGCAGCTGCGGGAGGGGGATCGACCGGGCGCCGTCGATGACGCCGAAGTCGCGTTCGCCGGGGTTGCGTATGTCGATCAGCGTGACGGCGTCGGCGTCGAGGAGTTCCTCGAGCTCGACGGCCGTGGTGCGCGGCCCGGTGTGGACCAGGTCGGTGAGCGCGTCCGGGAAGGTGGTGTCGACGGTGAGATAGCCGACGGCGTTGTCGGACCCGATGCGCGCCAGGCGCATTGCCGCCTCCTGTTCCTCGCCGGGATAGGTGACGAGCACGATGCGCTCGCCGATGTCGGCGACCATGCCGCCGGTCTCGGCGAATCGGCCGTCGAATCCGACGTTGACCGAGCCGCGCAGATGCCCGGCGGCGAAGTCGTCGGGGGTGCGGGCGTCGAGAACGCGGGTGCCGCTGGTCATCTCGGCCCGCAGGTCTTCCGCGGACAGATCGGGGATGCGCCGATCCTGGTCGAGCAGGGCCCGATTCGACTTGTTCAGCGCCACGTCGGCGGCGAAGTACCCCGGCACCGCGGGCTGGCCGTCGGTGATCAGGGCGACGAACGCCGCCTCGCTCATCGGCTGCACCGACGGGTTGGTGCGCCGCTGTTCGCCGATGGTGGAGGTCAGCTCGGACGAGAGGTTCTTGCCGCAGGACGACCCCGCCCCGTGGGCCGGCATGACGGTCACCGCGTCGGGCAGGGCCAGCAGCGTCTCGTGGACGGTGCGGTACATCGCCCGGGCGAGGTCGGTGTTGGTGCCGTCGCCGAGATTGGCCAGGTCGGGGCGTCCGACGTCGCCGATGAAAAGCGAGTCGCCGGTCAGCACGGCGGACGGCTCGGCGTCGCGGCTCTCGCGGACCAGCAGGCTGATCGACTCCCACGTGTGGCCGGGTGTGGCGAGGATCTCGATGTCCACGTTCCCCAGGGTCAGGTGCTGGCCGTGGGTCAGTCGGACGATCGGGTAGTCGGTGTCCGCGGCCTCGCCGAAGCCGATCCAGGCGCCGGTTGCCTCGACGAGTTCGAGGTGTCCGGAGACGAAGTCCGCATGGAAGTGCGTGTTGACGACGCCCTCGATGGTCAGGCCGTGTCGAGCGGCGTCCGAGAGGTACTCGGTGATGTCGCGCCGCGGGTCGACCACGACGGCGCGGCCGGTGCTCTCGTCGCCGATGAGGTACGACGCGTGCGAGAGGCACTCGATGTAGTACTGCTCGAGGATCATCGGGACAACCTTCCTACTTCTCAGCTTCCTTGCTGCCCAGGTCAGTGGGGTGATGAGTACAGGGTGCCATATACCCCCATAGGTATGTCAAGTACCCCATGGGGTATATGGCCAGGGGTGACTGTGGGAAGCGAGAGGGCGGATCTGCATCTCGACTCCGGCAGAGCGGTGGGGACGAGCTACCGGCGCGACACCAATGCGCGCCGCAGCAGCGGGATCAACGGCCGCGGCGACGGCGCCCCCGTCCGGCGGAACGGGGCCGAGTCGCGGGAGGCGGCAACCCATTCCGTGGCCGTGACGTCGGAGAGGTCCAGACGGAACTCGGTGGACGCGGTGAGCTGGTGCAGCAGCAGGGTGCCGGTGCGGCCGTTGCCCTCGCTGAAATTATCTTCAGTCGTGCTGACCGGTATCTGGGTGGCGTCGGCAACTGTGTCGCGGGCAGTGTCGCCGACGAGTGTTCAGTCCCGGTGGGACAGTCACGGGGCCTTGTTCACGTTTCGGCATCCGTTTTGGATCCTTCGGGCCATATTTGCGGGGTCTGTCAGGACGCCGAGGAGGTACAGATACGGCAGGTACGCAACTTCGATGGGGAGGGATCCGTCGTGGTGGGCGAGAACCCTAGATCCACGGTGCTCGCGATCGCCGGTGGCGCTTCCGCCGAAGCCGTGGGTTGCATTGCGCCTCGCTCGCATGAGGGTGGTGATTGCCTTGTTTGGCTCGAGCTTTTCGAGGTCGCCGTTCGCTTTGACCAGATCGACGGCGCCGCTGGCGCGTTGCTTCTGGATGAAGAACCCGTCGGCAATCGTTGGTAGCGCATCCACCGCAGCCTGTGCAGTAGGAAGTAGCGCCTGCTGGACGTCGGATGGCATCGCCGCCTTGATGCGGTCGAGTGTCTTCTGAGCTCTCTTTGGGTCGCACAACTCCGACATGTCGCCACCGAGAAATGCCTCGCCGACCAGGTCTAGGGAGCTGAAGGTGAGATTCGTGTGGCGTACGCATCGCGCCATGACAGCATCGTCGACGTCACACGGCTGAACAACTCCTGAATGTTCATCAGCCAGTTCTGGTGGTGGTAGGGCAGATAGCTGCCATTCGCATCGCTAAAATTGCTGGGATCGCTCAGGCAGGCGAACATCTGGTCCAACTTCAGTACCCACCAGTCAATCGCATCTGCCCAGCGTTGCGACGGGAGTTCGTTGTTTGCCGTTCCCGGCCACGATATGGGCGCGGTTCTCGGCAGTAGTTGGAGAGGTTCAACCGGGTGGGGGGTCACCCCCGGGATCATCTTTCCGAGATTGAAGACGACCGTACCGAGCAGTCGTTGGCCGTGTACTGCCCAGAGGAGTGGCGATCTGCACGCGAACAGTGGGCCAAGGAAGGTATCTGTCAGTACGCCTGAACCAAAGAGATCAGAGTTGGAACCAAACATCAGACTATCGGTCGACTGCCCTGCTCGCCCGCTTCGAATGTCGTCTATGAAGAGTGGGTCCTGATCCAATCGAAGAAGTATCGCCGGCAGCTTGGAGCGTGTGTAGAGGCGCACGTCGACTGAGACAAGGTGCGCAGATAGGTCAGGAAAGAGTTTGTCTCCATCAACTGTCGCTTGCTTCAGGTACTGGTAGGTCGACGACACGGTCTCAGATACGTTGTCGTCCTTTGCGCCCGATAGGTCGACCTGTACCCGGTAGAGCGCCGCCGCGAGGTCGCCCCGTCTGATGCGCTCGTCGACGGATCGTCGCTCCTCGTCAAATGCTTCCTCCGTAGCAGCAGGTGATTCAAGATCCTGGGGTGGAAGGTCAATTAGGTCGAACCGTTCATCACGTAGCCAGGGCGCAGCTAGTGTCTTGGCCTCCACGAGCTTCCGTGTCGTACTCGGTCGCCGATAGATCGTGTCGCGAATCGCCCACAGGCCGGTCGACGGATCTTGTCGACCATGGAGACCCATCGATTTGAAAAGCTGCTCCAGGTTTCCGCCTCCGAGTTCGGATGGCAGGCTTGAGTTTCACGGTGTTGCTGCTGGCGGCGGGAGAAGGCACCGGCCGATCGTACTTACCGTAGGGAGATGCAATTGGATATCGAGCATGACAGCCGTCCGCTCGCGTCGACCCTTCCGGGGAGTGGCTTTGGCTGTTGATCCGCGGAAGGTCGTCCGGCAGAAGCTCATGCAGATGGCGGTCCTCGAAAAGATCGACGGCGAGCACTTGCCAATCAACACGGATCAGGTTCACGGAAGCCTGCTGACGATCCGCGAACATGTCCAAGGCAAGACCATGACCGATTGCCTGGACCGCTGGGATCAGCTAATCCGGGACAACGACCTCGACAGCATCCGCAGGATCGTCACGGCGGACGGCGAAACCAGCGACGAGATGAGGAACCTCTCGCCACTCACAGTGCTCCTCAGTGAGCGTGAGCGCCGTCAAGTTCTCAGCGCCGTCCGGAGGCATTTCACGGAGCACCCTGAGGCGCGGTAGGCAGGCGAGCAGGAGGTCCCGACGACACGCGCCATGCCTGTGCACCTCCGGTTCGGGCCGGAAGGCAAGATTGCAGGCGAGCACGGTTGGTTCCGCGGAGAGTTGGGTTGTCATGGGTTCAGTGCACGAAGTCATCGAGGCGTTCCGCGAGGCACCGTCCAACTCCGAGCGGGGCACCAAGTTCGAGCAGCTGATGGTCCGATACTTCCAGCTAGACCCGATGCTCGCCCAACAGTACGACCAGGTATGGCGGTGGATCGACTGGCCGGGCCGCGACGGCAAGCCGGACACCGGCATCGACCTGGTCGCCCGCGAACGCGACACCGGCGCGATGACGGCAATCCAGTGCAAGTTCTACGAGCCCACCCACACCCTCGCCAAGGGCGACATCGACTCCTTCTTCACCGCGTCGGGGAAGAAGCCGTTCACCAACCGGGTGATCATCTCCACCACCGACCGCTGGGGCAAGAACGCCGAGGACGCCCTCGACGGGCAGAACGTGCCGGTGCAGCGGATCGGGCTCGCCGAGATCGCGGAGTCGCCGATCGACTGGGACATCGCCTGGCCGGCAGGCGAACTGCAGGTCGGTCTGTCGGAGGCGAAGCGGCACGAGCCCCGCCTGCACCAGCAGGCTGCTATCGACGCCGTGTTCGCCGGATACGAGGCCGGCAACGACCGCGGCAAGCTGATCATGGCCTGCGGCACCGGCAAGACGTTCACCGCGCTGAAGATCGCCGAACGCACCGCCGCCGAGAGCGGCGGCAACGCGCGGATCCTGTTCGCGGTGCCGTCCATCTCCCTGCTCTCGCAGACCCTGCGGGAGTGGACCGCCCAGGCACAGCTGGATCTGCGGGCGTTCGCGGTGTGCTCGGACACCAAGGTCTCCCGCTCCGCGGAGGACGTCGCGGTGCACGACGTCGCGATCCCCGTCACCACCGACGCCGCGACGCTGGTCGCAGAGATGGGCCACCGCAAGCGGGCGAAAGGGTTGACTGTGGTGTTCACCACCTACCAGTCCCTCCCCGTCGTCGCGGCCGCGCAGGCGCAGGGTGTGGACGGGTTCGACCTGGTGATCTGCGACGAGGCGCACCGCACCACCGGCGTCACCCTGTTCGGGGAGGACGAGTCGAACTTCGTGCGCGTGCACGACGCCGACTACCTCCGCTCGGCCCGCCGGCTGTACATGACGGCGACGCCGCGGATCTTCGACGAGACTGTCAAGGACAAGGCGCAGGAGCATTCCGCGGAGCTGGCGTCGATGGACGACGAGACCCGCTACGGGCCGGAGTTCCACCGCCTCTCGTTCGGGGACGCCGTCGAACGCGGACTGCTCACCGACTACAAGGTGATCGTGCTGACCGTGGACGAGGACCTCGTCGCCTCGCCGCTGCAGCAGCAGCTCGCCGGGGACTTCTCCGAGCTGCGGCTCGATGATGCGTCGAAGATCGTCGGCTGCTGGAACGGCCTCGCCAAGCGCGCCGGGAAGACCCCGGACGGCACCGGCTTCGCCCCGGGCGAGGCGCCGATGCGGCGGGCCGTGGTGTTCGCGAAGGACATCGCCGCGTCCAAGCAGGTCGCCGCAGTGTTCCCCGCCGTCGTCGACGCTTACCGGGACCTGCTCACCGACAGCGAGAACGACGGCCACGAGGTGGCGTCGACGAACCTCGACCTGGCCTGCTCGGTCCGTCACGTGGACGGCACGTTCAACGCCCTGCAACGCAACGCCGAACTGGCCTGGTTGAAGGCGCCGGTGCCGGACGGTGAGTGCCGGATCCTGACCAACGCCCGCTGCCTCTCCGAGGGCGTCGACGTCCCGGCTCTGGATGCGGTGATGTTCCTCAACCCCCGCAACTCCGTCGTCGACGTCGTCCAGTCCGTCGGCCGGGTGATGCGCAAGGCCGACAACAAGGACTACGGCTACATCATCCTTCCCGTCGCCGTCCCCGCCGGCGTCTCCCCGTCGCAGGCACTCTCGGACAACCGCCGGTTCAAGGTCGTCTGGCAGGTCCTCAACGCGTTGCGTGCGCACGACGACCGGTTCAACGCGATGGTCAACTCCATCGCCCTCAACGCCACCACCGCCGACGCGAAGGTCGGCAAGGGCACCACCATGCTGATGGGCGATCACATCGGACCCGTCAGCGACCACGACGAATCCATCGGCGGCACAGGCACCTCCGATTCCTCGAATGCCGCCGGCACCGACACCACGCCCGGTACCGGTGGGCAGATGGCGCAGCAGATGGCGCTGTTCTCACTGTCGGAGTGGCAGGAGGCGATCGTCGCGAAGATCGTCGACAAGGTCGGCACCCGCGCCTACTGGGAGGACTGGGCCACCGACGTCGCCGACATCGCCGCCGCCCAGATCACCCGCATCCGCGCCCTGTTGGCCGGCGCCGACCCCGCAGTGACAGCGGCCTTCGAGCAGTTCCACCAAGGGCTAAAAGACAACCTCAACGACTCCGTCAGCCACGACGACGCGATCAGCATGCTCAGCCAGCACCTGATCACCAAGCCGGTGTTCGACGCCCTGTTCGCCGAGCACGACTTCGCCTCCCACAACCCGGTCTCCCGCGTCATGCAGACAATGGTCGAGACACTCGGCGACTCCGGGCTCGAGGCCGAAACCGCCAAGCTCGAGGGCTTCTACGCCTCGGTGCGGGTGCGGGCCGGCGAGGTCACCACCGCAGACGGCAAGCAGAAGGTGATCGCGGACCTGTACGAGAAGTTCTTCCGTATCGGCTTCAAGAAGCAGTCCGAAGCACTCGGCATCGTCTACACACCCGTCGAGGTCGTCGACTTCATCCTCCGCGCCGCAGACCAGGCATCCCGGGACGCATTCGGCCGCGGCCTGACCAGTGAGGGGGTGAACGTCCTCGATCCGTTCACCGGCACCGGCACCTTCATGACCCGACTGCTGCAGTCTGGGCTCATCGAGCCCGGCGATCTGGCGCGCAAGTACGCGGACGAGTTGCACGCCAACGAGATCATGCTCTTGGCGTACTACATCGCGGCGGTGAACATCGAGTCCACCTACCACGCACTCATCGGCACGGAGGCAGCTGCGGAGTACGCCCCGTTCGAGGGGATCGTGCTCGCCGACACCTTCCAGATCACCGAGGACGGCGACAGCCTGGATGGGGTGATGTTCCCTCAGAACAACGATCGCATCGTCCGCCAAAACACCATCCCCATAAACATAATTATTGGAAATCCTCCGTACTCAGTCGGCCAAACGAGTGCGAACGATCTCAACGCGAACATCGGCTACCCGACGTTGGACGGCCGGATCGCCGCCACCTACGTCAAGCGCTCGACCGCGACGAACAAGAACAGCCTCTACGACTCCTACCTGCGGGCCTTCCGGTGGGCCACTGACCGGATCGGCGACTCCGGGGTGGTCGCGTTCGTCTCCAATGGCGGCTGGATCGAGGGGAATACCGCTGACGGTATCCGCCTCTCGCTGGCCGACGAATACTCCCGGATCTACGTCTACAACCTGCGCGGAAACCAGCGCACCGCAGGTGAACTCTCCCGTAGGGAAGGCGGGAAAGTCTTCGGCTCCGGCAGTCGGAATACCGTCGCGATCCTGATCGGCGTCAAGAACCCTGCCCACACGGGCGACTGCGAGATCTTCTACCGAGACATTGGGGACTATCTCACTGCAGAGGACAAGCTCCGCATCGTCGACGAAGGCACACTCGATACGGTCGGCTGGCAGACCATCGCCCCGAACGCCCACGGAGACTGGACCAACCAGCGCAACGATGAGTTCGAGGCATGGCCTGCGATCGGAGACAAATCCAACTCGGCTGCCCCGGCGGTGTTCTCGACCTACTCCCGTGGATTGTCAACCGGTCGCGACGCTTGGTGCTACAGTGCGTCTCGCGCCGCTCTTGTGACGTCGATCGACACATTGACAGCTCAGTACCGTGACGCCCAGACGCGATTCGCCGCGTACTGCAAGGACATCGGTGAGCCCAAGCCGTCACAGGACACTGTGACCAGTTTCCTTGCGGCTAGCCCCGATCTGACCGGAACCGGCAAGATCAGCTGGAATCGCGGACTCCGCAACGATCTCGCCAAGGGCACCGCGATCGCCTTCGTGGAAGACTCGGTGCGGCTCGGCAGCTACCGTCCGTTCAACCGCCAGTGGTCATACCTCGACCGCCGTGTCAACGACATGATTTACCAGCTCCCCGCGATTTTCCCGACCCCGCGCCACAAGAACATCGGCATCGTTCTGACTGGACCGGCATCGCACTTCGAGTTCACGCCGTTCATCACGGACCTGCTGCCAAACCTGCATGTCCTCGACACTGGCCAGTTCTTCCCTCGCTGGACCTATGTCAAGGCTGAGTCGACTGACGGCGAGCTGGACTTCGCCGCGGCAGATTCGGCCGAGGTTGACGAGTACGGCTACCGCCGGGTCGACAACATCACCGACGGCGTCCTTGCGCTCTACCGCGGTGCCATCGGCGACCAGGTCACGAAGGACGACATCTTCTTCTACGTCTACGGTCTGCTGCACGATCCGGCCTACCGGGAGGCGTACGCGGCGGATCTGAAGAAGATGCTTCCGCACATCCCGACCCCGGAAACCCGAGAGCGATTCGACCGCCTCGCCTCAGCCGGCCGCGAGCTCTCGGACCTGCACGTGGGCTACGAGGCGGTCGAGCCGTACGACCTCGACGTGCAGCTCAAGCCGGGTGCTGCCGCGGAGGATCCTGAGACGTGGCGGGTGTCGAAGATGAAGTGGGGCAAGAAGAAAGACCCGGAGACCGGGAAGAACATCGACGACCGCACCACGCTCGTCTACAACCCGAAGGTCACCATCGCCGGTATCCCCGAGGAAGCCGAGCGGTACATGCTCGGCCCCCGCTCTGCGCTGGCATGGACTATCGACCGATACCAGGTCAAGACCGACAAGGCCTCCGGGATCGTCGACGACCCCAACGACTGGTGTGACGAACACGATGACCCGACATACATTGTCGACCTGATCAAACGGGTCACCACGGTGGCCATGGAGACGATGAAGATCGTCGACTCGCTTTGAACTGAGGTCGATGCTTGAGGGCTTACGTTTCCCCAGGTGGGTGGCGAGGATTCTCACGAAACACACTGGTGAGTGACGCGGCCTCCAGTGCGATGAACGTCGCGTTCGCCGGCCTCGAAGCCTCGGGGCGGCGAACGTGCGGGCGATCAGGGGTTAGCTGCTGGTAAGAGGCTCGACGTCAAAGGTTAAGCTCCCGACCCGTGAGTGTCCTTGAGTTCATTGCGTCTATGACCGGATCGCTGGCTTGGCCGGTTGTTGTGGCTGCTATCGCAATTGGATTGCGCAAACAAATCCAAGCGCTCGCCGGACGGTTGGTCGCTAGATTCGCGATGCTGACCGAGCTGAGCGGATTAGGGGTCTCGCTCAAGTTCACTGAGACACTCGACGAGCTGGAAATGGGCGTCAAGGAGATCAAAGAAGTCTCAGCCGCTGACCGTGTCACGGCTTCGGACGAGGCCACGGTGGTGAAGCGCGACGAGTTCCGCTCTGAGGTGCCGCCGGTGGTACAAAGCGACGAGCCGCTCGTGACGTTGTTGGAGGCATACCGGGTCGTTGAACTCGCTGTGTGGAGGGCGCTCGAACGCCACGGCCTCGGTGGCAACCGAAAGAAGCCTCTGCAATCGGCGATCAGGACGCTGCAATCCAATACGGTGGCCGATAGTTCACTACTTCGCCTCGTCGACGACCTGGTAAGCCTCAGGAAGCAAGCGGTTCATGAGCTTGTTCCCGTTGATCGAAACGATGCCGAGAGGTATACGTGGATCGCGGCGGACATCGCTGAGTATCTTGATGGGCTCTGAATCGGCATACAGGTGATCACCAACCGAGGGATATCGGGGGTCTTGTCGGGGTGTTCCCTTAGAGTCTTGCGGCATGGCATGGCAACCGCTGTCGCGGCGCACCCGAGGGCTTGAGCCAGACGGTCCGTACGAAGGAGTCCCGGCCCATCTGGTCAGCGGGCTAGGTGCATGGCTCAACGCAACTTTGAGCAACGGTGTGACAGCTATTCGCGGCGACACCGTCCGATCAGTTGCGATGCGTCTCCGTGTGCCCCTTCCGACCTTCGGCAGCGACTACGACTGCTTGCAGGCACTGTTCGCGCATGCGGACGTCGACGACGACGCCTTCTTGGATGTGGTTGATGCAACTCTGAATGTCGCGGGAAGCTGGGGCAACAACAACCACGAGTTGCGGACACTTCTGGAAAGCGCGGCTTCAGCCTGGACTGTTGGCCAGGATCGGCAATCACTTGCCCGGATTGTATCCAGTGAGGCACAGAACACCTTTGAGCTCGCCGTGGCTGAGGCAGACGAAGCATCGAAGGAGTTGCGGGACGCCTGGGCGAATGCCTTTGGTCGGAATGGCAACCCGTCAGACGCCTGGGATCACGCGATCAAGGCGGTCGAAGACACCCTGATACCTGTGGTTGTACCGAAGAAGGACAAGGCAAATCTGGGGAGTGTAATCGGCGTTCTCGGTAGCCAACAGTCGGCGGGGCAGTGGCAGATGGTTCTGCCGGGGCATGAGTTGACAAACGACGTCACCCCGCTTGTGGCGATGCTCCGGTTGATCTGGCCGAATCACGACCGCCACGGCGGGGTAGCTACCAAGCGCTCACCATCCGAGGCCGAGGCGCGGGCTGTCGTGACGCTGGCCGCGACGATTGTGCAGTGGCACCGGCAGGGCTGGGCCGTGCAGAAGCGGTAGCTGCGCCGGTAGGGCTAGAGCGGGACATATGGCGATGGTCTGCTGCCATGAAACTGCAGGTGATTCGGCAAATCAGCGCAGTGTTAGCATGCCGCTTCAACGTTTGGACGAACTCGCCCGAGGGTTAGGCGCCGGAGGGTTGTTGGACGATGTGAAGGCGAATCGGGATGCGAGGGGTTAGGCCTATGACTGCGCCGGGCAGGGGATCCCTCCTTGGCGCGGCGGGCCTCCGGTATGTCCAGGTAACAGCTCACGGCGCTCCAGCACCGATCGACACGACACGCAATCCTGAATCTGAGTTCCGCTGCAGCGGCCCGCTCTGAGCCCGTTGCCGCTGATCACCTCGCAACCACGAGAGGCAGCATGAGCCCCAGCCACGATTGCACCCTGGACTGGAATATCACCCCTGACCCGCCCGGGGCGGACGAGGCGGTTCAGCTGCTAGGTCAATACCGGCAGGCGATCGTCGAACGTCGCTACGTCCCCGATCTGGCTCCGCTAACTGCCCAGGACCATACGATCGCGCTCCACGTCGTCAGCGAATTGGCTCGACGCGTGGACGACTACCGGCACAGCATCATTGAGCAGGCGCTCGCTGCCCACCTGTCCTGGGAAGCCATCGCTGGCAGTCTTCGATTGGACGTCGGCACAATCCAGGAAATCTATCGAAGTCGCCTCGATCGGCAATTTCCGCCTACTGACCTGGGCTGACTGTACGCCCCAGGTTTCGCGCTGCCGCCTGGCCGGCGACACCTGGAACGGCCTTTTGGCTATTGAACCGCTGAGGATCGCTGTGCCGCTGCCAGCTTTCGGCGGCGCGCATCAGCATTGCGGCGTGCGGCTTCCTTGGCTTTGGTGCCGCGCTTCAGTTCACCGTCCTCAAATCTGATCCATCGTCGGGTCAGTAGCCACAAGGACTGAGCCTCCGCGTCGACGGCATTGGTAAAGATGCGACGACCGCTGACGTCGTGAGCTTGTTCGGCCAGCTCATACCAGGTTGGTCCTCGGTGGTGTTCGAACCGGAACGCCCCGATGCTCTGACCGACACGAAGGCCGACCGCGTCAGTGAGGACGCGTTCACGCATCCCGTGGCGGAACGCGTGGAATGTCGGGCCTGTGCACAGCGAGCGGGGGGTCTCATTGGACGCGAGCCAGCCGGCCTTCATCAGGCGTCGCATCAGCCGCGTCCGAGCACGGCAACTTGCAGGCAGCTCCAGCTCCTGAGTTCGGGCGAAGTCAATGATGGCAGGCGACACCATTACTTCCATCCAGGTTGGACCGTTCCCGCTCTGACTCCAGCATTGGTCGACGAGAGTGCCAAGGCACTGGCCGAGATCGTCGAGGTTCCTAACCCATTCGGCCATCGACCGTGAGCGGCGATCTCGCCGTTCCAGATCTCGGGCCATCTGTTCTACGGCGGCAGGGGTGGGAACTTGCCCCGCGCGAAGGAGCGCTGCGACCGCTGTTGACATCGGGGAGCCAGGGAGTGGCAGCACGAGCGCTGTCCGATGGAGTCCTGCGACACCTGGTGATGTGGCTCGGGCCAATAGGGCGTGGCCCCCGCGGACCTTGGTCAGCTTCATCGATTGCAGCCATGCCGCAGTGGCACTGTCCTTGTTGACTTTGGTGCCGTCGCTCTCGCCATTCGGCATGTGTCGGACTCCTTCAGATGCTTCGCCGGCCCGCTCCTTTCGCGGGATAATAGCTTGATGCCCTACTAGTAGGGCAGACTTTCGTACCTCAAGAACGGGTACTGGAATGCGTGCCGACCCGTCCTAGTCAAACCGACCCAGAGCGCTCTCGTGCTTGGGCCGAACGTCGCATGGAGGTGGGTGCTCGGATTAGGCAGCTGCGGATCGAACAGGGGCTGACGCAAGAAGCGCTGGCGCTGGAATCCGGAGTGACCCGCAACGTGCTGATACACGTCGAGCACGGTCGTCGAGGCCTGCTCTACGAGCGACTGTTTGATATCGCGGATGTCCTGGGTGTTTCGGCGGGGGAACTCCTCGGCGGATCTTCCAGCCGCTGACCCCAGCGGGCACCATCATGTGACCACTCGTAGGTGGGGTACTTGCTACAGGCGCTCGTTGTGTCGGCTCGCTCCTTGTTGGCTCAAGAGTCGGCGTCGCCATTGCGCCGGACTTTGGTCTCGCCGTTGACATGAACACCGAGTCGTGCGGTGCGCAGCTCCCCGAGGGAACGGGCGAGCTGCTGGCGTAGCTCGGCGTTCTCTTCGCTGAGTTTGCGAATACGCTGGTGGGCGAGTTCGAGTCGCATGAGCAGTGAGTCGTCGCTCGCGCGGGAAGCGGCGACCGGACGGGTTGCCCTTGCGTCGATCATTCGGAGCCGCAGAGATTGAAGTCGGTTCATCACATCCGGTTGGGAATAGATCCACGATCGAGACACCTGAGCTTGATGCGCGAAGTCGACGATGCTGACCGGCCGTTGGGCCTTCTCAAGCTCCGCAAGCAGTCGCGTGGCCCGTTGAAGTGTCTGGCGAGCGCGCTCACGGGCGTTCTCCGCCAGGGCCGCGGAATTATCAGCGTGCACCGTTCACCTCACGGGGTTCTTCGCTCTGTCTGCATTGACACGGGCTGTCGGGTCCGCAGCAGCCTGCCTTCTTGGATTCCAAGGATCCGATGATGTTGAGTAGGTTCCGTTCCACCTTCTCGTTCATCTCGGCTACTCGTTCGTGTCCGTGCTGACGTGCTGACTGGACCAACGCCTGTGTCTCGGTGAGCTGGGACTTGTGCTGGGGCAAGAACTCCGTCGTCGTGAGGAACATTGGACAGGTCAGGCAGGCGTTGGCGTACTCACAGGTCTGTTGCAGGGGCAGAGTGCAGAAGCCGTTCGGGAGTGCCATTTTCACCCTGGACAGACTGTTCTTGAGCCAGACGGCGTCGGCGAGTTCACCGTCGACCTCGTGGACCTCGTGGCCGGCAATATTGACTTTGGTTGCCTTGGACCATTCCTCGCGCACGGTCTCCATCGACAGCCTCGCGTAGTGCGCAGTCATGGTGTCCGAGTCGTGGTCGAGGAGCTTCTTGACGACGTGCTGTGGCACCCCGGTGTTGATCAGTCGGGTGGCGTAGGTGTGCCTGAACTGGTGGGGGTGCACGTGGGCAGGGTCACCGGTCGCCGTGCGGATTCCGCACTCGCGGATCCATTCTTTGAGGTACTTCGCGTATAAGGCGCGATCGATTGGCCGATCTCCGTCGAGATTGTTCCGGGTCATGGGGAACAGGACCGAACCGGTCGGGTGCAGCTGCCTGACCCGCCTTTGCTCGGCCGCGATGGAGCCGGCGAGCGCGTCGTCGATGGGGGTTCGAGCGTCCCGCCGCATCTTGTGATTGCGGTAGCGAAGGTAGGCAGCGCCGTGCTGGTCGTGGTCGAGGCAGTCGATGCCGAGTCGACGGGCGTCACCGACACGTATCCCGGTGCGTTGAAGGATCTCGGTCAAAACACGGAAGCGCGGTTCCCTGAAGCGGGACAGATTGGACTCGAGCTCCAATTGTGCAGCGAGGAACTCGGGTAGTGCCTTCTCCTTCAGGTCAGGGGCGTCGGGGTAATCCTCGTTGAAGATCATTGCCCCTGGTGAGAGGCCGGGCTCCCACCTGTGCTGCTGAAGCGTGCGTAGGAAAGATGCGAACCCGCCGAGATCTTTCCGTCGAGTGCAGGGATCGGGGCATTCGATCGACACCCAGGCGAGGTAGTCCTCGATGACTGGGCGATCGAGCGCCGAGGGAACCGGGACCTGGCGTCCAGTCCTCTCAAGAAACTGCCCGAATCGTGTGACTGCGAACAGGTTTGCTGCGGTTGCGGTCGCGCTGCTCCCGGTGGAGAGGCGCCAGCGGCACCACCGCTTTGCGGACTCACGGATCCACTCAGGCTGGATGCGATCGAATCGCAGCGTGGCAACCCGCTCACGAGGAAGTCCGATGTTCTTGAGCCTCCAGATGTCCTTGGGATATTCGGCATCCCAGCCGACTCGGCCCTCCAACCGCTCCAAGTAGTCGAGGCAGTCCCGGATAAACGCCACAGAGGTGCTCTGCCACCCCAGCCCGGGAATCTCGGCAATCATGGATGTCCACTCGTCGAGCGGATGCTCGCGAAGGGATACGGTTCCCTGTCGCTCGAGGCTGCGGATCAGCGGCATAAGCCGACGCGGCTGGGTCTTGAGCCGGTTCTCGTCGGCCCTGCACTGCAATCCATACTGAATCTCTCGGGCCAGGCCAGCGGGTAGTCCGCGCAGGTCGTAGGTGTCCGTGTTCACAACGTCAGTCCGCGCAGCGCAATCCGCGACGAACTGGTCGATTGGTGGTTCGCCCACCTTGCGCCACCTCGTCTGGTGAGTGGCGCACAATGGCCTTCGACGAGTGTCCGCGTCGAGCTCGCATCCGCCTATCGCACAGACGGGCTGACGATCAAGGGTGCGCGGCCCGCCCGCTGCGATCCAACTGTCGCGTTCCGGTTCGCCGACTTTGCGCCAATTCTGGTAGTGGCTCCCGCAGAGTTTCGCCATTGACCGGCCGCGGCGGCAATCGGGAACGATGCACGATGCCAGAACCCCACCCCGCCTGATCGGTGGTTGTCCGACCTGCAACCAGCCATCCACCTCGGGTTTTCCGTCCCGAATCCACCGCGAGTTGTGCCCAGAGCACAACTTCCTCGGGCTGACTGCACCGCGTTCGCAGTTGTCGACTCGGCATGGTGGCAATCCGAGCATTGGGTCGCCGGCTTCCGGGGAGATTATCCGCTCATCAAATTTCGGCCGGAGGGCTGCGACGATTCGTCCAGTGAGCTGCCCTTCTGGTTGGGGATCGAGCAGTCGGATCGGATTCACAGGACACCAGCCTTCTCGAGTTCGCCCCGTGCATCTTCGAGGTTCAGATGACCGTAGGTGTCGACCGTCGTTGAAATGGACGCGTGTCCCAGGAGATTTCGTACAACTTCGGCCGGCACGCTCTGCCGTAGAAGCTCGGTCGCGTAGGTGTGCCGGAAGGTGTGCGGGCTGAAAGCGATTCCGGTTTGGTTGCGGATCCGACAGACCAAGCCGTGGACCGCCGAGTACGTCATCGCTTCGCCGTGCGGTTGACCCCACAGATTGACGAACACGTAGTCGGAGTCAAGAGGTCCGTATTCTTCGTGCAGATAGTCGCTGTACAGCACGAAGGCTCGCGCAGGGATCGGCACCACACGAGACCGGGTCTTTGCTCGCGCGTGATTTGTATTGGTGCGCGCTCGGATCGCGACATCTCCCCGCCGTGGATTCAGGTCTTCGTGACGCAGCCCGAGCGCCTCTCCAATTCGGAGTCCAGAGCTACGCAAGAGCATGAACAGGAACCTGTCGCGGAGACGATCGCATGCTCCGATCACCGCCTCGACCTGATCTGGAGTCAGGGTCTTCGGATCGTGCTGATCCGTCTTCAGCGCAATCATCCGTTTGCGTACTGGATTGTGGTCGCCGCCCAGGTGCGCCAGGAACGGCTCCCATGACCCCGCAAGCTGTCCTTGTCGCTGCCAGGCCGTTATCGACTCGGCCAACTGGACGCCGTGTCGGGATTGGAACTCGTAGAACGAGGACACGGCCGACAACTTTCGGTTCACGGTGACCGCGGAGCACCGGGACCCACGCAGCGGGACAGTCGACGTTCCGCCTCGGCGCGCGTCGTCAGACAGCCCGAGCCAGGGTATGAACCGTCCAACGTCCTCGAGCTGGATCTGGTCCCACACGAGCTCGCAACGGCGTAGGTATGTGAAGAAGTCCTTCAAATCGTGGGCGTAGGCGCGAACGGTGTTGGGGGAGCGTCCGATCGCGGAGAGGTGCGCCAAGTAGGACTCCACCGGCTCGAGCACGCTGAGATCGTCGTCGAGCAGAGTCCAGGAACGACTCTCGTCGTGGGGCGCAATGACCAGCTGAACTCGCATCCTGACCTCCGCTGTTGGACAGTCAAGATAATCCGTCCGTCACAGAGTTTCGCGATGCTTACGGCTTCGTGTCACACGTGATGGACACAGTGCAAGGAAGTAGAGATAGCGGAAGGGATGCGCGTGGTTGTAGGTCGCGTAGACCGCGGCGAGCGCGTACGCCAGCCGGCCCGGGTCGACGCGGGGCCAGTCGGTCACCGCGACGGCGATCTCGACTTCCCGCAGGTAGCGGCCGATCGCGGCCACCGGCGCGAAGGCGTCGCCGTTCTTCGACAGCTCCACGAACCGGGTCTGCCCGGCCCAGCCGAACACGTCGCCGAACACCTGCCCGTGCAGGCGCAGGATGTGCTCGGCATCCACCGAGCGCACCGGGGTCGCCGCCCCTAGGTGGGCCTGCAGCAGCCGGGCGGCGGTCGCAGGGAACTCGACCTCGCGCAGCTGTCCGCCGTCGCGGAAGCCGAAGTTGTTGCGCAGCACCGACGTCCCGGTCACCAGGTACGGACGCGGCAGGGCGAGGCGGCGGCGTCCGGCGACGGGGAGCGCGGCGGCCTCCGACCGCCAGCGGGCCAGGCGGTCGGCGTGACTGCCGTCGCAGGTGGCCAACGCCACCAGGTCGGTGACGTGCTCACGCCGTGGCCGCCAGCCCTCGAGCCGCTCCGCGGCGACCGTCTGCTCGACCGCGTGTGTCTGGCCGTCGGTGAGGTCCGCGAACAGCTCCGGCCACCGGGCCGCGGGCCGCGGCGCCGCCGGCGCGGTCATGTCGCCGGTCCCGCGTACGCGAGCTTGCGCTGCACGCCCGCGACCTCCCGGACCGCGTTCGCCAGCAGGCTGCGGTAGAGCGGGGTCAGCGTGGCGATGGCCAGCTCGTCGGTGACCGGCAACCCCTGCTCGAGCTGTTCGCACTGGTGCCGCAGCCGGATCTGTTGCAGCACGTCGAAGGACTCGGCCAGCACCCGGGCGTCGTCGTCGGGAAGCAGTCCGCCGCCCGACGCGGCCTGCAGTCGTGCGGTCGTCGACCCCGCGTCGGACCCGGTGGCCAGGCCCGCCCAGCGAGCGACGTTGACGATCGGCATCACGCCCTGCGACTTCAGGTCCACGGTCTCGGTTCGCCGGGTCAGGATCTGGCGCAGCGAATGGATCCGGGCCTTGTCCTCGACCGCCTCCCGCAGGAGCAGTCGCAGCGCCTGGGGGTTCGCCCGGGCCCGCTCCGCGACGACGGCGGCAAGGCCGAGTCGATCCGCGCCCCACACCACCCGGCTGTCGGTCAGCAGCGAGATCATCACGATCCCCTTGTCCTGGTACGGATCGGCGATCCAACCGCCGGTGGCGCGCAGCCACTCACCACCCGACCGGGCGAACCTGGGCCGCGCGGCGACGGCGCCCTTGTCGTCGGACGGGAAGCCGCAACGGTCCAGCAGGTCGTGCACGCGTGCGGCGATCGCCATCAGGTCCTCGGCGCAGGCATCGGGGTCCTCGTCGGCCCAGGCCAGCGCGCTGTCCACGTCGGAGCCGGGCATGGCCTCGCGGCGCGCGACGCTGCCGAGTGAGAGCCAGGCGAACGGCGCCGCGCCGCCGTCGCGGTCCGCGGTCACGAGCTGCAGCGCCCGGGCCGCGGCCGCGTCGACGATCACCGACAGGATCGCGCTGACGTCCAGCGGGGCCACCCGCGCCCGCCACAGCCCCAGCACCAGGTCCGGGACGCGGGCGGCGGCCGCGACCAGCGCGTCCGGGTCGGCCGCCCGCGCGACCTCGCCGCGGAGCAGAAACCCGCTGCGGGTCGCGGCGGCGAGCAGGTCCACGTCCTCGAGCACGCCGAGCAGTGCGCCGGAGGCCGACCGCACCGGCATGTGCCGGACGCCGAGTTCGAGCATGTCCATCAGCACGTCCGCGCCGAGCCGGTCGGCGGGCACGGTGCGGACCGGGGCGGTCATCGCCGCCGACACCGGGGTGGCGGTGGTCAGCCCCGCGGCCACCACCTTCCGGCGCAGGTCGCCGTCGGTGAAGATCCCGTGCGCGCCCTCGGCCAGGGGAATCAGGACGCAGCGGCGGCCGGCGCGGGTCATCAGTTCGGCCGCCTCGCGCGCCGGCGTCTCGGGGGCGCAGGTGAGGGCGGGCCCGCGCAGGAGCTCGCCGGCCGGACGCATCGCCGGGTCGCGAACGACGAGCGGAGCGACGCGCGGGGCACCGGCTTCGGTCATGAGGCCCATCCTCGCAGGGCCGGCCGGTGCCGCAAGTCTGCCGGGGGAGGCGGTGAGGAAGCCGCAACGTCGACGAAACGGATGACATTGAGCCGCAACGCAATGGCTACATCGCGAAACCGGGGGGACACCCGTGGGGAACGGGCGGCGGAAAAACTGTCAACCGACAGATACTCCGCCACCCGGGAGAGCACATGACGACCGTCGCATCACAGCCGAAGGACCAGAGTCATCCGGATTCCGACGAACTCGCGGAGTTCGGGTACGAGCAACAGTTGCACCGCTCGCTCGGCAAGTTCGCCTCGTTCGCCGCCGGATTCTCGTTCGTCTCGATCCTGACCACGATCTTCCAGCTGTTCGGTCTGGGCTTCGGTTTCGCCGGGCCGGCCTTCTTCTGGACCTGGCCGGTGGTGTTCCTCGGCCAGTTCATGGTCGCGCTGTGCTTCGCCGAACTCGCGGCGCGGTACCCGATCTCCGGCGCGATCTACCAGTGGTCGCGGCGGATGGCGGGGGAGGTGATCGGCTGGTTCGCCGGCTGGTTCATGATCCTCGCGCAGATCGTCACCGCCTCCGCCGCCGCCATCGCACTGCAGGTGGTGCTGCCGAACGTGTGGAGCGGCTTCCAGGTCGTCGGCGACGACCCGTCGCTCCTGTCGTCGTCCGGGGCGGCCAACGCGGTGCTCCTCGGCTCGGTGCTGCTGGTGCTGACCACCGTCATCAACTGCATCGGCGTCAACTGGATGTCGCGGATCAACAACATCGGCGTCACCTGCGAGATCGTCGGTGTCATCGCGGTGATCGGCATGTTCTTCACCCACGCCCAGCGCGGGCCCGAGGTGGTGTTCGACACCGGTGCGGCCGGAGGGCAGCCCGGCTACATCTGGGCCTGGATCGTCTCCGGACTGATGGCCGCCTACGTGATGGTCGGGTTCGGATCCGCCGGCGAACTCGCCGAGGAGACGCGCAACCCGCGCCGCGTGGCACCCCGCACGATCCGTCTCGCGCTGTCGGTGTCCGCCCTCGGCGGCGGCCTGATGATCGTCGGAGCGCTGATGGCCGCGCCCAGCCTGACCGACGGGCGGCTCGCCACCGAAGGACTGCCGTACGTGCTGAACTCGATCCTGTCCTCGCCGTGGGGAACGCTGCTGCTGATCGACGTCGCGATCGCGGTGTTCGTCTGCACCCTGGCGATCCAGACCGCGGCGTCGCGGCTGATGTTCTCGATGGCCCGCGACGGCCGGCTCCCCGCCTCGGCGACGCTCTCGAAGGTCAACCCCCGCACCGGAACCCCGATCGCGCCGTCCGTGCTCATCGGACTGCTGTGCATCGCGGTCCTCGCCGTCAACGTCGGCAACTCGGCGATCTTCGCGACCCTGTCGAGTGTCTGCATCATCCTGATCTACCTGGCCTACCTGCTGGTCACTGTTCCGCTGCTGGTGCGGCGGCTGAAGGGCTGGCCGAACGGCGGACCCCAGGTGGACGCCGAAGGGAAGCCGCTGTTCTCGCTCGGCAGGTGGGCGCTCCCGGTCAACATCGCCGCCGTCGCCTACGGCGTCGCGATGGTGGTCAACCTCGCCTGGCCGCGCGCCGAGATCTTCAACCCCACGGGGGAGTACCCCGTCCTGCAGTGGGCCGGCCCGCTGACCGTCGTCGTGGTGGTGCTCATCGGAGCGCTCTGCTACCCACGCGGCAAGGCCGTCCCGAACCCCGTCACGATTGGAGCCTGAGCAGTGTCCACCACCAGCACAGCGAACACCGTCGCCGTCAACGGCACCGCCGTCAACGACACCGCCACCACCGCCGCCGCCCGCGACCACGCCCGCGCGCAAGCCGGGACGGTCACCGACTCGATGCCGGTGCTGCCCGCGTCCGCCTGGCCGAACCCGCCCGCCGGCGTCGCCGCCGACCGGCTCACCTGGGCGGAGACCGTGCCCGGCGGCCGGTACACCGCCAAGGTGCTGGCCCGCGGAACTCGGCTCCGGCTGCGCGATCTCGACGGCGCCGCGTGCGCGAACCTGCTGCTCTACCGCGCCGACGCGACCCACGAACGACTGAACGTCGCCGACACCGTCAAGGTGCCGTGGCAGGCCTACCTTGGCACCGGGCACCCGTTGCTCTCCGACGCCGGCCGGGTGCTCGCCACCGTCGTCGCCGACACCTCCGGCCGGCACGACGCCTTCTGCGGCACCACGTCGCTGGCCGCCAACACCGCGAAGTACGGCGAGGGCAGCGCGCATTCGGGCGCACCCGCGGGCCGTGAACTGCTCACCCTCGCGGCCGCCAAGCACGGCCTGACCGCCCGCGACCTGCCGCCGGTGCTCACTTTCTTCCACGGCGTGCGGGTGGAGTCCGACGGCGCACTCACCAGCGTCGGGACCGCCGGGGCCGGAACGGAACTCGAACTGCTGGTGCACCTGCCGGTGATCGTGCTGATCGCGAACACCGCGCACCCGCTCGACCCCGCACCGACCTATCCGACCACCTCGCTCGAGGTGCTCGCCTGGGCCGCCCCCGAGGACCTCGATGCCTTGGTCTCCGGCGCCGGGTCGGGGGACGACCCGGAGTACCAGCGGGCCGTGCTCAACACCGAGGACGCCGCGGCCGCCGCCGCACCGCAGTTCGGAAAGGACGCGAAATGACCTCCACCCGTACCGTTCCCGCACCCGGTTCGCTCGCCCTGGTTCCCGGGGAGGTGGTGCTCGACGAGATCGTCGGGGCCCGCGGGCCCTGGTCCGCGATCGTCCGGGCCGGCGACGTCCTGACGATCGTCGACCTGCACGGCAACCAGGCCGTCGACACTCTGCTCTACGCCGCCGACGACCACACCGTCCGCTACAGCGCCGCGGCAACGGTTGCGGCGCAGCGCAACCTGTTCCTCACCACCGGCAGCGTGTTGCGGTCCGACGACGGCACCGCCCTGATGACCCTGGTCGCGGACGAGGTTGGCAGCCACGACACCGTCGGCGGCGCCTGCTCGCAGGAGTCGAACACGCTGCGGTACGGGCACCACACCCGGCACCAGCACGCCTGTGTGGAGAACTTCCTGATCGAGGGCGCCAAGTGGGGCCTGGGCAAGCGGGACCTGGTCTCCAACATCAACTTCTTCATGAACGTGCCGGTGGACGCGGACGGCACCCTCGGCATCGTGGACGGGCTGTCCGCGCCCGGCAAGCGACTGGCGGTGCGGGCGGAGGTCGACACCCTGGTCCTGGTGTCGAACTGCCCGCAGGTCAACAACCCCTGCAACGGATTCGACCCCACCGAGGTGCGGATGATCGTCACCCGGCCGGAGGCGTCGTGATGAGCCCCGCCGGCGGAGACGGCCGCTGCAACACCGTCACTGTCCAGCGTCCCGGCATGCTCACCACCGTCCAGGACTGGCCCGGCCGGGTCGGCTACTGGCAGATCGGGGTGCCGCCGTCGGGTCCGATGGACGACCTGTCGTTCCGGCTCGGCAACGTCGCGCTCGGCAACGACGAGGGCGCCGCCGGACTCGAGTGCGCGATGGCCGGCCCCGCCCTGCGATTCGACGAGGCCACCACCGTCTGCGTCACCGGCGCCCCCGCGAGCGTCCGGGTCGACGGACTGCCGGTGCGGTCGTGGGCGCCGGTGGAGGTGCCGGCGGGCGGGGTCCTGGACGTGGGCGCGGCGTCCGGTCCCGGCCTGCGGATCTACGTGCTGGTGCGCGGCGGCCTCACCGTGCCCGACTACCTCGGCAGCGGTGCGACGTTCACGCTCGGCAGGTTCGGCGGCCACGAGGGACGGACCCTGCGCGAGGGTGACGTGCTGCGCTGCGGCGAGGGGAGTGCGAACCCCGGCGCCGCGCAACCGGTTCCGATGGAACACCGCCCGGTCATCGGCGGACGCTGGGAGATCGCCGTCACCGAGGGCCCGCACGGGGCGCCGGAGTTCTTCACCCGCAAGGACATCGACACCCTGTACCGGACCGACTACCAGGTGCACTTCAACTCCGACCGCACCGGCGTCCGACTGGTCGGGCCGCAGCCGGACTGGGCCCGCGGCGACGGCGGCGAGGCCGGCCTGCACCCGTCCAACATCCACGACAACGCCTACTCCGTCGGCGCCCTCGACTTCACCGGGGACACCCCGATCCTGCTGGGCCCCGACGGCCCGAGCCTCGGCGGGTTCGTCTGTCCGGTCACCGTGGTCTCGGCCGAACGCTGGAAGCTCGGCCAGCTCAGCCCCGGCGACACGGTCCGCTTCGTGCCGATCCGCGCGGAGCGCGCCGCCTCGAAACGCCAACTGGGACTGGGCCGGCGGGCCAGCCTGCCCGCCGTGTTCGGGGCGGGCGGCGACGGCGACGACGGGGTGATCGCCCGCCGCGACGGCGCCACCGCCGTCACCTACCGCCGCTCCGGCGACGACAACGTGCTTGTCGAGTACGGCGACATGACCCTCGACCTGGCGCTGCGGGCGCGGGCACACGCCCTGCACCAACGGCTCGACGCCGAGAAGCCCGCCGGCCTGCTGGACCTGACACCCGGGATCCGGTCCCTGCAGGTGCGCGTCGACCCCGACGTGCTGCCGGTGCCCAAACTGATGGGCCTGCTGGCCGAGGCCGAGGACCAGCTGCCGGACCTGTCGGAGCTGGTGGTGCCCAGCAGGGCGGTCCGGATGCCGCTGTCCTGGGACGACCCGTCCACCCGCGAGGCCATCAAGCGGTACATGAACGGCGTACGCGCGGACGCCCCGTGGTGCCCCTGGAACATTGAGTTCATCAGGCGGATGAACGGACTGGACTCGGTGGCCGACGTGTTCGACACCGTGTTCGGCGCGCAGTACCTGGTGCTCGGCCTCGGCGACGTCTACCTGGGCGCGCCGGTGGCCACGCCGCTCGACCCGCGGCACCGCCTGGTGACCACCAAGTACAACCCGGCGCGCACCTGGACGCCCGAGAACGCGGTCGGGATCGGCGGGGCCTACCTGTGCATCTACGGGATGGAGGGGCCCGGCGGCTACCAGTTCGTCGGCCGCACCACCCAGGTGTGGAACCACCGGCACCCGGAGCGGTCGGGGCCGTTCGAGGACGGCACGCCCTGGCTGCTGCGCTTCTTCGACCGGATCTCCTGGTACCCGGTCGAACCCGACGAGTTGCTCGAACTGCGCGCCGAGACCGCGGCGGGCGGGCCCGGCGGCGTCCAGATCACCGACGGCACCTTCTCGCTCGCCGAGCACGAGCGGTTCGTCGCCGAGAACGCCGAGTCGATCGCCGGGTTCCGGGCCGACCAGGCCGCGGCGTTCGGCGCCGAGCGCGAGGCCTGGTCGGCGGCAGGCGAGTTCGCCCGCACCCCGTCGTCGAGTGCTCCCGGTGAGGTGGCGGCCTGACGGGGCGGGGCGAAATGTCCGGCTTGCGCGGGAAGGGTGAATGCCTGTTCACTCGGCGGTGAACGCTCATTCACCGCTGGCCCCTGGAGTACCCCGTGTCGACCCATTCGAATCAGGCGACGGGCCGGACGTCGAGCACCGTGCTGGTCACCGTGCTGTGCATGTCCGGCACCGTCGTCGCGCTGCAGCAGACCCTGATCATCCCGTTGCTCGCGGACTTTCCCGGGATCCTCGGCATCGACTACGCCAGCGCGTCCTGGCTGGTCACCGCGACGCTGCTGACCGCGGCGGTGGCGACACCGATCGTCTCGCGGCTGGCGGACATGTTCGGCAAGCGCCGGATGATGGTCGTCTCGCTGCTGACAATGGTGCTGGGTTCGGTGATCGCCGCGGTGGGTGCCACGTTCCCGGCGATGCTCGTCGGCCGCGGACTGCAGGGATTCGCCTCAGCGCTGGTGCCGGTGGGCATCGGCATCCTGCGCGACGAGCTGCCCAAGTCGAAGGTTGCCGGCGCGACCGCGATGATGAGCGCGACGCTCGGGATCGGTTCCGCACTGGGCCTGCCGCTGTCGGGCCTGGTCTACGAGCATTTCGGCTGGGAGGCGATCTTCTGGCTGTCCGCCGCGGTTGGCGTGGCGTTGCTGGTCGCGGTGCTGGCCGTCGTACCCGAGTCTCCGGTGCGCACCCCCGGCCGCTTCGACTACGGCGGTGCGGTGCTGCTGTCCGTGGCGTTGACCGCGCTGCTGCTGGCCATCTCCAAGGGCGGCACCTGGGGCTGGGGGAGCGAGCCGACGATCCTGGCGTTGGTGGTGTCGCTGGTCGCCTTCGCCGCCTGGTTCCCCTACGAGCTGCGCGTCAACCAGCCGATGGTGGACCTGCGCACCTCCGTGCGGAGGCCGGTGCTGCTGACCAACATCAGCGCGCTGCTGGTCGGGATCTCCATGTACTCCAACATGCTGTCCACCACGCAGCAACTGGAGGTCAGCACGGTCACCGGGTACGGGCATGGACTGTCGGTGCTGGTTGCCGGGCTGTGCATGATGCCGGCCGGGCTGATGATGGTCGTCGTCGCGCCGATCGCGGGCCGGCTGATCGGCAGGGTCGGCGCGAAGCGCACCCTCGTCGCCGGTGCGCTCGTCCTGGCCGGCGCGTTCACGCTGCGGATCTTCCTCACCGGGTCGGTGCCGATGATTGTCGCCGGCGCCATGCTCGTCACCACCGGCACGGCCATGGCGTACGCGGCGATGCCGATGCTGATCATGGGATCGGTGCCGATCACCGAGACGGCCTCCGCGAACGGCCTCAACGCACTGCTGCGGTCGGTCGGCACCTCGGTCTCGAGCGCCGTCATCTCCGCGGTCCTCACCGCGATCACCGTGGAGGTGGCCGGACAGGTGTTCCCGGCGCTCGGCGCGTTCAAGGTCGTCTTCGCGATGGCCGCCGTCGCAGGGGCCGTGGCCGCACTCGTCGCCGCCTTCATCCCGCGGCAGCAGTCGGCACCGGTTGTCGCGCCGATTCCGGCCGATGCTGTTGGTGCACCCGAGGAACTCGTCGTCACCGGATCCGTCCTCCATGCCGACCTGCAGCCCATTCGGCACGCGGTCGTGTCGGTGTTCCGCACGAGCGGCGAGCCGGTCGACTGGAGTCGCGCCGACAAGGCGGGTGAGTTCTCGGTGGTGCTGCCCGCGCCGGGTCCGTATCTGGTGGTCGCCAGCGCCGACGGGTGGGCGCCCCGGTCGCAGGTGCTCGAGTTCGACGAATCTCGCACCCGCCAGAGCGTGGTGCTCGCCGAGCGGCTCCGGTTGCGCGGACGGGTGAGCGCGGGCGGGATGCCCGCGACGGCGGCCGTGGTGACCCTGGCCAAGACCACCGGGGAGTTCGTCGCGTCCACGCGTTGCGGAGACGACGGCCGGTACCAGTTGGCGCTGCCACCCACCGGCCGCTACCTGTTCACCGCGCTCGAGCCGGGCAGTCGGTGCACCAGCACCCGCCAGATATTCGTGTTGGCGCAGTCGGCGACAATCGACGTCGACCTGGCCGAGGACCTGGAGGCGGTGCGAGCCCCGTGAGCGGAGCTACGACCCGGGACGCGGTGGTGGCCGCCGCCCGGGAACTGTTCGGCCGGCGCGGCTACACCGCGACCACGATCAAGGACATCGCCGCCCGGGCCGGGTGCTCGCCCGCGATGGTGATGAAACTGATGGGCAGCAAGGCCGCGCTGCTGGCCGCCGCGGACCCGTCCGAGCCGACCCTCGACGCGGGGGAGGGTGCCCGGGAACCGGTGGGGTACGGGCTCGTTCGCCGTCTGGTCGAGCGACGCGACAGCGACGCGCCCGACCCCCTGGCGACCGTGCTGCTGCTGATCCACGAGTCCGACGACCAGGATGCGGCGCGGGCAGACTACGAGCGCCGCTACGTCGCCGCCATCGCCGAGCGCATCGGCGACCGGTCCGATGCCCAGGTGCGCTCACACCTGGTGCTCGCCGCACTGCTGGGACTGGCGGGCGGGACGCGGACGATGGGGCTGCTCGGCCCCGAGGTCATCGCCCGCGAGGATCTGATCGAGCGATACGGGGCACTGGTGCAGACGATCGTCGACGGGCCCGACAGTCCGGGGCCGGTGGCGACACTCGACGGGTGACCGCGCGCCTGCCATTGTTGAGGTGTGACCCGACGAGGCGAGCATCGTGGTCGACGAGCTCGCCGGCCGGACATCTTCGGCCCCACCCGCCCGAATGTCGGAAGCACGGCTCGCGACCACCTCGCGAACGAGCGAACCTACCTCGCATGGCATCGAACCGGCATCAGCGTCGCTGCTCTCGGTGTCGCGGTGGCGAAATTTGCGCCGGACCGTGGCGGCCACGCAGTCGCGGCCGGGCTCATCCTGATGGGCGCGGGACTCCTGGTGTCCGCCTACGGCACCCTCCGGTACCGGGCCGTCGACCGGCAGCTCGAGTCCGGGCAATTCGCACCCGCCACCTTCGCCGCGATCGCCACGACGACCATCGTCACGCTGCTGGCGCTCGTCGCCGTGGCGGTTCTGCTATGAACCGGGAACAGCGGCGACGCAGCGGAACCCGATGTGGCTCATCCCGGTGTCGACCATCTGCGGCCGACGCGCCGCGGGACGGTACCGCCGGCAGTAGCTGTCGGCGCACAGGAACGAGCCACCCTTGATCACCTTGCGGGGCACCTGGAACTGGGGTTGGCGGCTGTCGAAGCTCTGCGACATGTCGGGCCCGCGCGGGTTTCTCGGTGCGCAGCACGACTCCGCGGTGTCGGGGTGCCGGTCCGAGTACCAGTCCGCGGTCCACTCCCACACGTTGCCCGCCATGTCGTACAGGCCGTACCCGTTCGACGCGAAGCTGCCGACGACGGTCGTGGCGCCGTAGCCCGGCTCGGCCCGCCACGGAAAGTCCCCGTGCCAAAAGTTCGCCAGCGCAGCAGATTCGGGCTCGGGGGCGTCGCCCCAGGTGAAGTCGGTGTGGTCGAGGCCGCCCCGGGCGGCGGCCTCCCACTGCGCCTCGGTGGGCAGTGACCGGCCGGCCCACCGGGCGTAGGCAGCTGCATCCTCGTGGGCGACATGGACGACGGGATGTCGCTCGCGGCCGGTCGTGGTGGACGCCGGACCGGTGGGATGCTGCCAGGACGCGCCGACGGTCCAGGTCCACCACTGGCTGAGGTGACGGAGGTCGACCGGGCCCGGCGTCGGGGTGAACACCATCGACCCCGGTTGCAGGTTCTCCGCGGGCGCCCCGGGAAAGTCGGCGGGGTCGAGCGGGCGTTCGGCGACAGTGAGATACCCGGTGTCCCGGACGAATCGGGCGAACTGCTCGGTGGTGACCTGGTGGGTCTCGATGGCGAACGCGTCGACCGCCACCCGATGCGACGGGCCTTCTTCCCGGTAGTGCCGATCCGAACCCATGGTGAAGGTCTGAGACGGGATGTGCCGGACCTCGGAGACGGTCTGCGTTTCCAACGAAGCCTTCCCTTCTTCCCTGATCAGGTGACGGCCGACGAGAAGACGTTGGTCCAGTCGTGCTTCATGCTTACCACGGTCCAGTCCCTCTCCCGTGCGTGATCGAGGGCCTCCTCGGCGCCTGCGACGTAGTCGAATTCGCGGTCGGCGTCGTCGTGCAGGATCAGCATCCGCAGGGCCGGGCGGTCTGGCTGCCCGGAGAACGCGAGCATCGGCAGGTCGCCGTTGGAGTTGCCGACCGACAGGATCGGCCGCCGCCCGATCCGGCTCCAGATCCGGATCGGCTTCTCCGGTCCGTCGTCGAAGAAGTCCATCGCGGCCTTGTAGAGCAGGTCCGTCGCGTCCGCACCCTCGCGGTACGAGAGGCCGAGGGCGCTGCCGATGATGCGTTCCGGCGGCACCCCGTAGAGCCGGCCGGCGACCGGTCTCATGAAGTCGCGGTCGCCGCCGGAGGCGATGTAGTTCGCGAAGCCGTTCGCCTCGAGGTAGCGCAACAACTCGACCATCGGCGCGTATCCGCAACCGCGGTAGGGGCGGCCGAGCGTGGGGTGGTCCGCGCCGTCGAAGAAGGCCCGGACCCGAGCGTCGTAGTTCTCGACCGTGACGGAATCGAACGCCTCGGTGACCGCGCCCATCAGCAGTTTCAGGTCGTCGTCGTCCCCCCGGTAGTGCTTGACCATCGCCGCGCCGAGCCAGTGGAGGTCGTGCTCGTGGGCCGCCTTCCAGGGTTGCTTCTGCTGGAGGGCGGGATCGGCCGCGGCCATCTCGGCGAAACGCCGGACGGTGAAGTCGAGCTGGACGGGCATCGGCTTCTCGCACCAGAGGGTGCCGTCGTTGTCGAAGACGGCCACCCGGTCCGCGGGTTCGACGAAGTCAGGGCCGCCCGCGGCGGTGACCCGCTCGACGAAGTCGACGATCGCGGACCGCGCGGGGCCGTCCGCCCAGGATCCGAGATCGGTCCCCACGGCGTCAGTCCTTCGCCAGGAAGGCGTGCAGCTTGGCCACCGCGTGGTCGATGGTGAAGCTGGCCGGCTCCTGTCGCGGCGGGAACTCCTTGAAGGTCTCGAGGAACTGGCTCGTGATGAAAGTTCCGTAGATCGCTATGTAGTCGTGGTCGAGGAACCAGTCCCAGTAGGTGTTCGAGGTGATGTCGGCCCGCTCGAACGGGTCGGTGCGCAGATTGAACACCTTCGGTACCCGCAGGGCCGTGAACGGCTCCGCCCACAGCCCGAGGGTGCCCTTGGCGCGTTGTTCCATGAACACGATCTTCCAGTTGTCGAAGCGAATGCCCAGCACGTCGCAGTCGTCGGAGAAATAGATCAGCCCCCGACGCGGGGACGTCTCGACCTCGCCGGTGAGGTACGGGAGCAGGTTGTAGCCGTCGATGTGCACCTTGAACGTCTTGTCGCCGACCGCGTGCCCGGTCTTCAGCTGATCGACCACCTCCGGTGCGCCCGCGGCGGCGAGGAAGGTCGGCAGCCAGTCGTGGTGCTGGACGATCTCGTTGGACACCACGCCCGCGGGGATCTTGCCCGGCCAGCGGATCACCTCGGGGACGCGGAAGGCGCCCTCCCAGTTGGTGTCCTTCTCGCTGCGGAACGGGGTGGTCGCGCCGTCCGGCCAGGTGTTGGCGTGGGGACCGTTGTCGGTGCTGTAGATGACGATGGTGTCCTCGGCGAGGCCCAGTTCGTCGACCGCGTCGAGCAGCCTGCCGACGTGCTTGTCGTGATCGACCATGGTGTCGTGGTACGGCGACTGCCAGTGCCCGGCCTGGCCGAGGCTCTCCGGTTTCGTGTGGGTCCGCAAGTGCATGTGCGTGGTGTTCATCCACACGAAGAACGGTGTCTCCGATTCCTTCTGCCGCTTGATGAAGTCGATTGCCGCGGACACCGTCTCGTCGTCGATGGTCTCCATCCGCTTCTTGCTCAGCGGTCCGGTGTCCTCGATGCGTTGCTTCCCGACAGGCCCGTATCGCTGATCGACCTCGCCTGCATCCTCCTCGGTGGCCCAGCAGTGCAGGACACCGCGCGGCATCATCACCTCGTGCAGTTTGGGGTAGTCCTGCGCGCTCGGGTAGTCGGGCAGCTCGGGTTCCTCCTCGGCGTTGAGGTGGTAGAGATTGCCGAAGAACTCGTCGAACCCGTGCACGGTCGGCAGGTACTTGTTGAGGTCGCCGAGATGGTTCTTCCCGAACTGCCCGGTGGCATATCCGAGCGGCTTGAGGAGTTCGGCGATGGTGGGGTCCTCGTCGGACAGTCCGACGTCGACGCCCGGGATGCCGACCTTGCTCATGCCTGTGCGGTACACGCTCTGGCCGGTGATGAACGAGGCGCGGCCCGCCGTGCAACTCTGCTCGCCGTAGGAGTCGGTGAACTTCATGCCCTCGTCGGCGAGGCGGTCGATGTTCGGTGTCCGGTAACCCATCAGCCCGTCGCTGTAGCAGCTGAGATTGGTGATTCCGATGTCGTCGCCCCAGATCACCAGGATGTTGGGTTTGGTGTCCGCCATCGTTCGGCTCCTCGCATGTGCGGTCGGATGCGGTGCCCGTGCGGATACAGTGCGCCGGGCACCAGGGATGTGGCACCTCCGACGCTGCTCGGGAGAGCAGTTCGCCGCATCACCCGCACCGGGTGAGACCCCGCCGCGTCCCGGCCGACGACGGCCGTTCCGGGTCAGCGCAGGGTGCGGGCCAGGTTTCCGGCGAGGCCGGCGAGGGCGATCTCGTTCGCTCGGTGGCCGAGGTAACCGTCCGGGCGGACCAGGAATCCGGATCGGCCGGCGGCGCCGTACCCGGCGGCGAAGTGTCCTGCGGAGTCGCGGAGGGTGATGCCCGAGGCGTCCGGGACGTCGGCGGCGGGGTCGACCAGGACGTAGGTGCGCACCGCGGACGCGAACCGCTGGTCGACGGCCGCGGCCAACGCCCGTTGCGTCGTCCAGTCCGCACTGTCGGCTGCCCACAGCAGCAGGGTGTGGCCGGGGTGGCGCAGCAGTGCGTGCACCCGGGTCGGAACGGCGGCGCAGTCCTGGGTCAGGCCGGTGGCGTCGGGGGCCCGTTGACCGGGAGTGGGTCCGGACGTGGGGGCGGCGTCGGCCGGGTCCGCGCCGACGAGCGGGCTGTCCGGGTAGCCGACCAGCAGCTGGGCCTCGCGGGCGATCACGACGGCGGGATCGGTTTCGTCCGCGCCGATGCCGTGGCGGGCCTGCCGCACGGTGCGCCCCACCACCTCCTCGCCGACCGGGCGGCGTTCGGCGTCGTAGCTGTCGAGCAGTCCGTCCGCGGCCTGCCCGCGCACGGCCAACGCGAGCTTCCAGGCGAGGTTGCAGCCGTCCTGGATGCCCGTGTTCATGCCCTGCGCGCCGGTGGGCGGGTGGATGTGAGCGGCGTCCCCGGCGAGGAACACCCGACCTACGCCGTAGCGGGACGCCAGTCGGTGACTGATCCGGAACACCGACGACCACCGCAACCGCGAGGCGGTGGTCGGCTGCGGCGCCAGCCGGTCCAGCACCGCCTGCACGTGCCGCAGCTCCGGCCGACGTCCGCCCTCGAGCCCGTGTGCGACCTCCCCGGATCCCGGTGGCGCGGTGGCGAGTTCGTCGGGCACCAGCATCGAGACCCGGTAGCGGCGCTCACCCGGCAGCGGGATGCACACCAGCAGGTCGTCGGTGACGCCGTCGCGCTGGTGCATCGCGCGGACCCCGAACCCGACGGGCGCGGACCAATCGAGTTCGACGTCGGCGAGCATGTACTCCTCGGGGAAGGCGTCACCCTCGAACCCGACGCCGAGTCCCTTGCGGACCAGGCTGTGCGCGCCGTCGCAGCCGACCAGGTACCGGCACACGACGGTCGAAACGCCACTCGGGCCGTGGACGGTCGCGACGACGTGGTCGTGGTCCTGGGTGAACCCGGCGAACTCGACGCCGCGTTGCACCCGGCCGCCGCGCTCGGTCAGCGCCTCGGCGAGCACCCTTTCGGTCTCGTACTGCGGCAGCGCCAGGAAGCGGTACGGCACCTGCTCGGGCAGCGAGAGTTCCAGCTGGGCGGTCTGCGTGCCGTTGACGTAGACCAGCTGGCCTCGCATGGTGATGCCGGCGTCGAGCGCGGGGCGGACGACGCCCATCGAGTCCCACAGTTCCAGGGTGCGGGGCGCGATGCCCACCGCCTTGGCGAACGGTGCCCGCTGCGCCAGTCGATCGACGACCATCACGTCCACGCCGTGTCGCCGGAGTTCGAGAGCCACCGTCAGACCGACAGGTCCCGCACCCACCACCAGGACGTCGGTGCTCGTGTGCGGGATCTTCGGGTCGACCGCCGAAGTCATGTCCCGATTGTCTCAGAGTCCGCCGAGGCGGGCGAGGACTTCGACGGCGCCGTCCGCGGCGGTCCACAGCGCATCCATCTCCGCCGCCGCGGCCGGGGCGGTCTGCGGGTCCTGCAGGGCGAAGCCGTTGGCGAGGGTCAGCGTGTTGTAGCCGCTGTCGGCGGCGCGCAGCAGCATTTCGGACGCGACACCCTCGCCCGCGAGCCGGTCCAGGCCCTCGCCGAGGAAGTAGAAGCGCCACAGCGGTCCCAGGTCCGCGCCGTAGACCGCCTTCGTCCTGGTGACGATCGCGTCGCCGTCGGTGGCGATCGAGTCCACGATCTTGTAGAAGTCGGGCACGTTCGGCTGCGCCGCGCCGGTCGCCGCCACCGCGCGCGCGAGGTCGATCGTCAGGTGGGTGTTGTAGCCGACCATGGCCACCCGGCCGGGGGACTGCGTGCAGTCGTAGGCGAGCGCGAAGTAGCGCTGCCAGGCGGGATCGACCGGGCCGCCGGTGAACTCCGCATGCACGTTGACCAGGTAGCGACGCAGCAGGTCCGTGCTGACCGCGTGCGCCCACGTCGGCGTCGCGAACGCGGCGGGGTTGCGCTGCAGCGGCATGACCGCGGCCTGGACGACGGCGTCGAGTCCGATGCCGAACAGTCCGCGCCGGTCGCGATGCGCGACGAGGATCTCGGCGATTCGCTGCTGCCGGGACGCCTCGTCCTCGAGGCGCGCCATGGGATCGGCGGCGGTGACGGTGCCGGTGTCGGAGAGCGCGGCGACCGTAGCCATCTCGGCGTCGGAAAGCGCGGTGCCGCAGGCGGTGTCGGGGACCGGTGTCGCCCCGGCGTCCGGGGCGAGTGCGGTCGAGCAGAGCAGGGACAGTGCGGCGACGGCTGCGAGACGAGTCCCGGCCGTTCGCGCGGCGGACCGACGGGGGCTCATCGGCGAAGCCTAGCCAGCGGCGGGCCCGCGGGCAGGGCGACGGCGCGAGGGGTTGACTTGACCTAGAACGAGTGTTCGACTGTAGGCATGCGATGGCAGGGGCAGGCTCTCGACGCCGGGCAGTCGTCGGACGACGACGGGGCCATTCCCGGGCTGGCGCGCGCGGGACTGGTGCGGAGCGTACAGACCCCCGAGTTCGAGGGGATCACCTTCCACGAGGTGCTGTGCAAGTCGGCGCTGAACAGGGTGCCGGAAGGCTCGGCCCTGCCGTTCCGGTTCACGGTCAACCCCTTTCGCGGCTGCACCCACGCCTGCCGGTACTGCTTTGCCAGGCCCACCCACGAGTACCTGGACCTCGACGCCGGCGCGGACTTCGACAGCCAGGTGGTGGTGAAGACGAACATCGCGGCCGTGCTGCGCCGCGAACTGGCCCGCCGGTCCTGGAAGGGCGAACCGGTGGCGCTGGGCACCAACACCGACCCGTACCAGCGGGCCGAGGGCCGTTACCGGCTGATGCCGGGCATCATCGGCGCGTTGACGGAGTCCCGCACGCCGTTCTCGATCCTGACCAAGGGCACCCTGCTGCGCCGGGACCTGCCGCTGCTCACCATGGCCGCGCGCCAGGTGCCGGTCTCCGTTGCGGTGTCGCTGGCCATCCACGACCCGGACCTGCAGGCGGCCGTCGAGCCGGGCACCCCGTCCCCGCGGGCACGGCTGGAGCTGATCCGGGCGATCACCGACGCGGGCTTCGACTGCAATGTGATGGTCGCGCCGGTGATCCCGTTCCTCACCGACTCCACCCGGCACCTGGACGGGCTGTTCGGTGCGCTCGCGGAGGCGGGCGCGAGCGGGGTGACGGTCTTCCCGATGCACCTGCGCGGCAGCACCCGCGGCTGGTTCCTCAACTGGCTCGCACAGGAGCATCCGGCGCTGGTGCGCAGGTACCGGCAGCTCTACGGCCGCGGCGCCTACGTGACCCCGGAGTACAAGCAGTGGCTGCGCGGCCGGGTGGCGCCGCTGGTGGAGGAGTACGGCCTCGGCGGGCGCGACGGTCACCGGCAGGAGGCGTCACCGCGGCCGCTGCACGAGCTCGTCGGTGCCGGGGCGCCGGCCGCGCTGACCCTGTTCTGAGTCGATCCTGGTCCGAGCCGGCCCTGTTTCGACCTGTGATCCCCGCACGCGGCGAGTAGATTTCGGCGGTAACGGGAGGAGCCACCCGACTACGGAGCGTGTGATGAGCGAGTCGACCGGGCAGAACGTTCCCACACCGGCGGGCGATGCAGATCGGCGCGCCAACACCCGATGGCTGCGGCTCGCGATCGTCTACGTGCTGCTCGCCGTCGCCGCCTATCAGATGTCCGGCTGGCTGTTCCACAACCTGCGCGGCTTTCTCGGTCTGCTGTTCCTGGCCTGGCTGTTCAGCGTCACCATCGAGCCGATCGTGGACTGGCTCGAGCGCCGTGGGCTGCGTCGTGGCGCCGGCACCGGCCTGGTGCTCCTCGCCCTCTTCCTGTTCATGGTGGGGTTCGTGGGGGTGTTCGGCACGCTGCTCGTCGACCAGCTCGCCCAGCTACTCACCGCGTTGCCGGACGCGGTCTCGCGGGTGACCGAATGGGCGAACCGGACCTTCGGCACCGAGTTCGCGACAGGGAAGGACCTCATCAAGATCACGCCGGAAACGGTCCGCGACCTCGCGGAGCGATTCACGCCCGGGGTGCTGGGGGTGCTCTCGTCGCTGCTCGGCGTCGTCTTCCAGGCGATGACCCTGCTGCTGTTCGTGTTCTACATGTCCGCCGAGGGGCCGGCGATGCGGCGGACGATCTCGAGCTGGTTCCCGGCGCGGCAGCAGCAGATCATCTCGACCGTGTGGGGCATCTCGGTGGAGAAGGCCGGCGGGTACGTCGTGTCGAGGCTGATCCTGGCCGCGGTGAGTGCCGTCGCGACCGGGATCTTCCTGATGGCGATCGGGGTTCCGTACTGGCTGCCGCTGGCGATCTGGACCGGCGTGGTCTCGCAGTTCATCCCGACGCTGGGCACCTACCTGGCGATCGCGCTGCCCGCGATCATCGCCGCGGCGGCGCAGCCCATGGACGGGGTGTGGGTGGTGGTGTTCGGCACGGCCTACCAGCAGGTCGAGAACTACCTGCTGCACCCGCGGATCACCTCCAAGACCGTCTCGATCCACCCGGCGGTCGCCTTCGGGTCGGTGATCGTCGGGGCGTCGCTGTTCGGTGCGATCGGCGCGCTGGTGTCCGTCCCGGTGGTCGCGGTGATCCAGGCGATCGTGGAAACCTACGGTCACCGCTACGACCTGGTGCACGAAGGTCGGCCGGAGTCCGCGTCGCCGCAGGGCGACTCCGCGTCGTCGACCGAGCCGCCGTCCGAGACACCAGCGGCCGAGTAGCCGCACTCGTGGCGCGGGCGGTTACCTGGTGGTCAGTGCGGGCGGGTTGTCCAGATCCCGTGCGGCGTAGGTGTTGCAGGCGCCGACCTTGCCGGTCTTGTAGCCGGTGAGGAACCACTTCTGTCGCTGCTCCGAGGAACCGTGCGTCCAGCCCTCGGGGTTGACGCGTCCGCTCGACGCCCGCTGGATGCGGTCGTCGCCCACCGACGACGCTGCCGACAGGGCATCCCGGATGTCGGTCTCGGTCAGCGGCTTCAGGAACGGCTCGTTGCTGCCGGGCGCGGGCAGGGTGTCCGCGTAGTGCGCCCAGACGCCCGCGTAGCAGTCGGCCTGCAGCTCCGTCCGGACCGCGCCGGACTGCGCGCCCTTCGGATCGGCCTGCGCGCGGCCGATGTCGCCGAGCTGGTTCTGGATGTGGTGGCCGATCTCGTGCGCGACGACGTACTCCTGCGCGAGAGGTCCGGCGCTGGAGCCGAACTGGTCGACGAGCAACTGGAAGAAGCTGGTGTCGAAGTAGGCGGTGGAGTCCGCGGGGCAGTAGAACGGGCCGACGTCGCTGGTCGCGTTGCCGCAGCCGGTGTTCACCGAGCCGGAGAAGAGCATGACGCCGGGCATGACGTACGGGGTGCCGGTCTGCTTGCCGAGCTCCTGCGCCCACACCGCGTCGAGGCTCTCGGCGGTGAGGGCAACCCGGCAGTTCACGTCGCGGTTGGCGTCCACGCCGGTCTTGCAGTTTGCGACCTGGCTCAGCGAACCTGTCCCCAGCTGGGCGTCGTCCTGGGCTCCCGTGAGGTTGCCCAGCGCAGTCCCTGGGTCGCCGCCGAACAGCAGAGCAAGCACGAGTACGAGGATGCCGCCGAGGCCGCCGCCGAGCGCGACCTTGCCGCCACGACCGCCGCGGCCACCGCCGCCGCTGCCACCGACGGAGACCCGTCCCGGAGTGATCTGAGCGCCCTCGTTGAAGGTCATGGTCACCGCTTTCTGTCGGGGTCTGTGATCGCCGGGGACAGCTTCGCACGCGAAAGGCTCCGGGTGATTCCTCTGGTGCGTTATGTCTTCCGTGTTGCTTCTCCGTAGGATCACTGACGACAGAACGCTGTTGAAAGTGTGTGAAAGGAACCCCGTGCTGCGCACCCATCTCGCCGGCTCGTTGCGAGCAGAGCAGGCCGACCAGACCGTCACCCTCACCGGATGGGTGGCCCGGCGGCGCGATCACGGCGGGGTGATCTTCATCGACCTGCGCGACGCTTCCGGCGTCTCACAGGTGGTCTTCCGCAGTGAGGACGTGCTCGAGCAGGCGCACAAGCTGCGCGCCGAGTACTGCGTCAAGGTCACCGGCACCGTCGAGGTCCGCCCTGAGGGCAACCAGAACTTCGAGATCCCGACCGGCGCCATCGAGGTCAACGCGACCTCGCTCGAGGTGCTCAACGAGAGCGCCCCGCTGCCGTTCCAGCTCGACGACAACGCCGGCGAGGAAGCTCGCCTCAAGTACCGCTACCTGGACCTGCGCCGTGAGGGGCCCGGCCACGCGATCCGGCTGCGCTCGAAGGTCAACGCCGCGGCCCGTCAGGTGCTCGCGCACCACGAGTTCGTCGAGGTCGAGACCCCGACCCTGACCCGCTCCACCCCCGAGGGTGCCCGCGACTTCCTGGTGCCCGCGCGCCTGCAGCCGGGCAGCTTCTACGCGCTGCCGCAGAGCCCGCAGCTGTTCAAGCAGCTGCTGATGGTCGGCGGCATCGAGCGGTACTACCAGATCGCCCGCTGCTACCGGGACGAGGACTTCCGCGCCGACCGGCAGCCGGAGTTCACCCAGCTCGACATCGAGATGAGCTTCGTCAACCAGGACGACGTCATCCTGCTGGCCGAGGAGATCCTCACCAACGTCTGGAAGCTGATCGGGCACGAGATCACCACCCCGATCGCGCGGATGACGTACGCCGAGGCGATGCGTCGCTACGGCTCCGACAAGCCGGACCTGCGGTTCGATCTCGAGCTGGTCGAGTGTGCGGAGTTCTTCTCCGAGACCACCTTCCGGGTGTTCCAGGCCGAGTACGTCGGCGCCGTCGTGATGCCCGGCGGCGCGAGCCAGCCGCGCAAGCAGCTCGACGCGTGGCAGGAGTGGGCCAAGCAGCGCGGCGCCAAGGGCCTGGCGTACGTCCTCGTCGGCGAGGACGGCACCCTCGGCGGGCCGGTCGCGAAGAACCTCACCGACACCGAGCGTGACGGCCTGGCCGCGCACGTCGGCGCGAAGCCCGGCGACTGCATCTTCTTCGCCGCGGGCGCGACCAAGTCCTCGCGGGCCCTGCTGGGCGCCGCGCGCGGCGAGATCGCCCGCAAGCAGGACCTGATCGACCCCAACGCGTGGGCGTTCCTGTGGGTGGTCGACGCGCCGCTGTTCGAACCGACCGCCGACGCCACCGCCAGCGGCGACGTGGCCCTGGGCTACAGCGCCTGGACCGCGGTGCACCACGCGTTCACCTCGCCGAAGCCGGAGTCGATCGACACCTTCGACACCGAGCCGGGCACCGCACTGGCGTACGCCTACGACATCGTCTGCAACGGCAACGAGATCGGCGGCGGCTCGATCCGTATCCACCGCAAGGACATTCAGGAACGCGTCTTCAAGGTGATGGGCATCTCGCACGAGGAGGCCGAGGACAAGTTCGGCTTCCTGCTCGACGCCTTCGCCTACGGTGCGCCCCCGCACGGCGGCATCGCCTTCGGCTGGGACCGGATCACGGCCCTGCTTGCGGGCGTGGACTCGATCCGCGAGGTCATCGCGTTCCCGAAGTCCGGCGGCGGCATCGACCCGCTCACCGAAGCGCCCTCGGCGATCACGCCGCAGCAGCGCAAGGAGTCGGGCATCGACGCCAAGCCGGAGCCCAAGGAGTCCAAGGAGCCGAAGGACGGCAGGGCCGAGCAGGCCTGATCGGCCGGGTGGACCCGTGCTGCACCTGCGCGTGATCAGTCCGGTCTCGCGAACCGAGGACGTACTGGCCATGCTGCGGGCGCAGCCGGGGGCCACCCACATCGTGCTCACGCGCGGCGGCGCGCTCTCGCCGGAGGGCGACGCCGTCCAGGCCGACCTGGCGCGCGAGTGCACCGACGAGGTGGTCGACGCGCTCGAGTCGATGGGGCTCGAACACACCGGCGCCATCACGCTCGAGCCGCTCGACACCGTGATCTCCGACGCCGCCAGGCAGGCGCGGCGGCTGGCGCCGGGGGACCCCGACGACACGGTCGTCTGGGAGGAACTGCTCGGGCGCACCCGGGAGGAGTCGACGCTCAATGCGACCTTCCTGGCCTTCCTCACCATCGCCTGCCTGCTGGCGGCCATTGGTGTGGTCACCGACTCGCCGGTGACGATCGTCGGCGCGATGGTGGTCGGCCCCGAGTTCGGCCCCCTGGCCGCGCTGGCCGTCGCGATCGTGCGCCGCGAACGCCGGCTTGCCCGGCGTTCGCTGCTGGCGCTGGTCGTCGGCTTCCCGGTGGCCATGCTGGTCACCGCGGTCGGGGCGCTCGCGGCGGAGGCAGCCGGCTGGTTGAGCCTCGAGACCTTCGACCGGATCCATCAGGTGGACTTCATCTACCAGGTGGGCCCGTTCTCGCTGGTAGTGGCCCTGCTGGCGGGCTCGGCGGGGATGTTGGCGCTGGTCAGTTCCAAGTCGGCGGCGCTGGTCGGGGTGTTCATCTCGGTGACCACGGTGCCCGCAGCCGGTTTTGCCGTGGTGGCCGCGACGGTGGGGCAGTGGCACGTGGCGTTGCTGTCGGTATGCCAGCTCGGGGTGAACATGATCGGCATCGTCTCCGCGGGGGTGCTGGTGCTGGCGCTGCACCCGCGTCGGCGACAGGCGCTGCGGCGTCGGCGGGGCGCGCGACCGGACCGGGTGTGGTGATCCGCCGGGCCGGGTCGGTGCCGGATGGCCCGCTGGCGTAACCTGTTTGAGATAAATCGTACGGCCCGGTCTGTTTTTGCTGGTCGCGCCGGGATGTGGCTCCGCGGGTGGGCGGAGCGTTGAACTAGACGGCCCGAATCGGGCCGAGGGCGGGTAGGTTGGATCGCGATGACCGCATTATTGGCCGACCCAGTTTCTGAGGTTGTGACAGCAGCCGAGGCGCTGCTCGAACGACGCACCGGAGCGCCCGTCACCCTCGTCGACCCCGTCGACCTGGGCGGCAGTGGCCGCACGATCGTGCTGCGGGTCCGGTGCGCCGAGAATCCGTTCTCGCTGCCCCGCACCCTGGTGATCAAGCAGGTCCGGGAACTCTCCGCCGCATCCCATGCCCGCAGCGTTGCGGTGTACGGACCGGGCACGCCGGCCGCCGGCCCCGCGGACGGCGAACTGGTCGACACCGCGTTTCTCCGCGAGGCGGTCTCGTACCAGTTCGCGAACGCCCTCGCGACGGAATCGCGGCCCGGTCCCGAACTGATCGCCTACGACCTCTCGGCCCGCCTACTGGTCCTCGCCGATCTCGGCGACGCCACCCCGATCGCGAGCCTGCTGGCACGCGCAGACGAGGCCTCGGTGACCAACTCGCTGATGGCCATGGCCCAGTCGATGGGACGAATGCACGCGGCCACCGTCGGCCGTGAGGAGGACTTCACCGCGCTGCTGCGGCGGGCCGGGGTGGAGAAGTACCACAGCAGTGTCGCCGAGCAGGTCGGCGCGACGATGCCGAAGGTGCCCGGTCTGCTCGAGCGCGAGCTCGGCATCACCGTCCCGCCGGAGTTGGCGAATCGTGCCGGTCACGCCGTGCGGCTGTTCAACGGCGGCCGCTACCGCGCCTTCAGCCCGTCGGACCTGTGCCCGGACAACATCATCGTCAACGGCGAGGGCGTGCAGTTCCTGGACTACGAGTGGGGCGGCTTCCGGGACGCCACCCTCGACCTCTCCTACGCGCTCACCTCGTTCCCGGGATGCCTGTGCAGCATCGAGCTGACCCAGGAACGTTCGGCCGCCATGGTGGACGCCTGGCGCGCCGAGGTGGTCGGGATGTGGCCACAGCTGGCCGACGACCACCTGTTGGCGACCGGACTGCTAGAGGCGCAGCTGATGTGGACCTGGCTGTCCACCTACTGGTTCCTGCCCGACGACCACGCCCGGATCGCCGCGGCGCGCGAACACCACATGTCCGTGCCCCGGTCCAAGGCGCTGATCGCGCGCTGGCGTGCGCTCGAGGTGTCGGCCCGGCGGACCGGTGAGCCCGGCGTGGCGGACCACGCCGGGCTCGTGGCGGACGCCATGGACCGGCACTGGGGCTGAGCCCCGGCCGGCCCTACGGCCGGTAGGCGGTCGGGTCGAGGGGGGCCGTCGGCTGCGTCCGCTGCTCGCCGGACCCGACCCGGAAGCTGGCGCCGTGGGTGGCGGCGGCGCGGGGGTCGGTGGGGTCGGACAGATAGAACCAGTCCATCTGCGCGTTGACCCGGTTCACCTCGAACACCCCGTAGCCGTGCGAGTCGAAGTCGATGTACCGGATGTGCCGGTTGACCGCCTTGAAGGCCTCCTCCACCGCGACGCTGGCCGTGCGCGGCGGCACGTTCAGCGAGTCGTCCATGTTCGGTGAGGTCACCGACGGCACTACGAACTCGGTGCCGACCGTCGGTCCGGCCGGGTAGTTCGCCGCGTCCACCGGCAGGTCGCACGCCCACGAGGAGTGGATGTCGCCGGTGATGAACACCGTGTTGTCGACGCCCTGCCCGGCGATCGCGTCGAACAGTCGCCGGCGGTCGGCGGTGTAGCCGTCCCACGAGTCGGTGCCGTAGGGAATGCCCGCGGCGGGCACGCCGATCATCTCGGTGACCGCGGCGGTGGTCCTGGTGTCCAGGGGCGGGATCTGGCTGGGCGCGATCATCACCGGGTTGCCGACGACCTTCCACCGCGTCGGCGACGACACGATTCCGCTTGTCAGCCAGTCCATCTGGGCCCGGCCGGTGATGGTCCGCTCCGGGTCGTCGACCTTGCGCCAGCCCGCGCCCGGGGACGCCTGCTCGTCGCGGTAGGTCCGCAGGTCGAGCATGGAGATCTCGGCGAGGTTGCCGAACCGGAATCGCCGGTACAGCGCCACCTCGGTGCCGGACCCGTTGACCCGCACGGGCATCCACTCGAAGTAGGCGCGCGCGGAACTGGCCTTGCGGGTGGCCCAGTCGCCCTCGGTCGCGGGGTTGTGGTTCTCGGCACCGGCCTTGTACGCATTGTCCGCGGACTCGTGGTCGTCCCAGGTCGCGATGAACGGCAGCCGCGCGTGCAGGGCCATCAGGTCCGGGTCGGTCTTGTACTGGGCGTGCCGGATCCGGTAGTCGGCGAGGGAGACGATCTCGTGTGCGGGCTCGTGCAGGCGCACGGATCCGTCCCTGGCGCCGTACTCGCCCCGGCCGTACTCGTAGATGTAGTCACCGAGGTGGATGACGGCGTCCAGGTCCTCGCGCAGCGCCAGGTGGCGGTAGGCGGCGAAGTAGCCGGCCTCCCAGTTGGAGCAGGACACCACGCCGAACCGCAGCCGGTCCAGGTCCGCGTCGGTCGCGGGTGCGGTGCGGGTCCGCCCGACGGGGGAGACCTGGCCGGAAACCGCGCCGCCGCGGGTGGTGAAGCGGAAGTGGTAGGTGGTCGCGGCCTCGAGGCCGGTGACGTCGACCTTGACGGTGTGGTCGGACTCGGCGGTGGCGTTGGCGGTGCCGCTGCGCACCACGGAGGCGAAGGCCCGGTCCGTGGCCATCTCCCAGCGCACCGGAACCTGCTCGCCGACACCGGAACCCGGTGTCGCCGCGGCGTCAGGCGTGACCCTGGTCCAGATCACCACGCGGTCGGGCAGCGGGTCTCCGGACGCGACGCCGTGCCCGAACGCGACGACCGGCGTGGCTGCTGCCGCAGCCTTTCCGGTCACCGAGACGGCGAGGCCGGCGCCGGCCGCGATGGCCGAGCCGCGTAGCAGTCCGCGCCGGCTCAGCCCGGGGTGTTCGGCGTCGGGTCGGGGGGAGTATTCGGGCACACGTGATTCAGGCACCTGGGAATCAGACCCCGAACCTGGACGCGTGCTCAATTCAAAACGGGGCTGTGCGCGCGATGTTCACCCGATGTTCGCCGCCGGGCCAGCCGGACGCTCATGCGCCCGGTCGGTGGGAGGCGGGGTCGAGCGGAGCGCCGACCGGGACAATGCGCTGGGCGCCGTCCGCCACCCGGTAGCTCGCGCCGTGGCGCACCGTCGCGCGGGGGTCGGCCGCGTCGCTGACGTAGTACCAGTCCATCTGCGCACCGTCGGGCGCAACCTCGAACACCCCGTATCCGTGCGAGTCGAGCTCGGCGTACCGGATGTGTCGGTTGACGGCCTTGTACGCCTCCTCGATGGGGACGCTGACGGTACGGGGCGGCACCCCGAGTGAGTCGCCCACACCCGGTGAGGACACCGACGGCACCACGAACTCGGTACCGACCGTAGGTCCGGCCGGATAGTTCGCGGCGTCGACAGGCAGGTCGCAGGCCCAGGAGGTGTGGGTGTCACCGGTCAGGAAGACCGTGTTGTCGACCTTCGCCGCGGCGATCGCGTCGAACAGTCGGCGGCGGTCGGCGGCGTAGCCGTCCCAGGAGTCGGTGCCGTAGGGGATTCCCCCCTGGGGCAGACCGATCAGGTCGGTGAGTGCCTTGGTGGTCCTGGTGTCCAGGGGCGGAATCAGGGTGGGCGCGATCATCACCGGGTTGCCGACCACCTTCCACTGGGTGGGCGAGGACACGATGCCCTTGGTGAGCCAGTCCATCTGGGCGCGGCCGGTGACGGTCCGGTCCGGGTCGTCCACCTTGCGCCAGCCGGCGCCGGGGGAGGCCTGCTCGTCGCGGTAGGTGCGCAGGTCGAGCATGGAGATCTCCGCGAGGTTGCCGAACCGGAATCGCCGGTAGAGTGGCGCGTCGGTGCCGGAACCGTTGACCCGCACCGGCATCCACTCGAAGTAGGCCTGCGTGGCGTTGGCCCTGCGGGTGGCCCAGTCACCCTCGGTGGCGGGGTCGTGGTTCGCGGCGCCGGTCTGGTAGGCATTGTCGGCGAACTCGTGGTCGTCCCAGGTCGCGATGAACGGAATCCGGGCGTGCAGCGTCGCCAGGTCCGGGTCGGTCTTGTACTGGGCGTGGCGAATTCGGTAGTCGGCGAGGGAGACGATGTCGTGTGCGGGCTCGTGCAGCCGGACGGCACCGTTGCGTGCTCTGTATTCGCCCTGGCCGTTCTCGTAGATGTAGTCGCCGACGTGCAGGATCGCGTCCAGGTCCTCGCGCTGTGCGAGGTGCCGGTAGGCGGAGAAGTAGCCGGCCTCCCAGTAGGAGCAGGTGACCACGCCGAACCGCAGCCGCGACAGGTCCGCGTCGTTCGCGGGTGCGGTGAGGGTCCGCGCGACGGGGGAGACCTGGCCGGACACCGCGCCGCCACGGGCGGTGAAGCGGTAGTGGTAGGTGGTCGCGGGCTTCAGGCCGGTGACGTCGACCTTGGCGGTGTGGTCGGAATCGGCGGTCGCGGTGACGGTGCCGCTGCGTACGACGGACGTGAATTGCGAATCGGTCGCGACCTGCCAGTCCAGTGCGATCGCCTCGCCCACGCCGGACCCCGGTAGCGCGTCGGCGGACGGTGTGACACGAGTCCAGATGATGACGCGGTCGGGGAGCGGGTCACCGGACGCGACGCCGTGTCCGAATGCCACCACCGGTGCGGCCGCGGCCTTTCCGGTCACCGAGGCGGCGAGGCCGGCGCCTGCTGCGATGGCGGAGCCGCGGAGGAGGCTGCGCCGGCCCAGCGCGGGGCGTTCGGCGGCGGGGCGGGGGGAGTGTTCGGGATCGCGTGATTCGGGCACTTCGGGATCACACCCCGAACCTGGACGTTGGACCAGTTCAATATTGGGCGTGCGTGTGATGTTCACCCGATGTTCACCTGATGTTCACCGTCCTATTCTGGAGTTGCCCAGCTCACTGTCGCACCGGCGGCGCGGATCGACGTCGGAGTCGGCTAGTAGCGTCGGGGTGTGACTGACTTCTTCGGCGACACGGACGCGGGCGGCGACGGGGCGGGCCTGTTCGAGGCTCCGGCCTCCGAGTCGGCACCCGAACCGCTCACCTCGCTCCCGCCCCGAACGTCGACGCCGAATCCGGGCGCGCCGCTCGCGGTGCGGATGCGGCCGGCGACGCTGGCGGAGGTGGTCGGTCAGCAGCACCTGCTGGCACCGGGGGCTCCGCTGCGCCGCCTCGTCGAGGGGTCCGGCGCGTCGTCGGTGCTGCTGTACGGTCCGCCCGGGACCGGCAAGACCACGCTGGCGTCGCTCATCTCGGGTGCCACCGGGCGCAGGTTCGAGGCGCTGTCAGCGCTGTCGGCCGGTGTCAAGGAAGTGCGCGGCGTCATCGAACTGGCCCGACGGCGGCTGCTCCACGGCGAGCAGACTGTCCTGTTCATCGACGAGGTCCACCGGTTCTCCAAGACGCAGCAGGACGCGCTCCTCGCCGCGGTGGAGAACCGCATCGTGCTACTGGTCGGGGCGACCACCGAGAACCCGTCCTTCTCGGTGGTCTCGCCGCTGTTGTCGCGTTCGCTCGTGCTGCAGTTGCAGTCGCTGACGTCCGATGACATCCGGGTCGTGATCGAGCGCGCCCGCACCGACGAGCGGGGGCTGGGTGGATCCGTCGAGATTGCCGACGACGCACTCGAACATCTCGTCCGCCTCGCCGCCGGCGACGCTCGACGGGCGCTGACGGCGCTCGAGGCCGCGGCGGGCGCAGCGCTGGACCGCACGGCGGTGCGTCCCGCGTTGCTCGATCTCGAGACCGTCGAGTCCAGTGTCGACAAGGCCGCCGTCCGCTACGACCGCGACGGCGACCAGCACTACGACGTGATCAGCGCGTTCATCAAGTCCATCCGCGGCTCCGACGTGGACGCCGCGCTGCACTACCTGGCCCGGATGATCGTCGCGGGGGAGGACCCGCGCTTCATCGCGCGCCGGCTGGTGGTGCACGCCAGCGAGGACATCGGGATGGCGGACCCGACCGCCCTGCAGACCGCGACCGCCGCCGCGCAGGCCGTGCAGCTGATCGGCATGCCGGAGGCCCGGTTGGCGTTGGCGCAGGCCACCATCCACCTGGCCACCGCGCCGAAGTCCGGTGCCGTCATCGCGGCGCTCGGTGCGGCGATGGCCGACGTCAACCAGGGCCGCGACGGGCTGGTGCCCCCGCACCTGCGCGACGGCCACTACGCCGGGGCGGAGAAGCTCGGCAACGCCGTCGGCTACCGGTACCCGCACAACCACCCGGACGGGGTCCTCGCCCAGCAGTACCCGCCGGACGAGCTGGTCGGCGTCGACTACTACGAACCCACCGGCCACGGCGCCGAACGTGATCTGGCGCAACGGGTTCCGAAGCTGCGCCGGATCATCCGGGGGAGTTGACGGACGCGGCCTCGTCGGCCAGCCACGCGTCGACGCGGCGGCGCGCCTCCTCCTCGGAGACCTCCTCGACCCGGGTCATGATCGCCCAGCGATGGCCGAACGGGTCCAGCACCGCGCCGAAGCGGTCGCCGGTGACGAAGGTGGACGGCTCCTCGAACGCCGTCGCGCCGGCGTCGACCGCCGTGCGCCAGACCCGGTCCACGTCGGCGCAGTAGAGGACGTACGAGTGGTTGACCGGCGCGGCCGGGTCGGGCGCGACCAGGCCCGATTCCGGCATCGGGTCCGACAGCTGCAGCCGGCCGGTGCCGAAGTCCAACTCGGCGTGCGCAATCCGGCCGTCCGGCAGGTCGTTGCGCGAGATCAGGCGGGCGCCGAAGACGTCGACGTAGAAGTCGATCGCGGCGGTGGCGCCGTCGACCACCAGGAACGGGGTGAGGGTGGTGTAGCCGTCGGGGACGGGCGTGGGGATCGTGTTCACGGTCCCAGCCTGCCTACACTCGGCCGATGGCGTCTTTGACAGATGCGACAGGAAGCCGGGGGATTCTCCGTCCGTCCCAGGTGGGGTCCGTCTACCGGCTCGGCCGCTACCCGTGCGACCCGCGCCTCGACCCGTACGTCGAGCACTACTGGTCGGTGCGATGGGCCCTGGACACCCCGCGGCGGGAGCAGTCGTCGGTGCTCTCGCATCCGGCCGTGCACCTGTCGTTCGAGGAGGGGGAGGAGCCGGTCAGGCACGGGCACCCGTTGCCGTCGGTGCTGGTGCACGGCGTGATCACCACACGTTTCGACATCGAACTGGCCGGGCGAGGGCGCGTGCTGGGGGTGAAGTTCCGTCCCGGTGGGTTCACCGCACTCACCGGCCTGGACGCGAGCCGGTTCACGGACTCGGTGGCCTCGCTGCCAACTGTCGTCCCCGGCGCCGAGGGTCTGTGGGACGAGGTGTTCGCCTGCGAGGACGACGAGGGCCGGTGCGCGGTCGCGGAACGTCATCTCGTGGCCTGGTTGCCGTCGGAGGTGGACCCCGACTACGTCCGGGTCCGCGCCCTCGTCGACGACGTCGCCGCCGACCGCGGAGTGGTCCGGTCCGCCGAGTTGGCGCGGCGACACGCCATGAGCGATCGGACGATGCAGCGCCTGCTGCGCCGGTATGTCGGCATCTCCGCGGCCTGGCTGATCCGCCGCTACCGCCTGCTGGACGCGATGACCGCTCTGCAGGAGGACCCGGGCCTCGACCTGGCCGAGCTGGCGCTCACCCTGGGCTGGTACGACCAGTCCCATCTCACCCGGGATTTCACCGCTGCGGTGGGTGTTCCGCCGTCGCGGTACGGGCGTGGACTCGACACCGGCCGCGGCGGCGACGGCACGTCCGCGTCCGCGCGATAGGCTGGCGGTCGGCCGAGGTGTCGCAATACTGGCGTGCGCGCATACCTGCGCGCGTCCCGGCAGACGCATCGGCAGCCCACACCGTCCCATCTGTAAGGACCATGACGTGCAGACCCACGAGATCCGCAGGCGATTCCTCGACCACTTCGTCAAGGCGGGTCACACCGAGGTGGCCAGCGCCTCCCTCATTCTCGACGACCCGAACCTGCTCTTCGTCAACGCCGGCATGGTTCAGTTCGTGCCGTTCTTCCTCGGCCAGCAGACGCCCCCGTACGCCACCGCGACCAGCGTGCAGAAGTGCGTGCGCACCCTCGACATCGAGAACGTCGGCATCACGACGCGGCACAACACCTTCTTCCAGATGGCCGGCAACTTCTCCTTCGGCGACTACTTCAAGCGTGAGGCGATCAAGCACGCCTGGGCGCTGCTGACCAACAGTGTCGAGGACGGCGGCTACGGATTCGACCCCGAGCGGCTGTGGGTGACCGTCTACCTGGACGACGACGAGGCCCGCGACATCTGGAAGGAAGAGGCCGGCATCCCGGACGAGCGCATCCAGCGCCGCGGCATGGCCGACAACTACTGGTCCATGGGCATCCCCGGACCCTGCGGCCCGTGCTCGGAGATCTACTACGACCGCGGCCCCGAGTTCGGCCTCGAGGGCGGACCCGAGGCCGACGAGGACCGCTACCTCGAGATCTGGAACCTCGTGTTCATGCAGAACGAGCGCGGTCTGGGTGGCACCGGCAAGGACGACTTCGAGATCCTCGGCCCGCTGCCGAAGCAGAACATCGACACCGGCATGGGTGTCGAGCGCGTCGCCTTCCTGCTGCAGGGCGTCGACAACGTCTACGAGACCGACCTGGTCCGCCCCGTCATCGCCAAGGCCGAGGAGCTGACCGGCCGCAAGTACGGCGTCAGCCACGAGGACGACGTCCGCTTCCGCGTCATCGCCGACCACGCGCGCACCGCCGCGATGCTGATCGGCGACGGCGTCAACCCCGGCAACGACGGCCGCGGCTACGTGCTGCGCCGGCTGCTGCGCCGGATCGTGCGCTCGGCCAAGCTGCTCGGTGCCGAGCAGCCCAGCATGCGCGAGTTCATCACCGTCGTGCGCGACACCATGGCGCCGTCGTACCCGGTGCTCGACACCGACTTCGAGCGGATCCTCAACGTCGCCGTCGGCGAGGAGGCGGCGTTCCGTCGCACCCTGGTCTCCGGCGAGAAGCTGTTCGAGACCGCCGCGGACGAGGTCAAGTCCGCGGGCCAGAAGGTCATCGCCGGCAGCGAGGCGTTCGCCCTGCACGACACTTACGGTTTCCCGATCGACCTGACCCTGGAGATGGCGGCCGAGGCCGGCCTGTCCGTCGACGAGGACGGCTTCCGGTCCCTGATGGCCGAGCAGCGTCAGCGCGCCAAGGACGACGCGCAGGCCCGCAAGCACGCGCACGCCGACCTCACCGTCTACAAGGAGTTCGTCGACCGCGGCGAGACCGAGTTCACCGGCTTCGCCGAGCTCACCACCGAGGCCTCCGTCCTCGCGCTGATCTCGGGCGGCGTCCGGGTGCCGGTCGCCACCGTCGGCCAGGAGGTCGAGGTCATCCTCGACCGCAGCCCGCTGTACGCGGAGTCCGGCGGCCAGATCGCGGACATCGGCGTCATCACGGCGCCGGGCCTGAAGGTCCGGGTGCGCGACGTGCAGAAGATCGCCAAGAAGCTGTGGGTGCACAAGGTCACCGTCGAGGAGGGCCAGCTCACCGAGGGCGACGCCGTCCTCGCGCAGGTCGACGCCAACTGGCGCGCCGGCGCCACCCAGGGCCACTCGGGCACCCACATGGTGCACGCGGCGCTGCGACAGGTGCTGGGCCCCAACGCCGTTCAGGCCGGCTCGCTGAACAAGCCGGGCTACCTGCGCTTCGACTTCTCCTGGCAGGGTCAGCTCTCGGAGGCGCAGAAGCAGGACATCGAGGCCGTCACCAACGAGGCCGTCGCCGCGAACCACCCGGTCAACACCTTCGTCACCGACCTGACCAAGGCCAAGCAGATGGGTGCGATGGCGCTCTTCGGCGAGAACTACGGCGACGAGGTGCGGGTCGTGGAGATCGGCGGACCGTTCTCGATGGAGCTGTGCGGCGGCACCCATGTCGCGCACTCCTCACAGATCGGGCCCGTCACCCTGCTCGGCGAGTCGTCCGTCGGCTCCGGCATCCGCCGCGTCGAGGCGTTCGTCGGGCTGGACTCGTACAAGTACCTGGCCAAGGAGCGGGCGTTGCTCGCGGGCGTCGCGACCGCGCTGAAGGTGCCCTCCGACGAGGTCCCCGGCCGCGTCGAGCAGCTGGTGGAGCGGCTCAAGGTCGCCGAGAAGGAACTCGAGCAGACCAAGGCGGCCGCGGTGCTGGCCGGCGCCGGCGCGTTCGTCGAGCGGGCCGAGCGGATCGGCGGGCTGCTGCTGGTCGCCGAGGCGGCGCCGCAGGGCGTCGCGGGCAACGACCTGCGCACCCTCGCCACCGACGTCCGCGGCCGGTTCGGGACCGAGCCCGCCGTGGTGGTCCTGATCGGTTCCGCCGACGGCAAGGTGCCGTTCGTGGTGAGCGCCAACAAGGCCGCACAGGACCTCGGCGTCAAGGCCGGAGACCTGGTGGCCGCGTTCGGACCGAGCATCGGCGGCCGCGGCGGCGGCAAGCCCGATATGGCTCAGGGTTCGGGCAGCGACGCGTCGGGCATCCCCGCCGCGCTCTCGGCAGTGCGCGCCCGCGTCGCCGAGCTCGCGGGTTGAGTCGGGAGGACCAGGCCGCGGCCGATCAGCCCGGGGTCGACGACCCCGGGCGCGGCCGCCGCATCGCCGTCGATGTCGGCAGCGTCCGGATCGGCGTCGCGTCCAGTGATCCCGACGGCATTCTCGCCACGCCGGTGGAGACCGTGCCGCGGGCGAAGTCCAAGGCCGACAGGTCCGACATCGAGCGACTCGCGGCGATAGTCGAGGAATACGAGGCGGTCGAGGTTATTGTCGGTCTGCCGCAGACCCTCCGGGGGGAGCGCGGCAGCGCCGCGGGGCTGGCTTCGACATTCGCCGCTCAGCTCCGGGATCGGCTCGCGCCGGTGCCCGTGCGGATGACCGACGAGCGTTTCACGACGGTCACCGCGTCACGGGCACTGCGGGAGAGCGGAGTCAAGGCCAAGGGCCAACGGTCGGTGATCGACCAGGCGGCGGCCGTCGCGATCCTGCAGGGATGGTTGGACCAGCGGAGCAGGGCTCTGCGTGCCGCGCAGGACCTGCACTCACAGACGGAGGATGGTCAGTGACCGACACCCGGTCGGGCGAGCCCCAGGTGTACAACAGCCGCGCGGAGGCGCGCCGCGCGCGCGAGGCAGCCAACCGCCGACGTCGCGGCAAGGGCCGGGCAGTGGTGGTGCTGGCGTCGCTGGTCGCCGTCGTGATGATCTGCGGCATAGGCTATTTCGGCGTCAAGAAGCTCTTCGGCGGCCCGGGCCTGCCAGCCGACTACGCTGTCGGCGAGGCCGGTCCCGAGGTAGTCGTGCAGGTGCATCCCGGCGACACCGCGCAGCAGATCGGTGCCGAGATGCTGGCCAAGGACGTGGTGAAGAGCAGCGACGCGTTCTACAACGCCGCGGTCCGGCACGGATCGATGACCTCGCTCCAGCCCGGCTTCTATTCCGTCGAGTCCCGACTGCCGGCCACCGCCGCCGTCACCGCCCTGGTGAACCCGGAGTCGCGGGTCGGCGCGCTGGTGATCTCCGAGGGCCGTCAGCTGCACGACACCCGGGACGTCACCACCGGAGCCACCAAGAACGGGATCTACACCCTGATCTCGAAGGCCAGCTGCCTGCCCGGCGGCGCCGCGCCGAAGTGCATAAGCGCCGCGGAGCTCGAGGCCGCGGGCGCCGACTCCGACCTCAGCGCGCTCGGCGTGCCGGACTGGGCGGCGTCGCAGGTCCGCGACGTGCCGGACCGTAACCGGCAGCTCGAGGGCCTGATCGCCGCCGGCAGCTGGGACTTCGACCCCACCGGCAGCGCGACCGAGATCCTGCAGACCCTGGTGAGCGGGAGCGCCGAGAAGTACGAGTCCACCGGCATCAGGACAGCCGGTGCCGCGGTCGGGCTGCAGCCGTACCAGGTCCTCGTCGCCGCATCGCTCGTCGAGCGTGAGTCGCTGCCCGAGGACTTCGGCAAGGTGGCCCGCGTGATCATCAACCGGCTCGCGGAGCCGCAGAAACTCGAGTTCGACTCCACGGTCAACTACGCCCTCGACACGACCGAGGTCGCGACCACCGACGCCGACCGCGCGCGGGTCACCCCGTGGAACACGTACGCCAAGGACGGGCTGCCCGCCACGCCGATCTCCTCGCCGAGCATCGCCGCAGTGCAGGCCGTCGAGACCGCGCCCGCGGGGGACTGGCTGTACTTCGTGACCATCGACAAGCAGGGCACCACGCTGTTCACCAAGGGCTACGACGAGCACCTGGCGAACATCGTGAAGGCCCAGGGCAGTGGGATTCTCGACAGTGGCCGCTGATTCGACATCCGAGGTGGGGAACCAGACCGGGCCGCGTCGGGCCGCGGTGCTGGGCAGCCCGATCACGCACTCACGGTCCCCGCAGCTGCACCTGGCCGCGTACCGGGCGCTCGGCCTGACCGACTGGACCTACGACCGGATCGAGTGCACCGGCGAGCAGTTGCCGGGCCTGGTGGACGGACTCGGCCCCGAGTGGGTGGGGCTGTCGGTGACGATGCCCGGCAAGCTCGCGGCTCTCGAGTTCGCCACCGAGCGCACCGAGCGGGCCGTGCAGATCGGCTCCGCGAACACCCTGGTCCGGACCGCCGGGGGCTGGCGGGCGGACTGTACCGACGTCGACGGCGTCACCGGGGCCCTGGCCGAGGTCGGGGTGACCGACCTGACCGGGCGCACCGCGGTGGTCCTCGGGGCCGGCGGTACCGCCCGGCCGAGCCTGCGGGCGTTCGCCGACCTCGGCGCGACCGAGGCCGTGGTGGTGGCGCGGTCGGCCGAGCGGGCCGCCGAGACCCTCGACTGCGGGCGTGCAATGGGCCTGACCGTGCGGCACCAGGACTTCGAATCCGACGGGCTGACCCGGACCTGCGCGGGCGCCGCCGTGGTGGTCAGCACCATCCCGGCCGCCGCCGGCGCGGACCTCGCCTCGGCGGTCGCCGGTGTGCCGGTCCTGCTCGACGCGATCTACGACCCGTGGCCGACCCCGCTCGCCGCCGCCGTCGAGGCGGCCGGCGGCATCGTCGTCGACGGCCTGCGGATGCTGCTCAACCAGGCGTTCGGTCAGGTCGAGCAGTTCACCGGCCGGCCCGCTCCCCGCGAGGCGATGGCGGCCGTCGTCGCGCGCTGACCGTCAGCGGCAGCCGGGATCGAGCTGGACGGCGCCCGCCGAGAGCACGCTGAGGTAGGTGTTGAGGGCGTGGGCGCAGCCCACGTTCCAGCGCGCCGACCCGAGTGAGTTGATCGCGTATCCGGCGGTCACGTGCTGGTAGTTGTCGTCGGGGTCGAGGGGGAAGTACGGCACCACGTCGACCTGGTTGTAGATCCGCCACGACACGCCGCTGAGCCCGCCGTACCGCGCCGCAAACGTGGCATCGCCCACCTTCGGTGAGGCGAACGTCCACGCCTGCGGGCGCAACGCGGTGTTCGCGGCGAGATCTGCGACAAGCAGGGTCGCCAGCGCGCCGCCGAGGCTGTGACCACACACGACGACGGGTGATGCGGCGTCGAGTGTGGCGCCGAGACCGTCGGCGGCCGCCCGCGCGAGCGCGGGCGCGAAACTGCCGGGCGCCGCGGGCGCGGACTGCCCGGGCGTCATGGTGCCGAAGGTGGCGTAGAGGTTGTGGAAGCCCTCCGCGACGCTCCCGCCGTTCGACACCTGCGTGAACGGCACCAGGTCCCAGTGCAGGTCGGCCCACCATTCCAGGGGTGACGCGGTGCCGCGCAGGGCGATCACCACGGTCTGGGGGTCGCCGCCGACGGCGACGTAGCCGTAGAACACCCGGTCCTGCAGCGGACCGACGACATCTGTCATCTGGATGGTGCGGACCAGGGTGTACCCCGCGGGCAGGTTCGCGACGGCCGCCGGATTGTCGTCGCGCGGGTGCAGACTGAACTGGTCGTAGGCGGCCTGGACGAACGGGCCCCAGGCCACGGCGCTGGTGGGATCCATCTGCGGGCTAGTCATGTCCGTTCCTCGATTCCGCCGACCGGGTGGGGCCTGCCGCCCTGGTGGGAAGAATTTTCCTCCACAGGTCCCGAATCAATCCACAGGACGGGCGTATTCCCAGGTCGAGGACCCCGACCTGGGTGTGGTGCCTGGCACGGTGAAACGCATGGACACCGGGTTGGGGCAGGGCGGGGCGGCGGTGGCGGCCCTCGTCACGATCGCCGGGACGGGTGTACTGGCTGCGCGCGCGGAGTCCTGGCCGATGTTCGCGGCGGGTTGTCTGCTGGTGTGGTGTGCGTGCCTGAGCGCCGCGGACATCGCGTCCCGACGGCTGCCGAACGCGCTGACCGTGCCCGGCGCCGCCGTCGTGCTGGTCTCGGCCACGGTCGCCGGGCAGGGGCGGGCCGCGCTGGTCGGGGCGGCACTATTGGCGGGGCTCTACCTCGCCGCGCACCTGGCCGTGCCGACGGGGATGGGCGGCGGCGACGTGAAGCTCGCGCTCGGGCTCGGCGCAGTCACGGGGGCGGCCGGTGCGCAGGCCTGGGTCCTGGCGGCGCTCGGTGCGTTCGCGCTCACCGCGGCGGTCGGGGTGGTTCTGCTCGCATCGGGGCGCCGCGGACGGGCCGTGCCGCACGGGCCGTCGATGTGTCTGGCGACGCTCTTGGCGTTGGGTGTGACGGCGCTCGGGTAGCCGGTGTGCATTCGCGGAGGCCCGCCGTGGAAAGATGGGCGCCGTGCTGCGCTGGATAACTGCCGGAGAATCCCACGGTCCCGCCCTGGTCGCCCTCCTCGACGGAATGGTCGCCGGGGTCGAGGTCACCTCGGACGAGATTTCTGCCCAATTGGCCCGCCGCCGTCTCGGTTACGGCCGTGGCGCCCGGATGGCCTTCGAGGCCGACAAGGTCACCGTGCTCGGCGGCGTCCGCCACGGCCGGACCATGGGCGGCCCGATCGCCATCGAGGTCGGCAACACCGAGTGGCCCAAGTGGGAAACCGTGATGTCCTCGGACCCCGTCGACGAGGCGCTGCTCAAGGACCTCGCGCGCAACGCGCCGCTGACCCGGCCGCGGCCCGGCCACGCCGACTACTCCGGCATGCTCAAGTACGGCTTCGACGACGCCCGCCCGGTGCTCGAGCGCGCCAGCGCCCGCGAGACCGCGGCCCGCGTCGCCGCCGGCACCGTCGCGCGGCAGTTCCTGCGCGAGGCCCTCGGCGTCGAGGTCTTCTCCCACGTCGTCTCCATCGGCACCGCGGCCCGGTCCGCGGATGCGCCGCTGCCGGTCGCCGCCGACCTGGCCGCCATCGACGCCAGCCCCGTGCGGGCGTTCGGCAGCGATGCCGAGGCGGCGATGATCGCCGAGATCGAGGCCGCCAAGCGCGAGGGCGACACCCTCGGCGGCGTCGTCGAGGTGATCGTCGAGGGACTGCCCGTCGGCCTCGGCTCCTTCGTCAGCGGCGAGAACCGCCTCGACTCGCGCCTGGCCGCCGCGCTCATGGGCATCCAGGCGATCAAGGGCGTCGAGGTCGGCGACGGCTTCGAGACCTCCCGCCGCCGCGGCAGCGCCGCGCACGACGAGATGCGTCCCGGCCCCGACGGGGTGCTGCGTTCGACGAACCGCGCCGGCGGGCTCGAGGGCGGCATGACCAACGGCGAGGCCCTGCGGGTGCGGGCGGCGATGAAGCCGATCTCCACGGTGCCGCGCGCGCTGGCGACGGTGGACATGTCCACCGGCGAGGAGGCCGTGGCAATCCACCAGCGCAGCGACGTGTGCGCCGTGCCCGCCGCCGGCGTCGTCGCGGAGTCGATGGTCGCGCTGGTCGTCGCGCAGGCCGCGCTCGAGAAGTTCGGCGGCGACTCGCTGACCGAGACCGTCCGCAACGTCGAGGGCTACCTGGCCGCAGTGCAGGAGCGTCTCGCGAGGTGACCGCCGGTCGTGAGTCCCGATGAGTCCCGTCGCGGTGCTGGTCGGGCCGCCGGGAGCGGGTAAGTCCACGATCGGTCGCCGGCTTGCCCGGGCACTCGACGTGGACGTCTTCGACACCGACGTCGCGATCGAGGAGGAGACCGGACGCACCATCCCGGACATCTTCGCGAAGGACGGCGAACCGGCGTTCCGGGCGCTCGAGGAGGACATGGTCCGGCGGGCGCTGCTCGAGCAGGACGGCATCGTCTCGCTCGGCGGCGGCGCGATCCTGTCCGCCGCCACCCGAGCCCGACTGGTCGGGCATACGGTGGTGTACCTGGAGATCAGCATCTCCGAGGGGCTCAAGCGCACCGGCACCAACGACTCCCGGCCCCTGCTCAACGGGGGAGACCCGCGCCAGAAGTACCGGGACCTGATGCGTCGCCGTCGCCCGCTCTACCGTGAGGTGTCGACGATCCGGGTGCGCACCGACAGCCGCAGCCCCGCGCGGGTGGTGCAGCAGATCCTCACGAAGCTGGGGTAGAGAACGTGACAGACAACGAGCAGGCCCTGCGCACAGAAGCGGAGAACAGCACAGTGACCGAACCGGTACGTGTCGAGGTCAAGACGGCGAGCCCCTACCCGGTGATCATCGGGCGCGGACTGCTCGGTGAACTCGTGGACGAGTTGATCGGCACCCGCACGGTGGCGATCTTCCACCAGCCGCCGCTGGCGCAGACCGCCGAGGCCGTGCGCGCCGCGCTTGCCGCGAAGGGCATCGACGCGCACCGCGTCGAGATCCCCGACGCCGAGGACGGCAAGGACCTGAAGGTCGCGGAGTTCTGCTGGGACGTCCTCGGACGCATCGGCCTGACCCGCAGCGACGCCGTCGTCAGCCTCGGCGGCGGCGCCGCCACCGACCTCGCCGGCTTCGTCGCCGCGACCTGGATGCGCGGCGTCCGGATCGTGCACGTGCCGACCACCCTGCTGGCCATGGTCGACGCGGCCGTCGGCGGCAAGACCGGGATCAACACCGACGCCGGCAAGAACCTGGTCGGCTCCTTCCACGAGCCGTCCGCCGTGCTGGTGGACCTCGCGACGCTCGAGACGGTGCCGCGCAACGAGATCGTCGCGGGCATGGCCGAGGTCATCAAGACGGGCTTCATCGCGGACCCGGTGATCCTCGACCTGATCGAGGCCGACCCCGAGGCCGCGCTCGACCCCACCGGCACCGTGCTGCCCGAACTGATCCGACGCTCGATCGAGGTCAAGGCCCGGGTGGTGGCGGCCGACCTGCGCGAGTCCGACCTGCGCGAGATCCTCAACTACGGCCACACCCTCGGCCACGCCATCGAGCGTCGCGAGAAGTACCGCTGGCGGCACGGCGCGGCCGTGTCGGTGGGCCTGGTGTTCGCCGCCGAGCTGGGCCGCCTGGCGGGTCGCCTCGACGACGCCACCGCGGACCGGCACCGCAGCGTGCTCACCGCCGTGGGCCTGCCCACCGGCTACGACGCCGATGCGTTCGCGGACCTGGTCAAGGGCATGCAGACGGACAAGAAGAACCGCGCCGGGATGCTCCGCTTCGTGGTGCTCGACGGCCTGGCCAAGCCCGGCCGCCTCGAGGGCCCGGACCCGTCGCTGCTGGCCGCCGCCTACTCCGCCGTTGCCCGTGAGGGTGACGCCGCGGGCAGGGGGACGGTGCTGCTGTGAGGATCCAGGTGATCAACGGGCCCAACCTCGGTAGGCTCGGCAAGCGCCAGCCCGAGGTGTACGGCGCGACCACCTACGCCGACCTGGTCGCGCTGTGCGAGCGGGCCGCGGCCGAACTCGGTGTCGAGGTGCAGGTTCGGCAGAGCGACAGCGAGGCCGAGCTGCTCGGCTGGATCCATGCGGCCGCGGACGCGGGGGAGCCGGTGGTGCTCAACGCCGGCGCGCTCACCCACACCTCGATTGCCCTGCGTGACGCCTGCGCGGAGCTGGCGGCCGGACTGGTCGAGGTGCACATCTCGAACGTTCACGCCCGCGAGGAGTTCCGTCACCAGTCGTACCTGAGTGCGATCGCGACCGGCGTGATCGTGGGGTGCGGCGTCGCCGGATATCCGTTGGCGCTGAGGTTCCTCGCGGAGCGTTAGCGGCTTCTCGCCGAGTGGTAGCGCTACCTCACCGAGCTGTTCACACACTCGTGGGC
>NZ_BCXG01000004.1 GCF_001894985.1 Rhodococcus tukisamuensis NBRC 100609 | reverse complement strand
GGCCGCCGACGCGTCCTCCCGGGATTCGTCCCGGCGGGTGCACACTCGGCAGACCACACTGCCGACCGCGGTCGGCCTGGTTCGGTGGCGGCGCCGCTGTGGTGCGCGGATACTGACGACAGCCGCCGCGGCGGGGCCGCAGATGCGGCTCTCGTGGCTACCTCGAACAGGGGGAGTGGACATGAGCACCGATCCCAGAGACTCCGAACCCGCCGGCGGCGAACCGCTGGTACCGGTGACGGCGCAGACGGAGGCCGAGCTCGCACGGGCGGCGGCGCACAGCGCGCACAACTACGACCCGCTGCCGGTGGTGCTGGAGTCTGCGCAGGGCGTGTGGGCGCGCGGCATCGACGGCGTCGACTACCTGGACCTGCTCGCCGGCTACTCCGCGCTCAACTTCGGCCATGCACACCCCCGTCTTGTCGAGGTCGCACGTTCTCAACTCGGTCGCCTCGCACTCACGAGCCGGGCCTTTCAGCATTCCTTGTTCGCCGATTTCTGTGAGGCCGTCAGCGGGCTGTGCGGAAAGGAGGCGGTGCTGCCGATGAACACCGGTGCGGAGGCCGTCGAGACCGCGTTGAAACTGGCCCGGCGCTGGGGATACGACGTGAAGGGTGTGCCGCCGGACCAGGCGGAGATCATCACCTGCGCCGGCAACTTCCACGGCCGGACCATCGCCATCGTCGGGTTCTCCACCGACCCGGACGCACACGACGGGTTCGGGCCGTACCCGCCGGGTTTCCGCACCGTCGAGTACGGGGACGCGGCGGCGATGGCGGCGGCGGTCACACCGAACACCGTGGCGGTGCTGGTCGAGCCGATCCAGGGCGAGGCCGGGGTGCTGGTCCCGCCGGACGGTTACCTCCGCGCGGTCCGGGAACTGTGCGACGAGCACTCGATGCTGATGCTGGCCGACGAGATCCAGAGCGGCCTCGGTCGGACCGGAGAAACCTTCGCCTGCGATCACGAGGACGTCGTGCCCGACGTGTACATCCTGGGCAAGGCGCTCGGCGGCGGTCTGGTCCCGGTCTCCGCGGTGGTCGCCGACTGGCCGGTGCTGCGCGTCATAGGGCCGGGTCAGCACGGCAGCACCTTCGGCGGCAACCCGCTGGCCTGCGCCGTGGCCGTGGAAGTGGTCCGGATGCTCGGGACGGGCGAGTACCAGCGCCGCAGCCGCGAACTCGGTGCGCACCTGCACACCCTGCTCGGGGCGCTGCCGTCCGACCGGGTGACGGCGGTGCGCGGTCGCGGACTGTGGGCGGGGGTGCAACTGGCCGCGGGGCAGCCGCCCGCCCGGGTGATCTGCGAACGCCTGCTGGCTCGCCGGATCCTGGCCAAGGACGCGCACGAGGGGACGATCCGGCTGGCGCCGCCGCTCGTGGTCGAGCGTGACGAGATCACCTGGGCGGTAGCGCAACTGACAGATGCGCTGAGCTGACGTGGTCGCGTCGGTGGTGACCGCCTTCGTCGCCGGCCCCGACGCCGTGGGGGTGTTTGCGCGGGGAGCGGTGCGGGACCGGGCGGCGCCGTCGGTGCGGTGACTCCGGAGCCAGCTTTTGACCAGGCCCTGACCTGGGCGGTAAGGTACGCAGTCGGCGTGCGTTACGGCGTGGCATTCACGTGCCGCCCGTATCACGGGTTCCTGGGTCTCCACTGGCCGCCGGGAACATCCGCACCGTGCGCGTTGGCCAGCAGCTACACGATATGACGAGGAAGTTCTGTGTCTACGTACACCCCGAAGGCCGGAGATGTGACCCGCACGTGGCACGTCATCGACGCCACTGACGTGGTGCTCGGCCGCCTTGCCGTCCAGGCAGCGAATCTGCTGCGCGGCAAGCACAAGCCCACCTTTGCACCGCACATCGACGGCGGCGACTTCGTCGTCATCATCAATGCGGACAAGGTTGCCATCAGCGGTAACAAGCGCGACGGCAAGCTCCTGTACAACCACTCCGGTTACCCCGGTGGTCTGAAGTCGCGGACCGTCGGAGAGGTTCTGGAGCGGACCCCGGACCGTCTCGTGGAGAAGGCCGTCACCGGCATGCTCCCCAAGAACAAGCTGGGCCGCGCCATCGCCGGCAAGCTGAAGGTCTACGCAGGCCCGACCCACCCCCACACCGCGCAGCAGCCGGTTCCGTTCGAGATCAAGCAGGTGGCCCAGTGACCGCGCCGGAAGAGCAGAACGTGTCGAACGACGAGGTCATCGTCGAGGAGACCGTCGTGGAGGAGTTCGCCTCCGCGGACCAGCCCGAGATCGTCGAGGAGTTCGAGGTCGAGGCCGTCGCGCCCGCCCCGATCTACATCGACCGTCCCGTGCAGACCGTCGGCCGTCGTAAGGAGGCTGTCGTCCGCGTCCGCCTCACCCCCGGCACCGGCGAGTTCAAGCTGAACGGCCGCACCATGGAGGACTACTTCCCCAACAAGGTGCACCAGCAGCTGATCAAGGCTCCGCTCGTCACCGTTGAGCGCGCCGAGTCCTTCGACATCGTCGCCCTGCTGCACGGCGGCGGACCGTCCGGACAGGCAGGCGCCCTGCGTCTGGCCATCGCCCGGGCCCTGATCGAGGTCACTCCTGAGGACCGCCCCGCTCTCAAGAGCGCCGGCTTCCTCACCCGTGACGCCCGCGCCGTCGAGCGCAAGAAGTACGGCCTGAAGAAGGCCCGTAAGGCATCTCAGTACTCCAAGCGCTGATGTGTCGCCGGCGCCGCCCTCCGGGGTTGGTGCCGGCACCTGTTCACCAACAAGAGCAGGCGTCCAGCAGTACCGGACGCCTGCTCTTGTCGTAGGTACTCAAAGGGGTCTGATTCATGGGTCGGTTGTTCGGGACGGACGGCGTTCGCGGTCTTGCCAACGCGGAGCTGAGCGTCGAGCTCGCACTTCGTATTGCGGGTGCTGCCGCGTCGGTGCTGGCGCTCTCGGAGCGAGGCGCGCCGAGACCGACCGCCGTCGTCGGCCGAGACCCCAGGGCCAGCGGCGAGATGCTCGAGGCCGCGGTCACCGCGGGCCTCACGGCCGCGGGAGTCGACGTGATCAGTGTCGGCGTGCTGCCGACCCCCGCCGTCGCCTACCTCACCGGCGCCTACGAGGCGTCGCTCGGCGTGATGATCTCCGCCTCGCACAACCCCATGCCGGACAACGGCATCAAGATCTTCGCGGCGGGTGGGCACAAGCTCGACGACGAGTCGGAGGACCGGATCGAGGCGGCCATCGCCGACCACGACCTGATTCCCCGGCCCACCGGCGCCGGCATCGGCCGGGTCCGGGTCGCCGCCGACGCCGCCGAGCGTTACCTCGCCCAGCTGGCCCGCGGCAACAGCCATCGGCTGGACGGACTCACCGTGGTGGTGGACTGCGCCAACGGGGCCGCGTCGGTAGTCGGACCGAAGGCCTACCGGGCCGCCGGAGCCACGGTGATCGAGATCTACGCAGACCCCGACGGACTGAACATCAACGACGGCTGCGGTTCGACGCACCTCGACGTCCTGCAGGCCGCGGTCGTCGAGCACGGCGCCGACCTCGGGCTCGCGCACGACGGCGACGCGGATCGATGCCTCGCGGTCGACGCCACCGGCGCGATCGTCGACGGTGACGCGATCATGACCGTCCTGGCACTGGCGATGCGGGACTCCGGCGAGCTGGTCGACAACACCCTCGTCGCCACGGTGATGAGCAACCTGGGCCTGCACATCGCGATGCGCGAGGCGGGCATCGAGGTCCGCACCACCGCGGTCGGCGACCGGTACGTGCTCGAGGAACTGCGCAACGGCTCCTACAGCCTCGGAGGCGAGCAGTCCGGACACGTCGTGCTGCCCAGTTTCGGCACCACCGGCGACGGCGTGCTCACCGGTCTGCGGCTGATGGGCCGGATGGCGGAGACCTCCAAGACTCTGGCCGAACTGGCCGCGGTGATGGTCACCCTCCCGCAGGTGCTGGTGAACGTGAAGGTCAGCGACAAGGCCGCGGTCGCCACCGCGCCCTCCGTGCTGGCGGCGGTCGCCGAGGCGGAGCAGATCCTCGGCGAGGCGGGCCGGGTGCTGTTGCGGCCGTCGGGCACCGAGCAGCTGGTGCGGGTGATGGTGGAGGCGGCCGAGATCGAGGTGGCGCGCAAGCTCGCCGCCGACCTCGCGGGCCACGTCGCGTCGGTCTGACCCTCGTCAGTTTCCGACCGATTCTCGCGTTCTCACCCGCGTCCACAGTGCGGCGGAACCGATTGAGCCGCCGCCGCGTCTGACTCAGTGACGGGTGCATTCCGCGAGGGGGCTCAGTGGGTGAGGACGACAGCGGGGTGGGCGAGTGCCTCGAGTTGGACGCGGCGGGGCTGCGAACCGTGGCCAACGGGTTGCGGGACTCTGCCACGGCCGTGAGTGCGGCGGCGACGGCGATCAGAGGCCGCGGCCTCGACGGCCTGGCCCGACGCATTCAGGCCCTCGCGGACGCGACGTCGGAGGACGCGCGTCGGCTGGCCGTGACCGTGGACCGCTACGTCCGTCAGGACGCCGAGAACGCCCGACTCCTCGACGGCGGGACCTCGCTGGGCGGGGAACGCCGGTGACCACCGGGGCCGGTTCCTGGGTCCGCGGCGACGGGTACTTCGCGGAATTCCTCCCGCGTGCGGAGGCGGGCGTCACCTGCGATCAGTTGCGGGCGCGGGCGTCCGGGTGGGGCACGGACCTCGCGGACCGAGAGGCGGACGCGGACGCGGTCGGCGTCGCCCTCCAGGTGCTCCGTGCGGAATGCACGAGACAGGAGGACCTGGTCCGTCACCTCGCGGACGGCTGGACGGGCGAGGCCGCCGACGCGGCCCGCGAGCGGATCGGCGCGCACTTGGGCAGGGCCCGGGAGGAATGCGCACGGGTTGCCGCCGTGCACGAGGCGATGACGGACGCAGTCCGCGTCGCCCGGACCGCACTCGACGCCGCGTCCGAGGTTGCCGCCGGCTTCGACGCACCCCTTGTCGCCGGGCACACCCCGGCCGAGGTGGACCTGATGATCACTCGCACGGCCGACGCAGGCGCATCGTGGCTGCGCGAAGTGCTTGTCCCACACGTGCAGTCGCAGGCCGCCGCGTTCCTCGCGCTCTGCGACGCGACGACGCGGGCGGTCGAGGGGGCACGGCACCTGCTCACGGATGCGCTGGACCGGATCGATGCCGACCCCGTCGCCGCCGACGTCGGTGTGGAACCGGCAATCGACCCGCCGGCGAGCGGGCCGGCGGACACTCACGGGGGCGGGGAGGACACAGAGGGCGGGGAGGACACCGAGGGCGGGGAGGACGCAGGGGGCTGGGTGCTCGACACCCGGGTGGCCGAACCCGCGTCGGCTGGACCCGAGCCGGAACCGCCGGAGCAGGCGTCGGGCTCGGAGCAGGGACAGGGGTTGGAGCAGGCGCAGGTGCAGCCTGGACCCGGACCCGTTCGGTCCGGCCTCGACCCGGAATCGCCGCAACCCGACACCGAGTCCGCCGCTCGGCCGTTGGCCGCGGAACCGGCCGGCGGTGACTCGGGTGCCGACCTGGCCGAAGCCGGGCCGCTGTGACGAGCCGGCACGCGGCGGACCGGCTGCTGGCCGAGCATGCCGCCGCGCTGGACGACGTCCGGGCCAGGATTGCCGCGGCAGACCGCGCGGCGGCGCTGCGTGCACACCAATTGCGTTGTGGGACACCAGTGGAACCGTCATTCGCGCAGGCCGGTCCGTCGGCGGGACGAGTGCTCCGGCGCGCCGACGAGTCCCGCGAGCGGGACCAGACCGACGCCGAGGCGGCGGCGACCCCCGGTGCACCCGAACCAGAGGCGGACCGCGTCGAGGCCTACCGGCTGAAGAGCTGGCTGGTGTGATCCGTCGGGGCGGTCGGGTCCACGGCGTGGGTGCCGGGCAGCTGCGCGCCGGGCAGCGCGTACGGCTCGTACTCCGTCTCGCCGAGCAGGTGGTAGAGCAGGTAGCCGGTGAGCAGGGCACGGGTCGTCTTCTGCGTCTTGCGTTCGGAACCGCCGAGCCCCAGCGCGCCGAACAGGCGCCGGCCCTCGGCCAGTCCGCCCGCGGACGCGCCGTCCACGGTGCGCAGGATGGCCTGCCCGTCCCAGGCGGTCGCCAGGGACTTCGCGTTGCAGTTCATCGACTCGAGGTCGTCGGCGCCCGCGACGATCAGGCCGGGCGCGGCGATCTTGGCCGCGGACCGTTCGGCGGGCGGGGCGGTCGGTGCCGGGAACAGCGCGGCCACCGCGGCGGCCGGGCCGTGTGTCGCGGCGGCGAGCACCGCGGCACCGGCACCCATCCCGTGACCGGCGAAGGCGATCTTGGTGGGGTCGACGCTGATCTTCCCCGGGCCCAGTCGCACACCGACACAGATGTCGATCGCGGTGCGCAGGTCCGAGGCGAGCGCGACGTGAGAGGGGACCGGCGAACGCTGGGTGTCCGGGGCGGCGACGACGAGGCCCCAGGAAGCCAGGTGCGTGAGCGTCTCCTGGTACCGGTCGACGCCGGTCATCCAGCCGTGGGCGAAGGCCACCGCCGGCATCGAGAACCCCGATGCGGGCGTGAACACCACGCCGGGTTGACCGGCCAACGAGAGGTCGCCGCGCAGCACCCGGTGCGGACCGCGCTTAGATAGACGGGAGGCCAGGGTCTTCGGAGTCGGCGCCACGGTGATGACCGTATCCGATCCCGCAGCCGATTCTCGAAGCAACTTCGGGCGGCCGAGGTCGAGTCGTCAGCAGAGCAGGGGGAACGAACAGTGTTCGGCATTGCGGTACCGACGTCCCGGAGCGTGGCACGCGCGGTCGAGAACGTCCGCGCGCGAATCACCTCGGACGGGCTGGCCGACCTGCGGCCGACGCCGTCGGAGGTGGTCGACGCCAACCCCGACCGCACGGTGCGCCGCTTCCGCTCGACCCGCAGGGAGGCCACCGGCGCGCCGGTGCTGCTCGTCACCCCGCTGGCGGCCCCCGCGGTGGCCTTCGACCTGCGCCGCGGGTGCAGCGTCGTCGAGTACCTGCAAGAGACCGGCCGCGACGTCTACGTGGTGGACTACGGGCCGGTGAACTTCGCCGACCGTGCCCGTGGATTCGAGCACTGGGTCGACGACGTGGTGCCGGACGCGGTGCGGGTGGTCAGCGCCGACGGCGGCGGCCGCAGTGTGCACCTGGCCGGATGGTCGCTCGGCGGGATCTTCGCGGTCTACGCCGCGGCCGCGCACCCCGAGTTGCCGCTGCAGTCGTTGACGCCGATCGCCAGCCCCTTCGATCTTCGGCGGGTGCCGTTGTTCGCGACGCTGCGCCCGCTGGACCGGGTGTTCGGCCCGTACACCGTCGCGCCGTTCTACCGGTTGCTCGGCACCATTCCGGCGCCGCTGACCAGCCTCGGTTTCAAGGCGGCCAGCATCGACAAGTACCTCACCCGGCCGTTTGCCGTCCTGGCGAACCTCGACGACCGGGACCACCTGGAGCAGATCGAGGCCGTCGACCGGTTCATGGACAACATGTACGCCTACCCGGGGCGGACCTTCGGGCAGCTCTACCACGTGGTGATGCGCTCGAACGAGTTCGCGACCGGGCACATGCAGATCGCCGGCCGGCGGGTGAGCCTCGGCGACATCGACGTGCCGGTGATGGTGGTCGCGGGCAGTGGCGACGTTCTGGCGCCGGAGCCCGCGGTGCGCCACCTCACGGAACTGTTGGACGGTTCACCGAGAGTTCGCTACGGGGCGTTTCCGGGTGGGCACCTCGGTGTGCTCACAGGTCGGGCGGCGCGGGAGACCATGTGGCCCGCATTTGCCGACTTCCTCGCCGAGTGCGACCCGGACTGACGGATCGCCCGACGGATCGGCGGCAAGTCCTGGTGGCCGGACCTGCCGGTCGGCGTGGGCTCGCAGCCCCAGTACGCTGGGTAACCATGTGCGGAATCGTGGGATACGTCGGCCACCGCCAGGCGCTGGGCGTCGTGGTGGAGGCGCTGCGCCGAATGGAGTACCGCGGCTACGACTCGGCCGGGATCGCGGTGCTGGACGGCGCCGGCGGACTTGCCGTCGAGCGCAAGGCCGGCAAGCTCGCCAACCTCGAGGCGGAGCTCGCCGAGACCGGCACCGACCGCTTTGTCGGCAGCACGGGCATCGGGCACACCCGGTGGGCCACCCACGGCCGGCCGACCGACCGCAACGCGCACCCGCACCTCGACGCGACCGGCAAGGTCGCGGTCGTCCACAACGGCATCATCGAGAACTTCGCGCCGCTGCGCGCCGAGCTCGAGCAGGCCGGCATCGACTTCGCGTCGGACACCGACTCCGAGGTCACCGTGCACCTCGTCGCCCGCGCCTACGCGGAGGGGCCGACGGCCGGCGACTTCATCGCCAGTGCGCAGCAGGTCGTGCGTCGGCTCGAGGGGGCCTTCACCCTGGTCTTCACGCACGCCGACCACCCCGAGACGATCGTCGCCGCCCGTCGCTCCACCCCGTTGGTGGTGGGCGTCGGCGAGGGCGAGATGTTCCTCGGCTCGGACGTCGCTGCGTTCATCGAGCACACGCGCGACGCCATCGAGCTCGGTCAGGACCAGGTGGTGGTGATCACCGCCGACGGCTACACGATCAGCGACTTCGCCGGCAACGAGGCGCAGGGCCGCCCGTTCCGCATCGACTGGGACCTCGCCGCCGCCGAGAAGGGCGGCCACGACTACTTCATGCTCAAGGAGATCGAGGAGCAGCCGACCGCGGTGGCCGACACCCTCCTCGGCCACTTCGCGGACGGCAAGATCGTCCTCGACGAGCAGCGCCTGTCCGACCAGGAGCTGCGCGACGTGGACAAGGTCTTCGTCGTCGCCTGCGGCAGCGCGTACCACTCCGGACTGCTCGCCAAGTACGCGATCGAACACTGGACCCGGCTGCCCGTCGAGGTGGAGCTCGCCAGCGAGTTCCGTTACCGCGACCCGGTGCTCGACCGCTCGACGCTGGTGGTGGCGATCTCCCAGTCCGGCGAGACCGCGGACACGCTCGAGGCGGTCAAGCACGCCAAGGACCAGAAGGCGCGGGTGCTGGCCATCTGCAACACCAACGGCGCGCAGATCCCCCGCGAGGCCGACGCCGTCCTCTACACCCGGGCCGGTCCGGAGATCGCGGTCGCGTCGACCAAGGCGTTCCTGGCGCAGGTGACCGCGAACTACCTCGTGGGCCTGGCGCTGGCGCAGGCTCGTGGCACCAAGTACCCGGACGAGGTGGCCCGGGAGTACGCGGATCTCGAGGCCATGCCCGCGCTGGTGGCCCGCGTCCTGGAGACGGCCGAGCCGGTTCGGGCCCTGGCCCGTGAGTTTGCCGACGCCCGGACCGTGCTGTTCCTGGGCAGGCACGTCGGGTACCCGGTGGCACTCGAGGGTGCGCTCAAGCTCAAGGAGTTGGCGTACATGCACGCCGAGGGCTTTGCCGCAGGCGAGCTCAAGCACGGGCCGATCGCGCTGATCGAGGAGGGCCTGCCGGTCATCGTCGTCATGCCCTCGCCCAAGGGGCGCGCGGTACTGCACTCGAAGCTGGTCTCGAACATCCAGGAGATCAAGGCCCGGGGCGCGCGGACGATCGTCATTGCCGAGGAGGGCGACGAGACGGTCCGGGCGCACGCCGACCACCTGATCGAGATCCCGGCGGCGCCGACCCTGCTGCAGCCGCTGCTGTCCACGGTTCCGCTGCAGGTGTTCGCGGCCGAGGTGGCGAAGGTGCGGGGCTACGACGTCGACAAGCCGCGCAACCTCGCGAAGTCCGTCACCGTCGAGTAGACCCGGGCAGGTTCGGTGACCGGCAGGTCACCGAACCGCTCGGTCACTGCACGACGCGATGACTGCACGACCCGGTCACTGCACGACGACGGTGCCCGCCATCCCCGCATGCAGGGTGCAGGTGTACGGGTAGGTGCCGGGCTGGTCGAAGGTGTGGCTGTAACTTCCGCCGGTCATGATGGTGCTCGCGAACCGCGCGGGGGCGCCCGCGGCCGAGGTCACGTTGTGCGCGATGCCACGGTCGTCGAACTTCCAGGTCACCGCCTGTCCCACCCGGATCGTCACGGTGGACGGCTGGAAGCTCATCCCGGAGACGACCACGGTCGGGTCTGCGTTCGAGGCGGACGAGGTCGGTGCCGCCTGGCCGGCGTCGGGTTTGCTTGTGTCGGCGCAGCCGACCACGGCGGAGGCCAGCAGGAGTCCGATTGCCGTGGCGGACCCGAGTCCGCGCATCGAGGGTGCACGCATCGCCCCAGGCTAGACCCGTCGGCGAGGCTGGACCCGTCAACGCACGATGATGGTGCCGCCCATGCTGGCGTGCTCGGAGCAGAAGTACCGGCTCATGCCGACCCGGATGAATTTGTGGCTGTAGACTCCGCTGCTCTGGACGCCGCTCTCGAAGTACTCCTGGGCGTTGGCGTTCGAGACCACGCCGTGCTCGGTGCCCTGGTCGGCGAACACCCACGTCACCGTGTCGCCGGCCCGGATTCGCAGGATCGACGGGTTGAACCGCATGTTGGAGATCGTCACGGTCGCGGATCCGCCCGCGGTCAGCGAGACTTCCGGTGACTCGGTGGTGGCGCATCCCGTGAGCACTGACGTGAGCAACAGACCGGACGCCAAGACGACTCCGAGCGCGTGAATCGAAGGTGCACGCATAGCTTCAGGCTAGACCCCGGACGTCGCCCTGGGAACCGCCCCGCAGCGGGAGCCGATACGGTCGACGGGGCGGACGCCATCTTCTCGAGGAGGTCAGCGATGCGGGACTACTACCCGGCCGAGCAGGTGCGTGCGGCTGAGGCTCCGCTGCTGGCGGCACTGCCCGAGGGCACGTTGATGCGGCGCGCCGCGCACGGTCTCGAACTGGTGGTGGCCTCCGAACTGCGTTCCCGCACAGGGGGAGTGGCGGGCCGCAGGGTGACCCTGCTGGTCGGTTCCGGCGACAACGGCGGCGACGCCCTGTGGGCCGGGGCGATGCTGCGCCGCCGCGGTGTGGCGGTCCGCGCCGTGCTGCTGGACCCGGACCGGGCACACGCGGCGGGGCTGGCCGCCCTGCGCGCCGCGGGCGGCCGGGTGGCACGGGGGTCCGAGGCCGACCTCGGCGATCCCGACCTGGTGCTCGACGGCATCGTGGGACTCTCGGGCCGGGGGCCGTTGCGCCCGCCCGCCGCGGCGCTGGTCCGGCGGGTGGCGGCGCCCATCGTGGCGGTCGACCTGCCGAGCGGGGTGGACCCGGATACCGGGGAGGCTCCCGGGCCGGCGGTGACGGCACAGGTCACGGTCGCCTTCGGCGCGCTCAAGCCGGTGCACGCGCTGGCCGCCGCACACTGCGGCCGGGTCGAACTTGTCGACATCGGACTGGCGCCCGGGGAGGCCTCCGTGCGGGCGTTGACCGCGTCCGAGGTCGGCGCGCGCTGGCCGGTGCCGGGCGCGAGCGACGACAAGTACACGCAAGGCGTCGTCGGCGTGGTGGCGGGCAGCGCCCGCTATCCCGGCGCCGGGGTGCTCTGCGCGGGGGCCGCGGTGACCGCCACCTCCGGGATGGTGCGGTATGCGGGAACTGCTGCCGCGCAAGTGCTTTCCAGGTGGCCCGAGGTGGTTGCGGCCGATTGCGTCGAGGACGCCGGCCGGGTCCAGGCGTGGGTGGTGGGTCCGGGTGCGGGCACCGGCGAGTCCGCCGCGGCGCAGCTGCGCGCCGTCCTCGGCACCGACCTGCCGGTGCTGGTGGATGCCGACGGCCTCACACTCCTGGCGGCCGATCCGGGGCTGGTGGCCGGGCGGTCCGCGCCGACCCTGCTCACGCCGCATGCGGGGGAGTTCGCGAGGCTCGCCGGCGTCGATCCGGCGGCGGACCGGGTGGGGCACACCCGGCGGCTGGCCGCGGACTGGGGCGTCACGGTGCTGCTCAAGGGGCGGTGCACGGTGATCGCGCGTCCGGACGGTCAGGTGCTGCTCAACGACGCGGCCGGTTCGGCTGCTGCCACACCCGGTTCGGGTGACGTGCTGGCCGGCATGGTCGGCGCACTGACGGCGTCGGGCCTGGACCTGGCAATGGCGGCGGCGATGGGGGCGCGGGCGCATTCGCTGGCCGCGAATCTGGCGGCGGGTGAGAGATCGGTCACTGCGGCCCCTATTTCCGCCGGAGCGCTGTTGTCCCAGGTCAGGGCGGCTGTGCGGATTCTTCGCGCCCAACAGGTGCCCAAACCGTGACCTCATGAGGATGTGAAACTATTTGGGGATTCGGTCGAAAATGGCAGGATCGACGGACCATGATTATCCCCGCGAAGCCCAGTGTCGCGGCATACGTCCACGCGGCGGGTGCCGAATTCTCCACCCAGTCAGGGGAGCGGGGTGACCCGCAGGCACAGCCCGCGCCGCAGGCGGAGGCACTGATCGATCTCGACGCCCTCGCACACAACGTGCGGGTGCTGCGCGAACACGCCGGGGACGCCGCGCTGATGGCGGTGGTCAAGGCCGACGGCTACAACCACGGCGCCGTCCGGGTCGCGAAGGCCGCGTTGGCGGCGGGTGCGGCCGAACTCGGTGTCACCACGCTCGACGAGGCGCTGGAATTGCGCGCCGGCGGCATCGATGCGCCGGTGCTGTCCTGGCTGCACACCCCCGACGCCGACTTCGCGCCCGCCATTGCCGCGGGCGTCGAACTCGCGGTGTCCTCGCCGCGGCACCTGGACGCGGTGGTGGCAGCGGCCCGCGCCGTCGGCACCACCGCCGCCGTCTCCATGAAGGTGGACACGGGACTCAACCGCAACGGCGTCTCGCCGACCGAGCTCGCAGACCTGCTCGACGGGCTGGCCCGGGCCGAGGCCGAGGGCGCGACCCGGTTCCGCGGGGTGTTCTCGCACTTCGCCCACGCCGACCAGCCGCACCACCCGGTGATCGACACCCAGGTCGAGGCGCTGCGTCACGCCGTCTCGCAGGCGGCCGCGCTCGGGCTGCGCGCCGAGCGGGTGCACATGTCGAACTCCGCGGCGGTGCTGACCCGGCCGGACCTGTCCTTCGACATGGTGCGCCCCGGCATTGCGCTGTACGGGCTGTCCCCGGTACCCGATCTCGGCGAATTCGGGCTGCGTCCGGTGATGACGTTGCGGGCCCGGGTGGCCCTGGTCAAGAAGGTTGCGGCCGGTTCCGGAGTCTCCTACGGGCACACGTGGGTGGCGGACCAGGACACCACGGTCGCGCTGCTGCCGGTCGGGTACGCCGACGGCATCCCGCGCGCGATCAGCGGGCGTTTCGAGGTGCAGATCGGCGACCGGCGCTACCCGCAGATCGGCAGGGTGTGCATGGATCAGGTCGTCATCGACCTCGGCGCCGACCCCGGTCGGGTGGCCGAGGGCGACGAGGCGATCCTGTTCGGGCCCGGTGACGGCGGCGGTCCGGTCGCCCAGGACTGGGCGGACGCGCTCGACACCATTCACTACGAAGTGGTGACCGGCGTCCGTGGCCGCGTGGTGCGCAGTTATCGCGGCGGTGCAGGGGCGGCCAGGTGAATCCGTTGAAGCGGGCCGGGCTGGCCGGCGGCGCGGTGACGGCGGCGGGGCTCGGTGCGCTGGCCGGCGTCAGCGTCGCCCGTCGCCCGGCGCGGGGCCGTCGGGGCTTCCGCGACCGGTACGCCCGCGAGGACTTCGGGATGATGGAGGCCGACCGGGGCTGCGTCGTGGCGGCCGACGACGGCACCCCGCTCGCGGTGCGCGAGGTCGGGCCGGCCGATGCGCCGGTCACCGTGGTCTTCGTGCACGGCTACTGCCTGCGCATGGAGTCCTGGCACTTCCAGCGCCGTCAGCTCGAACGTCGTTGGGGCGCCGCGGTGCGGATGGTCTTCTACGACCAGCGCGGGCACGGCCGTTCCGGCACCTCGAGCGTCGCGAGCTGCACCATCGGCCAGCTCGGCCGGGACCTCGACGCGGTGTTGCGCGCGGTCGCGCCCGACGGCCCGGTGCTGCTGGTCGGGCACTCGATGGGCGGAATGACGATCCTGGCCCTGGCCCGGCAGCGGCCGGAACTGTTCGACGAACGGGTGATCGGGGTGGGGCTGATCTCCACCGCCGCCGCCGGCCTGAACAAGACCGGGCTGAGCCGTAACCTGCGCAACCCCGTGATCGACGCGTTCCGGTTGGCGGTCCGTACGTCGCCCGGACTGGTCCAGTTCGGCCGGGGCGCGGCCCGCGCGGTGATCTCGCCGATCATGCGCGCGGCCTCGTACGGCACCGACGTCAGCCCGAGCCTGGTGCGGTTCTCGGAGGGCATGCTCAACGACACCTCGGTGACCACCATCGTGAACTTCCTCGAGTCGCTCGAGCTGCACGACGAGTCGGAGGCGCTGCCGGTGGTCGCGACACTGCCCGCATTGGTGCTCTGCGGCGACGCCGACATGGTCATCCCGTTCGCCCAGTCCGAGGCGATGGCCGCCGCGCTGCTGGACTGCGAGCTGGTGCGGGTGGCCTCGGCCGGGCACCTGGTGCAGCTGGAGTTCCCGATGCGAGTCACCGACGCGATCGACCGGCTGTTCGTGCGAGCGATGCGGCAGCAGGACCAGACCGAAAGGAGCGTCGTCGGTGGCTGACCGGACGCAGACCAGCATTGCGCTGCCCACCACCGAGGACACCGAGGCCTTCGGCCGTCGGCTGGCGGTCGAGCTCGCCGCCGGGGACCTGGTGGTGCTCGACGGTCCACTCGGCGCGGGCAAGACGGCGTTGGCGCGCGGCATCGCGGCCGGGCTCGGGGTGCAGGGTCGGGTGAGCTCGCCGACGTTCATCATCGCCCGCGAGCACCGGGCGGGTGAGCGCCCCGGCGGCGGCGAGCCGGTGGCCATGGTGCACGTGGACGCCTACCGGCTCGGTCTCGCCGGCGAGGCGGGCTCCGGTGGCGGCGCCCAGACCTTCGACGAACTCGACGCGCTGGACCTCGACACCGACCTGGCCGGTGCGGTCGTGGTGGTGGAGTGGGGCGAGGGCGTGGTCGAGCACCTCGCTGACCGGCACCTGCTGGTCCGTCTGCGGCGTGAACCGGAGTCCGATGTGCGCACCGCGGAGTGGGGCTGGGTGTCCTAGCTCGGCGGGCAGCGTCGAGACCTGTTCTGACGTGCGGGTATCCTCGGTAATCGTGCTCGTACTCGCCGTCGATACCTCCACTCCGGCCGTGACCGCGGGGGTGGTTCGCCTCGACGGCGACACCCCGCACGCGCTGGCCACCCGAATCACGGTCAACGCCCGTGCCCACGCGGAGGTGTTGACGCCGCACATCCTGGAGTGTCTGGCCGAGGCCGGTCACGTCCCCGCGGACCTGGACGCCGTGGTCGTCGGTGCCGGGCCCGGCCCGTTCACCGGGCTGCGGGTGGGGATGGCCACGGCGGCCGCCTTCGCCGACGCCCTGGGCATCCCCGTGCACGGGGTCTGCAGCCTCGACGCCATCGCCTCGGAAGCCGCGCTCGGCCGGGACCTGTTGGTGGTCACCGACGCCCGGCGCCGCGAGGTGTACTGGGCCCGGTACTCCGCGGGCGCGCGGGTGGAGGGTCCTGCGGTGAACAAGCCCGCCGACCTCGACCCGATGCCGTCGGCCGCCGTGGCCGGGTCCGCCCGGCACGTGGACCTGTTCGACCTGCCCGTCGAGCCGGTGGAGACGCCGTCGCCTGCCGCCCTCGTTCGCGTCGCCGCGGCCGCGTTGAACTCCGATGCAGAGCCGGAACCTCTTGTGCCGCTTTACCTTCGTCGTCCCGACGCGGTTGAGATGGCGGATCGCAAGAAATGAGCGCGCGTATTGTCGCGATGACGGTGGCCGACGCCGCGCGGTGCGCCGAACTGGAGGAGGCGCTCTTCCCCGGCGACGGACCGTGGAGCGCCGACGCGTTTCGCGCCGAACTGGCCCAGCCCCACAACCGCTACTTCGTGGCGCGCGACGACGCGGGCACGACACTCGGGTACGCCGGAATCGCGCTGCTGGGTACCGCGTCCGACCCGGAGGCCGAGGTGCACACCATCGGCGTCGACCCCGCCCGCCAGGGCCACGGGATCGGCTCGCTGCTGCTCGCGGCGTTGCTGCGGGAGGCCGACGCGCACGGCGGACCGGTGTTCCTCGAGGTGCGTACCGACAACGAACCCGCGATCGGGCTGTACCGGCGCGAGGGCTTCGAGAGCGTCGGGATCCGCCGAAACTACTACCAGCCCAGCGGCGCCGACGCGTACACCATGCGTCGGGCCGGGGCGAGCGAAGCGACGGGGGATGTCACTGTGGCGAGCGAAGCGACGGGGGATGTCACCGTGGACGGACAGCCGGAGGGCGAACGAGCATGATCGTGATGGGCATCGAGAGTTCCTGCGACGAAACGGGAGTCGGCATCGTCCGCTGGCGCCCGGACGGCACCTGCGAGCTGCTCGCGGACGAGGTGGCCTCCAGCGTCGACCAGCACGCGCGGTACGGCGGCGTGGTGCCCGAGGTGGCCTCGCGCGCGCACCTCGAGGCGATCGTGCCGACCATGCGTCGTGCCCTGGCGCAGGCCGGCATCGCCAAGCCCGACGCCCTGGCCGTCACCATCGGCCCCGGGCTCGCGGGCGCGCTGCTCGTCGGTGCGGCCGCGGCGAAGGCGTACGCGGCGGCGTGGGACGTGCCCTTCTACGCGCTCAACCACCTCGGCGGCCACGTCGCCGTGGACACCCTCGAACACGGGCCGATGCCGCCGTGCGTGGCGCTGCTCGTCTCCGGTGGGCACACCCACCTGCTGCACGTGGAGGACCTGGCCAAGCCGATCACCGAACTCGGCACCACGGTCGACGACGCGGCGGGGGAGGCCTTCGACAAGGTGGCGCGCCTGCTCGGCCTCGGGTTCCCGGGCGGTCCGGCCCTGGACGCGGCGGCACAGGCGGGGGACCCGAAGGCGATCGCCTTTCCCCGCGGGATGACCGGCCCGCGCGACGCCCGCAACGATTTCTCGTTCTCGGGTCTCAAGACGGCGGTCGCGCGGTACGTCGAGTCCCGCGAGCGGGCCGGCGAACCGCTGTCGATCCCCGACATCGCCGCGAGCTTCCAGGAGGCGGTGGCCGACGTGCTCACCATGAAGGCGGTCCGCGCGGCCACCGACATCGGGGTGGACACCCTGGTCCTCGGCGGCGGTGCGACGGCCAACTCGCGGATCCGCTCGATGGCGGAGGAGCGCTGCGCGGCGGCCGGTTTGACGCTTCGCATCCCGAAGCCGCGGCTGTGCACCGACAATGGGGTGATGATTGCCGCACTGGGTGCCCACGTGATTGCCGGGGGCGCAAGTCCGTCCCCGTTGAACGTCGCCACCGACCCCGGACTGTCCGTGACGGTGAGCCAGTCGCGGGACCGGGGCGATGCAAACTGAGCGCTTCGAGGCCCTGCCGAAGGCGGAGCGCCGCAGGCTGATCCGCCGGGCGGTGGTGCGTCCGGCGGGCACCGCGGTGTTGCTGTTGGTGGCGTACTTCGCGGTGCCGATGACCGACCTGCAGTCGGCGTCGGCCTTCGCCGGACTGGTGTTCGGCCTGACGGCGGTGACGGTGCTGTGCGTCTGGCAGATCCGGAAGATCGTGCGGGCGCAGTATCCCGCGCTGCAGGGGGTCGAGGCCCTCGCGCTGACCCTGCCCGCGTACCTGCTGTCCTTCGCCACGCTGTACTACCTGATGTCGGTGGACGCGCCCGGCGACTTCAACGAACCGTTGTCGAGGATCGACTCTCTGTACTTCACGCTGGTGTGCTTCTCGACCGTGGGCTTCGGGGACATCGCCGCCGAGAGTGAGGTCGCCCGGGCCGTCGTGTCGGTGCAGATCGTGGGAAATCTGATCCTGATCGCGGTCGGTGTCCGCATCATCACCGCCGCGGTCCGCCGCGGCCAGGCCCGCCGGCAGCAGGCGAGCGACTGACGCCGCCGTCGTCGGGCGGGTGGCTAGGTTGCCACCGGCCCCGCCACCACGGTCGGGGAGAGGGTGAGCAGGGTCTGCGATGTCGGCGGCGACGTCAGCTCCGCGACGGTGATGCCGTCGAGCGAGTCGTAGAACGCGTCCTGGGCGCGCCGCAGCGCGGTACGCAGGCGGCACGCGTTCCGCAGTGGGCAGGGGGTGTCGCCCTCGCAGGTGACGACCTCGCCGTCGCCCTCGAGCGCCCGGGTCAGCCAGCCGACCGAGGTGCGACGGGCGGCGTCGGTGATGGACAGTCCGCCGCCGCGACCGCGGCGGGCCTCGACCATGCCGAGTTCGCTCAGCCGCGCGACCACCTTCGCGGTGTGGGTGTAGGGGATGGACAGTTCGTCCGCCACCTGGCTGGTGGTCAGCCCGCCGCCGCCGGGGGCGACGGCGAGCCGCATCACGACTCGCAGCCCGAGATCGGTGAATCGCGTCAGCTGCACGGCACCGACCGTACCGAACGCGAAATACCCGCGCAATCGGCGGGCATTTCGGCGTCTGTACTGGTCAGGCGCGCGGTGACGGCAGCACCAGTTCGGTGTTGTGGTCGCCCGAGGCGCCCATCTCCTCCGGCTCCATGTGGATGTCGTTGAAGGACAGCTCGCGGTAGAGCGACGCCAGCCCGGTTGCCGAGAAGTCGCCGTGCGGGACCGAGTACGGGGCGTCCGACTCGATCAGCGTGGTGAGCAGCGAGACCGTCCCGTCGGCGTTGTCGACCACCTCGATGATCCGGGCGTGCTGCGGGAAGTCGATGTGCGAGGCGGTGTTGATCTCCCAGAAGCCCTGCGCCGGGGTCGGTCCGGGGCGGGGGGCGATCCGGTTCTCGTGGGTGTGGCCGTTGACCCAGGCCAGCACGTTCGGGAACCGGTTGAGCAGCTGGACCAGCTGGGCGCCCGTGTACCGGCGCTCGCCCGGGTTCTCCGGGTCGGGCGTGAGCTCGGCCATGGTGTCGCTGGTGTGGTGGCTGAAGAGCAGGAAGTAGGTGTCCGTGCGGGACTGGGTGACCGGCCGGCCGCCGTCGTCGAAGTAGCGGCTGCTCCCCGCCTGCAGGGTCTGCTCGATCCAGCGGAACTGGGCCTCGCCGAGCGCGCCGTCGACGCCTCCCGCGCGGCTGGTGGAGTCCATGCTGATGCCGACGACGCCGGGCGCGATCTCGAAGGAGTAGTAGCCGATGCCGGACTCGCCGGCGTCGGGGGCGAAGCCGTGGCCGACCGGGCCGGGGCCGGTGTTGGCCGGATCGAGGTGGGCCGCGATGAACTGCCGGGGCGTGAACGGTGCGCGGCTGGCGTCCGGGGTGACCACGCGGGGCGGGGTGGTGAGCGCACTGAGCAGGGCCGGGATGGCCGACGGATCGGAACTGGCGGCACTGCCGATGGCACGAGCCTGCTCCGAGTTCGGTGCCTCGATCTTGAGCGATCCCGTGTACATGTTCTCGAGCAGCGGGATCCCGTTGGGGAGGGTGCCGGAGATCGCGTCGTCGTGGTTGCCGAACACGCTGTACCAGGGGGTGCGCAGGCCCGGGCTGGTGACCGGCCGCAGGGCCGCGCCGAGCAGTCCGGGCATCTCCGGGAATCCGGCCTTCTTGTACATGTCCTGGATCGGCGACTCGGGGTTCCAGTACAGGTCCGCGCCGGAGTTCTGCACGCCCTCGTAACGGTCCGCGGCACCGGTGTTGGGGATGAAGGTGCCGCCGTTGAGCGCGGTGAGCAGCCAGCCGAGTTCGGCGTGCTCCTTGTTGTCGGTGTTGTCGCCGGTGGTCACGACCGCGTCGAACGGGCGCCCGGTGTGCGGGCCGCCCCGCAGGGAGTTGATCCGGGACACCAGGGACACCAGTCCCTGGGTGGTGAGCGTCTCGTGCGGGCGGAACGCCGACCCGGTGAACGGGTGCACGTACTCGAACCGCATCGGCGACTGGGCGTCGACCACGTGCAGGTCGGTCAGCTGGACGAAGGAGGCCAGCACCCGGCGGCGCTCCTCGCGCCCGGACTGTGCGCCCGCGAGTTCGCCGCGCACGATCATCGGCCAGCCCGGACCCGCGGTCAGGGCGCGGTAGCCGGATCCGCCGAGCGGGGTGGCCACGGCCTCGAGGGTCGTGCCTGCCAGGTACTCGGGGAGCGCGTCGGCGGCCGCGTACCAGGTTCCCCACGGCGCCCGGCCGAACGTTCCGAGGCCGACGGCGCCTGCGGCGCCCAGTCCGGCGAGCCCGAGAAATCCACGTCTGCTGATGTTTGCCACGGCGACGACTCTAGGTCACCTTCTCGTCACCCACGGTCTCTATGGGTGACTGGCTGATCGTGGCGCGGGCGGTCCGGTGGCGCCGCCTGCCCTTGAGCGCTGGCACTCGCATGTATAGAGTGCTAGTTGGCGCTGACCCAGCCTCGGCACCCGCGACGACGGGGCTCGGTGAGGGGCCGCTTGCGTGAAGAACAAAACCGACACGCCCGGGGAACAGCCCCGGGCGCAAGTACCCCTGAAAGTGGAGGGCTCATCGTGGCGAGCGTGAACATCAAGCCGCTCGAGGACAAGATCCTCGTCCAGGCCAACGAGGCCGAGACGACGACTGCCTCAGGCCTGGTCATCCCCGACACGGCCAAGGAGAAGCCCCAGGAGGGCACCGTCGTCGCCGTTGGCGAAGGCCGCGTGACCGACAAGGGCAACCGCATCCCGGTCGATGTCAAGGAAGGCGACACCGTCATCTACAGCAAGTACGGCGGAACCGAGATCAAGTACGCCGGTCAGGAGTACCTGATCCTGTCGGCACGCGACGTGCTGGCTGTCATCTCCAAGTAAGCCCACTCGCAGTCCGCCCCGGTGTCCCCTCTTCTCGGTGACCCCGGGGCGGATCGCGTTGACGGACCCTCCCGAGCCAGGAGCAGCTACGTACTATGTCCAAGCAGATTGAGTTCAACGAGAAGGCGCGTCGTGCGCTCGAGCGCGGCGTCGACCAGCTGGCCGACGCGGTCAAGGTGACCCTCGGCCCCCGCGGCCGGCACGTCGTCCTCGCCAAGGCCTTCGGCGGCCCGACCGTCACCAACGACGGCGTCTCCATCGCCCGTGAGATCGAGCTCGAGGATCCCTTCGAGAACCTCGGCGCCCAGCTCGTCAAGAGCGTCGCCACCAAGACCAACGACGTCGCCGGCGACGGCACCACCACCGCCACCGTGCTCGCGCAGGGCCTGGTCCGCGGCGGCCTGAAGAACGTCGCCGCAGGCGCCAACCCGATCTCCCTCGGGGCGGGCATCGCCCAGGGCGCCGACCTGGTCGTCGAGGCACTGCTCGCGGCCGCCACCCCGGTCGAGGGCAAGGCCGCCATCGCGCAGGTCGCCACCGTCTCCTCGCGTGACGCGGAGATCGGCGAGCTGGTCGGCGAGGCCATGACCCGGGTCGGCGTCGACGGCGTCGTCACGATCGAGGAGTCCTCGACCACGCAGACCGAGCTCGTCGTCACCGAGGGCGTGCAGTTCGACAAGGGCTACCTCTCGCCCTACTTCGTCACCGACGTCGACGCCCAGAAGGCGATCCTCGAGGACGCGCTGATCCTGCTCGTCCGCGACAAGATCAGCTCCCTGCCCGACGTCCTGCCGCTGCTCGAGAAGGTCGCCGAGTCCGGCAAGCCGCTCCTGATCATCGCCGAGGACGTCGAGGGCGAGGTGCTCTCCACGCTGGTGGTCAACGCCATCCGCAAGACGATCAAGGCGGTCGCGGTCAAGGCGCCGTTCTTCGGCGACCGCCGCAAGGCGTTCCTCGACGACCTCGCGGTCGTCACCGCGGGCACCGTCATCAACACCGACGTCGGGCTCTCCCTCAAGGAAGCCGGCCTCGAGCTGCTGGGCAACGCACGCCGCGTCGTGGTCACCAAGGACGAGACCACCATCGTCGACGGTGCGGGCACCGAGGCGGACATCGCCACCCGGGTCGGCCAGCTGCGCCGTGAGATCGAGAACTCCGACTCCGACTGGGATCGCGAGAAGCTCGAGGAGCGCCTCGCCAAGCTGGCCGGCGGCGTCGCGGTGATCAAGGTCGGCGCCGCCACCGAGACCGACCTCAAGGAGCGCAAGTTCCGGGTCGAGGACGCGGTCAACGCGGCCAAGGCCGCGGTCGAGGAGGGCATCGTCCCCGGCGGCGGTTCCGCGCTGGTGCAGGCCGGTCAGGGCCTCGCCGCCCTTGCCGCGTCGCTCACCGGCGACGAGGCGACCGGTGTCGAGGTCCTGCGGGTCGCGCTGAGCACGCCGCTGTTCTGGATCGCCACCAACGCCGGCGTCGACGGGTCCGTCGTGGTCAGCAAGGTCGCCGAGGCGCCCAAGGGTCATGGCTTCAACGCCGCGACCCTCACCTACGGCGACCTGCTCGCCGACGGTGTGGTGGACCCGGTGAAGGTGACCCGTTCCGCGGTCGTCAACGCCGTCTCCGTCGCGCGGATGGTGCTCACCACCGAGAGCGCCGTCGTGGAGAAGCCTGTCGACGCGGTCGAGGACCACGGGCACGGCCACAGCCACTAGGCGCGCTCGAACGTCACACGCGTTGTCGTGACACACACGAAGGCCCCCGGACGGAAATTCGTCCGGGGGCCTTCGCATCGGCCGGTCCTCACGTCACACCGCGATGCGGTGGCGGCCGCGACGGGCGTGCATCTCCCGTTCGGCTTCCGACATGCCGCCCCAGATCCCGTACGGCTCGCTGACGCTGAGGGCGTGGCTGCGGCACTGCGCGAGCACGGGGCACCGGTGGCACATCTCCTTGGCTCGCGTCTCGCGCTGTGCTCGGGCCCGGCCGCGTTCCCCGTCCGGGTGGAAGAACATCGAGGAGTCGACTCCGCGGCAGAGTCCGTGCATCTGCCAGTCCCAGATATCGGCGTTGGGGCCGGGGAGGTGATTCGGCTGCGGCATGTCATCTCCTAAGGTCGCGTATTCAATTCCCTTCGCAACGTTAGAGGTGTGACGGAAATGGAGTCAATACTTTCGTGAGTGGCGATTTCCATAGCGCGGCAGCACGAAATTAACATTCCGTTCATCGACATCGACACCGAATTGTGATTCGGGCGGCTGCGATTCGATCCACGGTTGGCCGCGGACAGCCTGTGCCTGGAACTGAATATAGTGGTCAGGTCCTATTCGTGCACGGCGTGGCGCAGCCCGCGCGGTCGGAGAATCCGGATCATTGAACAGCAATCCTTATGCTGAATGTACTGAATGTAAATGAGAGGAAAACTATAGACAGGTCCGGCGTGAATGGGTATGTGAGAGCGCGGCGGCGAATTGTCCCACTCGTCCGCCGCGGGACGCCTTGTCTGCCGGCGGGTGGTGGGGGACCGGGCCGCGGGACCTACTCTTACGCCGTGCCTCCCCTCCTCGCCGACCAGTCCGACGCCACCCAGTCCGATGCCGCCCCGGGGGTGGGCCTGCTGGCCGCTGCCGCCTTCGGCCCGCGGCCGGGGACGCGGGAACTGCCGCAGGCGGAGACCGCCGAGGGGCACTGGCTGCGGGCGGTCGCCCTCGGCGGGCAGGGTCGTTACGCCGCGGCGCACACCGAACTGAACCGGGTTGCCGCCGGCCGGCCGGATCCCGTGGTGTCGTCGCTGGCGTCGAGCACCGAGGCGTCGCTGCTGCGTCAGCTCGGTTGGCACCGACTCGCGTCCGGGTTCGACGGCCGGGCGCTGGGTGTGCTCGGATCGGCCGCGGACCCGGCCGGGGTGAGCGGCCGGGCGGCCCGCGCCGACGCGCTGACCGGACTGGCCGCCGACGTCCTCGGCTGCGGCCGGTTGGACCTCGGTTTCCGGTTGCTGGCGCGGTGCGCCGAACTCCTCGACGCCGGTGACCCGCGGTTGTGGCGCCAGCAGATCCGGTTGAACTGGGTCACCGCCGAGATGTCCCTGGCGTCCGGTGACCCCGACCGCGGCCACCGGCACGCGGGGCTGGCCGTCGAACTGGCGCGGGACACAGACTCGGTGCGCCACCAGGTCAAGTCGAAGCTGCTGCTGGCCGCCGCGGTCAGCGCCGGGCCGGATCCCGCGGCGGCCGCCGCGCCCGCCGCGGAAATTGTCGAAAGCTGTGCCGAACACGGGCTGGTTCCGCTGCGGTGGGCGGCCGCGATGCTGCTCAACGGCGTGCAGCCGAGCCCGGAGGCGGCCGGGGTCCGGGACGCGTGTCGACGCCAGATCCGTGACTGGGGTGGGCGATTCAGAAACCCGTGAGGGTCTGTCGCTATCCTTCGACTATTCCACCGCCAGGTGGGAACGCCCCGTGTGGGCGTCCCTGTAACGCCAGGACGATCTCTCACGATGACTACTACGAGCGAGGAATTGGACTCGGCAGTCGCTGCGGCAGCGCAGGGCGACCGGGTTGCCCTGGCTCGAGTGTTGGAGACAGTCCGACCCATGGTCGTGCGTTACTGCCGGTCACGGGTCGGAGTCGCGGAAAGAGGACAGCTTTCCGCGGACGACGTGGCGCAGGAGGTGTGCCTGGCTGTGATGACCGCGCTTCCGCGGTACCGAGATCAGGGCAGGCCCTTCATGGCCTTCGTGTACGGGATTGCCGCACACAAGGTCGCCGACGCGCATCGCAACGCCGGACGTAACAAGGCGGAGTCGATGGCAGAGGTGCCCGACGTCGTCTCGACCGAGGAAGGACCGGAGAAGCTCGCGCTCGACTCGGAGACCGGCCGGCAGATGAAGACGCTGTTGGCGACGCTCTCCGAGAAGCATCGGGAGATCATCATTCTCCGGTTGGTGGTCGGGCTGTCCGCCGAAGAAACGGCCGCCGCGGTGGGGAGTACCGCGGGTGCCGTCCGAGTTGCCCAACACCGGGCGCTCACGAAACTCAAAACCGAAGTAGCGAAAGCGGGTGAGATGTATGGCTAGGGGGAGCAAGCACGGCGAAGACGACCGGCGGGCGGATCAATACTCCACGTCCGATGCCGATCTCGCCCGAGGCGCGACGCCGACCGCCGATGATCCGGCCGACGTCGACGCATCGACGCCGTTCGACCTGGCGGAAGTCCAACGCGACGACGCCCTGCTCGACGCGCTCTCGGGCGGCCGCTCAGTGGCCACCGGCAGCCCCGAGGAGAGCGAGCTCGCGGCGTTGCTGGCCGACTGGCGGGCCGAGATCCTCGCGCCGGCGATGCCGGCCGAGCCGACCCTCGACCGGGTGGTCGCGGCAGTCGACCACCAACTCTCCGGTGCGGGTCGCCACGGTCGTCGTGGCCTCCGGTTGCTGCGTCCGATCGCGGGTGCGGCCGCCGCCGTGGCCGTCGTGATGGCCGGTCTCACCGTCTTCTCGTACAACGCCGTGCCCGGTGATCCGCTGTGGAAGGTCAAGGAGGTCGTGTTCACCGAGCGCGCGAACTCGACCGTCGCCAGCATCGACACCACCATGAATCTCGAGGAAGCCGAGCGGCTGATCAAGGCCGGCGACTCGACAGCGGCGGTCCAACTGCTGCAGTCGGCGGGCAAGCGGGTCACGGATGTCAACGAGTCCGACAAGCGGGACGCGCTGACCGCCCGGATGGACAAGCTGATGGCCGATGCCGCAAAGAGCGGCGCCCCGACCAGCCCGGTGACCACCACTCCCGGTGAGAGTGCCGCGGCCGGTGTCACCACCACGGCGCCGGCTCCGCCCGTCACCACGGTGCCCGGCGTGCCGGCGACCACGGTGCCGCCGGGGCCCACCGAACTGCCGGTGGTCCCGAGCGTGCCGCCGGTGACGTCGGAGCCGACCACGCCGGCGCCGTCCCCGTCCCCGTCTCCGTCCCCCCAGCCGTCCCCTTCGCCCTCGCCGACGCCCAAGCCGGGACCGGGCGAACCGCAGACCGGGGTGCCCAGCGCGACGACGACCCCGCCGCCGCCCGCCTCGACGACGGTCGAGACGCCGAGGGATCTGACTTCACCCGCGACCAGCTAGCCGCACCGGCGGCGGTCGTGGCAACACCGGCGCGGACAGCGCTCAACGCAGACGAACGGCCCGACAAGATGACTTGTCGGGCCGTTCGTCTGTGTTCGGTCTAGAGGTCGAAGCCGTCGCCGTGCAGCGCCTCGTTCATCGACGCGTCCGCGTAGCCGCGGCAGTAGTCCCAGGTGACATAGGCCTCGGGGACTGGGTCGTAGGCCGGCTCGTGCGGGCGGACCGTGCCGTCGACCAGCAGCTGGAGCAGGTTGGCTCGCAGCATGTCCCAGTCGTGGTAGTGGTCCTGCTGGCAGTCGTCGCAGCACACGACCAGACCGCGGATGCCGCGGTGGCCGAGCAGTGCCTCGTAGACGGCGAGGTCGGCGAGGTCCTCCTCGACGGCCAGTCGCTCCTGGGCGTCGAGGGGCTGACCGGGCTCGATCGCGTCGAGCGCGGCGGAGGGGTCTGCAGGGTCACCGGCAAACGGATCCGGCGGCAGACCGGGGGGCAGTTGATCACGCACAGCACCACGGTACGCAGGCCGAGTGGGTCTGCGCCACCCGTCACACTCACCACGTTCGCCCGCAGGTGAGTGCAGCCGATACCATGGTGTCCGGGCTGAGGGAAGAATCCGCCCCCAGTCGAGCGTTCTTCCCCTCGTCCGAGCACTCCCGCCGCATTCGCGCCCACGAGGGTCACGAGCCCCCGATGTGGTGCCGCCCCACAGTTCCAGGAAAGGTCCCGAGCCGTATGAGTACATCCGGAGGACACGTGCGCACCGGCGGAGATCGCCCGGACAAGGTGGCGATGCTGGGTCTCACGTTCGACGACGTGCTGCTGCTGCCCGCCGCGTCGGACGTCATCCCGAGCCAGGTCGACACCTCCAGCCAGCTGACCCGCGAGATCCGCCTCCGTGTCCCGCTGGTGAGTTCCGCGATGGACACGGTCACCGAGGCCCGGATGGCGATCGCGATGGCGCGCGCCGGCGGCATGGGCGTGCTGCACCGCAACCTCTCGGCCGAGGCCCAGGCCGGCCAGATCGAGACCGTCAAGCGTTCCGACGCGGGCATGATCACCGACCCGGTCACCTGCAAGCCGACCGACACCATCGCCGAGGTCGACGCGCAGTGCGCGCGCTTCCGGATCTCCGGACTGCCGGTCACCGACGACGCCGGCCAGCTGGTCGGCATCATCACCAACCGCGACATGCGGTTCGAGGTGGACCAGAACCGCGCGGTCTCCGAGGTCATGACCAAGGCGCCCCTGATCACCGCCCGTGAGGGCGTCACCGCGGAGGCCGCGCTCGGCCTGCTGCGTCGGCACAAGCTCGAGAAGCTGCCGATCGTTGACGGCCAGGGCAAGTTGACCGGTCTGATCACGGTCAAGGACTTCGTCAAGACCGAACAGCACCCGAACGCCACCAAGGACCGCGACGGCCGGCTGCTGGTCGGTGCCGCGGTCGGCGTCGGTGACGACTCCTGGGCCCGCGCGATGATGCTGACCGACGCGGGCGTCGACGTGCTCGTGGTCGACAGCGCACACGGTCACTCCATCAACGTGCTCGAGATGATCACCAAGATCAAGGCCGAGGTCGGCGACCGGGTGCAGATCATCGGCGGCAACGTCGCGACCCGCGCCGGTGCTCTGGCGCTGGTCGAGGCGGGTGCCGACGCCGTCAAGGTGGGCGTCGGGCCTGGCTCCATCTGCACCACCCGGGTCATCGCCGGTGTCGGCGCGCCTCAGATCACCGCGATCCTCGAGGCCGTCGCCGCGTGCAAGCCGCTGGGTGTGCCGGTCATCGCGGACGGTGGCCTGCAGTTCTCCGGCGACATCGCGAAGGCCCTCGCGGCCGGTGCGTCGACGGCCATGCTCGGCTCGCTGCTGGCGGGCACCGCCGAGTCCCCGGGCGAGCTGATCCTGGTCGGCGGCAAGCAGTTCAAGAGCTACCGCGGCATGGGCTCGCTCGGCGCGATGCAGAGCCGCGGCCAGGCCAAGTCCTACTCCAAGGACCGCTACTTCCAGGACGACGTGCTGTCCGAGGACAAGCTGGTCCCCGAGGGCATCGAGGGCCGGGTGCCGTTCCGCGGCCCGCTCTCCCAGGTCACCCACCAGCTCACCGGCGGGCTGCGCGCCGCGATGGGTTACGCCGGCGCGTCGACCATCGAGGAGCTGCAGGAAGCGCAGTTCGTGCAGATCACCGCGGCGGGCCTCAAGGAGAGCCACCCGCACGACATCACCATGACTGTCGAGGCGCCGAACTACGTCGCGCGCTGACCGCGGACGCGTAAGTTCCCGCCTGATCCAGGCAACCATCAGCCACATCGAAGAAAGGGGCGCGCGTGCGCGACCTCGTTGAGATCGGCATGGGCCGCACGGCCCGTCGCACCTATGAGCTGGACGACATCGACATCGTCCCCTCCCGGCGGACACGTTCGTCCAAGGAGGTGTCGACGGCCTGGCAGCTCGACGCGTACCGCTTCGACATCCCGGTGCTCGCCCACCCGACCGACGCGCTGGTCTCGCCGGCGTTCGCGATCGAGCTGGGCAAGCGCGGCGGCCTCGGCGTGATCAACGGTGAGGGGCTGTGGGGTCGGCATGCCGACGTCGAGGCCAAGATCGCCGAGCTGGTGCAGATCGCCGAGTCCGACGTCGATGCCGACGCGCCGATCGCCAAGCTGCAGGAGCTGCACGCCGCCCCGATCCAGCCGGAGCTGCTCGCGGCCGCGGTCGCGCAGGTGCGGGCCGCGGGCGTGACCGTCGCGGTCCGGGTCAGCCCGCAGAACGCGCGCGCGCTGACCCCGGCACTGGTGAAGGCCGGCATCGACCTGCTCGTCATCCACGGCACGATCATCTCGGCCGAGCACGTCGCGAACGGCGACGAACCGCTGAACCTGAAGACGTTCATCGCCGAGCTGGACGTCCCGGTTGTCGCGGGCGGCGTCAGCGACCACCGCACCGCCCTGCACCTGATGCGGACCGGTGCGGCCGGCGTCATCGTCGGGTACGGCTCGACCGCGGGCGCCACCACCACCGGCGAGGTGCTCGGCATCGGCGTCCCGATGGCGACGGCGATCGCCGACGCCGCGGCCGCCCGCCGCGACTACCTCGACGAGACCGGCGGACGCTACGTCCACGTGATCGCCGACGGCGACATCAGCACCTCCGGGGACCTGGCCAAGGCCATCGCCTGCGGCGCGGACGCCGCGGTGCTCGGTGCCCCGCTGGCCGTGGCCGCCGAGGCGCCGGGCGGCGGCTGGTACTGGCCGTCCGCGGCCGCGCACCCCTCGATGCCGCGCGGCGCCATGCTGCCGGTCTCGTTCGGCGACCGGCCCAGCCTGGACCAGGTGCTCACCGGCCCGTCCGACGACCCGTACGGGTCGCTGAACCTGGTCGGCGGACTGCGTCGCTCGATGGCCAAGTCCGGGTACTCCGACCTCAAGGAGTTCCAGAAGGTCGGGCTGACCGTCCGGGCCTGACCCGCTCCGCCGAACGCTTTCCACGCCGTTACCGATACCTGGCGTTACAGTCAGTCGACCCCCTGTGGCTCCGGTCACAGGGGGTCGGTGCATACTGGCGAGTAACAACTCTTCGTTCACGGTGGAGGTCTCCATGGGCAAGCGCGCGACGGACTTCGATGTCCTGGTCATCGGTTCCGGATTCGGTGGCAGCGTCACCGCGCTCCGGCTGGTGGAGAAGGGGTACCGGGTCGGCATCCTCGAGGCGGGTCGGCGGTACGCCGACGCCGACTTCGCGAAGACCAGTTGGGACCTCAAGCGGTTCCTGTGGGCGCCGGCACTGGGCTGCTACGGCATCCAGCGCGTGCACCTGCTGCGCGACGTCCTGATCCTCGCCGGGGCGGGGGTCGGCGGCGGCTCGCTGAACTACGCGAACACGCTCTACAAGCCGCCCGCGTCGTTCTTCCAGGACCCGCAGTGGCGCGACATCACCGACTGGCACGACGAGCTCAGCCCGTACTACGAGCAGGCGCAGAAGATGCTCGGCGTGGTCCGCAACCCGCACATGACGCCCGCGGACGAGGTGATCAAGTCGGTGGCCGAGGACATGGGCGTCGGCGACACGTTCATCCAGACCCCGGTCGGTGTGTTCTTCGGCGAACCGGGCAAGACCGTCGAGGACCCGTACTTCGGCGGCGTCGGCCCGGCGCGGACCGGCTGCATCGAGTGCGGCGAGTGCATGACCGGCTGCCGGCACGGCGCCAAGAACACCCTGCTCAAGAACTACCTCGGCCTGGCGGAGAAGGCGGGCGCGCAGATCGTCCCGATGACCACCGTGACCGGGCTGTTCGAGGCCTCGGACGGCACCTGGGACGTGGCCACCCGCCGCACCGGCGCCAAGGTGCGCAAGAACAACAAGACCTACACCGCGCAGCACGTCGTGGTCGCCGCCGGCACCTGGGGCACCCAGCACCTGCTGCACAAGATGAAGGACACCGGTGCGTTGCCGAGGCTGTCCGACCACCTCGGTGAGCTCACCCGCACCAACTCCGAGTCCATCGTCGGCGCGGGCAGGCGCGACGTCGACCCGGCCATGGACCTGACCCGGGGCGTGGCGATCACCTCCTCGTTCCACCCGACCGCGGACACCCACATCGAGCCGGTCCGCTACGGCAAGGGTTCCAACGCGATGGGGCTGCTGCAGACCCTGATGACCGACGGCGGCGGCACCACCCCGCGCTGGGTGAAGTTCCTCGGCGTCGTCGCGAAGAACCCGATGCAGATGCTGCGCATGCTCACGGTGAGGAACTGGAGCGAGCGCACCATCATCGCCCTGGTCATGCAGAACCTGGACAACTCGATCACCACGTACACCAAGCGCGGCGTGTTCGGGCGCAGGGTCACCAGCAGGCAGGGCCACGGCGAGCCGAACCCGACGTGGATCCCGGCCGGCAACGACGCCACCCGACGGATCGCGGACAAGATCGACGGCGTCGCGGGCGGCACCTGGGGCGAGATCTTCAACATCCCGCTCACCGCGCACTTCCTCGGCGGCTGCGCGATCGGCGCCGACCCGAGTCGCGGCGTCATCGACCCGTACCACCGGGTGTACGGCTACCCGACGCTGAGCGTGGTGGACGGGGCCTCGGTGTCGGCCAACCTCGGGGTGAACCCGTCGCTGACCATCAGCGCGCAGGCCGAGCGGGCCGCGTCGCTGTGGCCGAACAAGGGCGAGCAGGACAGCCGGCCCGCCCAGGGCGAGGCCTACCGACGGATCAGCCCGGTGGCGCCGAACAGCCCCGTGGTGCCCGCGTCCTCACCGGCGGCCCTGGTGCTGCCGATCGTCGAGGTGCGCACGGGCAAGGCCGCGAAGGCGTCCGACGTAGCCTGAGTGGGCCGCCGCGGGGAGGCGGAGGGCCTGCTCCGCGGGGGTGTGGGCGGGGGAGTCCGGGCGCTGACTAGACTGATCGGCGTGGCAGACACCCAGCACTCCGGCTCCTCCCAGCAGCATCCCGTTCTCGTCGTCGACTTCGGGGCGCAGTACGCGCAGCTGATCGCTCGCCGGGTACGGGAGGCCAACGTCTACTCGGAGGTGGTCCCGCATACGGCGACCGTCGAGGAGATCGTGGCCCGTCGTCCCGCGGCGGTGATCCTGTCCGGCGGCCCGTCCAGCGTGTACGACGACGGCGCACCGCAGCTCGACGCCCGGCTGTTCGACCATGACATCCCGGTGTTCGGCATCTGCTACGGATTCCAGGCGATGGCCGGTGCGCTCGGCGGCACCGTCACCCACACCGGCACCCGTGAGTACGGCCGCACCCAGCTGAGCGTGGACGGCGGCCTCCTCCACGAGGGCCTGCCCGAGCTGCAGCCGGTGTGGATGAGCCACGGCGACGCCGTGACCGACGCCCCGGAGGGCTTCGAGGTGACCGCGACCAGCGCGGGCGCCCCCGTCGCCGCCTTCGAGAACCGGGCCAAGCGCCTGGCCGGCGTCCAGTACCACCCCGAGGTGCTGCACTCCCCGCACGGGCAGCACGTGCTCAGCCGCTTCCTCCGCGAGATCGCGGGCATCGCACCGACCTGGACCGCGGCCAACATCGCCGAGGACCTGATCGAGCGGGTTCGCGAGCAGGTCGGCGACGGCCAGGCGATCTGCGGGCTGTCCGGCGGCGTCGACTCCGCGGTGGCCGCGGCCCTCGTGCAGCGCGCGATCGGCGACAAGCTCACCTGCGTTTTCGTCGACCACGGGCTGCTGCGCGCGGGTGAGCGCGAGCAGGTCCAGCAGGACTTCGTCGCGGCCACCGGCGCCAAGCTGATCACCGTCGACGCGGTCGACACCTTCCTCGGCGAGCTGGACGGCGTGTCCGACCCCGAGACCAAGCGCAAGATCATCGGCCGCGAGTTCATCCGCAGCTTCGAGGGCGCGGTGTCCGAGGTGCTCGGCGAGAGCGCCGCGCACGGCGACACCGTCGACTTCCTGGTCCAGGGCACCCTGTACCCGGACGTCGTCGAGTCCGGCGGCGGCACCGGCACCGCGAACATCAAGAGCCACCACAACGTCGGTGGCCTGCCGGAGGACCTGCAGTTCAAGCTGGTCGAGCCGCTGCGCCTGCTGTTCAAGGACGAGGTCCGCGCGGTCGGCCGGGCGCTGGGGCTGCCCGAGGAGATCGTGTCGCGTCAGCCGTTCCCCGGTCCGGGTCTCGCGATCCGCATCGTCGGCAGCGTGAACCAGGAGCGGCTCACGCTGCTGCGTCAGGCCGACGCCATCGCCCGCGAGGAACTCACGGCGGCGGGCCTGGACGGCCAGATCTGGCAGTGCCCCGTGGTGCTGCTCGCCGACGTGCGCAGCGTCGGTGTGCAGGGCGACGGCCGCACCTACGGCCACCCGATCGTGCTGCGTCCCGTCTCCAGCGAGGACGCCATGACGGCGGACTGGACGCGTCTGCCCTACGACGTGCTCGAGCGCATCTCCACCCGGATCACCAACGAGGTGCCGGACGTCAACCGCGTCGTGCTCGACGTGACGAGCAAGCCGCCGGGAACCATCGAGTGGGAGTGATCCTCGGGACCCGGCGGGACGCGTAGGCGCCCGCCGGGTTTCCGGCTTTCCGGGGCCGAATCCCGGATTCACAGTCAACTGCCAGGTCGGCGACGCCGAAATTGGTGTTGACTGGTATTACAACGTCGCAGACCGTTCATGCGACGAAAGACATTCCCGAAGCCGGTGAAGTGACCCCTGGCTCGGAGCGCTCGCCCCCGCACCTCGCACACGGGGTAGACGACGAAACTCCTCACCCGCGGCCACTTCCCCGGCAGCGCACGAGGAGGGTGTGGCGATGAACGAGAAGATCGGAACGCGTGGATCGCGTCTCGCCGGCCTGGCGGTCGCGGCTGCGATGGTCCTGGTCCCCATGACGGTTGCGGCAGGTCCCGCCGCGGCGAACCCGGTCGCGCCGGTGCCGGTGGTCCAGGTGAACGGGCACGGGCACGGGCACGGGCACGGCAACCGGGACTGGAACAACAGTTGGAACCGGGACTGGAACAACAGTTGGAACCGGGACTGGAACAACAACGAGAATCAGAACTGGAACTGGAACTGGAACCAGGGTTTGCCGCAGCCGTTCGGCGGGCTCTTCGGCAGTTGAGCCGCGCGGTGACGGTCAGCGCCCGGCGGGGCCGCGGCTGTCGAGGTAGAGGTAGCCACCGACCAGCAGCGCCATGCCGACCAGTCCGGCGCCCACCGGTGCGGCACACGCGATCGCGGTGATCACGGTCGCGGTGGCCAGCACCAGCGCGGTGACCTTGGACTCGCCGCCTGTGCCGTCGCCGAGCAGGGTCTCGCCCATCGAGCGGGTCTCGTCGGGGGTGCGCATCAACAGCCAGGCGGCCAGGTAGACCGGGACGCCGGCGCCGGCGAGCAGCAGTGATGCCAGGAAGGCCAGCCGGACCGCCCACGCGTCCACGCCGAGTCGTCGGGCGACGCCGGAGCAGACGCCGGCGGCCATGCCCTCGGCGGGTAGTCGCTGCGGAAGGTTCTGGAGGAAAGAGCTTTTCGTGCTGCTGGGGCCGAATTCGGGGAAGGGGATCTGGTTCTCGCTCATGACGTCCATGCTCGTCGCAGGGAGGCGCTCGGCGCCATCGGGAAGCACCCGGATCTTTGCCGCCCGCGTCTCAGGGTGCGGTCTCGGGGTGCCGGTCAGAGCGTGGCCAGGCCGGCCGGGTCGACGTCGGGATCCGCGCGCCCGCAGAGTGCGGTGGCCACCCACAGCGAGCGGGTCGCGTTGCCGGGCAGGCCGGATTCGAGGTAGTCGAGGTGGTTCTCGACCTCCCGCGCGACCGACCAGCGCCGGGCCAGGTCCCGGTCGAGCCCGGCCGCCTCGGACAGCGCGTCGCAGCGGGTCCGCAATGACTCGGCGCCGCCGCCCAGCTCGCCGAGGCGGTTCCAGAGCATCGGCGCCACCGCGAACTCGGCGACCCCGAGGAGGGGCTTGGGGTCGATGGCCCGCCACCGCGTGCCGTCGGGGGTGGCGAGGATGTTCTCGAAATGCAGGTCGGTGTGTATCAGAGCTGGGTTGCTTTGTGCTGAAACAGGATCGCCGCACGCCGCCTCCCGGCACACGGCCAGCGCCTCGTCGAGCAGCCAGGACGGGCCGGGCCGGCCGAGACGGTCCCACCGCTCGGGCAGCTCGCGCTGCCAGCGCCTCGCCAGGTCGGTCAGCGAGTCGAACGCATGCGGTCCGGCGGGTACGGGACCGGACATCTCGCGGACCAGCTCGCCCCACACCCGGATCGCCTGCGGGACCGGCACTTCCCGCAGTAGTCGGGTGTTGTCCAGGCGTTCGAGCAGGGTCACCTGGCGCGCTGGGTCCGCCCGTAGCACCCGCACCGCGCCGCGGCCCGCCCACACGGTCAGCGCCGCGGCCTCGTGCGCCGACTCGGGGGACGGGTAGGAGATCTTCAACGCGGCGGCGGTGCCGTCGGGCAGGCGGACCGGGATCACGATCCCGACGTAACCGTGCCAGACGTGGTTGCCGTCCCTGACCAGGCGCCACGCGGCGAGGTAGCGGTCGGCGAGGCCCGGGAGGCGACCCAGCCAGTCGTCGGCGTCGTCGGCGTGGCTGCGCAGGTTCGTGCGGAAGCCGTCGGGGATCGCGAGCACTACTTCTTCTGGCGTCCCGGCGCGAACACCAGCACCAGCCCGACCGCGACCGCCGCGAGCACGATCATCCAGCGGAACTGAGCGCCGCCGAGGGACTGGAAGTGCTCCGGCCCGATGAGCGACCATGCGCTCACCATCAGCGCGACCAGTCCGGCGAGCAGCAGTCCCGCGGCGGGGCGTCGGCCGGTCGCCTGCCTGGTGTTGCCGCCCTCGGGGGCGTCGTCGTCTACGTTCTGGTACTCAGCCACGATCCACCGTCAAATCTCCGACCTTGCCGGTCAGGTTAAGGGTCAGTACCGGTCCGCCGATGCCGTCGGCGCCGCCGTCGATGCCCTCGGGCAGGCACATCACGTCCCCGAGCGCCATGCTGCAGTGATTCCGGACGTCCATGTTCGGGGGCACCAGCACGGTGAAGCTGCCGACGCCCAGGTCGATGTCGACCGTCCTGTCCTTGGTGAGGGTGACGCCGCCGAGGTCGAGGGTGAAGTCGCCGACCTGTCCGGAGTACCGGGACTCGAGCTGATCTGCGGAGGTGAACTGCCACGTCCGGGTGCCCACGTTCTGGCTGTTCCAGTCGACCGGGCCGATCAGCGATGCCAGCACCACGAAGCCGATCAATGGCCCGGTGACCACGAGCAGGCCGTAGCCGCGGCGCAGGAACGCGCCGACGACGAGGCCGACACCGATCACCGCGAGCGCCACCGCGCCGAGCTGGCCGGCGGAGAGCCACTGGGTACCGGTCGCGGCGCCGACCGCCCAGGCGGCGACGGTGACCAGGATGGCGATCCCGAGCACGGTGGAGGTGAGCCGGGACTTCGGCGGCGCCGGTACCGCCGGCGGCGGTGGGGGCGTCGGCTCGGGCAGGTCCCAGGCGAAGGGTGCGACGCCGAGCGGGTCCCAGGACGGCGGCGTCGGTTCGGGACCGAACGGCGACGCCGGTGTGGAGGGTGCCTCCGGTGCGGACGGCGCGTCCGGCGTCGCAGCGCCGCCGTGCCCTACCGCGTCGTCGACGCGGGGTGCGGGGTCGGGCGCGGCAGGGGCGCCGGCCTCGGGCGCGGGCGGAGCGGGCGGCGTGGCCTTGAAGCCGGGCGTCGGCTCGTAGGTCTTGGGCAGCGTCGCGTACGCCCCCGGGGCGGTGTACCCGCCGAACCAGGACGGGTACCCGGTGCCGGGGTAGCCGCTGGCCGGCGGCGCCGCGAAGGCGTCCGGGACCACCCCGGCCGGCAGCGGCGGCGGCACCGGCCTGCGCTGGTGCAGCAGCCACAGCCCGCCGAGCATCAGCGCCAGGCTGACCAGCCCGGAACCGCCGAGACCGACGCCGACCGGGCCGAGGGTGCTCATCGCGATGACCAGTGCCACCGCCAGCACCACCGTCCGGGTGCCGGACTCCGAGCTGTGGCCCCGGCCGACCAGCGACTCCGCGGCCGAGGCCTGGTCGCCGGCCCGCGGCAGCAGCAGCCAGCAGGCGAGGTAGAGGACGATGCCGACGCCGCCGAAGATGGTGGACACCGCGAACGCTACCCGCACCAGCACCGGGTCCACTCCGTACCGGTGGCCGATGCCGGCGGCGACACCGGCGAGCGGGCCCCGGCTCGGCAGGCGCACCGGCCGGGTACGCCACAACTCCTGCAGTTGTTCGGGGAAGCTCGGATTGCTCATGCGACCATCGTGGCCCGGCGGGCCCGGCGGCGCATCGGGACAAACCCTGATCTTTGCCGGCGTCCGCGGGGCCGAGAGGGGCGGGGGAGATCAGGGTCCACCCTGATGCGCCGGGGCGTCGCCACGTGTCACCATCGACGGTGTGCAGCCCCTCTTCCGTGACTACCCACCGGACCCGGCCCTCATTCCCCGGCTCGAGCGCCGGGCAGGTGGCCGGGTGGTCGGCGGCGTCGCGGGCGGGATTGCCGACCACCTCGGCGTCGACGTCCTCAAGGTTCGGCTGGCGTTCGTGTTCCTGGGCGTGCTCGCCGGTGCGGGCATCGTCGCGTACGGACTGCTGTGGATCTTCACCCCCGCGGGCACGGACACCGAGCGGCCCAGTCCCACCGAGCACCGGCGCGCGTTGGGGCTGGCGGTCATCGGCCTCGCCCTGTCGGCGGGGCTGACCTGGCTGCTGAGCGGAACCGCCGCCTCGGTGATCGCGCCGGTGATCGTGGTCGCGATCGGCGCGGCGTTCGTGTGGCGGGAGTTCGACTCCGACGGGCCGCGGTCGGCGATCGGGCTGCCGCAGCGGCCCACGGTGCTCACCTGGGCGCGGGTGCTCGGCGGCGCCACCCTCATCGTGTTCGGGCTCGGCGTGGTGGTGCTCGCGCGCGTCGACCTGGAGTCGCTGCGCTCGTCGTTGCTGGCGGTGGTGGTCACGTTGATCGGGGCCGGGCTGCTGACCGTGCCGCTCTGGCTGCGGATGTGGCGGGCCCTGGGCGAGGAACGCAGCGCCCGGATCCGGAACGAGGAGCGCGAGGAGATCGCCTCGCACCTGCACGACTCGGTGCTGCAGACACTGGCGCTGATCCAGAAGCAGGCGGACCGGCCGCAGGAGGTCATGCGGTTGGCCCGCGGTCAGGAACGGGAGCTGCGCAAGTGGCTCTTCGACGGCGGGGACGCCGCGCACGCCAGCCTGGCCGAGGCGTTGCGCACCATCGCGGGCGAGGTCGAGGACCAGCACGGCATGACGGTGCGGCCTGTGACGGTGGGGGACGTGCGTCTCGACGTGGACGAGGCCGAGTCGGGTCTGTCCAAGGAGAGTTTCACCGCACTGCTCGGTGCCACTCGCGAGGCGCTGGTCAACGCGGCCAAGCACTCCGGCGAGACCAACGTCGACCTGTTCGCCGAGGCGGAGGCCGACGAGGTGAATGTGTTCGTGCGTGACCGCGGTACCGGGTTCGACCCCTCCGCGGTGCCGGAGGACCGACAGGGTCTGACGAAGTCGATCCGGGCACGGGTGGAGCGCCGGGGCGGGCAGGTCGAGGTGCACTCGGCCCCCGGACGCGGAACGGAGATCCGGATTCGGATGCCCCGCAACGGGAACGGGAGCGGGACAGGCGCCGCGGCAGAGCCGGTCCAGGAGGACGACGCGACCGTCATAGAGTGGTCACAACAGTCGACGAGGCCCCCTGCCGATCCCGTCCACGCCCACCCCAGCACAGAGGAGCAGCCCAGGTGACATCCGCCGGAACCGTGTACCGCGTCTTCCTTGTCGACGACCATGCCGTGTTCCGGTCCGGGGTGCGCGCCGAACTCGGCTCGGAGTCGGACATCGAGGTGGTCGGCGAGGCGGGCGCGGTCGCGGAGGCGATCGCGGGGATCAACGCGTCCGCACCGGACGTGGTGCTCCTCGACGTGCACATGCCGGACGGTGGTGGGGTCGCGGTACTCGGCGGGATCGCGCCGGGCCCGGTGTGCCTGGCGCTCAGCGTGTCCGACGCCGCGGAGGACGTCATCGCGGTGATCCGGGCGGGCGCGCGCGGGTACGTCACGAAGACCATCTCGGGCGCGGAACTCGCGGACGGGGTGCGCCGGGTGGCCGGGGGTGACGCGGTGTTCGGCCCGAGGCTGGCCGGCTTCGTTCTCGACTCGTTCACCGGGCGGTCGACGGCGCCGGAGCCGCCGCTGGACCCGGAACTGGACTCGCTCACGCCGCGGGAACTCGAGGTGCTGCGACTGCTGGCGCGTGGCTACACCTACCGCGAGATCGCCGAGACCCTGGTGATCTCGATCAAGACGGTGGAGACGCACGCATCCAACGTGCTGCGAAAGACCCAGCAGTCCAACCGGAATGCGCTCACCCGGTGGGCGCACCGGCGTCGGATCGAGTGACGGCGACCTCACCAGGTGCGGCGAGCCAAGACGATTCGCCAGGTGGTGCCGGGGTGGGTCACATCCGGGTCAGCGCGAGGATCACCACGGCGACGACGGCGAGCGCGACGCACAGCAGCACGATGGCGACGGCCATCGGGACGGCCGAGTGGGCCGGCGCCGGGGCCGGCGCCACCGGCAGGTGGCCGGGGGCCTCGGGCACCCGGGGTCCGGGGCGGGGCACCCGGTCCAGCGGGACGCTCTGGTGCGCGGCGGGCAGTCCGGTGACGGTGCTAGACGGCAGGCGGTTCGCGCGCCGGACCGGCCCGCTGGCCGCCGACCGCCGCGCCCAGAACGGCACCGTGCCGTCCGGTTCGAGCAGGGGTGCGTCGAGGACGTAGCCGATGCTGCCGCCGCTGCCCGCGGCGATGTGGGCCAGCAGGTCCCGGGCCTGCGCCATGGTGGGGCGCCGTGCCGGGTCGGGTTCGAGCATTAGCAGCAGTGCGTCGGTGAGGTCGCCGCTGTGCACCGGCCGCATGATCTCTGCCTTGGCGACCTTGTGCAGCAGGGCGATCGAGTTCTCGTCGATGCCGAACGGGGGCTGCCCTTCGGTGGCGGTGTACAGCGTGGCGCCGAGCGAGAACACGTCGGAGGCCTCGGTGGGGTCCTCGCCGCGGGCGACCTCCGGCGCGAAGTAGGCGGGGGTGCCGGTGATCACCCCGGTCTGGGTCACGTGCGGGTCGCCCTTGGCGCGGGAGATGCCGAAGTCGCTGATCTTCACGGTGCCCGCGGCGCGGCCGCGGTCGGCGATCAGGATGTTGCCGGGCTTGATGTCGCGGTGCACGATGCCGGCGGCGTGGGCCTGGGACAGCGCGTCCGCCACCTGGGCGCCGATCTGGGCGACCTGCAGCGGCGGCAGGGCCTCGGTCACGTTGAGGGCCTGCGCCAGGCTGCGCGAGGGCAGGTACTCCATGACCAGCCAGGGCTCACCGCCCTCGAGGGCCACGTCGTACATGGCGATGGAATGGTCGTGGGAGAGCCGGGCCGCGATCCGGCCCTCGCGCATCGCGCGGGCGCGGACGTCGCGGGCGGCTTCCTCGGTGAGTCCGGCGGTGGAGATGACCTGCTTGATGGCGACCTCGCGGTCGAGCAGGGTGTCGCGGGCGAGCCAGACCGAACCCATCCCGCCGCCGCCGAGCTTGGCGCTCAGGCGGTACCGACCGGCCACCAGGTAGTCCGGTCCGACGATCCGCTGCTCCCGCTCCTGCTCCTGCTCCGCCACACCGTGAGGGTAGTGGACGTTGCCGACGGTGCAGCCAGTCCGAACGGTGAGCTGCGTCTCGTGGCCGACGCGGACCGGCTCGGTTGCCTTGACGTCGACGGACGGAGTGGGCTTTACTGGGTTTGATCGAAAGAGTGTTCGATTTCTGCGTCTTCCCCGCGGGTGTCGTCCGGCGTACGTCGGCGGAGGGAGCTGTGGTGGTGGAGTCAGGCGCGGTGTTGTCGGGTTCGGTGCCGACGGATTTGGCTGCGACGGCTTCGGTTCCGGCGGCTGGGGTCGACTCGGTCGTGGGGCTGTCCCGACCTGAGCGGCTCGAGCAGCTTCGCCGCCAGATCGCCGCGGTGCCCGCACGTGGCGAGGCGGTGGCCCGCCCGGCCCGGACCTGGGGCGGTGCCGGGCAACCGGGCCGGGCCGTACCGGGCACCCGGGTCACGCCCGACGAGGGCCGCGGTCGACCGGTGCTGCCGGTGCCGCCCGCGCTGGCCAGGCTGTTGCCCGGCGGCGGGCTCGCGCGCGGCTCGGTGGTCTCGGTGTCCGGTGCAGGTTCGCTGCTGTCGGGCCTGCTGGCCGCGGTGACGGAGTCGGGCGGGCATGCGGCGGTGATCGGTCTGCCCCGGCTGGGCCTGCTGTCCGCCGTCGAGATGGGCGCGGAACTGGGCCGGCTGGCGGTGATCCCGGACCCGGGGCCGGATCCGGTCGAGGTGGCGGCGGTCCTTCTCGACGGCATGGACCTGGTGGTGCTGGGCCTCGCCGGGCTGGCGGTGCCGCCCTCGCGGACGCGGGCGATCGTGGCCCGGGCCCGGAGCAAGGGCGCCACGCTGGTGGTTACGGACGGGCACTGGGGCGGCGCCGAGGTGCGGTTGGCGGCCGTGGTGCGCGACTACCAGGGGCTGGGGGAGTCAGGTCGCGGGCGGCTGCACGGGCTGCGGCTGGCTGTCACCGCGGAGGGCCGGGCCTTCCAGGCCCGCACCGCCCGGCTGGACCTGCGTCCGGTCCGCGGGCGGGTGGAATGGGTGCCGGAGGAGGTCGCCGTTGCGGCGCAGGCCGGGGCAGGGCCGCGCGAACTCGGAAGCGGTGTCGCATGAGTGCCGGGATCGTGTCGAGTCCGGCCCGGGTGCTGGCGTTGTGGTGTCCGGACTGGCCGGCGGTCGCCGCCGCGGCGGTGGCGGGCCTGGCTCCGACCGAACCGGTTGCGGTGCTGTCGGGCAACCGGGTGATCGCGTGTTCGGCGCCGGCCCGCGCCGAGGGGGTCCGCCGGGGGCTGCGCAGGCGCGAGGCGCAGGGGCGCTGCCCGCGGCTGCACGTGTTCGCCGCGGACCCCGGCCGCGACGCCCGACTGTTCGAGCCGGTGGCCGCGGCCGTCGACGCGGCGGCGCCCGGGGTGGAGGTGCTGCGCCCGGGGCTGCTGGTGCTCGCCGCGCGCGGGGTGAGTCGCTACTTCGGTTCCGAGGAGTCCGCCGCGGAACGGCTGGTCGACGAGGCCGCGGCGGCCGGGGTGGAGTGTCAGGTGGGGGTGGCGGACGAGCTCTCCACCGCCGTGATCGCGGCCCGCCGGGCGGTGCTGGTCCCACCCGGCGGGGGCGCCCGGTTCCTGGCGCCGATGCCGGTGTCCGAGTTGGCCGCCGAGCCCGCCCTGTCCGCGCCCGAACGTGCGGACCTGGTGGACCTGCTGCACCGGCTGGGCCTGCGCACCATCGGCGACTTCGCGGCCCTGGCCCCGGTGGCGGTGGCGTCCCGTTTCGGCGCCGACGCCGCGGCGGCCCACCGCAGCGCCCGCGGGGAGCCGGAGCGTCCGCCCTCGGCGCGGCCGCTGCCGCCGGACCTCGCGGTCGAGCACCGCCCGGACCCGCCTCTCGACCGGGTGGACGCGGCGGCCTTCGCGGCGCGGGCGTTGGCGGAGCGGCTGCACGCCCGGCTGGCCGCCGCGGGGGTGGCCTGCACCCGTCTGCTGGTGCATGCGAGTACCGGTAACGGAGAACATCTTTCGCGAACCTGGCGCTGCGCGGAGCCACTTACCCCGGAGGGCACGGCGGACCGAGTGCGCTGGCAGCTGGACGGCTGGCTCACCGGCCGCAGTGAGTCCCGGCCGACCGCGGGAATCGAGGTGCTACGGCTCGAGCCGGTGGAGGTGGTGGCGGCCGGGGCGCTGCAGCTGGGGTTGTGGGGCGGGGTCGGTGCGCAGGACGAGCGGGCCCGCCGCGCGCTGGTCCGGGTCCAGGGACTACTCGGCGGCGACGCGGTGCAGGTGGGCGTGCTCAGCGGCGGCCGGGGTCCGGGGGAACGGGTCACCCTGCTGCCGCTGGGCGACGAGCTGGTGCCCGCGGCGGACCCCGCGGCGCCGTGGCCCGGCCGGCTGCCCGAACCCGCGCCCTCCGCGGTGCTGGCGGGCCGTCCGGCGGTGACGCTCGAGGACGCGGCTGGCGACGCGGTGTGGGTCACCGAGCGGGGTGCCTTCAGTGCGTCGCCGACGTTGCTGCGGTGGGGCAGGCGGAGCTGGCAGCTGCGGGGCTGGGCGGGCCCGTGGCTGCTCGACGAGCGGTGGTGGGACCCGGCGCAGTCGCGGCGCTCGGCCCGGGCGCAGGTGCTGCTGGACGAGCCGAAGGCGCTGCTGCTGATCTTCGTCGGCGCGAGCTGGGCCGTCGAGGGGGTGTACGAGTGAGGACGTCGCCCGCAGCTCCACGCCCTGCGATTTATACCCCTAGGGGGTAAGCTTTGCGGGCATGGACGCCGAGCGCGAGATGCACACGGACCACCCGGACGTCGAGGCCCCCGAGGGGACGGACCACGGCGTGCACCTGTCCGGTCACGACGGTCACGACCAGCACGACGGTCACGACCAGCACGGCGGTCACGACCAGCACGGCGCCGGGCACGGCGGCCACGTCGCCCAGTTCCGGCGGCTGTTCTGGGTGATGCTGGTGCTCGCGGTGCCGGTGGTCCTGGCCAACGCGATGTTCGCGGACCTGGTCGGCTACTCCCTGCCCGCCGGCTCGGCGATCACCTGGGTCTCGCCGCTGCTCGGCACGGTCATGTACCTGTGGGGCGGCCGGCCGTTCCTGTCCGGCGCGGTCGCCGAGATCCGGGCCCGCCAGCCCGGCATGATGCTGCTGATCGCGCTGGCCATCACCGTCGCGTTCGTCGCCTCCTGGGGTGCCAGCCTCGGCCTGCTCGCCCACGACCTCGACTTCTGGTGGGAACTCGCGCTTCTCATCGTGATCATGCTGCTCGGGCACTGGATCGAGATGCGATCCCTCGGCCAGGCGTCGAGCGCGCTCGAGTCCCTGGCCGCCCTGCTGCCGGACGAGGCCGAACGGGTCGAGGGCGACGAGACGGTGACCGTGTCGACCGCGGACCTGGCCGCGGGCGACCTGGTCGTCGTCCGGCCCGGTGGCCGGATCCCCGCGGACGGCACCGTCGTCGACGGCGCCGCCGACGTGGACGAGTCGATGATCACGGGGGAGTCGCTGGCGGTGCGGCGCGAGGCGGGGGACCGGGTGGTCGCCGGCACCGTCAGCACCGACTCGGCGCTGCGGGTCCGCGTCACCGCGGTCGGCGACGACACCGCGCTCGCCGGCATCCGCCGTCTGGTCAGCGAGGCCCAGAACTCCTCCTCGCGCGCCCAGGTGCTCGCCGACCGCGCCGCGGCCTGGCTGTTCTGGTTCGCCCTCGGGGCCGCGCTGATCACCGCGGCGGTCTGGCTGATCCTCGGCGCCCCCGAGGACGCGGTCACCCGCACCATCACGGTCCTCGTCATCGCCTGCCCGCACGCGCTGGGTCTGGCCATCCCGCTGGTGGTGTCCATCGCGACCGAGCGGGCGGCCCGGGCCGGGGTGCTAATCACCGACCGTCGGGCGCTCGAGTCGATGCGCACCGTCGACGCGGTGCTCTTCGACAAGACGGGCACCCTCACCAAGGGCAGCCCCGCCCTCGTCGCCGCGGCCGGTGCCGGCGCGGTGGGCGAGGACGAGGCGGTCGCTCTGGCGGCCTCTGTCGAGCGCGACAGCGAGCACCCGCTCGGCCGGGCCATCGTGGCGGCCGCCGAACACCGTGGACTCACCGTGCCCGTTGCCGACGCGTTCCGCGCGCACAACGGCGTGGGCGTCACCGGCACCGTCGCCGGGGCGGAGGTCGGCGTCGGCGGACCGAAGATGCTCGCCGACCGCGGGCTGGACGCACTGGCCCAGACCCGGGACTGGGCGGCGCAGGGGTCGACGGTGCTGCACGTGATCCGCGACGGCGTCGTCGTCGGGGCGGTCGCGCTGGCCGACGAGATCCGCCCGGAGTCCGAGCAGGCCATCGATGCCCTGCACCAGCGGGGCGTGCACGTCGCGATGATCACCGGCGACGCCGAGGCAGTGGCGCAGTCGGTGGCGCGTCGGTTGGGGTTCGTGGCGAGCGGAGCGACGGGGAATGTTGCGGACGAGGTGTTCGCCGGGGTGCTGCCGCAGGACAAGGGCGCGAAGGTCAAGGAGCTGCAGTCCGCCGGCCGCAGGGTCGCCATGGTCGGCGACGGCGTCAACGACGCCCCGGCGCTGGCCCAGGCGGACGTCGGGATCGCCATCGGCGCCGGCACCGACGTGGCCATCGCCTCCGCCGGGGTGGTGCTGGCCAGCGACGACCCGCGTTCGGTGTTGTCGGTGATCGAACTCTCCCGCGCCACCTACCGCAAGATGATCCAGAACCTCACCTGGGCGGCCGGATACAACGTGATCGCGGTGCCGCTCGCCGCGGGGGTCCTGGCGCCCTGGGGTTTCACCCTCCCGATGGAGGTCGGTGCCCTGCTGATGTCCGCGTCGACGGTGGTGGTGGCGGTCAACGCCCAACTGCTCCGGCGACTGGACCTGCGTCCCGAGGCGATCCTCGGCACGCCCGCTCGGTAGCCTCGCTGCGCAGGGGCAGGTGAACGGCGTGAAGGGCGGTAACCGATGGTGACGACGGCTGTGGCCACCACGGTCGACGGGCTCGAGATCTCCTACCGGGACTCCGGCGGACCGGACGCCGTGCCGGTGCTGCTGGTGCACGGCATGGGCGGCGACAGCCGCACCTGGGACCGGTTCGCCAGGACCCTGGCGCAGGGCGGTCGTCGCGTGGTCGCCGTCGACCTGCGTGGCCACGGGCGCAGCGCGCACGCGCCGTCGTACCTGTTCGACGAGTTCGGCGACGACCTGCTCGCGCTGTGCGAGCACCTGGCACTCGACGAGGTGGACGTGGTCGGGCACTCGCTCGGCGGGCACTGCGCGAGCCTGCTCGCCCAGTCGCGTCCCGGGCTGGTGCGGCGGCTGGTGCTCGAGGAGACGCCGCTGCCGCTGCGCCCGGGCGAGACCGTCGGGCCGATGTCCGGCCGGCTGCCGACACCCGTCGAACTGTGGCACGCGACCACCAGCCTGCTGCGTCATCCCCGGGCGGCGCTGGCCTTCGACCGGTCCATGACCCGCAGCGCGCTGGCCCAATTCCACCGGCCGAACCCCGCCTGGTGGGACCGGCTGCCGCGGATCGCGGCGCCGACGCTGGTGGTCTGCGGGGGACCGTCCGGCATGGTGCATCCCGGCAGGCTGACGGCGGCGGCCGCGGCGATCCCGAACTGCCGGGTGGTGACCATCGAAGTGGGGCACAGCGTGCACCGTGACCGGCCGAACCAGTTCGAGGCCGTGGTCGCGGCGTTCCTCGCCGGCGAGTGAACGGCCCGCGTCACCAGCCCGCGCTGAACGAGTACCAGGGCCCGCGCAGGTGCCACACCCGCACGCCCTCGCCGACCGGGTCGGGCGTGGTGGGCTCCCCGTTCGGCAGGTAGACCACGCCGTCGTCGTTCAGGAAGCCGCTGGCGGGGATGACGAAGTAGACGTTGTCGCCGTGCGTGCGTACGCCACCGACGTCGTAGCTGCCGATCCGGCGCTCCCGCCCGGAGTCGGTGCCGGCCCGGATCTCGTCGACGGCGGCCGAGAAGTCGCCCGCCGCGAGGGACCACCGCGCCTGCAGCGGCGCGTCGAACACCGCCAGTGCGGCACTGACCACCGCGACGGCCGGCACCGCGAGCAGCCAGGCCGACCAGGTCTTGGTCCGCGCCAGGAACGCGGCGGTCCGGGTCAGCCAGCAGGCTGCGATCACCACGGTCGGCCAGAAACACCCGAGCACCAGGATCCACCCGTTGGGGGTGGGGTAGCTCAGCGCCCACAGGCCCGCCAGGCACACCGCAACCGTGGCGGCCAGCAGCACCCAACCCGGAGGACGGTCCCAGAACGCCGACCACCACTGCCGCATCGAACCTCCCCGCCGCGTGCCCCCCTCGCCGGGCCGGTCTTGCCCGCGAGGCCCGTCGAGGCTAGCCCGAGTCGGCCGCCCGCACCGCAGCTCGACGCCGTGAAAGGTCGAGTTCGAGTACGGGTTCGGCCAGGAGGGTCGGCTCGGTGCGCCCCCGCAGCGTCACGCTCCGGACCGGCATCCAGCGTTGCGATTCGTCCCAGGCCGCGGCGGTGAGGGCGTGCCCCGACGCGAGGGCGCGGTACTCGCAGGTCTTCGCGACCTCGGTGAGCCGGGCGGCCTCGTTGACGGGATCGCCGATGACGGTGTACTCGTACCGCTGTTCGGCTCCGATGTTCCCCGCGAACACCTCGCCGAACGAGACGCCTATACCGAAGTCGATCACGTCCAGCGCGCGAAGCGTGGGCCGCAGTTCCCGGGCCGTCGCGAGCGCGGATCCGGCTGGGTCGGCGACGGGCCGCGGGGCACCGAAGACTGCCAGGGCGGCATCGCCCTGGAACTTGTTGACGAAACCGTGGTGCCGTTCGACCGTCGCGACCACGATCCGAAAGAACGCGTTGAGCACGGTCGCCACCTCGTCCGGCGGCCGGGTCGCCGCCAGGTTCGTGGAGCCGACGACGTCGATGAAGAGAACCGCGGCCTGGGTGACCTCGCCGCCGGCCAACCCGTCGCGGTCGGGCAGCGCGTCGTGTTCGAGTGCGCGGTGGGCGACGTCGCGGCCGACGTGTCGGCAGAGCAGGTCGCGTAAGCGTTCGCGCTCGGCCTGTCCCGCCGTGATCTCGTTGAATCTCGCCGCCTCGCCCACGCGGAGGGGATTCGAGCGTGGGACAGGACCGGCCCCCGGCCGACTACTCGTTTCACGTCCCACTCGCATCCGGACGCCGAGCATTCGGACGCCGCGGCGGCGTGGCGGTTCGAGTCCCATCGACATGATCCGACGGTAGGTCGCCGGTCGCCGTCGACGCATCGGGCGATCGTCGCATCCACCGCCGCACGAAGCGGTCCTCGTGGGCAATACGACCCCCCATGGGCACGGTGCGCATCAGTCCAGGCCGTGGTGGCACGAATAGGCGGTCGCGGCAGCGCGAGTGGTGACGCCGATCTTGCCGAAGATGTTGCTCAGATGCCGCGCGACGGTCTTCTTGCTCAGCGACAGACTCGTAGCGACTTCCTGATTCGTCAGTCCGGCGGCGACGAGTCGCAGCACCTCGACCTCCCGGGCGCTGAGACCGTCCGGGAGTGGTGTCGTTTGGTGTGCACATCCGAGCAATGCGTCGGTGTGCTTCAGGTCCGGTACTGCACCCAGGCGGCTGAACACCGCACGACAGGTGTCCCATTCGAGGCGCGCGGTGTCCTCGTCGCCGATCGCACGGCAGGCGAGTCCGATCAGCTGGTGGCTGCGTGCGGCCTCGTACGGCATGTCCAGGTCCGCCCAGATCTGCGCGGAGGATCGCAGGCAGGGCAGCGCGCCGGCAGGGTCGCCTTCGGCGAGCCGCACCGCACCGGAAACCTGCACTGCCGCGGCCCGGACGGCCAAGGGGGCGCCGACCATGGCGGCGAGTTCGTCGGCGGCCGCCCGTGCGAGTTCCAGGTTCCCCGCGGCCGTCGCGATTTCTGCCTGCGCCGGGAGCAGTTTCGCCCTGGCGAGGCGGTCCGAGGGATGTTCGGCCAGCGCACGGGCGAGACCCGCGTCGGCCGCGTCGGGACGGCCCTGCGCGGCCCGCAGCAGCGCCAGGCCGGGCTGCACGTCCCAGCCGTAACTGCCGGCGTGCCCGAACGCCTCCTCCGCGGCGGGCAGGTCACCGACCAGCCGCCGGATCTCGCCGACCTGGTACCACGCCTGGCCCGCGTCCACGGCAATGGTGCTGTTCTGCTCCGCGCAGGCCTGCCGCGCTTCACGTTCGGCGTCGGTCCATGCCCCGTGCAGACGCATGATCCGGGATCGGTGCATCCGGCACGAGCCGGTCATGGCCGTGGCTCCGGGCTGCGTGCACAGCCACTTCTCGAACGCGGACGTCCACGCGCTGGCGCGCCCGAAGTCCGACATGTAGTCGCACACGTTGATCGAGCTGCAGTAGATCCACGCGCAGTTGTATGCACTCACCTCGCGCGCGACGACGGCGACCATCGCCTCGTCGAGCAGTGCGGTTCCGCCTGATACGTCACCAAGCGCGACGAGGGCGCGCCCCGCCTGGTGCAAGCCGAGGTTCACCAGATCGGGATCCGTGAAGTGGGTGCCGATCCGGGTCGCGCTGCGCGCCAGATCGAGCGAACCCGCAAGGTTGCCGCCATAGAAGTTCGCCTCCGCCTCGGCGACGCACACGTAGCCGTGCACCGCGCACTCCGGCTCCTGCTGCAGCTGGCGCTGCGCGCGGGCGAGCCACCCCATGGCCGGGGACAGGTCGCCGTGCAGCATCAACACGATATGGACCCGGAATGCGCACATGGCAGCGCCGCGATTGTCGCCGTTGCGCAGCCGGTCGGTGTAGATCCGGCTGCGCGCCTCGACACAGCGATCTGTCCTGCCGGTGAAGTGGGCAGACTCGGCGAGCGCCTCCAGATCGTCCGGATCCAGGGCCGCCGATTGGTCCGCGCGACCGAGAAATGCGTACGCCTCGTCCCACACCTGCCCCCGGTATGCGGCACGGCCGCGCGTGAGATCGTCGACCATAGCCATGACATTTCACCGCGGGCCGCGCGACCGCAAGAGGTCGCGCGGCCGAACGCGCTTGTGGGTCGAAAGACCCATTGCGGCTGGTTCGCGCGGCGAGGAATACAACCATTGCCCGATGCGACTGCGCCGACGCGCGCCCTAGCCTCAAATCATGTTGACACGAACGATTCCCGCGCCAGGCAGGCCCGCGAGCCACGGCATCGCAGCGCCTTCTGTCATCGCGACGCGTCGTTCGCGCTGTTGGTCGTTGGCGTCCTGGTTCCGCCGCTGGCAGAGGCGGTCGTCGAACACGCCGGCGTCATCGAACGAGCACTGTCGCCGTGGAGCACCGGGCGCACCCTGCCGAACTTTGCGGCAGCTCTGATCCGACGCAGATCGCACGGTCCTACGACGAGGACACAGCTCACTGGCTCGGCGCGCTGGTCGCCGATCACGACCCCAATGGGGTGCTGCACGTCGGTCAGGTCATGCGCGAACCGGTGTGAACCCGCGGCCGCCGTCACGGCACGAACAATCAACGCACCGAAAGGATTCACCATGAGCACAGTTCGGACCGATCTCAGCCCGAGTCCGGCACGAGCTTCCGCGCCGAAAATGGGACCTACCCGCGAAGGAGTGAACATGTCACTACTCGCCTACCGGACGAACCACCTACCGCCGGCTGACCTCCAGAACACCAGCTCACGGCATGACCGCGAAACGAACGACCAAGACAATCCGCGTATGCCGCTCGCGCTCATGGTCCTGTGTGTCGTCAGCGGAATCGCCGCAGCGGCCACCGTAGCGACCGGCATTCTGGGATTTGCGGGCAATGCATCAGGCTGGTCAGTCGTTGCCTGCATCGTCGTACTGACTGTCAGCCTGGCTGGCTTGATTGTCGATGGCATTCGCCTTCCGGCTCAGGTGTAGACGCCAACAGCGCGTTGAATCATGTCTTCGCGAATTCCTGCGTCGGACACCCGTCGTCGCGCACCTGGTGTGCATGTGGGCCGCCGTCGACGGCACATGGTGCGCCGGGTGCCGCTGCGCTACATCGATCCGACCCGTAGGCATGGACGCCTGTACAAACTGTCCGAGCGTTTCGGGCGTACGCGGGCAGGACAGGCCTTCGCGCGCCACGTTGTCGTGCGCAGCGACCCATGGCTGGACCGGGTCACGGGTGGCCGCCTGACCTGGCAGTTGGGGCTGATCCCATCGGCGACGCTCGAGACCACCGGCGCCAGGTCGGGTCTGCCCCGGGCTGTACAGATTGCCTACTTCCACGATGGGCGTGACGTGGTCGTGGTCGCCTCGAATTTCGGTGGGACGAGAAACCCGCAGTGGTCTCGCAACCTGATCGCGCACCCCGAGTGCGAATTCGGTGGCGAGGGATTTGTGGCGACCGAGGTCACCGCCCCCGAAGAGTACGAACGCCTGTACGCGCTCGCCGTGCAGGTCTACGCCGGGTGGGGTGACTATCGCGCCAAGACGACGAAGATCGGTCGTCGGATCCCGGTCTTCCGGCTCGAGCCGCGCCAGTCCGCGCGTCGCGCTGGTTGAACGAGAACCCTTGTCTCAAAGGAAGAGGGGCACTGACACGCCTGTGCGGCACCACGCAGGACGTGGTGCCGCACAGGCGCGATCGGGTCGGGTCCGTATCTAGGCCGCAGCCTGGCGTTCCTTGTGTGCCGCCATCTCCTCGACGAGGATCGGCACCCCGATGTTGCAGGAGTGGATGCCGACGACGGTGGCGAGCTTGAGCACCTCGAGGATCTCCTCGGGCGTCACCCCGATGTCCAAGGCTGCCTGGATGTGGCGCCGGGTACCGGGCGCGTACATGTGGGTGGCGGAGGCGTCGACGGCGATGCAAAGCAGCTGGATGACCTTCGGCGAGAGCACCCCGCTCTGGTACGGCTGCATCGCCATCTTCATGTACAGCTCGGTCCACTCCGGGTCCATCTCGTGCAACCCGTCCCAGAGCGAGTTCCAGCCGCCACCGGCCTTCATCGCGTCCACCACGGGATAGCTGCTCTCGTTCTCGCTCATGATCTCTCCGTGTTTCGTAGGGTCGAGCGGACTCAGTTGGCCGGTGCGGCGGGGGCTGCGTTCGCACGCAACTCCGCCAGCCGCCGCATCCCGGCCGGGTAGGAGCGCCTGCCCAGCACCAGCGCCGCGGCCGCGGCGATGTAGACGAGCGGTGCCAGCCGCATGGCGTCGAGCAGGCCCAGGTGATCGGCGAGGATCCCGACGACGAAGGGGCCGAGGGCCAGTCCGAGGAGGTTGTTGGCCACGGTCAGGGTTCCCATGGCGGAGGCTCGAATCGAGGTGTGCGTGAGGTTGGCGACCATCGCGGCACTCGGACCGGAACACCCGGCGGAGAAGAACGCGCCGATCCCGAGCAGGACGAGCTGGGCGGTGCCGGTGCCGATGCTGAATCCCACGGTCAGGAACGCCAGCGAGATCAGGCAGTAGGCGATCGCCGAGGTCCACTTGGCGGCCGGGTCGTTGCGGCTCACCCGGTCGGTGATCATGCCGCACACGATCATGCCCGTACCCACCAGCAGGACGAACACCGAGGCGGCCACGCCGGCCTTGTCCGGCGCCAGACCGTAGTACCGGTTGAAGAAGCTCGGCATCCAGGCCAGCAGGACCGCGGCGGTGAACATCTGCAGTCCGCCACCGAGGTAGACGAACAACACCGTGGGGTTGGTGAACAGGCTCGAGACGGGGGCTCGGAATCCGTCGGCCTCGAGTGCGGCGCCGGGAGTGGCGTCCTCGACGGCGTACCGCTTCAACCTCGCCTCGGTGACGACCACCCGGAAGACCGCGACCAGCAGGAGGCCGAAGACCGCCATTGCGGCAAACGACCAGCGCCAACTGAACTGGACCGCGATGAAGCCGCCGATGGCGACACCGATCACCGACCCGAACGACCCGCCGGCCATGAAGGCGCCGGCCAGTGCGGCATGGACGCGGGGCGCAAACACGCTGAGCACCAATGCGATACCGACGCTGCCGTAGGCCGCCTCACCGACCCCGACGAGGAAGCGGGCGCCGAGCATCTGCTCGTAGCTGGTGGCGATCGCGCACAGCAACGTCGCGACGCTCCACAGCACCGCCATCAGGATCAGGCTCTTGACCCGGCCCCAGCGGTCCGCCAGGAGCGAGAGGGGGAAGGTGAGCAGTCCGACCATCAGCGCGACGATGCTGCTCAGCGAGGCGAGGTGGGAGTCCGACAGGGACCACTCGGCCTTGAGGATCGGGAACACCGCGCTGAGGACCTGCCGGGACATGTAGTCCGACAGCAGCAGGCCGAATGCCAGGGCGAAGACCACCCACGGGTAGATCCGCCGCTTACGCGTGGGCGTGGAGGCTTCGGCGTGGCTCTCGATTGGTTGAGCTTGCAGCACCATTGCTATTCCTTGGTTCGTTTCGAGAAGACTTCAGGGGTGTCGCGGGGCGGAGCTGCCCTTACGCGTGCTGCGTGAATCCGGTCTGGCCCGGCTTGCGGTTCGGCGCGTAACCGAGCTTCGCCAGGGTCTCGTCGGCATCCTTGTAGGACTTGCCGATCCCGTAGATGTCGCGGGCCTCCTTGCCGGTGGCCACCTCACGACCGAGCTCCTTGGCGACGCGCACCAGCTGGCGGACCTGCTCGGCGGAGGTGATCTTCGCCTCGCCGTTCGGGGCCCACAGGTTGTCCTCGTTGCCGCAGCGCGGGTGCAGGCCCATCGCGATGGCCATCGTGTTCACCGGCAGCACGCTGCGCATCAGCGTCTCCAGCGTCAGACAGGCGCCGTCCGGGACCCGGTTGACGAACTGCATCATGTTGTACGGGTTCGGGCCGTCGAAGCCGCCGCCGATCGCGACCCAGGTCAGGTTCAGCGGGCCGGTGTAGAAGCCGCGGCGGATCAGGCGCTCGACGGTCTCGAGCTGCGGGATGGACGAGAGCTGGAAGTGCGGCTGGATGCCGGCGGCCTGCAGGCGACGCAGGTGCTCCTCGACCCACTCGGGGCCGGCGGGGACGGTCATCTCGCGGTAGGTGTGCGCCAGCTCGGCGTTCTCGAGGGAGGTGCCCTTGATGTCGCCCGGGGTCATCAGGTCCATGATGTTCATCTGGCTGGTGTTGATCGCGATGGTGACCTGGTCCGGCTTCGGGTCCAGCTCGGCGAGCATGTGGCGCACGTCGTCGGAGAGCCACTTGGCGTCCGCGCCGTCGCCCTCGGGGGCGAAGGAGATGGAGCCGCCGACCTGCAGGATCATCTCCGGCACGGCCTCGCGGAGGCGGCCGAGGAGCTCGTTGAACTTCGACAGACGCTTGGAGCCCTTGCCGTCCTCCTCGCGGACGTGGATGTGCAGCACGGTGGCGCCGGCCTCGTAGCAGTCGACGGCCTGCTGGACGTGCTCGTCCATCGTCAGGGGCAGGTCCTCGGGGAAGTCCTCGACCGCCCACTCCGGGCCGTACGGGGCGACGGTGATGACCAGCTTGTCCTGGTTCTCCGGGAAGAATGCGTCGTCGTGGAAATTCATGCCAGGACTCCATCTGTGATGCGGGCTACGGCCGGGACTTGGGGTGACGTGAATCACTGTAGGCAGCCTGGCGGCGTCACATTTGACGGATTAGGTCAATATTGTTGACGTTCTGGGACAGGCTCGCCCTGGTCGACCGACCAGGCCTTCGGGCTGACCCCGAACTGTTGGCGGAACCACCGGGAGAACGCGCTCAGTTCCGAGAACCCCAGCTCCGAGGAGATCTCGGTGAAGGAGCGGTCTCCCCGCGCGATGGACGCCGTGGCGTGCTCCTTGCGAACCGAGTCGAGGATGGAGGAGTACGTCTCGCCTGACTGCGCCAGTCGCCGGTGCAGGGTCCGCCTGTCCATCCGCAGGCTGTGTGCGATGCGGGTGACCGAGCAGTGCTCCGTCGGCAGCAGGGTGGCGATCAGGTCCCGAACCTGCCCGGCGGTGGAGGAGTTCTCGCGCGGCGCCAGCAGCCCGAGGTACTCCTGCGCGAACGGTCGCAGGACCGGGTTCGACAGGCGGTTCGGTGCGTCCAGGTCGCCGGTCGCGATGATGATCCCGTCGATCTCGTGGTCGTAGTAGATCGACGGGCCGAAGACGCGGGCATGCACCTCCCCGTTGGCGGGGGCTCCGTGAGCGAAGCAGGTGGCCACGGGCAGCCATCCGTCGGGCAGGAAGTCGGACAGGATCCGGAAGATCGACGCGACGACCAGTTCGGTGGACTGGCGTCCGAGCGCCATGTCGGTCGCCGGCCGGACCTGGATCGTGGCCAGCCCCCCCGATTCGGTCAGGTCCAGGAGGATTGCCTCGTTGTGCAAGCTCATGTGGCGCAGCACGATTCCCATCGCACTGCGCACGTCCGGCTCCTCGCGGGCGATCAGGCCGACCGGGCCCAGGTTCGACACGCCGCGGTTGCCCAACATCCTGACGCCGAAGTCGTCGCAGCCGGACTGCAGCGCGGAGAGTTCGAACAGCTCGACCACGCACTTCGCCTCGATCCACCCCGCGGTGGCGGAGAACGTCGCCGGGTCCAGTCCGGAGACCCGCATCAGCGGGTACGGGTTCAACCCGACCGACTTCGCCACCTCGAGGTATCCGTTCAAGACCGCGCTACGCAACCTCGGCAACTGTGCTCTCCCGTCCCATGCCGTCAAACACGGCGTCCCGATCCGTCAACATCGACGACGTGAACAACGGTAACGCCCGGATCGGGCCGGCGCATCGAGGCTAGGGTCGCGGCATGGCACTGACGGCTCTCGACGGCAAACTCATCGGATGGTCGGCGGCATACGTGCTGTCGCAGGCCAACATTGCGCGGCTGCTCGGCCCGACCGCGCCGAAGCTCCTGCAGACCCAGACGGCGTTGTCCGCGCGGTCCTACCGGGCGGTGCTCGACAGCATGGACGAGTCCGAGACCGCCCGCTTCCGTAGCCATTTCGCGCCGGACATGGTGCACCCGGTGATCTACGCCGTCGCCCTGTGCACCGGCGCGCGGCGGCTCGGGCAGCTGACCGACCTGTCGCCGGCCACCCGGCGCGCGCTGGCCGTCGCGCCGGTGGCGGCCGCGGTCGCCGACTACGTGGAGAACGTGGTTGACCTGCACCTGCTCGACCACCGCGAGGCGATCACCGACGCCCGGGTGCGGGCGATCTCCACGGTCAGCATCACCAAGTGGGTGCTGAGCATCGGCGCGCTCGCGTACCTGTCCCAGGGGTTCGTGCGGGTGTGGGCGGGCATGGCGGTCGGGCGCCGGAATCGGCGCGATTGACCGGGCGTCCGCCTACGGTGAGGTCATGGCCGTCGAACGCAGCATCGAGTACTTCCCCGACCCGGAGGCGTTTCGCGCCTGGCTCGCTGAACAGCACGACCGCTCGCCCGGGATCTGGCTCAAGTTCGCCAAGAAGGACTCGGGGCACTCGAGTGTCAGCTATGACCAGGCACTGGACATCGCCCTGTGTTTCGGCTGGATCGACGGCCAGGCCCGCCCCCTCGACGACGAGTTCTGGCTGCGGGGCTTCACCCCCCGTCGGGCCCGGAGTCCCTGGTCGAAGCGCAACCGGGAGAAGACCGAACGGCTGATCGCCGACGGGCTGATGCAGCCCGCCGGGCAGGCGGCGATCGCGGCGGCCCGGGCGGACGGGCGCTGGGACCGTGCCTACGAGGGGCAGGCCTCGGCGACCGTGCCGCAGGATTTCCTCGACGCGTTGGCGAAGGTGCCCGCGGCGGAGGAGTTCTTCGCGACGATGAACAAGTCCAACCGGTACGCCGTCGTCTATCGCCTGCAGGACGCGAAGAGGCCGGAGACCCGGGCCCGCCGGATCGAGAAGTTCGTCCAGATGTTCGCGGAGGGCACTCCGCCGAACTGACGACTGCCGCGGGCACAATGGTGCGGTGACCGAGCCAGCCCGCACCGCAGACTACGACGCCCCCGGCGTCGACGAGACGACCGCCGAGGCGGTCGCGTCGACCTGTTCGGCGATGTCCGCGGTGGACGAACCGCTGCCCGGCACCGCCTCGCAGACCGCGGGGTGGCTCTGCCTGGAACATCCGGGGGCGTGGGGCCGCGACGTGTTCGGCGGCGAGGCCTTCGACCCGGACCTGTCCGAGGCGCTGCAACGGCACACCGAGGCGGCGGGGGTGCGACTGCTGCTGATCCGTCGTCCCGGCCGCGCCGCCTGGCCGGCCCGCCGCACCGTGCTGTTCGGACGCCCGGACCCGGCCGGCGGGTGGTGCGAGCGGTTCGACGTCGCCGACCCGGCCGACCTGCTCGACCTCGACCTGACGCTGACCGCGGCCTCGCCGGGAATCGGGACGCCGGTCAGCGACCCGGTCGCGCTGGTGTGCGCGCACGGCAAACGCGACCTGTGCTGCGCGGTGCTGGGCCGTCCGGTCGCCGCGACGCTGGCGGACCGGTTCGGTGACGCGGTGTGGGAGTGCTCGCACACCGGTGGGCACCGGTTCGCGCCGTCGCTGATCCTGCTGCCGACCGGACTGACCTACGGCAGGCTCGGCCCCGAGGCCAGCGTCGAGGCGGTGCTCGCGGCGGGCCGGGGCGAGGTGTACCTGCCGGGCCTGCGCGGGCGCAGCTGCTGGAGCCCGGACGGCCAGGTCGCGGAAATCGCGGTGCGGGAACGGGTCTCGGCGTCCGACGCGGACCTGACCGTCGAGGACCTCCTGGTGGGAGGGCGTGAGGCCGGGGCCTTGGTGCGGCACCGCGACGGCCGGTCCTGGGCGGTCGAGACCACCCGCGTCGAACTCGAGGCGCGACCGCCGAGTTGCGGCGCACTGGCGAAGTCGGTGACCGCGGTGGTCGCCGCCGCGGTCACCGAGCGCGCCGGACCCTAGTCCGACCGGACCGGCAGCGGCGTCATCCGGTCGAGGAGCCGGTCGCGCAGCACCAGGGTGTGGAACGCGACTGCGCACATGTGCGCGGTGAACGTCAGGAACAGCAGGTAGGCCAGAACCGTGTGGGCCTGTTGCAACATCGCGTAGGTGCCCGCGTCCTGCGGTGCGATGGCCGGCAGGTGCAGGCCTTCGTAGATCACGATCGGGGACCCCGCGCTCGAGAGCATGGCCCATCCGATCAACGGCTGCGCCAGCATCAGCGCGTAGAGCAGGTACTCGGTTCCCTTTGCCGCGAGGCGTTCCAGGGGGCGCATGGTGGACGGGAACGGCGGCGGCCGGCGACGCAACCGGTTTCCGATCCGGATCACCACCAGGACGAGGATCGCGATCCCCAGCGGTTCGTGGACGGCCCGCAGTCGCGCGTAGTCGGTCAGCGAGGCGATCATGGCGGCGCCGACGACGAGTTGGGCGATGACCATGACCGCCATGACCCAGTGCAGCAGGCGCGACGGAAGGGCGTACCGGGCGGGGCCGGGGGTCGGCTCAGCGGGCATCGAGCACCTCCTGGACGGTGACGGCGCTCGGTCGGGTGGGTTCGCCGGATCGGCGGGTGAAGGACCGGGCGTAGACCGCCGACCGCGCGTTGAGCAGGGGGTCGTCCGACGCCGAGATGCCGGCGGGGAGCACGAGCGGGTCGAAGTTGACGTCCCGGGCGTTGCCCGCCTCCTCGGTCTGCACCGAGTCGATCGTCACGGTGCCGACGTCGACGGTGCGCCTGCCCTCGGGCCAGGCCTTGGTGGCGTCGTGGGTCGGGTCGCCGGGTTCGCCGACGGTGAGGACCAGGCGCCACCGCAGTGGTTCGGCGGCGACCGCGCGGATCACCTCGTCGAAGAGGTAGTTCTTGCCGGGCTGCGCCTGGTGGGCCGGCAGGGGTCGTCGCTCGGGGACGAGCATCCAGCGCACCGGAGCGGTGACCCCGGCGGCGTCGGTGACACGGAACGCGTTGAGTCCGCGGAAGGTGCTGTCGCCGAACCCGGAGGTCGGCGGGTGCTGCCGGACGACCTGCATGGCCGCCGCGGTCTCCGGGTACCTGGCCAGGAAGTCGGCCATCTTCTCCGGATCGGGTTTCCCGGTTGCGGCAACGGGTTTGGAGGCGAGCAGTCGTTCGTAGAAGCCGTGTGGCGTGCTGTCGAGGAAGACCGGGAGGTTGACCATGGCGGTGCGCCACTGCTCCCCGTTCGGCAGCGCGAACGCCAACCCCAGGCCGCGGACGGTGGCGCTCGCGTCGGCGGCGTCGGGCAGGCTTCCCGAGAGCGAGAACCGGCCGGTCACCGGAACCCGTCCGGGCTGGAAGACGACGGCGGTGGACACCGCGGCGCCGGCCCCGTTGCTGTCGAAATGCCCAGTGGCACTGAGTCCTTTGGCGTGGTTCCGTCGGAACCCTTCGTGCTTGCCGCCCAGCTGCTCGAAGCGGTCGGCTATTCGCGACGGCGTCAGCGCGTCCGGCGTCAACCGGCCCTTGGCGTAGAGGAAACCGCCGACGTCCACCGCGGCGATCCCCCCGACGGCGGCCAACCCGAGGAGGACGCCGCGCCGACTGATGTCCGTGCGTGATCGAAGGATCCGCCGCTCGGTGTCGTCCGCCATCGCCTCGTCCCTACTGGCCGGCGGCGGGCGCGGTCGGCGCCGGGGTCACCAGGGCGACGTGCCACTGGCCCTTGACGCCCTCGCCGTTGGTCTGGCCCGGCGCGTCGTCCTTCGCGAACCGGTACAGCGGGCGGCCGTCGTACACCGCCTGCTGCGCCCCGCCGTCGGGGCGGGTGACGGTGCCCAGCGTGCCGGGGAGATCCGTCCCGTCGGCCGCCTTCGGGGCGCCGAGCGTCGGCGGCCAGATCGTGGCGCACTGCCCGACGCAGGCGGACGTCGTCGGGGTGTCCTGCGTGAACCAGTACAGCGTGTAGCCGGCCGCGTCGGTCACGACGTCGCCGAGGGCGGTGCTGGTCGCGCCGAGCTGCGCCACGGGGGCGGCGTCGGAGGGGGTGGGGGAGGCCGGGGCGGCGGAGGCCTTCGGGGCAGGGCTGTTCGACTGGGCGTCCTGCGCGGCGGTGTCGCTGCCGCAGCCGGACAGCAACACCAGCGCGGCGCCGAGCCCGACGGTCTGTGCCAGGAGCGTTCGCTTCTTCATCGTTGTCTCGCTTCCGTTCGTGATCGCAGTTGTGCGAGCTGACCGGGAATACGGACGCGGGCGCGGCGCGCGTTCACTCCGTGACTGTGTGACATGTCACTCGCTTGTCGTCCCGGCGGCGTGAAGGATTCGAGGGACCGGTCCGTATACCCGGGTGAGAACTTCGCCGGTGACCGGCGCGTTGGGGACACGATGGTGCGGAGGTGAAAGGCATGCGGCTGATCTCGCAACGCCGGCATGCCGGCGGGCTCGGCGACGAGGCCGCGCTGCGCGCGGCGTACGAGGACCACGCCGGCGAGCTGTTCCGGTTCGCGCACCGCTCCCTGGGCGACGCGGGCGGCGCGGAGGAGGCCGTGCAGGAGACGTTCCTGCGAGCCTGGCGGGCGGCGCACAGCTTCCAGCCGGACACGGCGTCGCTGCGCACCTGGTTGTTCTCGATCTGCCGCAACATCGTCATCGACATCAGCCGCGCCCGGGCCAGCCGGCCGCCGCTGGCCGCCGCCGAACCGGCCGATGCCCCCAGTGCCTCGCAGCCGCTGGAGGAACTGGTGGTGGGCCTGCAGGTGGAGGAGGCCCTGCGCCGGCTGTCCGAGCAGCACCGGCAGGTTCTCGTCGAGGTGCACCTGCGCGACCGGCCGGCCGCCGAGGTCGCCGCCGCGCTCGGGATTCCCGAGGGCACCGTCCGCAGTCGCGTCTACTACGGTCTCAAGGCCCTCAAACTCGTACTGGAAGAAATGGGGTGGCACGGTGACTACTGACCAGTGCCAGCAGATGCGAACCCACCTCGGCATGTGCGCCCTGGACCGGCTCGAACCGGCCGCGGCGGTGGCGCTTCAGGCCCACCTCGATGGCTGCCCGGACTGCCGGTCCGAACTGCGCGAACTGCGCGGCGTCGCCCGGGCCCTGCGCCAGGCCGACCCCGAGCGGGTCGACGATCAGCCCGCCGGTCCGCCCCCGGCGCTGCGCACCGCGGTGTTCACCGCGGTCGAGCAGGAGCGACGCCGGACGCGCTCGGTCCGGACCGTGCGGCTCGCCGCGGCGGCGGCGGTGCTGGTCGTCGCGCTGGGGGGAGCCTTCGTCATCGCCGGGCAGCGGAACTCCCAGCCGGGCAACAACTCTCAGTCGGTCGCCTTCGCCGAGCCGCCCGCCGGTGTACAGGCCTCGGCCAGCGTGGAGAACCGCAACTGGGGCACCAGCATCGCCCTCGACGTCACCGGCCTGCCGCAGGGCCAGCGATACGCGGTGTGGCTCGAGCGTCCGGACGGGAGCAGGATGCCCGCCGGCAGCTTCGTCGCGGGCGGCGAGAAGAAGATGTCCATGCAGATGGCGGTCGGACTGCCGATGCACGAGGCCGCGGCCCTGGGCGTAAGCACTCCCACTGACCCGAGCCCCGTCCTCCTGGCGCCGCTGCACTCCTGACCCGGCTGCACTCCTGACCCGGCTGCACTCCTGACCCGGCTGCACTCCTGACCCGGCGCGCGGTCCGCGCGCCGGGCCCAGTGACTAGTGCCCGATGCCGACCTTCTCGTACACCCGCCTCATCCAGGCCGGTGCCCACCAGTTGGCGTCGCCCATCAGCTTGACCAGCGAGGGCACCAGCAGCATTCGCACCACGGTGGCGTCGATGATCAACGCGACGATCATGCCGACACCCAGGAACCGCATGATCGACAGCCCGGACAGGGTGAAGGCCCCGGTCACGATGATCAGCAGCGCGGCCGCCGCAGTGACGATCCGGCCGGTCCGTTCGGTGCCGATCCGGACGGCGTCCTCGGTGCTCGCGCCGTTCTCCCGGGCCTCGACCATCCGGGACATCAGGAACACCTCGTAGTCGGTGGACAGGCCGAAGACCACCGCCAGGATCAGCACCACGAACGTCGGTTCGAGCGGGTTCGGGGTCACGCCCAGCATCGCGGCGCCGTGACCGTCCTGGAACACCCAGGTGAGCACGCCGAAGGTGGCGGCCAGGCTGAGCCCCGCCATCGCGACGGCCTTGACCGGCAGCACCACCGACCCGAAGGCCAGGAACAGCAGCACGAGGGTGGAGCCGACCATGATCGCGATCATCAGGGGCAGGTTCTCGGCGATGGAGGTGTTGCCGTCGAGGGTGAGCGCCGCACCACCGCCGACCTTCACGTCGGTGCCGGCCGGCGCGTCGATGGCGCGCAGTTCCCGCACGGTGTCGGCGGGCGCCGTGCCCTCGGCGTAGGTGGCCTGCAGCAGCGCGAAGTCGTCGGCGGCCGCGACCATCCGCACCTGGCTGACCCCGTCGAGGGCGCGGGCCTGGGCGCCGACGTCGGCGAGCTGCGCGGTGGTCGGCGGTGCCCCGTCCTCGCCGCGCACCAGGACGCTGGCCGCCTCGCCGGTGGTGGGGAACTCGGTGGACAAGGTCTGCGAGGCCGCCCGGGCGGGATCGTCCGGGGGCAGTGCGGTGTAGGTGATCTCGCCGAGGGAGGCGCCGAGCAGCGGGGACGCCAGCAGCAGCAGGCCCGCGACGATGGTGACCGCGAAGGTGACCGGCCGGCGCATCACCCGGGTGACGACGCCGCCCCAGAACCGGGTCGCCCGCTCCTCGCCGCGCTCGACGGCGCCGCGCCGCCAGGCCAGCGAGTTGATCCGGTGGCCGAGGACGGCGAGCAGGGCGGGCACCGCGGTGAGCGAGAGCAGCGCCGCGCTGATCACCGCGGCGATCGCGCCGAAGCCGAGCGACCGGATGACCGCCTGCGGGAAGACGAGCATGCCGGCGAAGGCGCACACCAGCAGCAGACCGGAGAACAGCACCGTCCGGCCCGCCGTGGTGACGGTCCGGCGCACCGCCTCGCCCGGTTCGCTGCCCGCGGCGAGTTCCTCCCGGTACCGGCTGACGACGAACAGGCCGTAGTCGATGGCCAGACCCAGGCCCAGCAGCGAGGCCACGTTCAGGGCGAACGAGCTGACCTCGGTGAACATGGTCAGGATGCGGAGCGTGGCGAACGCGCTGAAGACGGTGAGCATGCCGACGAACACCGGGACGGCGGCGGCCACGACGGTGCCGAAGACCAGCACCAGCAGCAGCAGGGTGATGGGCAGTGCGATCGCCTCGGCGCGCACCAGGTCCTGCTGCAGGTGCTGGCTGAACGAGTTCCCGACCACGGTGCCGCCGCCGAACTGGGCGTCGATCCCCGGTGGGCTGAGCGCACGGGTCATCTCGTCGAGGTCGGCGAGCTGCGGCCCGGCGTCCCAGTCGATCGAGACGGTCGCCACGGCCTTGGTGCCGTCGTTGGAGGTCAGCTGCGCCGCGGAGGCGGGGTCCACGGACCAGTACGAGATGACGGACCGCGTCGGCACCTGCTCCTTGAACGCGGCGAGCGTCTGCTGGACCTCGGGGCCGATGTCGGCGAGCGTCCGGCCCTCGGGTGCGGTGTAGATCGCCACGATGTCGGGGGACTGCGACCCGAGGCGGTCGTGGACCAGCGAACTGACCTGGGCCGCCTCACTGTTCGGGTCGACGTACCCGCCCTGGCTGAGCTTGGAGAAGACGCCGAGTCCCCACAGCCCGCTGACCACGACGGTGAGGACCGCGAGGACCAGTACCCACCATTTCCGGGAGACGACGAACGAGGCCCAGCGCGTCATAGATGTTGCTGCTCTCTTCAGGTGGGGTCGGGACGGCGCCACGACTCTACCGACGGCGTCCGGGTTTTCGGTCGGTCACCTCCAGACGCTGGTGCCGGGCGGCGCAGGGGTGCAGAGTTGTCCGCATGGACGTTCCCGGCGTCATGACCGGGTGGCAGGTTCGCCGGCCCGGGCCGATCCGCGCCAGACCGCTGGATCAGGTGTCGATGCCGGTGCCGTCGCCCGGGCCGGACGAGCTCCTCGTGCGGGTCCGGGTGTGTGGCGTGTGCCGGACGGACCTGCACGTGGCCGAGGGAGACCTCCCGGTGCACCGGCCCGGCGTGGTGCCCGGTCACGAGGTGGTCGGCGAGGTCGTGGACTGGGGCGGCGAGGTGGGCCCGGGATTCGGGCTCGGCGACCGGATCGGCATCGGCTGGCTCCGGCAGACCTGCGGGGAGTGTCGGTACTGCCTCGCCGGGCGGGAGAACCTGTGTCCCGGTTCGCGGTACACCGGCTGGGACGTCGACGGCGGCTACGCGGAGTACGCCGTCGTGCCGGCCGCGTTCGCGCACCGACTGCCCGACGGCTACCTCGACGAGGAACTGGCGCCGCTGCTGTGCGCCGGGATCATCGGGTACCGGGCACTGGTCTGTGCCGAACTTCCGGAGGGCGGCAGGCTGGGCATCTACGGGTTCGGTGGCAGCGCACACCTTGCCGCGCAGGTCGCCCTCGCGCGGGGCGCCGAGGTGCACGTGATGACCCGCGGGGCGCGGGCGCGGTCGCTGGCGCTCGACCTCGGGGCGTCGTCGGCGCAGGATGCGGCGGATCCGCCGCCGGTGCCGCTGGACTCGGCGATCCTGTTCGCCCCGGTCGGCACGCTCGTTCCGCCCGCGCTCGAGGCACTGGACCGCGGCGGCACGCTGGCGGTCGCGGGCATCCATCTGTCCGACATCCCGCGGCTGAACTACCAACGGCACCTGTTCGAGGAACGTCGGCTGCGGTCGGTCACCGCCAACACCCGCGCGGACGCCCGGGAGTTCCTCGAGTTCGCGGGCGCGCACCGGCTCCTCGTCACCGCCAACGCCTACTCGTTCGACGAGGCGGACCGTGCGCTCACGGACCTGCGAGAGGGCCGGGTGAGCGGCGCCGCAGTGCTCGTCGTGTGACGTGGCGGGGACGCCGCGGCCGACCCCGCCGGTTGACACCCCGCCGCCCCGCGCCGCACAATAGAACGCACGTTCGATGCGACTTCCCCGCTCGGGCACCGCAGGCAGAGCTCTCTGCTGCGGATGCGGACGGGAAGGAGTGGCAATGGGCTGGGGCAACGGGCCGCCGACGTGGTCGGAGATGGAGCGGGTGCTCTCGGGTCGTCCGGGGCGGAACCCGCCGGAGGCGATGTACCCCGGCGACGGCAGCGACAGCCCGGCCTGGTCCCGCAAGCGCGGTGAGTACCGCGGCAGCGTCATCGTCCCGGACGCGGCGCCGACCGTGCCCTACGCGGAACTGCACGCACACTCGGCCTTCAGCTTCCTGGACGGCGCGAGCCCACCCGAGGAGCTGGTGGAGGAGGCCGTCCGGCTCGGCCTCGAGGCGGTCGCGCTGACCGACCACGACGGGCTCTACGGGGTGGTGCGGTTCGCGGAGGCCGCCAAGGAGCTGGGCATGCGCACCGTCTTCGGGGCCGAGCTGTCCCTGCCGCCACAGGGTTCGGGCTCGGCCGATCCGCGAACCGGCGCCGCGGACCCGGACGGCACCCACCTGCTGGTGCTGGCCCGCGGCGGGGAGGGCTACCGGCGGCTGTCCCGGCAGCTCGCCGCGGCGCACCTGGCCGGTGGCGAGAAGGGGCGGCCCCGGTACGACCTCGACGCGTTGACCGCCGCCGCGGGCGGGCACTGGCAGATCCTCACGGGCTGCCGCAAGGGGCACGTGCGCGCGGCGCTCGCGGAGGGCGGCGCCGCGGCCGCCGAGTCCGAGTTGCGGGGGCTGGTCGAGCGATTCGGGTCCGACCGGGTCACCGTCGAGCTCACCCACCTGGGCGTCGCCGAGGACGACGAGCGCAACGCCGTCCTGGCCGACCTCGCGGACCGCTGCGGGCTGCCCGTCATCGCCTCCACCGCAGCACATTTCGCGCGGCCGTCCCGGCGACGGCTGGCGATGGCGATGGCCGCGGTGCGGTCCCGGCGGAGCCTGGACGAGGCGGCAGGCTGGCTGGCCCCGACCGGGGGCGCGCACCTGCGCTCCGGCGCGGAGATGGCGCGGTTGTTCGCCGCACACCCGGGCGCCGTGCTCGCCGCCGCGGAACTGGGCCGCGAGTGCGCCTTCGACCTGCGGTTGATCGCGCCGCGGCTGCCGCCGTTCGACGTCCCCGACGGGCACACCGAGGACAGCTGGCTGCGGGAGCTGACGATGGCCGGCGCGCTCCGGCGCTACGGCACCCCCGAGCAGCGTCCCGACGCCTACCGGCAGATCGAGCACGAACTGACAATCGTTGCCCAGCTGACGTTTCCGGGCTACTTCCTGGTGGTCCACGACATCGTGTCCTTCTGTCGCCGCAACGACATCCTCTGTCAGGGCCGGGGGTCGGCGGCCAACTCGGCGGTCTGCTATGCCATCGGGATCACCAACGTCGACCCGGTGGGGAACCGGCTGCTCTTCGAGCGGTTCCTCTCCCCGGAGCGGGACGGCCCGCCGGACATCGACGTGGACATCGAGTCGGACCGGCGGGAGGAGGCCATCCAGTACGTCTACGGCAGGTACGGCCGCGACTACGCCGCGCAGGTCGCCAACGTCATCACCTACCGCGGCAAGATGGCGGTGCGGGACATGGCCCGCGCGCTGGGCTACTCGCAGGGCCAGCAGGATGCGTGGAGCAAACAGGTCAGCCGTTGGAGCGGCGTGAAGGACGAGACCGACACCGACATCCCGCGAGCGGTGCTCGAGCTGGCCGGCGAGATCGAGGGATTCCCACGGCATCTCGGTATCCACTCCGGAGGGATGGTGATCTGCGACCGGCCGATCGCGGACGTGTGCCCGGTGGAGTGGGCGCGGATGGAGAACCGCAGTGTGTTGCAGTGGGACAAGGACGACTGCGCCGCGGTGGGCCTGGTGAAGTTCGACCTGCTCGGTCTCGGCATGCTCTCGGCCCTGCACTACATGATCGACCTGGTCGCCGAGCACGAGGGCGTCGAGGTGGACCTGGCGCGGCTGGACCTGTCCGAGGCCGCGGTCTACGAGATGCTGTGCCGGGCAGACTCGGTCGGCGTGTTCCAGGTGGAGTCCCGGGCCCAGATGGCGACCCTGCCGCGGCTGCGGCCCCGCACCTTCTACGACCTGGTGGTGGAGGTCGCGCTGATCCGGCCCGGCCCCATCCAGGGCGGCTCGGTGCACCCGTACATCCGGCGCCGCAACAAGCTCGAGCCCGTCACCTACGACCATCCCTCGCTGGAGAACTCGCTCGAACGCACCCTCGGCGTCCCGCTGTTCCAGGAGCAGCTGATGCAGATGGCGGTGGACGTCGCCGGGTTCACCGCCGCCGAGGCCGACCAGTTGCGCCGGGCGATGGGGTCGAAGCGGTCGCCGGAGCGGATGGAGCGGCTCAGGGGCCGGCTGTACGACGGCATGCGCGAGCTGCACGGCATCACCGGCGAGGTGGCCGACCGGATCTACGAGAAGCTCTACGCCTTCGCCAATTTCGGCTTCCCCGAGAGCCATTCGCAGTCCTTCGCCTCGCTGGTGTTCTACTCGGCCTGGTTCAAGCTGCACCATCCGGCGGCGTTCTGTGCGGGGCTGCTGCGAGCCCAGCCGATGGGTTTCTACTCGCCGCAGTCGCTGGTGGCCGACGCCCGCAGGCACGGGGTGCGGGTGCACGGGCCGGACGTGAACGCCTCCCTCGCCCACGCCGGACTCGAGCGTGGGGGCGCCGAGGTGCGCCTGGGTCTCGGCGCGGTGCGGCACATCGGATCGGCGCTCGCGGAGAAGATTGTCGAGGACCGGCAGGAGGGCGGCCCGTTCGCCTCGCTGCTGGACCTGACGGGCCGGGTGGGGCTGAGCACCGCGCAGGCCGAGTCGATCGCCACGGCCGGCGCACTGGGCGGCTTCGCCGGCTCGCGGCGGCAGGCGCTGTGGGCCGCAGGCGCGGCGGCGGGGGAGCGGCCGGACCGGCTGCCGGGGGTGGGGGCGGCGGTCACCGCGCCGACGCTGCCCGGGATGAGCGACGTGGAGTTGGCGGCCGCCGACGTGTGGGCCACCGGTGTCTCCCCGGGCTCGTACCCCACCCAGTTCCTTCGCCCCCAGCTCGACGCGCTGGGGGTGGTGCCGGCGTCGGGCCTGCTGGCGGTCCCCGACGGCGACCGGGTGCTGGTCGGCGGCGCGGTCACCCACCGGCAGCGCCCGGCCACCGCGGCGGGGGTCACCTTCATCAACCTCGAGGACGAGACCGGGATGGTGAACGTGGTCTGCTCGGTGGGGCTGTGGGCCCGCTACCGCGCCCTCGCACACACCGCGCCGGCGTTGTTGGTGCGCGGGCGGGTGCAGAACGCGGAGGGCGCGGTGACCGTTGTCGCGGACCGGTTGCAGCGGATGGACCTGCGGACGGCGGGCAAGTCGAGGGACTTCCGGTGACCGGGCGGCGCGCCGGCTGACGGCCCGACGGGCTGGTCGCCGCGCCCGGCCCGGTCGTCCGGCGTGGACTCCGGTCGCCGGGGGAACAGTGCACGCGAGCCGCGGGTTGATACCCCCATGGGTATAGTTGCCCAGCGTCTCGATACCCAAGGGGGTATCTGGGCCGGCGTGGGGTCCGGTTCGTAGGGGGGTGCATGTGTGGCCTCCATATACCCCCACCCGTATTTTCGATCGATCGTCTCCAAGGCAAGCGAGGTACCGATGTCCGTCACCAGCCCCGTCGGGGCACCCGAACACGCGCCGCCGGTGGGCGGCCCGCTGGCCCGCCTCGGCGCGGCCATGTCCGACCACTTCCGCTGGGTGGTCACCGCCTGGCTCGCCGTGGTGGTGCTGCTCGGCGCCGCCGCGCCGTCGGTGTTCTCCTCGCTGGCCGGCGCCGGCTGGCAGGCCAACGGCTCCGAGTCCGTCGCCGTCCGCGAGCTCGCGGAGCAGCACTTCGGCGGCGCCGGCAGCTCCGCGCTGCAGGTGGTGGTGCACTCGGACACGGCCGCCGTGGACTCGCCCGAGATGACGGCCGCGATCGCCGCCGTCACCGGGGTGCTCGCCGACGATGCGCGCATCTCCGCGGTGGTGCCCCCGCAGCCGGGTGTCAGCATCAGCCCGGACGGGCACACCGCCGTCGTGCTCGGCGGCGCGGCCGCCGACCCGGACGAGATGGTCCGGGCCGCAACCGACCTCGCCGACCCGCTGGCCGAGATTGCCGGCGACGGCATCGAGGTGTATCCGACCGGCGCGTCGGCGCTGTGGAGCGACTTCAATGCCGCCAACCACGACGCGATGATCAAGGCCGAGATGATCTCCTGGCCGGTCACTCTGGCGATCATGGTGCTGGCCTTCGGCTCGCTGGTGGCCGCCGGCCTGCCGCTGCTGCTGACCATGGCCGGCCTGGTCGCCTCCGCCGGCGCCCTGGTGCTGATCAACGAGATCGTCCCGATCTCGGTGTGGGCCATGAACTTCGCGATGATGTTCGCCCTCGCGCTGGGCATCGACTACGCGCTGTTCCTGGTGGTCCGCTTCCGGGACGCACTCCGGGGCGGGGCGAGCCGGCGGATGGCGGTGGCCGAGACCATGGACACCGCGGGCAAGGCCGTGCTGCTGTCCGGGCTGACCGTGCTGGTGAGCCTGTCCGCGGTGCTGCTGGTGCCGGCGCCCGCCGTGCGGACCATGGCCGTCGGCATCATGCTGGCGGTGGTGTTCGTGCTCGCCGCGACCCTGACGCTGCTGCCCGCCGTGCTCGGCAAGCTCGGCGAGAGGGTCAACGCCGCCGCACTGCCGTACGCCAGACGCCAGCAGGCGCACTCGCCGTGGTTCGGTGCCTGGGGCAAGGTCGTCGACCGGCGGCCCTGGCCCCTGGCGCTCGGCGCGCTCGCGGTGCTGGCCCTCCTGGCGCTGCCGGTGCTCGGGATGAAGGTCGCCATGCCGTCCATCCAGGTGGTCCCGGAGGACGCCCCGGTGCGGCAGGGCTACGCCCTGGTCCAGGAGCGGCTGGGTGACGGCGTGCCGGGGACCCTGCAGATCGTCGCGTCGACCGCCGACGCCGAGGAGACCGCGCGGATCGCGTCGGCCACCGAGGGCATCGCGGCGGTCACCCCGCCGATGCCCACCTCGGGCGGAGCCGCGGGTCTCGATTCCGTCGCCGACGGCACCGACCGGGTGCTGCTGCAGGCGATCCCGACCGTCGACCCGTCGGATCCCGCGTTGGCCGGCACGCTGGACGCGCTGCGCGCCGACCTGCCCGACTCCGCCGTGGTGGGCGGGGCCCCCGCGGAGAACCTGGACCTGCAGCAGGCCCTGAACGACTACCTGCCGATCGTGATGGCGGTGATCCTGGTGCTCGGCTTCGTGCTGTTGCTCGTTGCGCTGCGGGCGCCGGTGATCGCCTTCCTGGGCACGGTGGTGAGCCTGCTCTCGACGGCCGCCGCGTTCGGCGTGGCGACGCTGATCTTCCAGGACGGGCACCTGTCCGGGCTGCTCGGCTTCGACCCGCAGGGCTTCCTGGACGGCTGGGGCCCGGTGTTCTTCTTCGCGATGATATTCGCGATCGCGATGGACTACACGGTGTTCCTGCTCTCGACGGTCAAGGAGCACGTCGAGCGCACCGGCGACGCCCGCGGCGCCCAGATCGAGGGCATGGCGCGCTCGGGCCGGGTGATCTTCGCGGCGGCCGCGGTCATGGTCGGGGTGTTCTTCAGCTTCGCGCTCGCGGAGCCGCTGCCGCCCAAGGAGATGGGCGTCATCCTGGGCGTCGCGGTGCTGCTCGACGCGGTCCTGGTGCGACTGGTGCTGCTGCCGGCGCTGCTGCGGCTGACCGGCCGGGCGGCATGGTGGACCCCGCGCTGGCTGGACCGGGTGCTGCCGAGGATCTCGTTCACGCACGGCTGACGGCGACCACCCCGGCCGCGGCGGCTCGCCGTGGCCGGGGTCAGGTCGGCTCGGCGTCGGGGGAGTCGGACCGGTCCCCGCTGCCCTGGTCCCCGCTGCCCTGGTTTCCGGTGTCGCGGTCCTCGTCGAGGACGCTGACCGTCACCCCGTAGGGCAGGAAGCGGACCTGCCGCCGCGGGTCGGTGTTGTTCTTGTTGGCCCGCAATGCGTCGAGTTCGGTCGCGTAGACCTCGTCGACGCGCGCGGCGCCGTCGGCGGTGACGGTGTAGATCGCCCACACCCCGTCGCCGACGTCGCCGGTGGTGGTCGGGCGAGGGGACGGCCACCCGCGTCGGGCGGTGCGGTCGCCGGAGTGGCTGCTCCAGGCCGTGCCGAAGTCGAAGCCGACGTCGCCGAGCAGGCCGCCGAACTTCCCGAGGGCGTCTCGAAGTCCGTCGCCCACCTCCTTGGCCAGGCGGTCGAGGTTCTCGGGGTCGAAGCCCGAGGGTCCGTGGTCGCTCATGATCTCTCCTAGTGGTGCGGGGCGGGCCTCGCCTCCAGTGTGAGCGCGGCGTGGCGTCGCCGCCAGGATGGGCCCGCGCGATACCCCGAGGGGTACCCTGGGGGCAGTCGGTTTCGATGAACCAGATGAAGTTCGACGAACTACATGAAAACGGAGGTGTCGGCATGACCGGAGACGAGGAGAGCATCGCCCTGGTGCTCAACAGGCTGCGGCGGGCCCAGGGGCAGCTGGCCGGCGTCATCTCGATGATCGAGAGCGGCCGCGACTGCAAGGACGTGGTCACCCAGCTCGCCGCGGTCTCCCGCGCCCTCGACCGGGCCGGCTTCAAGATCGTCGCGACCGGGTTGCGGGACTGCCTCGAGGGCACCAGCCGGGACAACCAGGCGCCGATGACCGAGGCGGAGCTCGAGAAGCTCTTCCTCGCGCTGGCGTGAGCGCCGCGATGGACGCGGGCGACTGGGACGCCCGGTACCGCGAGCGCCCCGACCCGTGGGGGCAGGATCCGGCCGGGACGATCACGCAGCGGCTCGCCGGCCGGACCCCCGGCCGGGCCGTCGACCTGGCCTGCGGCGACGGCAGGCACGCCCGCTGGCTGCGCCGGTCGGGGTGGACGGTCACCGGCGTCGACTACTCGGCGGTGGCGATCGAGCAGGCCCGCGCGACGGACCCCGACGGCGGGATCGACTGGCAGGTCGGCGATGTCACGCAGTGGACGCCGGACGGACCGGTGGACCTGGTGCTGATGAGCTTCCTGCACCTGCCGACCGACGAACTGGCGGCGCAGATCGCCCGGGCGGCGCAGTGGCTGGGCCCGGACGGAACCCTCCTGTACCTGGGGCACTCGCTGGAGAACTACCACCGCGGCGTCGGCGGCCCGCCGGACCCGACGATCCTGCCGACCGTCGCGGACCTGGCGAGCGCGGCCGAGGGTCTGCGGGTGCACGCGCTCGAGCACGTCTGCCGGCCCGCGGGGGACGGCGTCGCCGTCGACATCCTGCTCGAGGCGTCCCGCTGGGGGCTCGCGACGCACCGGTGACCCGCCGTCGCACGTACTGAACAGACCACATCGACCCGAGGACGGACATCATGGAACTGGGCATCGGAACCCGACTGACCGCACCCTTCGACGACACCGTGGAGCGCACCCGTAAGGCGCTGCATGAGCAGGGCTTCGGGGTGCTCACCGAGATCGACATGCAGGCCACGCTGCAGGCCAAGATCGGCGAGGACATCGGCCGCTACCTGATCCTCGGGGCCTGCAACCCGCAGCTCGCGCACCGCGCGGTCGGCGTCAACCGCCAGATCGGTCTGCTGCTGCCCTGCAACGTCGTGGTCCGCGAGGACGGCGGCGACGTGGTGGTGGAGGCGATGAATCCGGAGCTGATGGTGCAGGTGTCCGGTGACCCGGAACTGCGGTCTGTGGCCGACGACGCGACCGCCCGGTTGCGCTCCGCGATCGCCACTCTTGCGGGCTGACCCGCGGCCCCGGAACGCCGGGTAGCAGTATGTAACTCCGTGGCGCGGTGGAGAATCGACTCCACCGGCTGCGGTCGTCGCTATTTGGTCGTCACCGAACGGGGTTAAATCGCATGTCCGTGGGAATTGGGCTCAGGGTCGGCAGCATCGTGTCGACGACGGTGGTCGCGGCGAACGACGCGGGCACCCCGGACCCGGCGGTCATCGCCCGCGACACCGTGCTCTACGTGTACCCGGACGGCGGCACCGTCCTCGGTGGGGCGGAACCGCTCGAGGAGGGCGCCGAGCACAGCAGCACCGTCTCCGGGTTCCTCGCGCGAGTCGGCGACCCGGACGGCGTCACGGGCAGCGACGGCACCCGGTACCGGGCCGAGGACGTCGTCGCCAGCGCGCTGCGCAGCCTGCTCCGCGAGTGCGAGCCGCTGCCGTCGTCCGGGGGACGCACCGGCGGCACCCCGGACGTGGTGGCCGCCTACCCGTCGCGCTGGGACGCCGAGATCGTCTCCGAGCTGCGTGAGGCGCTGGACTATGCGGGCCTGCAGCAGGTGTCGCTGGTCTCGGACGCCGAGGCGACCAGCGCCTGGTTCGCGTCCGAGATCGCCGATCGGCCCGGTCAGCTGGTCGGCACCTATCACGTCGACGACGGGGGTGCCACGCTCACGCTGGTGCGTGCGGGCAGCGTCGTCGGCCGCTCGTTCCGGTTCCCCGCCGGCAGCGGCTCGTCGCCGACCTCGCAGCTCTCCAGCGCGCTGGGCGCGTTCGGCTGGCTGCCGTCGAACCTGGACGCGGTCGTGGTGACCGGTGACGGCCTGGTCGCCCGGGACGCGGACGCCCTGCGCGGCCTGGCCGACTCGATCACCCAGAAGTTCGGCGTGCGCTGCGTTGTCGGCCCCGGACCGGAGCAGGCGGCCGCGCTCGGTGCCGCGGTCCTGGCGGCGGGCTTCAGCCCCGCCGTCCAACCCAAGCGGCCGATCGGACTGCCGCCGTCCTACGACGTCACCGAGGTGTTCGCGGCGATCCCCGGCCGCAAGGTGGTGGGGCTGGAGGCGGGCGCCGAGCCGCCGGTGGCGACGGCGACGGTGGCCTCCGTCGAGGCGGCGCCGGACGACGAGACCGCGGACGTCGACGAGGCCGAGCCCGGCAAGTCCGCCTCGCGCAAGCTGCCCGTCGTCCTCGCGGCGGTGGTGGTCGTGGTGCTGCTGCTCGCCGGGGCCGCGGTACTGCTGCTCTAGCGCGAGACGGGAGCGGCGGCGTTGCCGGGCGCTCCCAGCAGCGTCCCGGTCCACAGCCCGCGTGCGGTGTGCGCGGCCACCACGCCCCAGATGCCGAGCAGCAGGGCCAGCAGGGTCACCGACAACCACTGGACGGCAACGGAACCGGTGGCGATCCCCAGCGCACCCGCGCCGCCCGCGCAGGTGCCGATCGGGAACGTGAAGCTCCACCAGGTCATGGTGAAGTGCAGGCCGCGGGCGAGGGCGCGGGCGGTCAGCAGGCAGGCGTAGCCGAACGCGAGCACCCCGGCGCCGCCGACCACCGTGCCGTACCCGACCCCGAACGCGTGCAGTGCGGCGGCCGTGTCGGGGCCGACCACTTCGGCGGAGGCCCGGCCCAGCAGGTTCGCCGCGGCCACCGACTGCCCGATCACGCCCAACGGGATCCACACGGTCGGCATGGCCTGCAGCGCGGGCAGTCCGTGCCGACGCGCGTGGCCGACCACCGCCACCATCACCGTGGCCGCGGCGACCAGGGTCGCCGAGAACAGGGCGTAGCAGGCGATCAGCATGGCCAGTCGCGCCTGCCCGGCCGGCAGGTGCCCGATCAACGCGGCCCCGGTCGCGGCGGAGACCATCGGCGGCACCACCGGCATCAGCCAGGCGGGCGTCGGGGTGCCCGCCACCATGCGCGGCGGGATGAGCACCGCCACCGTCACGCCGACGACCGTGCCGACCACCCACAGGGCCAGCGCGATCGCCGCGGCCGGCCGAACGCCGATCAGGTCCGCCCCGGCCCCGAGGGTGCCGGCGCCGACGGTGAGGATGCCCATCGACACGGCGCCGAAGAACGGCGCGGTGCCCGGATTGCGGGCGTGGCCGAGGGCGTGCTCGCGGTGCCGCAGCCACAGCGTGGCGAACGCGACGGTGAGCACCGTCAGCTCCGCGACGGCGAGCAGCCAGAACGCGTGCGCGACGACCCGGCGACCCGGCAGGTCCACCGGCAGCGCCGCCGCGCCCACCGCGATGATCCCGGTGCCCATCACCACGGCGAACCAGTTCGGGGTGAGCCGGGCCAGCGCGGGCGCCGACTGGGGCGCGGGGCGGCGGGCGGGGGCCGCGGCGTCGGTGGTGAGCATGGCCTCAAGCCTGCTTGGTCCGCGTCGTGCCAGGTAGAGGCCTTGTCGTTGCGCGCTCACAATTTCTGCTTGTGACGGATTATCCTGGTGTGATGCCGCTCTCGCCCCGAGTACCCGAACTCGCCGCCCTCGACGTGCTGGTGTCCGTCGCGCGGCTGGGCAGCATGGGCGCCGCCGGTCGCGAGCACGGGCTCAGTCAGCAGGCGGTCAGCGCGCGGGTCCGTTCCGCCGAACGTCAGCTCGGGATCAGGGTCTTCGACCGCGCGCCCACCGGCGTGACCCCCACCTACGAGGGTGGGCTGGTGCTCGAGTGGGCCAGCGGCACCCTGACCGCCGCCGAGCACCTGGCGTCGGGCATCTCGGCCCTGCGCGGCGAACGCGAGGCGAACCTGACCGTCGCGGCCAGCATGACGATCGCCGAGTACCTGGTGCCGGGTTGGACCGTGACCATGCGCCGCAAGAACCCGACGGTGGTCACCTCGGTGCGGTTGCTGAACTCCGCCGACGTCGCCACGCAGGTGCTCGCGGGGGACGCCGACCTCGGGTTCGTCGAGGGTCCCGAGGTGCCGGTCGGGCTGGACTCGCGGGAGGTCGCCCGGGACGAGCTCGTGGTGATCGTGCCGCCGGGACACCCGTGGTCGCGGTCCGGGCCGATCGCCCCGGCCGAGCTGGCCCGCACCCCGCTGATCCAGCGCGAGTTCGGGTCCGGCACCCGCACGACCCTGGAGCAGGCGATACCCGACTGCGTGGACCCGCTGCTCGAGCTGACCTCGTGCACCGCCGTCAAGGCAGCCGTGGTCGCGGGCAACGCGCCCGCGGTGGTGTCGTCGCTGGCGGTGGCCGCGGACCTGACCGACGGGCGGCTGGTCGCCGTCGCGGTCGACGGGCTGCGACTGCCCCGGCGACTGCTCGCGGTGTGGTCCGCCGGCCGCGAACTGCGCGGCCCGGCCCGCGACTTCCTCGACATCGCGGCGGGGTGAGCGAGGTGCGGGACCGACCGGTGCCGGACGCCGGGCCGGGTCTCAGACGCCGCCGGCGAACCCGTGCTGGCGCCAGGCCTCGTAGACCGCGACCGCGGCCGCGTTGGACAGGTTGAGCGAGCGCCGGCCCGGGATCATCGGGATCCGCAGCTGGGTGGTGACGTGCGGGTCGGCCAGCACCTCCTCCGGCAGCCCGGTGGGCTCGGGACCGAAGAGCAGCACGTCGCCGGGCAGGTAGGCGACGTCCGCGAACGAGGTCTCCGCGTGCGCGGTGAACGCGAACACCCGCTCCGGCGCCAGCGCGGTCCAGGCCGCGTCGAGGTTCTCGTGCACGGTCACCGAGGCGAGGTCGTGGTAGTCGAGGCCGGCGCGACGCAGCTTCGGCTCGGACAGGTCGAAGCCGAGCGGCCCGACCAGGTGCAGCTCGCAGCCCGTCCCGGCGACCATCCGGATGGCGTTGCCCGTGTTGGGCGGGATCTTGGGCTCGAGGAACATCAGTCGGAACACAACGGGACTGTACCTGCCCCGGCGCGGCAGCAGCCCTCGCGCAGCGGTCGCGTGCTTGGCAGGATTCGGCCTTGACGGCGACGGCTGAGTTCATATCCATCGAGCGCCAGCGCGAGATTATCCAGCAGCGGGCCGTTGCTAATGGTCACACTGTTGGCTGGGCTGAGGACGTAGACGTTTCCGGGGCGGTGGATCAGTTCGACACTCCGAAGCTGGGCCGTGGCTGAACGATCGAATGCACGAGTGGGACATCCTCGCCGCGCGGAAATTTGACCGGCTCGGACGTAACGCGATCCAACTTTCAAAGCTCTTCGGGTGGTGCGGCGAGCACGACAAGACGCTGGTCTCATGCTCGGAATCCATCGACCCGGTCGGATGCTGGCCGGTGTAATCGCTGGACTCGCTGAGGGCGAGCTGGAGGCGATCCGGGAGTGGTCCCGTGGATCACCGCGTGCCCTTCGAGGACGGGCACGTTGGGCAGGCGGCAAGCCGCCATTCGGGTACACGGCAATGAAGCGTGACGGCGGGGAAGGCTGGACGCTTGAGGTTGACCCCGTGGCACATTCGCTTATCCGGCGAAGGGTCAACGACGTACTCGACGTCAAGCCGACGAACCAGCTTGCCCGTGACCTCAAACTTAAGGGGTACCTGACACCTTCGGAGTACTACGCGAGCGTCAGGAGCGGCGGCCCGACGCTGCAACTCCCGTACGACGAACTCCCGAAGGATGGCTACGGGAATCGAAAGCCCAAGCGGGCGCCAACCTCACTGCGGAACCTGCTCCGTAACAAGTCGCTCCGTGGATACATCCACCACAACGGGGAGACGGTCCACGATGACGAGGGCAGGCCGATCCAGTTGGCCGACCCGATGGTGACGCTGGATGAGTGGGAGCTGGTCCAGGGAATCCTCGACCGAAAACAAGAATACCGGCGCGGTATCCGTCGCCCGGAATCAAGTCCGCTCGCTGGGGTGGCGGTCTGCTTGCAATGTGGAATGACTCTGCACCGATCTCGGCACGTGGCACGTGGCCATGAGTATCGGTACTACCGCTGCGAGAACCCGGACACCACGATGATTCCGGCAGAGCTGCTTGAGTAGTCCACGGAGGAACGGTTCTTATTCGAGGTTGGGGACCTTGAAGTCCGACAGCGTGTCTGGGTTCCGGGCGACTCGCGAGATGAGGAACTACGGGAGGCTAGCACGGCGTTTCATAATCTGACTCGGATCCTCGGCAGCGTCGCATCAGCGACGGCGAACGGGATCTTGAGGCCCAGATTGCGGCGATTGATGCCCTGATCGCGGAGCTTGAATCGACCCCGGCTCGGGAATCCCCATGGGAGTGCAGGCCCATCGGAGGGACATATCGGTCGGTGTGGGAATCGTCGGACACCGACGCGTGTAGGGAACTGTTGCGAAGGTCCGGGATCACGGTGGCCGTCAGCATCAGCGGGACTGGTGGCCGGCGCGCTGGGAGTAATCCAGGGTCTCTCAAGTCTGACTTTCGCGTACCTGACGAGTGGTGGGCGAACCTCGGCTACGCCGCAAACTCTCAGGGGTGACAGGACAGCAGGTACGCGGGCCAGAAACGGCTTCCCTCCGACCCTGACCCGCGACTGAATTCGGATGCTTCCGAGGACTGATACGCGCCCTTCTTTCGTGCGGCGCGGCCCAATTGATGTCTATGAGTTGCTCGTTCCTGGCAAACTACCGAAGTATCCTTTGAGGGGGCACGGCTAGCGATCGGCCGAATCGAATTGAGGCGAGACGATGGTCTTCTTCTCACCCGTGAGCCCGCTTGTCGGCGGCTCCGTCGTAGACCTACTCAAGACAGCCTTTCTCCGTCGTCGCAAAGAGCCTGCGACAGAAAGAGATACGGGGTCAACGCCAGGTTCGGAAACTGACGGATCAGTCGTAAAGACTGCGAGCGATTCAGTCGAGGCGGTCGACCAGGCACTTGCCGTTGAGCGTATCGATGAACTCAAGCATGAAGTCGCTGAGACCACCGCTGCGATCGAGGATCAGCTTGCCGTTGAGCGAACCGCCCAGCTCAAGCTATACGCGAGAACGCAGTACGGCTTCTATGTCTGCTTCCAGTTGTTGGTCCTTGTGCTTGCTATCGTCGCAGCAGGGGCACTTGTCATCGGCATCGTTCGCCTAGTCTTCGGAGACCCGAGCAATATCGACGTTGTCATTAGCGTCATTGTTGCGATCGGTGCGGTTGCGACCGGGGGTGCAGCGGTCTTCATCCAACGGCAAGCGACAGAGGGCAAAGATCGCTACCTAGAGGCGATAAAGCTGATTGACGAGGCCCGTTGAAGCCTGCCCGAATTGCACCGCCGGTCCGTGCCTCAGGCCTCCCGCCCTCCGAAACCACTTGGAGGGTGGGGGCGCCGACGACTACGGCGACAACGGTCCGCACTGGTCGGTTGCCGATGTGTTCGATTCGCAGTCGCTCCACGACGTGCGCGAGTTCAAACGGTCGATGAAGGCTTTGGCCAAGGCCCGAAGGGTAGGTATGCGGGCCAGAATCGGCGTGTCCCTCCGATCCTGACCCGCGACAACCGGAAAATACTCCTGGGGACCGACACCGACCGATCGGTGCCCGTCTGGGCGATCAGCTAACCGGAGTCAGCTCGTCGTCGCCCGCGTACTCGCGGATGACTGACCGGACCTGCTCAGCAACCTTGTAGATGTCCACGACTGATCCGATGTCGTGTCGAACTTCGGCCTTGTTGCCACCCTCCAACGTCATCACGTACTTCACGCTTCTTGCCGTTCAGGTACAGGCGAATGATCGGCTTACGGTTGTTGTCGTCCAGCAGCACGTCGTCTGGCTGACCACCGTGACCGACAGCGGTGTGCCCTCGCCGAATCCGGTGTGGTTCGTGCCCGACGGCGACGATCTGGTGGTGTTCACCGCGCCCGAGTCGCGCAAGGTGCAGAACGTCCGCCAGCGGCCGACGGTGACCCTGAACTTCAATTCCGATCCCCCCGGCGGCGACATCGTCGTCATCAAGGGCACGGTGTCGGCGACGCCGAACGTCAAGGCGAGCGGCCTGCCCGGCTACCTCGACAAGTACGAGACCGCGATCACCGGCGAGCTCGGCACCACGGTCGCGGAGATCGACCGGATCTACAGCACCGAGCTGCGTATCACCCCGACACGGGTGCGGCTGACCCCCGGCTGACCGACCGGAGTAGCAGACCGCCGGCGGACCCCGGACTGCCTCCCGTGTACTTCCGTGTCACCGGCCCAGGGCAGGATCGGTGCATGGCACAGGAACCCGAGCAGATCGTCGGCGAGGACTACTCGGACGCGCGGCTGCCGCGCCAGCACTGGCAGGACCGGCACTACACCGGCTGCAACTTCCGCGACGCCGACCTGAGCGAGCTGCGCACCGAGCGGGTGGTCTTCACCGACTGCGACTTCACCGGCGCCGACCTGACCGGCTCGCATCACGAGGCGAGCGCGTTCCGGTCCTGCACGTTCACCCGGACCAGGCTCTGGCACAGCACCTTCCGGTCCTCGACCCTGCTCGGCTCGAGCTTCGTGGACTGCCGGCTGCGGCCCATCGTGTTCGAGGACGTGGACTTCACGCTGGCTTCCCTCGGCCGTGCGGACCTGCGTGGGGCGGACCTGACCGACTGTCGGCTGCGCGAGGCGAACCTGGTGGAGGCGGACCTGCGCAAGGCGGTGCTGCAGTCGGCGGACCTGAACGGTGCCCGCACCGCGGGCCTGCGGCTCGAGGGGGCGGACCTGCGTGGCGCGCACGTCGACGCCGCCCTGTGGACCAGCGCCAAGCTGGACCAGGCGAAGATCGAGATGACGCAGGCGATCGCGATGGCGTCCGCGCTGGGCCTGGTCGTCGAGCCGTAGCGGACCCGGTCAGCGCACGAACTCGCGCGCCAGCAGGTCCATCAGCAGGCCGTCGGCCCAGGTGCCGTCGTGGTTCATCTCGTACTCCCGCATCACCCCGACGTCCTTGAACCCGACCTTGCGGTAGCAGGCGATCGCGGGGGTGTTGGCGGCCTTCGGGTCGATGACCAGCCGGTGGTAGCGGTGGTCGTCGATCAGGTGCGCGCACAGCACCCGCACCACCTCGGTGCCGAGACCGCGGCCCTGGGTCTCGGGCGCGAGGAACAGGTCCAGGCCGGCGTGCCGGTAGTCCGGATCCGGCTCGAAGGACCACTGGGCGAACCCGACGACCTGATCATCCTCGAGCACCGTGTACTTGACGGTGTCCGGTTCCTGCACCTCGGGCCAGTCGTCGTCGGGCATCTGCCACCACTTGCGCACCTCGGGCTGCCGGTGGATCTCGCGCAGCCGGGCGCGGTGCTCGGGTCGCAGCGGCGTCAACAGGACCCGAGGGCCGTGCAGTTCGGGGGCAACTTTCGGAGTCGGTGCCATGCTCTCAGTCTTACCTGAAACAATGGCGGTCGTGACTGCGACGATCCTGGATGGCAAGGCAACCCGCGACGAGATCTTCATCGACCTGAAGGCCAGGGTCGACGCCCTGCGTGCCCGGGGGATCACCCCCGGACTGGGCACCGTGCTGGTGGGTGACGATCCCGGATCGGCGTCCTACGTGCGCGGCAAGCACAGCGACTGCGAGAAGGTCGGGATCACCTCGATCCGGCGCGACCTGCCCGCGGACGTGACCCAGGCCGAGCTCGAGGCCACCATCGACGAGCTCAACGCCAATCCCGAGTGCACCGGGTACATCGTGCAGCTGCCGCTGCCCAAGCACCTCGACGAGAACGCCGCGCTCGAGCGCATCGACCCGGACAAGGACGCCGACGGCCTGCACCCGGTCAACCTCGGCCGCCTCGTGCTCGGCAAGGAGGCGACCCTGCCCTGCACCCCGCGCGGCGTCGTGCACCTGCTGCGTCGCTACAACGTGCCGATCGACGGTGCCCACGTCACCGTCGTCGGCCGCGGCGTCACCATCGGCCGCCCGATCGGTCTGCTGCTGACCCGTCGCAGCGAGAACGCGACCGTCACCCTCTGCCACACCGGGACCAAGGACCTGGCCGCCGAGGTGCGGCGCGCCGACATCGTCGTCGCCGCCGCCGGCGTGGCCGGTCTGATCACCGCGGACATGGTCAAGCCGGGCGCCGCAGTGATCGACGTGGGCGTCAGCCGCACCGCGGAGGGCCTGCGCGGCGACGTCGCCGACGACGTCCGGGAGGTCGCGGGCTTCCTGTCCCCGAACCCCGGTGGTGTCGGCCCCCTGACCCGGGCGTTCCTGCTGAGCAATGTCGTCGAGCGCGCGGAGCAGCTCGCGGCCGGTTCGGCGTAGTCCACGTGACCGCTGCCCGGTCGTCGACCACCAACGGCTGGCTCCGGCTCGCCCGCCGGAACCTGCCGTTGCTGGCGGTGCTCGCCGTGGTCCTGGTCGCCGCCGTGTTCGTGCTGGCCGACCGGTGGCGCCGCGGCGCCTTCGTCTTCGGGCTCGCGACGCTGGTGGCGGCGGGCTTCCGGTTGTGCCTGGCGCCCGAGGACGTCGGGGTGCTGGCGGTGCGTGGTCAGCGCTTCGACGTGGCCGCGATGACGACGGTCGGTGTCGCGATCGTGTGGTTGTCGGTCTCGATCGACCCCCTGGGCACCGGCTGAGCCGCGCCTGAGTCGCCGGTGCGCGCCTGAACAAGCAGCTGAAGGCGTGCCGGTGCTGCCGCCCTGGGGCGGCAGCACCGGCCTCACCTCGACTACGGGGCGGTGCGTCCGACCCTGGCCAGCGCCAGGGTCTCGCCCATCAGCTCGGTGACCCACTCGACCTCGGTGAGGAAGCCGTCGTGCCCGGCCGGCGAGTGCACCACCCGAATGCCGTCGCAGCCCGGCAGCAGCTCCGCCATGGCCTGGGCCTGGTGCAGCGGGATGATCCGGTCCGAGTCGATGGCGCCGACGACCACCGGGACAGGGGTCGACCGCAGGGCAGCTTCGATGCCGCCGCGGCCGCGACCGACGTCGTGCTTGTTGGCGCAGTGGGTGAGGGCAACGAAGGAGCCGGCGTCGAACGTCGACACCAGCTTGTTCGCGTGGTACTCGAGGTAGCTCTGGACCGCGTAGCGGCCGCCGTTCCAGATGTCCTCGCCCTCCTGCGCGGCATTCGCGAACTGGTCGTCCATGGCCGCCGCGCCGCGGTAGGTCAGGTGGGCGAACCGGCGGGCGATGTTCAGTCCGTTGTCGGGCGAGACGCCGGTGCCGTAGTAGTCGCCGCCGTGCCAGTTCGGGTCCGCGGCGATGACGTCGATCTGGGCGGTGTGGCCGCCGATCTGGTCCGCGGTCGCGCGGGGACTGACCGCGAGGAGCAGCGCCGAGCGGATCCGGTCGGGGTGGCCGATCATCCATTCGAGGGTGCGCATGCCGCCCAGCGAGCCGCCGATGACGGTCGCGAACTGTGCGATCCCCAGGGTGTCCGCCAGCACGCGCTCCGCCTCGACCTGATCGCGGATGGAGATCGCGGGGAAACGCGATCCCCAGATCTGGCCGTCCGGTGCGGGCGTGCTCGGTCCGGTCGTTCCGCGGCAGCTGCCGAGCACGTTGGTGACGAGCACGCACCACTCGTCGGTGTCGATCGGCGCACCCGGACCGACCATGCCGTTCCACCACCCGGCGGTGACGTGGTCGGGACCGGCCGGGCCGGTGACGTGCGAGTCACCGGTCAGCGCGTGCTCGATCAGCACGATGTTGTCCAGATTCGGGTTCGGGGTGCCCCAGCACTGCATCGCGATGGTCACGTCCGGCAGCACCGCACCGCTCTCGAGCTGCAGCGCACCGATGTCGATACTGGTCAGGCTTCCGTCCGACGGGGGGAACGGCGCGAAGGCCCGGGCGCCGGCCGCGGACGCCGCGACGTCGTCACGCCCGGTCGGGGGCGTTGCCACCTCGGTCTGCGTCGAGTCGGGCGTAGAGCTGGGTTGAATCACAGATGAGCGCACCGGGCCGATGGTAGTGACCCGGTCCGTCGGTGGAGGCGCAATCAGCCAATTCTGGCCGACCGTCCAGCAAATTCTGGTAACCGGGTGAGACGGGTGTGAGACGGGTGTTGCGGGGATGGTCGGGAGCTAACCGGCGGGGCCGTGGCGACCGGCACGGGCCAGCGTCATGGTCTCGCCGAGCAGGTTCGTGACCCACTCGGCCTCGGTCAGGAAGCCGTCGTGACCGTCCTTGGAGTTCACCACCCGCAGGCCCTCGCAGCCGGCCAGGTGGTCGGCAAGCTCCTCCTGCTGGCGCAGAGGGTAGAGCCGGTCCGAGTCGACGCCGCCGACGATGACCGGGACGGTGCACGCGGCCAGCGCGGCCTCGATGCCGCCGCGCCCCCGGCCCACGTCGTGCCGGTTCATCGCCTCGGTGAGCAGGACGTACGTGGCCGGATCGAAGCGTGCCACGAGCTTGTCGGCCTGGTGCTCGAGGTAGCTCTGGACCGCGTACCGGCCGCCGTGCCACGGGTCCTCGCCGGGCTGTGCGACGTTGCCGAACCGGGTGTCGAGCTCGTGCTCGGTGCGGTAGGTCAGGTGCGCGATCCGGCGCGCGATGCGCAATCCGGCCCGGGGGGCCCGGCCGGTGTCGTGGTAGTCGCCGCCCTGCCAGTCGGGATCGCTCGTGATGGCCGCGATCTGGGTGGTCTGGGTGCCGATCTGGTCGGCGGTCGCGCGGGCACCGACCGCCAGGATCAGCGCGGACGCCACCCGATCGGGATGGCCGACGGCCCACTCGAGGGTCCGCATGCCGCCCATCGAGCCGCCGATGACGGACGCGAACCGCTCGATGCCGAGCACGTCGGCGAGTGCCACCTCGGCGGCCACCTGGTCACGGATGGACGTCTCCGGGAAGCGGGACCCCCACCGGCGGCCGTCCGGTGCGAGCGTCGTCGGCCCGGTGCTACCCCGGCAGCCGCCGAGCACGTTGGTGGCGAGGACGCACCACTCGTCGGTGTCGAGCGGGGCGCCCGGTCCGACCATGCCGTCCCACCAGCCGGGGGAGGGGTGGGACGCGCCGGCGGGTCCGGTGACATGCGAGTCGCCGGTGAGCGCGTGTTCGACCAGCACCACGTTGTCGCGCGCGGCGTTGGGCACCCCCCATGCCTGCAGGGCCAGTGTCACCGCGGGCAGCACGGCGCCGTTCTCGAGCTTCAGCTCGCCGATGTCGACGCTTGTCAGGCGCCCGTCCGGGGCGGGGAAGGCCAGAGCCTGCCGCCCCGAACGGGCGCCTGAAAAGGAGCTGACGGTCAAGATGTCGCCGCCTCGAAGCCGGTCTCGAGGTCGGCCAGGATGTCGTCGATTCCCTCGATGCCCACCGCGAGCCGGACCAGGCCCGGCGTGACGCCCGCGGCCAGCTGCTCCGCGGGGCTCAGCTGCGAGTGGGTGGTGGACGCGGGGTGGATGACGAGGGAACGCACGTCGCCGATGTTAGCGACGTGGCTGTGCAGGGAAAGGGCATCGACGAACTTCTTGCCCGCGTCGATCCCGCCGGCCAGCTCGAACGCCACGATGGCGCCCGGGCCGCGCGGGGCGAGCTGCAGTGCCCGCTGGTGCCAGCGCGAGGACGCCAGCCCGGCGTAGGCGACCGAGGTGACCTCCGGCCGGTCCTGCAGGAACTCGGCGACCCGCTGCGCGTTGGCCACGTGCCGCTCCATCCGCAGGCTCAGGGTCTCGAGACCCTGGCCGATCAGGAACGCGTTGAACGGCGACACCGCCGGGCCCATGTCGCGCAGCAACTGAACCCGTGCCTTGAGCGCATAGGCGGGCGCGCCGAGGTCGGCGAACACCACACCGTGGTAGCTGGGGTCCGGGGTGGTGAAGTTGGTGTGCCGGCCCTGGGTCCAGTCGAAGTTGCCGCCGTCGACGATGACGCCGGCGATGGCGGTGCCGTGCCCGCCGAGGTACTTCGTCGCCGAGTGCACCACGATGTCGGCGCCGTGCTCGAGCGGCTGCAGCAGGTAGGGCGACGCGACGGTGTTGTCGACGATCAGCGGGAGGCCGTTCTCGTGTGCGACCGCCGCGATGCCCGGGACGTCGAGCACGTCGTTCATCGGGTTGGAGATGGTCTCGCCGAAGAAGGCCTTGGTGTTCGGCTGGATCGCCGCACGCCACTGGTCGAGGTCGTCGGGGTCCTCGACGAAGCTCACGGTGACGCCGAGCTTCGGCAGGGTGTAGCGGAACAGGTTGTACGTGCCGCCGTAGAGCCGCGGGCTGGAGACGATGTGGTCGCCCGACTCGGCGATGTTCAGCAGCGCGGTGGTGGCGGCGGCCTGCCCGGAGGAGAGCAGCAGCGCGGCCACCCCGCCCTCGAGCGCCGCGATCCGCTGCTCGACGGCATCCTGCGTGGGGTTCATGATCCGGGTGTAGATGTTGCCCGGCTCCGCCAGCCCGAACAGCGCGGCGGCGTGGTCGGTGTTGTCGAAGGTGTACGACGTGGTCTGGTAGATCGGCAGCGCGCGGGCGTTGGTGTTGCTGTCGGCCGATGCACCGGCATGGATCTGCTTGGTCTCGAAGCTCCAGGCTGCGGTCGGGTCGAGTGCGGGCGTGTTCTCGCTCATGTGGGCTCTGCTCCAGGAGAAGATGGGGGAGGTCGGCGCGGTCAGTGCGCTTGGACCAGGCGCGATCGGTGCGCCGATGGACACATGGGGACTGTCAGCGAGAGCAACACACGGTGAACCTCCGGTGGGTCGTGGCCCGGTCTGTGGGTCCGTCCCGACGGACCCGCGCTTGTCATCCGACACTTCTGCTTCGAACAACCAGGTCTTCACCCGGGGCACCCCACCGCGGATGGAGGGTTGCCGACCAGCGAGCCGGGGCTTGACGCTGGAACTCTTGACCTGTCGCCGATCGTAGCGCCACCGGGTACGGGGCGGTCAGCCGGGCGTCAGTGACCGGCGTTACAGGACTAAAGTGCTGGCCGCCCGTATTCACTCCGCGAGACGCGCCCACCGGGCGCGAGTTCGCCCGCCTGTGATTCGCCACCACCTTGGGGAGAGCCGATCGTGAAAGCCGCCGCAGGGGCGCTGACCCGGGGTCTCACCGCGCGTCACATCCGATTTATCGCACTGGGATCCGCCATCGGGACCGGGCTGTTCTACGGTTCCGCGGAGGCGATCGAGAAGGCCGGCCCGTCCGTGCTGCTCGCCTACCTGATCGGCGGCGCCGCGGTGTACATCGTGCTGCGGGCGCTCGGCGAGATGGCGGTGAGCAACCCGGTGTCGGGGTCGTTCGGCGAGTACGCCAGCAAGCACCTGGGGCCGCTCGCCGGATTCGTGACCGGCTGGACGTACACCTTCGAGATGATCGTCGTCTGCCTGGCGGACGTGACCGCGTTCGGCATCTACATGGGCTTCTGGTTCCCGGACGTGCCCCGGTGGATCTGGGTCCTGGCCATCGTGTTCTTCATCGGCGCGATGAACCTGCTCAGCGTCCGCGTGTTCGGCGAGATGGAGTTCTGGTTCACCCTGGTCAAGGTGACCGCCATCGTCGCGATGATCGTCGGCGGTGCGGCCATCCTGATCTTCGGCTTCGGCGTCCACGACACCAGCGTCGGGGTGAGCAACCTGTGGACCGACGGCGGCTTCTTCGCCACCGGGTTCGGCGGCTTCGTGGCCTCCTTCGCGATCGTGATGTTCGCCTTCGGCGGCACCGAGATCATCGGCATCACCGCGGGGGAGGCGGAGGACCCCGCGCACACCATCCCGCGGGCGGTCAACACCGTGCCGGTCCGGATCGTGCTGTTCTACGTGCTCACCCTCGCCGTGATCATGGCACTGAACCCGTGGCAGGAGATCGGGTCGGAGGGCAGCCCGTTCGTGGAGATCTTCTCCGGGCTCGGGATCGGTCCGGCCGCGACGGTCCTCAACATCGTGGTGATCACCGCAGCGCTCTCGGCGATCAACAGCGACGTCTTCGGCGCCGGCCGCATGATGTACGGGATGGCCCAGCGCGGCCAGGCGCCGGCGGTGATGAAGCGGGTCTCGCGCAGCGGCGTCCCGTGGATGACCGTCGTGGTGATGACCGGCGCGCTGTTGCTGGCGGTCCTGCTCAACTACCTGATCCCGGACCGGGTGTTCCTCGTCATCGCGTCGATCGCCACCTTCGCGACCATCTTCGTCTGGCTGATGATCCTGCTCTCGCAGTACGCGTCGCGGAAGCAGATGAGCGAGGACGAGGTGGCCGCGCTGCGGTTCCCGGTGCTGTTCTGGCCGTACGGGCAGTGGGCGGCATTCGGCTTCCTGCTGGTCGTGGTCGCGGTGCTGGCGGTGGTCGCCGACACCCGGGTGGCGCTGGTCGTCGGCCTGGTGTGGTTGGCGCTGCTCACGATCGCCTACCGAGTCTTCGTGGCGCGGCGGCCGGCGGCGCAGGAGGACGAGCCGGCACCGGTGCCGCTGGCCTGACCGCGGAACCGCGGTGCGGGAGACGATCAGGCGGCGGGTCGCCGGGCCCGGCCCGGACCGCCACCTGGCCCCGGAGATCGAGGCGGCCGTGCAGTTGGCGGCGTCCGGCGCACTGCTCGACAGCGCCGAGGCGGTGATCGGGCGCTCGGCTGAGGCGCTCAGGCCTTCGGCGGCTCCTGCACGAGCGGCGCGGCGGCGGCGAGGATCGCCGCGCGGTCACCGCCGGGCGGCGGATAGATGCGCCGGCAGTTGATGGTCTGCTTCGTCGCCTTGGCGGCGGCGCCCGTGGTGACGACCCGACGGTCCCAGCCCTCCGTGTAGACGGCGCCGGCGGGTCCCAGGTCGAGGACGGTGACGTACCAGGCGATGCGCAGGGCGATCATCGGCGCGCCGATCAGGTCGGCCACCACGTTGTGCCCGGCGATGCGTCCCATCGGCCGCCCGTGCTGGCAGGACATCACCGAGGGCCGGCCCGCGTCGACCATCGCGCGCGCCGAGTCTCCCGCCGCGAACACCCCGGGCTGGCCGGGTAGTCGCAGGAACTCGTCGACGTGCAGGCGTCCGAGGCGGTCGCGCTCGACCGGGAACAGTCGCGTCAGCGGACTGGCGCGCATGCCCGCACACCAGATCACCGTGCCCGCGGGAACGTCGGTGCCGGAGCCGAGCCGGATGCCGGTCGGGTCGATCGAGGTGATCTCGGTGCCCGGCCAGGCCTCGATCCCGAGTTCGGCCAGCGCGCTGTCGATGACCGGCCGGGCCGAATCGCCCATGTCCGAGCCCATCCGGGGGTTGTGGTCCGCCAGGATCACCCGGGCGGGGCCGGTCTGCCCGGCCCGGTCGAGAACGGTCCGAAGCCGGCCGGGCATTTCGGTCGCGGTCTCGATGCCGGTCAACCCGGCACCGACCACGACGACGGTGAACTGACCGGGGTACCGACCGGCGTCGGCCAGGGAATCGAGGTGCGCCGTCAACCGGACGGCGTGGTCGTAGGTGTCGACGTCGAACGCGTGCTCGGCGAGCCCGGGGACGGGCGGGCGGGCGAGTTCGCTGCCGAGCGCGAAGACCAACCGGTCGTACGGCAGGACCCGCGGCCCCGCGGCCGTCCCGACGGTGACGCACCGCCCGGGCAGATCCACGCCGGTCACCTCGCCCCGCACCAGGTCGACGCCGATGGGGTCCAGGACGTCCGCGAGCGGGACGCGGGCCGGCCCGATGTCGGCCTCGTAGTTGCGGACCCGGATGCCGTGAAATCCGTCGCGATTGACCAACGTCACCCGTGCCACGTCGGGTCCGGCGCCGAGCTCGTCGAGCTTGCGGGCGGCGCCGGCCGCGCTCCACAGGCCCGCGAAACCGCCGCCGAGAATCACGATCCGCTGGGGGTTCACGTCGCGGGTTCCGGTTGGGTGCGACCGGTGACCACCTGGTGGATCAGACGGGCCGCCGTCCGCGCCGTGCGGTTGTCGATGTCCAGCACGGGACTGAGCTCGGCCACCTCGAACAGCGCGAGCTTGCCGCTGACCGTGACGAGCTCGCACACCCGCGAGACCACCTCGAGGCCCACCCCGAACGCCGCCGGGGCGCTGACGCCGGGTGCGACCGCCGCGGGCAGCACGTCGAGGTCGACGCTCAGGTGCACCAGGTCGACCGAGCCGAGAAACTCCTCGACGAACGACTCGACCGCGGGCAGGTTCGACGGGCCGCACTCCTCGTCGAGCAGGTACCGCACGCCGAGCGCTTCGGCCCGGGAGAACAGGGCCGCGGTGTTTCCGGGTTGCGCTATGCCGAGCACCGCGTAGTTCAGTGAGCGGCCCTGCGCCGCTTCGTTTTCGGCCATCTGGCGGAACGGCGTCCCGGAGCTGGGCGCCGCGTCGTCGCGCAGGTCGAAGTGGGCGTCGAGGTTCAGCACCCCCACCCGGGCACCGGCCGCGACGGCGGCGCTGCGCGCGATGCCCAGGTAGCTGCCGAAGGCCACCTCGTGACCGCCCCCGAGGACCGTCACGAAGTGCCCGGCGTCGAGCAAGCCCGCGACCGCCGCGCCGAGCCGCTGCTGCGCGCCCTCGAGGTCCGACCCGGTCACCGCCACGTCGCCGGCGTCGAACAGGCGCACCGGCCGCGCCAGCGCCGTGGATGCGAGCGCGTGACGCAGGGTCGCCGGGCCCCGGGCCGCGCCCGGCCTGCCCTTGTTGCGCCGCACCCCCTCGTCGCTGCGGAACCCGACCAGGACGCAGGCGCCCGGCGCCGCGCCGCCGTCGTAGGGGGAGACTGCGCCGTGCCAGCGCAGGTGCTCCGGCCCGGGTCCGTCGTCGCGCCCGGACCACTCGGGTGGGGCGATGTCCACTCCGGTCATCTCAGTCGTCCCTCCGTCCACACCTCACGCACCAGCGGGACCCCCGGCCGGTAGGCCAGGTACAGGTGCGACGGCGCGTCCAACGCGATCAGGTCGGCGCGCATGCCGACCCGGATGCTGCCGATGTCGTTGCGCCGCAATGCCGCCGCGCCGCCCGCCGTGGCCGCCCACACGGCCTCGTCCGGGCTCATCCGAAGCTCCCGCACCGCCAGCGCGATCGCGAACGGGATGCTGGTGGTGTAGGAGGTGCCGGGGTTGCAGTCCGAGGCCAGCGCGACCGTCACGCCGGCGTCGAGCAGCGCCCTGGCGTCGGGATACCTTCCGCGGGTGCAGAAGTCGGCGCCGGGCAGCAGCGTCGCCACGGTGTCGCCCGCCGCCAGCGCCTCGACGTCCGCGTCGGTGGCGTAGGTGACGTGGTCCACGGATGCCGCGCCCAGTTCGACGGCGAGCCGGACGCCCGGGCCGGGGCCGAGTTGGTTGCCGTGCACGCGCGGGGTGAGCCCGGCCGCGACGCCCGCCTCGAGTACCGCCCGGGACTGGTCGGCATCGAAGGCGCCGGCCTCGCAGAACACGTCGACCCACCGGGCGTGCGGCGCGCACACCGGGATCATCCACTCACACACCATCTGCACGTACTCGTCCGTGCGGCCCTCGAATTCCGGCGGGGTGACGTGCGCGGCGAGCAGTGTCGTCTCGTCGGTGCAGGCGGCCGCGATCGCGAGGCTGCGCAGTTCGTCGGCGACGGTCTGGCCGTAGCCCGACTTGCACTCGATCGTCGTGGTCCCGGAGCGCAGTGCCTCGGCGACCAGGCGGGCGGTGTTCGCGCCGAGTTCGGCATTGGTGGCGGCGCGGGTGGCGGCGACGGTGGCGCGGATGCCGCCCGCACGGTAGGGGACACCACTCACCCTCGCCGTGAACTCCTCCGCCCGGTCGCCGTAGAAGACGAGATGTGCGTGGCTGTCGACGAATCCGGGCAGGGCCGCACGGCCGCCGAGGTCGTACCTCGTGTCGGCGCCGCCACCGGGCAGGCGCGAACGCGGCCCGACCCACTGGACGATTCCGTCGCCGAGCACCACCGCGGCGTCGTGGATCACGCCGAGCGGGCCGGTGCCCGCCGCGGGGTCGTTGGTGACCAGGGTGCCGATGTTGTCGACGACCACCCAGGGCTGCCCGGGCACGGGCGTCACCGCTCCCACATCGGGATCCGGATGCCCCGTTCGGCAGCGACCTCGGCGGCCCGCGGGTAGCCGGCGTCCACGTGCCGGACCACCCCCGTGCCCGGGTCGTTGGTGAGCACCCGCTCGAGCTTGCGGGCGGCCAGTTCGGTGCCGTCGGCGACGCACACCTGGCCGGCGTGGATCGAGCGGCCCATCCCGACGCCGCCGCCGTGGTGGATCGACACCCAGGACGCCCCGGAGGCGGTGTTGAGCAGGGCGTTGAGCAGCGGCCAGTCGGCGATGGCGTCCGAGCCGTCGGCCATCGCCTCGGTCTCGCGGTACGGGGACGCGACCGAGCCGGCGTCGAGGTGGTCGCGGCCGATGACGACCGGGGCGATCAGTTCGCCGGACGCCACCATCTCGTTGAGCCGCAGACCCGCCAGGTGCCGTTCGCCGTAGCCGAGCCAGCAGATCCGGGCGGGCAGGCCCTCGAACCGGACCTTCTGCCCGGCGAGGGTGAGCCACCTCCGCAGGTGCTCGTCGCCCGGGAAGAGGTCCGCCACCGCCCGGTCGGTGGCGGCGATGTCGGCCGGATCGCCGGAGAGCGCGGCCCACCGGAACGGGCCGCGGCCCTCCTCGAACAGCGGGCGGATGTAGGCGGGGACGAATCCGGGGAAGTCGAAGGCCCTGTCGTAACCGCCCTTCCGGGCCTCGTCGCGAATCGAGTTGCCGTAGTCGAAGACCTCCGCGCCGGCATCCATGAAGCCGACCATCGCCGCGACGTGCCGGGCCATCGACGCGCGCGCCTCCTCGGTGAACCAGTCGGGGTCCTTCTCGGCCAGCCGGTGCCAGTCCTCGACGGTGACGCCGACGGGCAGGTAACGCAGCGGGTCGTGTGCGGACGTCTGGTCGGTGACGACGTTGATCGGCGCGCCTGTCGCGAGCAGCCGGGGGAGCACCTCGGCCGCGTTGCCGAGCAGCCCGATCGACAGCGGGCGACCCTCGTTGCGGGCGAGGACGGCCGTCTCCAGCGCCGACTCGACGCTCTCGGTCTTCGCGTCCAGGTAGTGATGCGCCATGCGGCGATTGATCCGGTCCGGGTCGCACTCGACGCAGATCGCGACACCGCCGTTCATGGTCACCGCCAGCGGCTGCGCCCCGCCCATGCCGCCCAGCCCGGCGGTCAGGGTGATGGTCCCCGCCAGCGAGCCCCCGAACCGCTTACGGGCGACCGCGCCGAAAGTCTCGTAGGTGCCCTGCAGGATGCCCTGGCTGCCGATGTAGATCCACGAGCCCGCGGTCATCTGCCCGTACATGGTCAGGCCGAGCGCCTCGAGCCGGCGGAACTCCGGCCAGGTGGCCCAGTCGCCGACCAGGTTCGAGTTGGCGATCAGCACCCGGGGCGCCCACTCGTGGGTCCGGAACACCCCCACCGGCTTGCCCGACTGCACCAGCATCGTCTCGTCGCCGGCGAGGGTCCGCAGCGTCCGCACGATCGCCTCGAAGGCCTCCCAGTTGCGGGCCGCGCGCCCCGTGCCGCCGTAGACGACGAGGTCGTCGGGCCGCTCGGCGACGTCCGGGTCCAGGTTGTTCATCAACATCCGCAGCGCAGCCTCCTGCGGCCAGCCGCGACAGGACAGCGTGGTGCCGCGGGGCGCGCGGACCGGTCGTGGGCCCGCGGCGGGATGCTCGTCCATCGTCAGCTCCTGTCGACGGCGTACATACCCTCCATCACACTCCGTCGGCGGCGTCGGCGACAGTGCCGCGGCGCGGCAATTGGACGCCGGGGGCGCCGAGACGGGGATCGGGGGACATGCCCTAGGGTCTGGCCCGGCCGAGAACCCGTGGCCGGCCGGCGGCCCGTGGGTCGGCGGAACCGGGGGGGTGGCGCGATGGCGGTGGGTCTCGACGAGGTCGAGGCGGCGCAGCGGGCGCCGTCGCGGATCGCCGCGCTCACGGGGGTACGTGCCCTCGCCGCCCTGCTGGTGGTCGGCACCCACGCCGCGTTCTGGACCGGCCGCTACACCCCGGACCTGCTCGGGGCGGTGTACGCCCGGCTCGAGATCGGCGTCACCGTGTTCTTCGTGCTCTCGGGATTCCTGCTGTTCCGGCCCTGGGTGCGGGCCGCCGCGGGGGGCGGCGCGGTTCCCGCGACGGGGACCTACCTGTGGCACCGGGCCCGCCGGATCCTGCCCGCGTACTGGGCGGTCGTGGTGGCTGTCTACGCGGTCTACCTGTTCCGGGACCCGGGGGTCACCGGGCTCGGCTGGTCGGGGTTCGCGCGCAACCTGACCCTGACCCAGATCTACCGGGCGGGGGACCTGCACGCGGGCCTGACGCAGATGTGGAGCCTGGCCGTGGAGGCCTCGTTCTACCTGGTGCTGCCCGCGCTGGGCGCGGTGGTGGTCTCGGGGGTCTGCCGCGGGCAGTGGCGGCCGTGGCGGATGGCCGCGGCGCTGCTCGGGATCGTGGCGGTCACGCCGCTGTGGACGGTGTTCACGCACGGGGACTTCGGTCTGCCCTACGTCGCGCGACTGTGGTTGCCGGGCTTCGTCGCCTGGTTCGCCGGCGGGATGCTGCTCGCCCTCGGCGCGGCCACCGTGCGGCGGTGCAACCCGTACGCGGCGGGCGGGCTGGCGCTGTACTTCTTCGCCCTGGCCTGCACCCCGCTGGCCGGGGAGGCGACCATCGTGCCCGCGGACGCGGGAGAGGCGGTGGTCAAGTCGCTGCTGTACCTGATGGTGGCTGTGTGTCTGCTGGCCCCGCTGGTCATCGGCGACGACGGCGGCCCGCTCGGGCGGGTGTTCGCGTCCGCGCCGGTGGTGTGGCTCGGCGAGATCTCCTACGAGTTGTTCCTCGTGCACCTGCTGGTGCTGGAGCTGGTGTTCGCGGCACTGGGCTACGGGCAGTTCCAGGGTTCGACGGCGCTGCTGTTCGCCTCGACCATGGCGATCTCGGTGCCGTTGGCCTGGGCCCTGCACCGGGGGATCGGTGCGCTCGTCCCCGACATCCGCGCTGACCAGCGCAAAGTTACCCGTCGGTAGGTAGCGGCGGGGTGGGGCGGGGCTTGCGGATCGAGCCGCTAGCAGTACGCTTGTCATGTTTGGCGCGGAAGCCTCGGTTTGTGCGCCTTGAATTAGGTCTACTGATTGAGATGCTTCGAGGCCTCGCCCACAAAGCGGGCCTCGAACCGTGTGACCAGGGGAAACTTCCTAGGAGGACGCGAAGTACACATGTCCAAGATCAAGGTTGAAGGAACCGTCGTCGAACTTGACGGCGATGAGATGACCCGCATCATCTGGCAGTTCATCAAGGACAAGCTGATCCATCCGTACCTGGATGTGAACCTCGAGTACTACGACCTGGGTATTGAGCACCGGGACGCTACCGACGATCAGGTCACGATCGACTCCGCGAACGCGATCAAGAAGCACGGCGTCGGCGTCAAGTGCGCGACGATCACCCCGGACGAGGCCCGCGTCGAAGAGTTCGGCCTCAAGAAGATGTGGCGTTCGCCCAACGGCACCATCCGAAACATCCTCGGCGGCACGATCTTCCGTGCGCCGATCCTGATCTCCAATGTCCCGCGTCTGGTCCCGGGTTGGACCAAGCCGGTGATCGTCGGCCGTCACGCCTTCGGCGATCAGTACCGCGCCACCGACTTCAAGGTCGGCGGACCGGGCACCGTCACCATCACCTTCACCCCGGAGGACGGCAGCGAGCCGATCCAGCACGAGGTGTGCCAGATGCCGGAAGACGGCGGCGTCGTGATGGGCATGTACAACTACAAGAAGTCGATCCAGGACTTCGCGCGGGCCTCGCTGGCATACGGCCTGCAGCAGAACTACCCGGTCTACCTCTCGACCAAGAACACCATCCTCAAGGCCTACGACGGCATGTTCAAGGATGAGTTCCAGCGGATCTTCGAGGAAGAGTTCAAGGCGGAGTTCGACGCCGCGGGCCTGACCTACGAGCACCGGCTGATCGACGACATGGTGGCCTCCTCGCTCAAGTGGGAGGGCGGCTACGTCTGGGCCTGCAAGAACTACGACGGCGACGTCCAGTCGGACACCGTCGCGCAGGGCTACGGCTCGCTCGGCCTGATGACCTCCGTGCTGATGACCCCGGACGGCAAGACCGTCGAGGCGGAGGCCGCGCACGGCACCGTCACGCGGCACTACCGCCAGCACCAGCAGGGCAAGCCCACCTCGACCAACCCGATCGCGTCCATCTTCGCGTGGACCCGGGGTCTCGAGCACCGCGGCAAGCTGGACAACACCCCCGAGGTCATCGGCTTCGCGCAGCAGCTCGAGGACGTCGTCATCAAGACCGTCGAGGGCGGCCAGATGACCAAGGACCTCGCCTCGCTCGTCGGCGGGGACCAGGGCTACCTGACCACCGAGGAGTTCCTCGGCGCCCTGGACGAGAACCTGCAGAAGGCGTACGCACTTCGCTAGTTCGCCAGGACTGACCGCTGGTCCGCCATGATTGACCGACGAAACGGGACGCCCGGACATCCGGGCGTCCCGTTTCGTCGTCCCGGGACCGGCTCGCGGTACCCGGTGAGTGAACTCACACCGTCTCACCTGGCGCTTCCGCGGACGCGGCGACCACCATTGACCCAGTGCAGTTGTCGTCGCCCAGTCCCGAGCTCGAACCCGGCCCCACCCGCGGTGTCTCCCGGCGGCCGGCGATCCTCGCGCTGTGCCTCGGCGGCTTCGGCATCGGCACCACCGAGTTCGTCGCGATGGGCCTGCTGCCCGAGATGTCCAGCGGCCTCGGGATCTCCGAGCCGACGGCCGGGCACCTGATCTCCGCCTACGCGCTCGGCGTGGTGATCGGCGCGCCGACCATTGCCGCACTGTCGGCGCGGGTGCCGCGGCGCACGCTGCTGATCGCGCTGATGGTCGCCTTCACCGTCGGCAACGTCGCGTCGGTGCTCGCGCCGTCCTACCCGACGCTGATGGTCGCGCGGTTCGTCGCCGGTCTGCCGCACGGCGCCTACTTCGGGGTGGCCGCGCTGGTGGCCGCCTACCTCGCGGAGCCCGGGCACCGGGCGAAGGCCGTGGCGACGGTGATGATGGGGCTGTCGGTGGCGAACGTGGTCGGGGTGCCGGTGGCGACGTGGATCGGACAGGGCCTCGGCTGGCGCAGCGCGTTCGCCCTGGTCGCCGTCATCGGGGTCGCCACCGTGGCCGCGCTGGCGGCCTGGATCCCGCGGCTCGACGGAATGCCGGTGACCAATCCCGTCACCGAACTCGGGGCGCTGCGGCGGGTCCAGGTGTGGATGACGCTGATCGTCGGCATGGTCGGCTTCGGCGGGATGTTCGCCGTCTACAGCTACATCAGCAGCACGCTGACCGAGGTGTCGGGGCTGGCGAAGTCCCTCGTCCCGCTCGCCCTGATGATCTACGGGGTCGGCATGGTGGCCGGCAACTACCTCGGCGGCTACCTGGCCGACCGGGCCCTGATGCAGGGACTGTTCGGCGCGATGGCCGCGATGGCGGTGATCCTGGCGGTGTTCGTGCTGGCCGTTCGGAACCCGGTGACCGCGCTGGTGTTCGTGTTCCTCGTCGGCGTCGCGGGCTCGTCGCTGGTGCCGGGACTGCAAACCCGGCTGATGGACGTCGCGGAGGACGCGCAGACCCTCGCGGCCTCCCTCAACCACGCCGCGCTCAACATCGCCAACGCGTTCGGCGCCTGGATCGGCGGCGTGGTGATCGCCGCAGGGTACGGGTACACGGCGCCGGCGGCGGTGGGATCGATGCTGGCCGTGGCCGGGCTCGGGGTGCTGGCGGCCGCCGTGATCCTGCAGCGCCGGGCCGCCGCAGCCGCCGCGACCTGATTTTCGCGGTGCTCTTGGATACGGTGCTTGCCGTGCCGCACATCATTTCGACCGTCAACGTCAACGGAATCCGAGCCGCAGCCACGAAGGGACTGCTGGAGTGGCTCAGCACCACCGAGGCCGACGTCGTCTGCCTGCAGGAGACCCGGGCCACCGACGCGCAGCTGGCCAAGTCGCTCGCGCCCGCGCTCGACGGCGGCTGGCACCTCGCCTCCGCCGAACCCTCCGCGAAGGGCCGCAACGGGGTGGCCGTGCTCTCCCGCCGGCCCGCCGACGCGGTGCGGATCGGCCACGGCGACGACGAGTTCGCCGACGCGGGCCGCTACCTCGAGGCCGACTTCGACGACCTGACCGTCGCCAGCCTCTACCTGCCGTCGGGGGAGGCGCAGACGCCGCGACAGGAGGAGAAGGAACGCTTCCTCGACTCGTTCGGCGCGCACCTCGCCGCGGTGGCCGCCCAGGCCGAGCGGGACGGCAGGCATGTCGCGGTGTGCGGCGACTGGAACATCGCGCACACCGAACGGGACCTGAAGAACCACAAGGGCAACAAGAAGAGCTCCGGCTTCCTCCCGCACGAGCGGGACTGGATGGGCTCGGTGTTCGGCGAGTTCGGCTGGGTGGACGTGATGCGCGGGCTGCACCCGGACGTGGACGGGCCGTACACGTGGTGGTCCTACCGCGGCAAGGCCTTCGACAACGACTCCGGCTGGCGCATCGACTACCAGGTGTGCACCCCCGCGCTCGCGGAACTGGCCAAGGAGGCCGTCGTCGAGCGGGCCGCAGCCTACGACCAGCGCTGGTCCGACCATGCGCCGGTCACGGTCCAGTACCGGTGAGCCGGCTCGGGACCCGCTCCCGCGTCGTCGTCGGGGTGCTGCTGCTGGTCCTGCTCGGGCTGGTCGCGTACGCCACGGCGGGCAGCGGCGGTGGCACCGGGCAGGACACGATGGTCGCGGAGTCCGTGACCACCACGCAGGCGCCGGTCACCTCGACGATGCCGCAGCGTTTGGTCGTAGAGCCGGACGGGTCGGTCACGGACGCGACGTCCACGCGAGCCCGGACAGCAACCAGCAGCCAGGCCGCCACCCCGGCGCAGACCGCCGGCCCCCGCGGGGTGGTCCCGGCCGCGATCACCGCGGCCGCGTTCGCGACGCTCGCCGAGATCGACGCCGGCGACTGGCCGGACTCGGCGAACGCGCCGGGCACCAAGGGCGGCGACCCCTGGCGTAACCGGGACCGGACGCTGCCCGCCAAGACCGGGTCGGGGGCTACGGTCAGCTACCGGGAGTGGGACGTCAACCCGAAGCGTCGCGGCGAGACGCGCGACGCGGAGCGGATCGTCACCGGCAGCGACGGCTCCGCCTGGTACACCGCCGACCACTACACCAGCTTCGTGAGGATGCGCTGATGACCACGGTGACCGGATTCGTCTCTGCCCGTTCCGGCCCGGCGGTCGGCCTGCTCACCGCCTCCCCACGGGCCGCGGACAACGTGGCATACGTGATGGCCGCCGCCGGCTACACCACCCGGGTGGTCCGTGGGCGGGCGATGCCGACAGTGTCCGCGGTGTTCGACGAGTTCGCGGCGGCGCTGCAGTTCCCGTACTACTTCGGGGCCAACAAGGACGCCTTCGACGAGTGCCTGCGCGATGCCGCCGACTGGCTCGGGGACTCGCGTGGTCTGGTGGTGGTGGTCCGGGACGCCGGCGAGCTGCTCGCCGCCGAGCCCGGCGAGCTGCGCTGGTTCGCCGAGGCCGTCGACGACCGCGCCGCGGACGCGGCCGCGGCGGCGTTCCGGCTGATCCTGCAGGCGGACGAGGACGCCGGTGCGTCGTTGACGCGGCGGTGGGTCGCGGCCGGGCACCGGCTGACCACGCTCGAGTCCTGACCGGTCCCGGCGCCGACGGGGCGTGGCGGTGGGGCTCGGCCGGGACATGAAAGGATCGAGCGCATGTCGAGTTCCGAATCCTCTGCACCAGCGACTTCCGCGCCCACCGGCACCGCCGCCCGCCACCGAGTGCTCTCCGGCATCCAGCCGACCGCCGACTCGTTCCACCTCGGCAACTTCCTCGGTGCGCTGCAGCAGTGGGTGCCGCTGCAGGACGAGTTCGACGCCTTCTACTTCATCCCCGACCTGCATGCGATCACCGTCCCGCAGGACCCGAAGGAACTGCGCCGGCGCACCAAGATCGCCGCGGCCCAGCTGCTCGCGCTCGGCATCGACCCCGACCGGTCCACCCTGTTCGTGCAGAGCCAGGTCCCCGAGCACGCCCAGCTGGCGTGGGTGCTCAACTGCATCACCGGGTTCGGCGAGGCCAGCCGGATGACGCAGTTCAAGGACAAGTCCGCCAAGCAGGGCACCGAGGCCGCCACCGTCGGCCTGTTCACCTACCCGGTGCTGATGGCCGCCGACATCCTGCTCTACCGCCCCCACCGGGTGCCGGTCGGCGAGGACCAGCGTCAGCACCTGGAGATGGCGCGCGACCTGGCGCAGCGCTTCAACACCCGGTTCGGCAAGGCGTTCGTCGTCCCGGAGGCGCAGATCGTCAAGGGCACCTCGAAGATCTACGACCTGCAGGACCCGTCGTCGAAGATGAGCAAGTCCGGACCGTCGCCCGCCGGCCTGATCAACCTGCTCGACGACCCGAAGGTCTCGGCGAAGAAGATCAAGTCCGCGGTCACCGACAACGAGCGTGAGATCCGCTTCGACCGGGAGGCCAAGCCGGGCGTGAGCAACCTGCTCACCATCCAGTCGGCGCTCTCGGGTCGCAGCATCGACGAGCTGGTGCTCGGTTACGAGGGCAAGGGCTACGGCGATCTCAAGTCCGACACCGCCGAGGTGCTGGTCGAGTTCGTGACGCCGCTGCGGGCCAAGGTCGAGGGCTACCTCGCGGACGAGGCGGAGCTGGACCGGATCCTCGAGGCCGGCGCGGACCGCGCCCGCGAGGTGTCGGCCCGAACCCTCGCTACGGTGTACGACAAGGTCGGTTTCCTGCCCCAGAAGGCCTGACGGAAGAAGCTGAGACATCGTGCCGGACGTGAAGGCTTTTCTCGAGCGTCAACGGGCGGCACGGCCGTGGCTGGATCACCTGATCCGGGCGGGCGGGCGCTACCAGGACCAGAAGGGCGACTACTTCGCCGCCGGGATCACCTACTTCAGCGTGTTCGCGTTGTTCCCGCTGCTGATGGTGGGGTTCGCGGCGGCCGGTTTCATCCTGGTGCAGCACCCGGACTGGCTGGTGTCGATCCACGACGCGATCAGCAAGGCGATGCCCGGCAACCTGGGCGATCAGATCAACGAGTTGGTCACCGCGGCCATCGACGCCCGCGCGCGCGTCGGGGTGATCGGCCTGTTCGTCGCCGCGTACTCCGGGCTCGGCTGGATGGCGAACCTGCGTGAGGCGCTCAGCGCCATGTGGAACCAGCGGCACCCGGCGACCAACTTCGTGCGTACCAAGTTCAAGGACCTGGTCAAGCTGTTGGGCCTGTTCGGCATGCTGGCGGTGTCGGTGGGGCTGACGGTCATCGCCGACGGCGCCGTGACCGGGGCGGTGTTGACCTGGCTGGGCATCGACGACGTGGCCTGGGTGTCCGTCGTGGTCCAGGTGCTGACCTCGCTGCTGGCGGTGGTGGCGACGTGGGCGCTGTTCGTGTGGACGATCGCCCGGCTGCCGCGGGAGCCGGTGACCGTGCGCAGTGCGGCGGCCGCGGCGCTGTTCGCGTCGGTCGGCTTCGAGGTGTTCAAACGGATCGGTGTCGTCTACCTGCAGGCGGTGACCAACTCGCCCGCCGGGGTGACGTTCGGGCCGATCATCGGCCTGCTGGTCTTCATCTACTTCACCGCCCGGCTGCTGCTGCTGGCCACCGCCTGGGCGGCCACGGCGTCGGAGAACGAGGCGCTGGCCTTCGTGCCGCCGCCGGACCCCGTGGTCCTCGCGGTGAGCGCGCCGCCGGCCAGCGGCCCGACGCTGGCCGAGGCGGTGGCGCTGGTCGGGGTCGGCGCCGCGGCCACCCTCGGCCTCGGTGGGCTGCTGCGCCGTCGTCGCGAACGGGACTGAGTCAGCGGCGGCGACGCTGCAGGCGGTGCGCTGCGAGCAGCAGCACCCCGACGAGGACCGCGCCGACCAGCGTGACGGCGGTCCGTGGGATGTCGGAGTCCCCGGCGGTGCCTGGTCCGGCCGCGGACACCTCGCTGGCCGTCTGGGAGACCGTCGGCCGGGCGGCCACGGTGACCGGGGCCGCGCCGGAGGCAGTGGCGCTGCCAGGCTCCACCAGGACACCGACCTGGGCGCCGCGGGGCAGCGCGAATCCGTAGTCGAGCAGGCGGACGGCCTGCTCCCACGGCCGGATCGGGAGGACGTCGCCGGCCATCAGCGTCACCGCGAGCTTCCTGCCGTCCCGCTCGGCGCCGCCGACGAAGGTCTGCCGCGCGTCGTCGGTGTAGCCGGTCTTGCCGCCGAGCGCGCCGTCGTAGTTGTAGAGCAGCTTGTTGTCGTTGGCGAGGGTGAAGCCGGGGTGCTCGGTGTCGTCCGGCTTGGTCGGGTCCTTCGGGAAGCCGGGGAACGGCACGGTCTCGGTGCGGATCAGATCGGCAAAGGTGCTGTTGCGCATGGCCGCCCGGAAGACCACGGCGAGGTCGTAGGCGGAGCTGGACATGCCGGGGCCGTCGAGCCCGGACGGGGTGGCGGCGCGGGTGTCCAGCGCGCCGAGCGAGCGGGCCCGCTCGTTCATCTTGGCCACGGTCTCGTCGTCGCCGCCGAGCTGCGCGGCCAACGCGTGCGCGGCGTCGTTTCCGGACGCCATCACCAGGCCCTGCATCAGCTGCCGGTTCGTGTAGTGCCCGTCCTTGCCCAGGCCGACGGCGCTGCCCTCGGTGTTCGCGTCCTCCTCGGTGGCCACGACGGTGCGGTCCAGGTCGAGCTCGTCGAGGGCGACCAGTGCCAGCAGGATCTTGATGGTGCTGGCCGGTCGGTAGCGGCCGTGTGGGTCCTTCGCGGCGAGGACGGTGCCGGAGTCGAGGTCGGCGAGCACCCAGCCGGTGGCGGAGATGTCGACCGGCAGCGGGGGAGCGCCTGCGGGGGCGAGCGCGCCGCACTCGCCGAGTCGGCCGCCGCCGACCGGGTCGGCAGGGACGGGAAGGGGCGAGGGCGCGGCCTTCCCGGGAGCCGGGACCTCGGAGAGGTCGATGGCCGGCGGCGGCGAACTGCGGTGCGGGCAGCCGTCGGTGTTCGGCGTGGCGTAGGGCGTCGTGGTAACGGTGCTGCTGCCGGGGGCCTCCGGCATCGGTTGGGCCGCCGCGGGGGCGCCGATCAGTGCGATCGAGGCCGCGGTGATCAGCGTGGCGAGGGATCGTCCGCGTGCAGTCATCGAGTAGGCAGGGTATCCGATGCCGTGCCGATTGCCGAGGCCACAGGACCGGCGGCGTAGGCGGTCGCGACGGCGACGACCCAGTCGCGGTCGCTGAGGTGGTCCGGGGTACTGAGCCAGGCGGGGTCGATCAACTCCACCGCGGTGGCGGTGCGGTGCAGCCACTGTGCGACGGCGTCGGCGTGCTCGGACGGCGTGGCGGGCGGGGGTGTGTCGCCCGCCCGGACGAGGCCGCCGCCGGCGTGCAGGTAGAGGCCGTCGAGGATCTGCGAGATACGGTCGCTCGAGGTCAGGGCCGCGGTCGCGGACCGGTAGTCGGTGTCGAGGAGTTCGGGATGCGCGGTGGTCAGCATCGACCACAGGCCGAACGTGCGGCGCAGGTCCGACTTGGCCCGGAACCAGGCCTCCACCATCACCGACGAGCAGCCGGCGCTGATCAGGACGATCGCGACCGACCACCACGGGTTGGAGAGTTCCAGGACCTGCGACGGCCCGGCCACCATGGCCCGCAGGCTCGCCGCGGCGACGACGAGGGAGCCGGCGCAGAACAGGCCGATCGCGCGGCCCAGCGGGTTCCACCGACACTGCCGAGCGCCGGCGCCCACCGCGAACAGCATGGTCGCGGCCAGGTACAGGTCCGTCACCATGCTGTGACCCGCATCGAGCAACTCGACGGCCGTCACCGCGAGCCCCGTGACGACGGCGCCGGCCGAGGGCAGCCACTGCGGCCAGGCGCTCACCCGGGGCAGGGAGACGGCGGCGATCAGCGCCGTCGCGGTGGCGAAGACGATCCAGGCCACCGTGAACGTGGTCTCGGCGGTACCGAGACCCGCGGAGTCCAGCATGTCGATCATCGTGGGGGTGCGCACCGTCGCGGCAACCGTGACCGCGATCGCCGACAGCGCAATGGACACCCGGGCCAGGGACGGCGGGCGGACGGTGAGTCGACCGATTCGCGCGCCGACGGCCGCGGAGCAGATCAGCGCGATGACCCAGGTGATCATCCGAGGGCCTCGTCGTAGCAGAGCAACGGACGCCAGTTCTGGTCCTGCTCGAAGTGCCCGAGCCGCTGGAGCAGTCGCGCGGCGAAGGCCTCGGCCTCCCACTCGTGCAGCGCCTCGTGCGAGAGGTCGGCGGACGCCGCGGCCCGCTGGCTGAGCATGTACGCGATCAGGTCGTCGTCCGCGGCGAGGGTGGTCTCCGCGGTCTCGGCACCGGGGTGGCGGAAGACGATGTGACCGATCTCGTGTGCGAGGGTGCGCTCGACGCTGGGCAGGCTGCGGGCGAGCACGATCTCGTCGCGGTCCGAGAATTCGCGACGCTGCCCCCAGACGCCCGGGCCGAGGTCCGCGAACTCGATCTGGATGGGACGGCGCCTGGTCTCGGCGAGCGCGGCGGCGATGTCCTCGATGGTCACCGCGTGGGTTTGTGCGGCCATGTCGAGGACGGCGTCGACCGCCGCGAAGACGCGGCGGTGCGAGCGGATCGGGCGGCTTCCCGACTCGGTTCCGGGCATCAGAGTGGATCCAGGAACTCGGCGCGGGCCAGGTTGAGGCGGGTGCGGGTGGCCCGGGCACTGCGGAAGCTGGCGAAACCGGTGCCGCCCGCGGCGACCAGCACGGCGCTGACGCCTGCGGTGGCCGCGCCGACGTCACCACGGGGCAGGGCGGGAGCCGCGGAGAGCTCCGTCGCATCGGCCTCGGTGGTGCCGGCCTGGTGCGGCGCGACGGCCGACGAGATGGACGACGGCGCGGTGCCGAGACGTGCGGTGAGCGCTTCGAGTCGGACGTCCGCGGGACGGGTTTCAGACGCCGGGTCGTCGGGCCGTGAGCCATCGGGCTGCGGTGCGTCGGGCCGTGGGTCGGCCGGTGACTGAGCGTCGGGCGCCGTCTCGGGGTGCCCGTCCGGCGACGGCGGGTCCTGGCCCGGGCCGCTCTGCCCCGCATCGTCGCCGGGCACGGCCGGCGCCTCGGTCTTGTCGGGCGCCTCGGTCTTGTCGGGCGGACTGGCAGGGTTGCCGGCAGAGGGCTTGGTGGAGGTCGTGGGCTTGGCCGAGGTGGTCGGCTTGGCCGAGGTGGTCGGCTTGGCGGAGGTCGTGGGCCTGGCCGACGACGTGGGCTTGACCGAGGTGGTCGGCTTGGCGGAGGTCGTGGGCCTGGCCGACGACGTGGGCTTGACCGAGGTGGTCGGCTTGGCGGAGGTCGTAGGCTTTGCCGCCGAAGTGGTGGGCGCGACTGACGTGGTGGGCGCGACTGACGTGGTGGGCGCGACCGTGGTGGTGGTGGGTGCGACTGACGTGGTGGGTGCGACCGTGGTGGTGGTGGGTGCGACCGTGGTGGTGGGCGCGACCGACGTGGTCGGCACGACGGTGGTGGTCGGCGGGACCGTCGTAGTGGGCCTGACCGAGGTGGTCGGATTGCCGCCACCGCAGTGATCGTGGTGGTGGTGGTGGCGGCGATCGTGATCGTCGTCGCGGTCGTCGTCGCGGTCGTCGTCGCGGTCGTCGTCGCGGTCGTCGTCGTGATCGTGGTCGTCGTGATCGTGGTCGTCGTGGTCGCCAGGCCAGCCGCAGTCGGGCCGTCCGCCGCCGTGTTTGTCTCCGGATTTGCTGACCTCGACGGCCGCCCCGTCGGAGTACGCCGGCGCTGCGGCGGACTGCGCAATCACGAACGCCGGCAGGACCACGGTGGTGGACACGAGCAGGCCGACGGCAAATGCGCGTCGGGCAGCCCGACCACGGCGTCTCGTCGTCACGATTTCAATCCCCCATCGCAAATTCTCGAACACCGTACGCGAAAGGGGCCGGGTGCGATGCACCCGGCCCCTTCGGCTATTCGGTGGAGTCCGGGGGAGTGGCCGGTAGGCCCTCGCTGCGCCGGAGCTTCTCGGCCATCGCGGTCAGTAGTTCCTGGGACTCGGAGGACAGGTCGAATGCCCGGGCCGAGAGCCGGCGCAGTCCGTAACCCCGAAGCTGCGCAAGCAATTCCAAGTCGTGGTCGATGCGCGCTGCGTAGATGTCGTCGAAGAAGTAGTCGGACTTGACCTTGAAGAACTGCGCGAGCGCCGCGACCGTCTCCGGTGACGGGTTGGTCCGCTGGCCGTTGCGCAGCTGCGAGATGTATGGCTTCGAAATTCGATGCCCGGCCGCATTGAGTGACTCGGCAACCTCGGTGTTTGTGTGCGGTTTCCGTCCGGCCGGGTGCACGGTCTCGAAGAGTTTGTTCAGTCGAGATGCGAAGTCTGACTCCATTGCCGTGGTCCCCGGTCCCTTCGTGAGTGCGACCTCTGACCGAGGGCGCATCGTTCGTACATATAAGGGTAACCGATTGGTAGCCGACTGGACATCGGAAAAGGCACGGTTCTCGTTACATGAGAACCGTGCCTTTTCTTGTTACATACCAGATGTTGAGATTCGAACTACCGCACGCGGTGCCGTAGTTCGCGGCTTGCCGCTTCGCTACCGCGCGAAGAGCAGCGCGCGCTTGACTTCCTGGATCGCCTTCGTCACCTGGATGCCGCGGGGGCACGCGTCGGTGCAGTTGAAGGTCGTGCGGCAGCGCCACACGCCTTCCTTGTCGTTCAGGATGTCCAGACGCTCGGCGGCGCCCTCGTCACGGCTGTCGAAGATGAACCGGTGTGCGTTCACGATCGCGGCCGGGCCGAAGTAGCTTCCGTCGCTCCAGTACACCGGGCACGAGGTGGTGCAGCACGCGCACAGGATGCACTTGGTGGTGTCGTCGAACCGGGCGCGGTCGGCCTGCGACTGGATCCGCTCGCGGGTCGGCTCGTTTCCGGTGGTCATGAGGAACGGCTTCACGGCGCGGAACGCGTCGAAGAACGGCTCCATGTCGACCACCAGGTCCTTCTCCACCGGCAGACCCTTGATCGGCTCGATGGTGATGGTGACCGGCTTGCCGTCCTTGGGCAGCATGTCCTTCATCAGGATCTTGCAGGCCAGGCGGTTGACACCGTTGATCCGCATCGCGTCCGAGCCGCACACGCCGTGTGCGCAGGAGCGACGGAACGTCAGGGTGCCGTCCAGGTAGCCCTTCACGTACAGCAGCAGGTTCAGCATGCGGTCGGTCGGCAGGGCCGGGACCTGGAAGCTCTCCCAGCGCTGGCCCTCGCCGTCCTCCGGGTTGAACCGGGCGATCTTGAGGGTGACCATGACGGCGCCCTCGGGCACGGGCGGCAGGGCGGGTGCGTCTTTGTCTACAACGGGTGCGGACATCAGTACTTACGCTCCATCGGCTCGTAGCGGGTCTGGACTACCGGCTTGTAGTCGAGACGGATGTCGGAGAGCAGGCCGTCGCCCTCCTTGTATGCCATCGTGTGCTGCATGTACTCGGCGTCGTTGCGATCCGGGAAGTCCTCGCGGGCATGGCCGCCACGCGATTCCTTGCGGTTGAGCGCGCCGACGACCGTGACCTCGGCCATCTCCAGCAGGAAGCCGAGCTCGACGGCCTCGAGCAGGTCGCTGTTGTAGCGCTTGCCCTTGTCCTGCACGGTGATGTGGTTGTACCGCTCCTTGAGGGCGCGGACGTCCTTGAGCGCGTTGGTCAGCGTGGTCTCGGTGCGGAACACGGACGCGTTGTTGTCCATGGTCTGCTGCAGCTCGGTGCGGATGTCCGCGACGCGCTCGTGACCGTGGTCGGAGAGGATGACCTCGAGCCACTCCTCGACCATCTTCGCCGGGTTCTCCGGCAGCGGCACGAAGTCGGTGTTCTCGGCGTGCTCCGCGGCGGCGATGCCGGCGCGGCGACCGAAGACGTTGATGTCGAGCAGCGAGTTGGTGCCGAGACGGTTCGCGCCGTGCACGGAGACGCAGGCGCACTCGCCGGCGGCGTACAGGCCGGGGACGATGTCCTCGTTGTTGCGCAGCACCTCACCGCGGATCTTGGTGGGGATGCCGCCCATCACGTAGTGGCAGGTGGGGTACACGGGGACCAGCTCGGTGACCGGGTCGACACCCAGGTAGGTACGCGCGAACTCGGTGATGTCGGGGAGCTTCTCCTCGAGCACCTCCTCGCCGAGGTGGGTCACGTCGATGTAGACGTAGTCCTTGTTCGGGCCGGCGCCGCGGCCCTCGAGCACCTCGAGCACCATGGACCGAGCCACGATGTCGCGGGGCGCGAGGTCCTTGATGGTGGGGGCGTAGCGCTCCATGAACCGCTCGCCGTCGGCGTTGCGGAGGATGCCGCCCTCGCCGCGCACGGCCTCCGAGATCAGGATGCCGAGGCCGGCGAGTCCTGTCGGGTGGAACTGGTGGAACTCCATGTCCTCCAGGGGCAGGCCCTTGCGGAAGATGATGCCCATGCCGTCGCCGGTGAGGGTGTGGGCGTTGGACGTCGTCTTGTACATCCGGCCCGAGCCGCCGGTGGCGAACACGATGGACTTCGCGTGGAAGACGTGGATCTCGCCGGTGGAGAGCTCGTAGGCGATGACACCGGTCGCGACCGGGCCGTCCTCGGTCTCGGTCAGCGCCAGGTCGAGGGCGTAGAACTCGTTGAAGAACTCGACGTCGTGCTTGACGCAGTTCTGGTAGAGCGTCTGCAGGATCATGTGACCGGTGCGGTCCGCGGCGTAGCAGGCCCGGCGGACCGGGGCCTTGCCGTGGTCGCGGGTGTGACCACCGAAACGACGCTGGTCGATCTTGCCCTCGGGGGTGCGGTTGAAGGGAAGACCCATCTTCTCCAGGTCCAGCACCGCGTCGATGGCCTCCTTGGCCATGATCTCGACGGCGTCCTGGTCGGCGAGGTAGTCGCCGCCCTTGACGGTGTCGAAGGTGTGCCACTCCCAGTTGTCTTCCTCCACGTTCGCCAGTGCGGCGCACATGCCGCCCTGGGCCGCGCCGGTGTGGCTACGGGTGGGGTAGAGCTTGGTCAGGACCGCGGTGCGGGCGCGGGGGCCGGACTCGATGGCTGCGCGCATCCCGGCGCCGCCGGCGCCGACGATGACGACGTCGTAACGATGTTCCTGCATGAAGTTTCTGCTCCCCTAGGCCGTGATGTTGGGGTCGAAGGTGAAGATGACGTAGGTGCCGAGAGCCATGATCAGGATCATGGACACCACAAGGATCGTGTTCAGCCAGAAGCGCGTCGAGTCCTTGCGCGAGTAGTCCGCGATCACCGTGCGCAGTCCGTTACCGCCGTGCAGCTGGGCGAGCCAGAGCATGGACAGGTCCCACATCTGCCAGAACGGGCTGGACCAGCGGCCGGCCACGAACGCGAAGTTGATCCGGTGCACACCCTCGTCGACCATCAGCATGATGAACAGGTGGCCGAGGACCAGCACGATCAGCGCGAGACCGGACAGGCGCATGAACAACCAGGCGTAGAGCTCGAAGTTGTTCTTGGACTCGCGACGCGGCGAGCGCGGGCTGTCCAGGCTGGCGGGACGGTCGTAGGACGTGCCGAGTGATTTGGCTTCAGTCATGTCAGTGCCCCGCAAACATGTTGTAGAAGATGCGCGCCGCGCCGGGAATCATGACCACGAACCAGATCGCGATGATGATCCAGAGCATCGGGCGCTGGTACTGCGGACCCTTCGACCAGAAGTCGACGAGCATCACGCGGACGCCGTTGAGCGCGTGGTAGAGCACCATCGCGACCAGGGCGAGCTCCATGAGCCCGACGAGCGGGTTCTTGTAGGTCTCGATGACCTTGTCGTAGGTGTCCGGATTGACTCGCACCAGCGCGGTGTCGAGCACGTGGACAAAGAGAAAGAAGAATGTCGCGACGCCCGTGATCCGGTGTAGAACCCAAGACCACATTCCGGGGTCGCCCCGGTATAGCGACCGTGTGCGCTCCTTTGCCGGAGCGGCTTCAGTCGTGCTACTCATCGAGTGCTGTGCCTCCAACGTCATTGATGGACGCGTCGCACCCCTAGTGGCTGTTTCTGGGGACGACCCTGGAGTTTTCAGCCTTGGCGCGACGAGAACCTGAACCGACTCCCTGCACTGTAATCCTCTGCCAATGTGGGAACTAATTTGACGGGCGGTTCGTACGAGCGAATCGGACGCATCTTAGGTTTGCCTGCCCGAAGGTTCTGGGGCCGCCCGGGCGATCTTCTGCATCCATTCAGTTGGCGTGCCAGGATGGTCAACCGTGACGGAAATCGACTGGAATGCGTTGCGGTACAAGGCGGATCAGGCGATGGGGGGTGCCTATGCGCCCTATTCGCGGTTCCCGGTGGGGGCGGCGGCACTGGTCGACGACGGCCGAATTGTGGTCGGGTGCAATGTGGAAAATGTCTCATACGGCCTGAGCCTGTGCGCCGAATGTGGACTCGTCAGTAACTTGCACACTACCGGTGGCGGACGGCTACGGGCGTTCACCTGCCGGGACGCCTCGGGCCACATCCTGATGCCGTGCGGCAGGTGCCGGCAGTTGCTGCTCGAGCACGGCGGATCCGCGCTGTTGGTCGACACCCCCACGGGCGCTGTATCTCTCGCGGATCTGCTGCCCTCGGCGTTCGGCCCGGAGGACCTCGGCCGGGTACGGGGGCCGCAGTCGTGATCGACGCGATCTCGGTCATCACCGCCAAACGCGACGGCCGCGAGCTCACCGACCGGCAGATCGACTGGCTGATCGACGCCTACACCCGCGGCGAGGTCGCGGACGAGCAGATGTCGGCCCTGGCCATGGCCATCGTCTTCCGTGGGCTGTCCCGTGCCGAGACCGCCCGCTGGACTGCGGCCATGATCGCCTCCGGACGGCGGATGGACCTGTCCTCGCTGTCCTTGCCCACCGTCGACAAACACTCCACCGGCGGAGTGGGGGACAAGATCACCCTGCCGCTCGCCCCGTTGGTAGCCGCCTGTGGCGCCGCGGTGCCGCAACTCTCCGGCCGGGGCCTCGGCCACACCGGTGGCACGCTCGACAAGCTCGAGTCGATCCCCGGCTGGCGGGCCGAGCTGACGGGCGGGGAGATCCTCGAAATTCTCGCGAATCCCGAGGTCGGGGCCGTAGTCTGCGCCGCCGGGGAGGGCCTGGCGCCCGCGGACCGGAAGCTCTACGCGCTGCGCGACGTCACCGGCACCGTCGAGTCCGTCCCGCTGCTGGCCAGCTCGATCATGAGCAAGAAGATCGCCGAGGGTGCCGGGGCGCTGGTCCTGGACGTGAAGGTGGGGGCGGGAGCCTTCATGAAGACGCTGGCGGGGGCCCGGGAACTCGCCACCGTGATGGTCGAGCTCGGCGTGGACGCCGGGATGCGCACCGTTGCGCTGCTCACCGCGATGGACAACCCGCTCGGGTACACCGCGGGCAACGCGCTCGAGGTGGCCGAGTCGGTGGAGGTGCTCGCGGGCGGCGGGCCGTCCGACGTGGTGGAGCTGACCCTGACCCTGGCCGAGGAGATGCTCGCCGCGGCCGGCCTGCATGCGGCCGACCCGGCGGCGGCGCTGCTCGACGGGCGGGCGATGGACCGCTGGCGGGCGATGGTGCGGGCCCAGGGCGGCGACCCGGCCGCGCCGCTGCCGCGTGCACGGGAGAGCGAGGTGGTGTCCGCGACCTGCTCCGGCGTCGTGACCGGGCTGGATGCGATGGCCGTCGGGATCGCGGCCCGGCTGCTCGGGGCAGGCCGGCTGCGTCAGGGCGAACCCGTGCAGGCCGGCGCCGGCGTGCGCTGGCACGTCCGGCCGGGCGACCCGGTGCGGGTGGGGCAGCCGCTGTTGACCCTGTACACCGACGATCCGTCACGGTTCGGGGCCGCGCGCACCGCGTTGGACGGGGCCTGCTCGGTCGGCGACACGTACGTTCCGGCGCCACTGGTCATCGAACGGATCGGACCCGAGCGCGCTAGCGTCGGGTCATGAGCACCTTTCCGCTCGACCTTCCCTCACTGCGCACGGCGCCGAAGGCACTGCTGCACGATCACCTCGACGGCGGGCTGCGTCCGGCGACTGTGCTCGAACTCGCGCACGACTGCGGGTACGACGGTCTGCCGGCGGACGACGCCGCGAGCCTCGCCGGGTGGTTCGCCGACGCCGCGGGCAGCGGTTCGCTCGTGCGCTACCTGGAGACCTTCGAGCACACCGTCGCGGTCATGCAGACCCCGGCGGGTCTGGCGCGGGTGGCGCGGGAGTGCGCGCTCGACCTGGCCGCGGACTCGGTGGTCTACGCGGAGGTCCGGTTCGCGCCGGAGCAGCACCTCGAGCGGGGACTCACCCTCGACGAGGTGGTGCACCACACCCTGACGGGCTTCGACGAGGGCGTCGCGATGGCCCGGGACCTCGGCAAGGAGATCCGGATCGGGTGCCTGCTCACCGCGATGCGGCACGCGGCCCGGTCCCGGGAGATCGCGGAGTTGGCGGTGCGGTTCCGGGACCGCGGCGTGGTGGGATTCGACATCGCGGGCGCCGAGGCCGGGCACCCGCCGAGCCGGCACCTCGACGCATTCGAGCACATGCGGGCGAACAACGCGCACTTCACAATTCACGCGGGTGAGGCGTTCGGGCTGCCGTCGATTCACGAGGCCATCGCGTTCTGCGGCGCGGACCGGCTCGGTCACGGGGTGCGGATCACCGACGACATCACGGTCTCGTCGGACGGCGCCGCGAGCCTGGGTCGGCTCGCGAACTACGTGCGGGACAAGAGGATTCCGCTGGAACTGTGCCCGAGTTCGAACGTCCAGACCGGGGCGGTGGCGAGTCTCGAGAAGCACCCGTTCGACCTGCTGGCCCGGCTGCGCTTCCGGGTCACCGTCAACACCGACAACCGGTTGATGAGCGCGACCAGCATGAGCGAGGAGATGCTCAAGCTGGTCCAGACGTTCGGCTACGGATGGTCCGACCTGGAACGGTTCACCATCAACGCCATCAAGTCGGCGTTCATCCCGTTCCCGGACCGGCTGCGGCTGATCGACGAGGTGGTCAAGCCGGGCTACGCGGTGCTGATCGGCTGACCGGTGTCGAGGCCGGCCGCCGATCGGCCGGTCAGTCGGTGCGCAGCCGGGCCTCGAACTCGCGCTCGAGGGCGCGCCAGGCCTCGGACTCCGCGTGGTACGGCGCGGACGGCGCCAGCCGGGTGGGGTCCGGGTTGAGGGTGTACGAGACGTACCAGCCCAACGGGGTGGAGGCGGCGAGCGCAGCCTCGGTGCTCGGGTCCTTCGCGTACTCCGCGGCGTCGGTGAACAACTCGACCGCCAGGTCGAGCTGGTCGACGTCCACGGCCTGCGGACCCGCGGCCAGGTCGTCGACCAGGCCGGGGAGCACGTAGATGTTCTCGTCGGTCACCTCGACCTCGAGTGCGCCGTCGACGGCCGCGGCCTGCACGTCCGAGTAGGTGCTCACCCTCGCGAGGTCGTGGTCGTGGTTGTCGGCGAGGTACCGGGCCAGTGCGCGCTCCGAGGTGAACACCTGGATCCGCCCGGCCCGGCCGAGGAAGACCGGCTCGTCGCCGAGATAGCAGCGCAGGGTGTAGTAGGTCTCCGCGGCGGTGATGATCTTGATCGGGTCGATGCCGACCGAAGTCCAGAACGTTTCCTCTGCCGCCGCAAGGGCAATCGGATCCGTGGTGTCGTCGTCGAGGTCGAGCGTCATGAACTCGAGGTCCTCGTCGGACTCGTCGTCGCCCGCCGCGTCGTCGGCGTCGACGGTGTTCTCCTCGGCGGCCAGGATCTCTGCCTCGGCCTCCGCGACCGCGGCTGCGTCGACCGCCGGCGTGGCGACCACGGCGTCGATCGCGTCCAGCACGTCGTCCCAGCCGTCGGCCAGGGCGGCGCCGACCTTCGCCCACAGCTGCTCGCCCTCACGGTCCTCGAACGTGCCGGGCGCGCCCGGCAGCGCACCGAGGAGGGGGTGCGAGCTGAAGAACCGGGTGACGACGTCGAGGTCGCAGACGTCCCCGAGGCTCTGGGCCATCTCGAGGGTCTCCGCGAGCTTGGTCAGGACGTCCGGGTCCGGATCCTCGGCCGCCAGTTCCGGCGCCCCGATCAGGTCGTAGACGTTCGCCTCGTCCGGCTCGAGTTCGGCGGCGGAGAGCGCGACGACCGTCGCCCACGACGGATGCTCGACCAGGTCGTGCTCCGAGTTGCCGCGGACGAACGCGGCGAGTTCGGCGGCCGACTCGAACGCGTAGAGGTTCTCCTCGTGACCGAGGAACGCTTCCCACTCGTCGTCGCCCTCCCGCCAGCGCGGAGCCCACAGAGTAACGAGGTCTCCGTCGGTCAGACCGAGCTGGATCGGGACGATGTCTCCTGCCATGGCGGGAAGCCTAGTAGGTGAACACGTCGTGAAGCGATGCCAGGATCCGATCTCGTTGCGTGGAGACCACATCCGCGGCGCTGGCAGCGGTCTCCGTGACGGCCCGGCCCAGGTCAGTGGCGTCGACTCGGTCGAGGGACTCGGAGATCCACAGCCCCGTCATGCCGCCGTTCTCGTCCACCTCGACGCTCACCACGCCGGAGCCGTGGGTGACCCGGGCCCGCAGGCCGCCCAGCAGGTGCAGCGCCGTCTCCAGTGATTCGAGCCGGGTGGCGGCAGCGGACACGACCCGGTCCATCTCGACCCCGCTCACAACGGCCGCAGCCAACTGGTCGGGGCGGGCCGGTCGGCGTCCGCGGTGCGCTCGGCCTCGGCCAGTGCGGCGCGGGTGGGCAGGCCGAGGGCGTCGAGGACGTCGGGGGGCACGCCGGCGTCGGCGAGTTCGATACGCCGCCGGGCCCTCGCCTCGGCGGTGGCGAGGCGGCCGACCTCGAGGATGGTCGCGGCGAGGTGGCCGCCGCCGTACCGTAGTTCGCGGGGGTCGAGGCGTACCTCCAGCGGCAGGCCGCGGTCGCTGCAGCGCACCGTGACGGTGCCGGCCGGGTTGTGCGCCGTCGCCGTCGCGACGTCGGACCGCAGGAGCGGAGCCTGCGGAGCGACCGGAGGCTGCGGAGCGACCGGCGACTGGTCGGCGCTCACGTCGTGGGCCGGTAGAAGCCGTGGAAGCCCATGCCGATGTTCTCGGTACGCACGGAACTGACCTGCACCGGGTCTCCTGCCTCGACCATCTGACCGCCGCCGATCACCATCGCCACGTGCCCGTCCCACACGGCGAGGTCACCGGGCATCAGCTCGGACTGGTCGACCGCGATCCCGATGTCCTGTTCCTGCGCGAGCCGGGGCAGTTGCACCCCGGCCTCGCCGTATGCCCACTGGGTCAGGCCGGAGCAGTCCAGACCCTGCCCCGGGGTGGTGCCGCCCCACACGTACGGCACCCCCTGCTGGCTCAGCGCGTTGCGCACGGCGTCGGCGGCCTGCTGGTTCGGGGCCATCGCCGTGGTGCCGTCCGGCAGGAACACCTCGACGCTGCCGCCGCTGCTGCCCGCGGACCCGCTGCCAGAGCTGCTGAAATCGGAGCCGCCGAAACCTGGGCCGCCGTAACCCGAACCGGTCGCACCCGGGCGCCCCGGACCGGCGACCCGGCCACCGGACCTCGCGGGCATCGGGGCGCCGCCGGCGAATCCCGGGTAGGCGTCACCGGGGGCGGCGGCCGCGTTCGCGAAGCTGCGCCCGAAGCCGCTGAACGCGTCACCGCGCTGCTGCAGGCCGGCGGTGTCCACCGTGGGGCCGGCGCCGGACGGCCGGACCGCGGCCGTGACGGCGCCGGGATCGGCCGGGTCCACGCCCGGCTCGGGGGTGGTCAGCGCGGTCATCGCCCCGGTGTGTGCGGTCAGTTCCGCCCGCACACGCGCGACCACGGCGAGGCCGCGGGAGAGGTGGTCGAGCGCGGCCGCGATGATCATCACCTGGCCGGCGGGCGTGGCGAGCGCCGGACCGGCGGCCGTCGTCACCGACACGAACGACTGCACCACGGCCTCGAGTTCGGCGACACCGGTGTTCACGTCCTGCGACGCCGCGGTGAGGACCGTGGCGATCTCCTGGCCGCGGTCCGAGAGCTGCACCTGCTGCACCTGCGTCTGCTCGGCCTTCGCCGCCGCGGCCTCCGCGGCGGCGCCCGACCACACGCCGCCGAGTTCGGCGAGGCCACGACTGGCGACGGCGTAGGCGGCGTCGAGCGCCACCGAGGCGACCCGCAGCGCGTCCGCCGGGCCGTCGGGCGGCATCACCCCGGTGCCGAAGGTCTCGAGCAGTTCGAGCAGGGGCCGGGCCAGGACGTCGACGCCGAGCATGCTCAGGCCTCCAGCCCGGCGCCGGTGGCGCGCAGCGCGGCCGCGACGCCCTGGTCGGCTGCGTCGTACGCATCGGCGGTGGCCGATGCGGCGCCGCCCATGCCGTCGAGGACCCCGGCCAGCGCGCCGAGCGCGCGCACGTGTCCGCCCTGCGCGGCCGCGAAGGCCGCCACGAAGTCGGCGCCGATCAGGCCGAATGCCGGACCGAGCAGGGCCGGTCCGGCCGCCGCGGCCCCCACCGCTGCGCCCTGCACCCGTGTGGCCATCGCTCCCGCCGCGGCGCCGAAGCCGCGGATGCCGTCCGTCGTCGCCGAAAACTCGTTCATCTCGGTTCCCCCCGGGCTGAATGAAGTGTCCTGTCACCGGGTTGGACGCTTCCTGCCCCGCACCGGTTCCCCTCGGCGCATATTGTTGGCGGTATGGAGACGCAACTCGTCGATCATCCGCTGGCGGCCGCGCTGTTGACCACGATGCGTGACGCCCGCAGCGACAACCCCACCTTCCGGTCCGCGCTGCGTCAGCTCACCCAGATGCTCATCTACGAGGCCATCCGGGACGCCGAGATCGAGGACTTCGACGTGCAGACCCCGGTGGCGACGACCCGCGGGGTGCGGTTGGCCAAGCCGCCGCTGCTGGTGCCGGTGCTCCGCGCCGGACTCGGCATGGTCGAGCAGGCCAGTTCGCTGATCCCGCAGTCGCAGGTCGGGTTCGTCGGCATGGCCCGCGACGAGCAGACCCACGAGCCGGTGCCGTACCTCGAGTCGCTGCCGGACGACCTGTCCGGTATCCCGGTCTACGTCCTGGACCCGATGCTGGCCACCGGTGGTTCCATGGTGCACACCATCGAACTGCTCGTTGCCCGCGGAGCCACCGACATCACCGCGGTCTGCGTGGTCACCGCCCCGCAGGGTGTTGCGGCGCTGGAGAACTCGGGGTTCCCGGTCCGGTTGGTCGCCGCCGCCGTCGACGAGGGCCTGAACGAGGACGCGTTCATCGTCCCCGGGCTCGGCGATGCCGGGGACCGGCAGTTCGGCCCCCGTTGGATCTGAGGTCCTTCACCGCTCAGCGTGACCAGTACTCGATCGCGGGCTCCTGCGAGAGGGCGTTCCCCCAGCGGCTGACGGTCAGCCCGTTCGGGGACACGAAGTAGGCGTAGCTGCCGGTGCGCGCGACGAAGCCGTCGCCGGCGGCCGCCGCGCCGCCCACCTCGAGCGGGGCGCCGTCGCGCAGTCGCAGCGCCCGGTAGTAGCGACCACCGTCGTCGGCCTCGCAGATCACCGCGCGCGACTTCTCGGTCCGCACCACGGCCACCGCGGGATGGCCGGACCGGCAACTGGCGGCCGCGGACCCGAGGAAGCCCTGCGCGTCGGTGCCGTCCACCGTGGGTGCCGCGAGGGCCGGGGCGGGCTGTGCGTCGACGGCCGGCGCCGGGGGCTCGGCCGGAGGTGCCGGCGGCAGGGGAGCCGCGGGCACCGTGATGTAGACGGTGCTCGGCGGTGCGGCGACGACCGGGGAAACCGCGACGGTGGCCCGCTCCGGGGCGGGCATCCAGATCATGGCTGCCGCGACGATCCCGGCCGCCGCGAGCAGGCCCACGGCGAACGCCGCGATCAGCATCGGCGCCTTGTGATGCCGGGGCGCGGGCGGATGCGGGGGGTCGGGGTGCACTGCCGCGTCGAGCAGCATCGGGTCCTCGTTCATCGCCACGAAGTGTAGGGACCAGTCACAACCCGAGGGCGACTTCGGTCAGCGCACGCAGGCGGGCGGCGGCGCCGGCGCGGCCGCGCGGCAGGTCGGCGTGGTTCGAGACCGCTTCGACGACCTCGAGATAGCACTTGACCTTCGGCTCGGTTCCCGACGGGCGCACCACCATTCGGGTGCGGCTGCCCTGCAGCACCACCGCGTCGGTCCGCGCCTGGCCCCGCCGGTCGAGGAGGTCGTCGGCGGTCACCGCGTCGCCGGCCAGTTCGGTCGGTGGTGCCGCCCGGAATCGCTCCATCATCGCGGTGATCTCTTCGAGCCGCTCGACCCGGTGCGAGACCGCCGCGGTGGCGTGCACCCCGAACTGCACGGCGAGTGCGTCCAGCCTGTCGAGCAGGGTGTGGCCCTGGACCTTCCAGCCGGCCGCGATGTCGGCGACGACCACCGCCGCGGAGATGCCGTCCTTGTCGCGCACCGCGTCGGGGTCGACGCAGTGCCCGATCGCCTCCTCGTAGGCGTACACCAGGCCTGGCCCCGAGCGCACCAGCCACTTGAACCCGGTCAACGTCTGCGCGAACCGAGCGCCGTGGGCCGCCGCGATCTTCGACAGCAGTTGAGACGACACGATGGTGGTGGCGACGAGGGGGTTCGAGCCGGGGTCCTGCACGCCGATCAGGTACTGGCCCAGCAGGGCGCCGGTCTCGTCGCCGGAGAGCATCCGCCAGCCGTCGGGCCCGGGCACGCCGACCGCACACCTGTCGGCGTCGGGGTCGAGCGCGATCGCGAGGTCCGCGTCCACCCGCTCCGCCAGTGCGAGCAGCGCATCGGTGGCCCCCGGTTCCTCGGGGTTCGGGAAGTCGACGGTGGGGAAGTCCGGGTCCGGCTCGAATTGTTCTGTGACGGTGTGCAGGTCGGTGTATCCGGCCGCGGTGAGCGCGGCGACCACGGTCTCGCCGCCCACCCCGTGCAACGGCGTCAGGGCGATTCGCAGTCGTCGCGCCGTGCCGCGGGGGAGCGACGCCACCCGGGCGAGATACTCGGTGAGCAGCGCGTCGTCGGCGGGTTCGACCGGCAGGCGAGGCACCTCCGAAGCGGGACCGATCGACGCGACGGCGCCCTCGATCTCCCGGTCGGCCGGCGAGACCAGTTGCGCCCCGCCGCCGAGGTACACCTTGTACCCGTTGTCGGTCGCCGGGTTGTGCGACGCCGTGATCTGCACCCCGGCCTGCGCGCCGAGGCGACGGACCGCGAAGGCCAGCACCGGTGTGGGCAGCGGCCGGGGCAGCAGGACCACGGAGAAGTCGGCAGCCGCGAGCACCTCCGCCGCGGCCTCTGCGAACTCCGCGGACCCGTGGCGGGCATCGCGCCCGACCACCACGACGCTGCCGCCGAGGCAGCGGCCCTGCAGCCATGCGGCCAGGCCGGCGGTGGTGCGGGTGACGGTCTCGACGTTCATCCCACCGGGCCCGGGGCGCAGCGGGCCGCGCAGCCCGGCGGTGCCGAAGGCCAGCGGGGCCTCGTCGGTCGGTGCGGCCTCGTCGGTCACAGTGCGGCCACCACGGATCGCAGCAGGGCGCCGACCGCCGCCGCTGAGGCGGCGCCCGCCGCGAGCACCTCGGTGTGGTCGGGCGGTTGGCCGGTGATCCCGGCGGCCATGTTGGTCACCAGGGACAGGCCCAGCACCCGGGCGCCGACCGCGCGGGCGGCGATCGTCTCGTGGACCGTCGACATGCCGACCAGGTCCGCACCCAGGGTGCGCAGCATCCGGATCTCGGCGGGCGTCTCGTAGTGCGGTCCGGGCAGGCCCGCGTACACGCCCTCGGTGAGGGAGGGGTCGACGCGGCGGGCCAGCGCCCGTAGGCCGGGGGAGTAGGCGTCGACCATGTTCACGAACTCGGCGCCCGTCAGCGGCGACCGGCCGGTCAGGTTGAGGTGGTCGGCGATCAGCACCGGCTGCCCGACCTCCAGGTCCGGCCGGATCCCGCCGGCGGCATTGGTCAGGATCACCGTGCCCGCGCCCGCCGCGCAGGCGGTGCGCACCGGGTGCACCACCCGGGACAGGTCGTGGCCCTCGTAGGCGTGGGTGCGCCCGAGCAGGAGCAACACGGGGGTGTCGCCGACGCGGACCGAGCGGATCTGGCCGGTGTGCCCGGCCGCGGACGGCGCGGCGAAGCCCGGCAGTTCCGCCATCGGCACCGTGGCGACCGGTTCGCCGAACGCGTCGGCGGCCTCCTGCCAGCCGGATCCGAGCACGATCGCGATGTCGTGCCTCGGGGCTCCGGTGCGTTCGCCGATGACGCGCGCGGCCTGCTGTTCGAGATTGCCCATGACCGGACACAGTACTGACGACACGGGAAGTTACCCGTAGGTAGTATTCGGCCATGCCTTATCTCGAGCGCGACGGTGACGTCTTCATCCTGTACCTCGGCAACGCAGGTCAGACCGACAGCGAGAACCGTTTCCACCCCGACTGGATCGACGCCGTGCACGCCCGCCTCGACGAGGTCGAGGCCCACGAGGGTCCCGCGGCGTTGGTCACCACCGCCACCGGCAAGTTCTTCACCAACGGTCTCGACACCGACTGGCTGTTCGGGAACCTCGACAAGGCGCACTGGTACCTGGACCGGGTCCACACCGTGTTCGCGCGGCTGCTCGAGTTCCCGATGACCACGGTCGCGGCCGTGCAGGGCCACGCCTTCGGCGCCGGCGCCATGCTCGCCACCTCCCACGACCAGCGGGTGATGCGCTCGGACCGCGGCTTCTACTGCCTGCCCGAGGCCAACCTGAACATGGGCTTCACGATCGGCATGAACTCGCTGATGACCACGCAGCTGCCGCGCGCGACCGCGGTGGAGGCCATGACCAGCGCCCGCCGCTACGGCGGACCCGACGCGGTCGCCGGCGGCATCGTCCACGAGGCGGTCGAGGGCGACGGGGTCCTGGCGGCAGCGGTGGCCCGGGCCGCGGCGTCGACCAACGTCCGCGGGGACAACCTGGGGCGCATCAAGGCCGGCATCCACGCGCCGATCCTCACCGCGCTCGCCGTTCCCACCGACGCAGGCAACCTCAAGCTCGGCTGAGCCGTCCGGCCCGGCCGAGTCGTCGGCGCGGCGTGGCGGCGGAGAGTGAGAGACTGACCGTGTGAACTCGGAAGTGGACGATGCGATCGCCTCGGCGAAGACCGACCTGATCGCGCTGTCGCATTCGATCCACGCGGACCCGGAGCTCGCGTTCGAGGAGCACCGCAGCGCCGCGAAGACCGCGGAGTTGCTCGCCCAGCACGGTTTCGAGGTCGAGTCCGGGGTCGCGGGGCTGCCGACCGCCTTCAGTGCCAGTTTCGGCAGCGGCGAGCTCGTGATCGGGATCTGCGCCGAGTACGACGCACTGCCGGAGATCGGACATGCCTGCGGGCACAACATCATCGCCGCGTCCGCGGTCGGTGCGGGACTGGCGCTCGCACCGCTCGCGGACCGGCTCGGCATCACCGTGCGAGTGCTCGGCACCCCGGCCGAGGAGAGCGGTGGTGGGAAGGTGCTGATGCTCGAGCGGGGGGTGTTCGACCCGCTCGGGGCGGCGATGATGGTCCACCCCGGACCGGAGGACATCGCCGGCGCCACCTCCCTGGCCATGGCCGATCTCGCCGTCACCTTCAGCGGTCGTGAGTCGCACGCCTCGGCCGCTCCGGAACTGGGCCGCAACGCGGCCGACGCGGCGACGGTCGCCCAGGTGGGCGTCGGGCTGCTCCGCCAGCACCTCTATGCGGGCCAGCAGTTGCACGGCATCGTCAGCGACGGCGGCATCGCGCCGAACATCGTGCCCGCGCACGTGGAGATGCTGTACTACTTGCGGGCCCGCAGCGTCGAGTCGCTGGGCAACCTCAGCGAGCGGGTGCTGGCCTGCTTCGCCGCGGGGGCGCTCGCGGCGGGCTGTACGCACGAGATCCGCACCGTCTCACCGGACTACGCCGAGCTGGTGCCGGATCCCTGGATGGTGCAGGCCTACCGTGAACTGATCGAGGAGATGGGGCGCAGTCCGCTGGCCCCGATGTGGGAAGGGCTGCGTCCGTTGGGAAGTACCGACATGGGAAACGTGACACACGTACTGCCGGGCATTCACCCGGTGATCGGCCTCGAGTCCGGCGGCGCCGCCACCCACCAGCCTGCCTTCGCGGCGGCCTGCGTGACGGCGTCCGCGGATCTGGCCGTCCTGGACGGCGCACGGGCCCTGGCTGGGACCGCCGTCGCGGTGGCCTCGGACCCGGCGCAGCGACAGCGACTGCTCGAGGGCGTCGAGCGTCGCCGGGCGGGCCGACAGTGAGCGAGTGGCTCGACCGGTGGGTCGCCGAACACGAGACCGACCTGTCGCTGTGGCGCAGGCACATTCATGCCAACCCGGAACTTGCGCGCCGTGAGTTCGCGACCACGGAGTTCGTCGCCACGCGACTGCTCGCGGCCGGGCTGGCCCCGCAGGTGCTGCCCGGCGGCACCGGGCTGACCTGTGACCTGGGTCCGGAGACCGGTCCGCGGATCGCGCTGCGCGCGGACATGGACGCGCTGCCCATGCAGGAGGACACCGGACTGCCGTTCGCGTCCGCGGTGCCCGGTGTCTCGCACGCGTGCGGTCACGACGCGCACACCACCATCCTGCTGGGCGCCGGCCTCGCGCTGGCGCAGGCGCCGGAACTGCCGGTGGGGGTGCGGCTGGTGTTCCAGCCCGCCGAGGAGGTGATGCCGGGCGGCGCGCTCGACGTCATCGCCGCGGGCGCGATGGACGGTGTGTCCAGAATCTTTGCGCTGCACTGCGACCCGCGTCTCGAGGCGGGCAAGGTCGGGGTGCGGCTCGGCGCGATCACCTCGGCCGCGGACACGGTCGAGCTGGTGCTGGACTCGCCGGGCGGACACACCTCCCGGCCGCACCTGACCACCGACCTGGTGTACGCACTGGGCACGGTCATCACCGGCCTGCCGGGCCTGCTGAGCCGGCGGATCGACCCACGCACCGGCACCGTGATGGTGTGGGGCGCGGTGAGCGCGGGGCAGGCGCCGAACGCCATCCCGCGGTCGGGCCGGTTGGTCGGCACCGTGCGGACCGGCGACCACGAGACGTGGGCGCTGCTCGAGCCGATGGTCCGGGAGATCGTGGACGGGCTGCTCGCGCCGACCGGCGTGCGGTACGAGCTGAACTACCGCCGCGGGGTGCCGCCGGTGGTCAACGACGTGGTGTCCACGCGGATGGTCGAGCAGGCGGTCGCCACGCTCGGCCCTGACGCGCTCTCGGACACCCCGCAGTCCGGCGGCGGCGAGGACTTCTCCTGGTACCTCGAGGAGGTGCCGGGCGCGATGGCGCGGCTCGGTGTCTGGTCCGGGGTCGGTGACTGCCTCGACATCCACCAGCCGACCTTCGACCTGGACGAGCGCGCGCTCGCGGTCGGCGTTCGGGTGCTGGCGAATCTGGTGCTGGCCGACGCCGGGTAGGCGGGGCGGGCGGAGCAGACGGGCGGGCCGGCGGCCGGTCGGGGCGGGGCGTCAGCCGGAGAAGCCGGGCGTGCCGGGCCCGACGTTGCGGCTGTTGCGGGTGCGCAGGTCGCGGACGTAGTCGGCGGGGGCGCCCGCGATCTCCGCGGCGTCGGCCATCACACCCAGGTAGCGGGCCGAGGGCAGTCCGCCCTCGTAGGCGTCCAGCACGTAGAGCCAGGCGAGTACCGGTTCGCCCCCGGTGTCGACGCGCAGCCGGATCTTGCGGTGCATCCCGAACTCGGAGCCCTCCCACCGGTCGAGGCTGGCCTCGTCCTCGTCGGGGACGTCGTAGAGCACGACGAAGACCTTGGAGTCGGCGTCCTCGACGACGGTCGCGAGGGCGCCCTCCCAGCCGATGTCGCCGCCGCTGAAGGTCAGCCGCCACCCGTGCAGCCAGCCCGTTCCCGCCATCGGCGAGTGCGGGCAGCGTTCGAGCATCTGTTCCGGATGCATGTTGGATCCGTAGGCGGCATAGATCGGCACGACAAAAGCCTAAACCGTCGGATCACCGCCGCGAACCGGACATGGCGGTTTCGTGTGTGCGGCCCCACTCGAACGTGGGCCAGCGTGCGTGAGCGATGCCCGGTGCAATAGCGTGGACTCACCGAAAAAGTGTGTGATGTGCTGCCGAAACATGGAGGACAGATGACCCGGATCGTGATCATTGGTGGCGGGCCGGCCGGCTACGAGGCTGCGTTGGTGGCCGCGCAGCACGGGGCCGGTGTGACGCTGATCGACTCGGACGGACTCGGTGGCGCCTGCGTGCTGTGGGACTGCGTGCCGTCGAAGACCTTCATCGCGTCCACCGGCGTGCGCACCGACATGCGTAAGGCCACCGACCTCGGCATCACCCTCGACATCACCCAGGCGACGATCTCGCTGCCCCAGATCAACTCGCGGGTCAAGTCCCTGGCCCAGGCCCAGTCCTCGGACATCCGAGACCGGCTCCAGACCGTGGGGGTGGAACTGCTCGCCGGCACGGCGGAGATCGTCGACTCGGTGATCGGGATGGCCGCTCACCAGGTCAAGGCCACTCTCGCGGACGGCAGCGAGCGACTCTTCGACGCCGAGGTGGTGCTCATCGCCACCGGCGCCTCGCCGCGGGTGCTGCCCGGCGCGCAGCCCGACGGCGAGCGGATCCTCAACTGGCGTCAGCTCTACGACCTCGAGGCGCTGCCCGAGCACCTGGTGGTGGTCGGTTCCGGCGTCACGGGCGCCGAGTTCGTCTCCGCGTACACCGAGATGGGCGTGCACGTCACGATGGTCTCGAGTCGTGACCGGGTGCTGCCGCACGAGGACGAGGACGCGGCGCTCGTGCTCGAGGAGGCACTCTCCGAGCGGGGTGTGACGCTGGTCAAGCATGCTCGCGCGGACGTCGTCGAGCGGACCGCGGACGGCGTCGTGGTGCGACTGTCCGACGGGCGCACCGTCGAGGGCAGCCATGCGCTGATGACGGTCGGGTCGACGCCGAACACCTCCGGGCTCGGGCTCGAGAAGGTGGGCATCGAACTGGACCGCGGCGGATACCTGCGGGTCGACCGGGTCTCGCGCACCACGGTGTCCGGGATCTACGCGGCTGGCGACTGCACCGGCCTGCTGCCGCTGGCCTCGGTCGCGGCCATGCAGGGGCGCATCGCGATGTACCACGCGCTCGGCGAGGGCGTGACGCCGATCAAGCTCAAGACGGTGGCGTCGGCGGTGTTCACCCGGCCGGAGATTGCGACGGTCGGTGTCAGCCAGGCCGCCATCGATGCCGGTGAGGTACCCGCGCGGACCGTGATGTTGCCGCTGAACACCAACCCGCGCGCCAAGATGTCGGGTCTGCGTCGCGGTTTCGTGAAGATCTTCTGCCGCCCGGCCACCGGTGTGGTGATCGGCGGCGTGGTGGTCGCTCCCACCGCCTCCGAGCTGATCCTCCCGCTGACGATCGCGGTGCAGCACAACCTGTCGGTCAACGACCTGGCGCAGACGTTCTCGGTGTACCCCTCGCTGGCGGGGTCGATCACCGAGGCCGCGCGCCAGTTGATGCGCCACGACGACCTCGACTGAGCTCCGAGTGGGACCCCACGAGAGCGCCGTGTCTCAAAATATGAGACTTGGTGTTCATATGGTGGATTTATCTGTGGAATAGTGGCGGGGTGGCCGGCACGACCGGCCCCTCGCCGCCCCCGCCCCGCAGATCCGGGACGACCAGGTGTTCCTGCCTTGTCCGTGCTGTCTGCCCCCGGGAGTTCCCATGTCGCTCGTGCTCGCCCGACGAATGCGCGCACTGCGCAGTTCCGCCATCCGTGACCTGCTCACCGTGACCGCGCGTCCCGACGTGATCAGCCTTGCCGGAGGCCTTCCGGACCCGGAACTCGTTCCGCGGGAACGGATCCGCGAGTCGGCCGACCGTGCGCTGAGCACCTCGGGGTCGGTGCAGTACACCGAGACCGCGGGCTGGTTCGGGCTGCGCGAGGTGGTGGCCGACCGGGAGAGCGTGGCCCGGCCCACCGCGGTGGACCCGCAGCGGGTGGTGATCACCCACGGTTCGCAGCAGGCGTTGAGCCTGTTGGCGCAGGTTCTGCTCGACCCCGGCGCCACCGTCGTGGTCGAGGAGCCGGCCTACACCGGCGCGCTGCAGGTGTTCCGGACGGCGGAGGCGAGGGTCCTGACCGTGCCGTTGGACGCGGACGGGATGTGCACCGATCGCCTCGAAGAGCTGCTGGCGTCGGGGGAGCGGCCGGTGCTCGTGCACACGGTGAGCAACTTCCACAATCCGCGCGGGGTGACCCTGTCCTCGGTCCGGCGTGGCCGGCTCGCCGCACTGGCCGAGCGTTACGGCTTCTGGGTGATCGAGGACGACCCGTACGGCGAGATCTGGTTTGGCGGACCGCCGCCGCAACCTGTTGCCGCGCATTCGGATCGGGTGATCCGGTTGTCGAGTGTGTCGAAGGTCCTGGCGCCGTCGTTGCGGGTCGGCTGGCTGTGCGCACCGGCCGAGATCTGCGCGGCGGTGGAACTGGTGAAGCAGGGCGCCGACCTGTGCGGCTCGAGCCTGACCCAGCAGGTCGCGGCGGAACTGCTGGCCGACGGGCCGTGGCTGGCCGCGCACCTGACGAGGATCAGGGCCGAGTACGGGCTCCGGGCGACCGCCCTCAGCGACGCGGTGGCCGCACGGTTCGGGGACACGGTCGACGCGACCGCCGTCGGCGGCGGGATGTTCAGCTGGCTGGGGTTCCGGGACGGCACCGACACCGGCCGGCTGCTGGCCGCCGCGGTCGAACGCCAGGTCGCCTTCGTGCCGGGCCCCGCGTTCGCGGTCGACGACGGCCACCGGCACAGCCTCCGCCTGTGCTTCACGACGAACGGCCCGGACACGCTGCGTGAGGCCGTCGCCCGGTTGGGTGACGCGCACCAAGCGCTGACCTGAGCCGCCCGGCGTCGCGAGCGCGCGCCGGAGGGGCGGTGGGCGGCGGCCGGGGCCGAGAAAACACCATGCGACACCGAACTCGAAAGGTACGACGCGCCGCTTCGGTACGACGCGCCGAATCGGTACCGAATCCGCGTTTTGTACGTACTCGGCGTGTCGTACCTTTTCGGATTCGATCAGTCTGTTGCTCTCGGGCTCTCGGGCTCTCGGGCTCTCGGGCTCTCGGGCTCTCGGGCTCTCGGGCTCTCGGGCTCTCGGGCTCTCGGGCTCTCGACTCCCGCTTCGGTGCGGGCCCCGGCCGGGACCTGATCCGAGCCCGCACCTGTCGGTGTCCGCTCCTACGATCCCGACATGAAGTCGATGACGGCGACATTCGGGCAGGCACGAGCGGAACTGCGAGACCTGGTCTCGCGGGTGGCCTACGGGGGTCAGCGGATCACGATCACCAGGAACGGGACTCCGGCGGCGGCCCTGGTGTCCATCGAGGATCTCCGGCTGCTCGACACGATGACCGCGGACGGCGGGCAGGCGACGGCACTCGCGGACCCGGATGAGTCCGCCACGATGCGAGCGAGCCTGCAGGAGGTCTGGGACTCCGTCACGCGGTACTGGCCGGCCGCGAGGTGGTGGCCCGGCTTCGAACTGAACGGGGCCTACGAGCAGGTGAGAATGCCGTGGGATTCCCGTCCGGGGGTCGTCCTGGAGTTCGTCCCGGGCGAGACGGTCCTCATGGTCTGGGGTTGGCGTGACGACTCGGGCGGCCCGCGCATCGAGGTTCGCTTCGACTTCGAAGTGGTCGGTCCGGCCGGGGACGCCGACGAAGTCGGGGACTCCGACGAAATCGGGTGCTCCGACGAAATCGGGTGTGCACAGGAATCCGGGGACGCCGGCACCGACGAGCGGGTCACGGTGCGGATCACGCAGACGGGGCCGGGGCCGGCCGCGGACTACTGGCGCGAGCGACTGCAGACGTGGCGGGCGGAGGTTGAGCGCACCGCCGGGCCTGATCTGGCCCGACCCCGCCCGGCATAGGCTCCGGCCGTCGTCAGTCGACCCAGTCGTAGGTGCGCTCGACCGCCTTGTTCCACTCCCGGTACAGGCGATCGCGTTCGGCGGCCGGCATCGCGGGTGTCCAGGTCTGCCCGACCTCCCAGTTGTTGCGGATGTCGTCCTCCCCGGACCAGAATCCCACCGCCAACCCGGCCGCGTAGGCGGCGCCGAGCGCGGTGGTCTCGTTCACCACCGGCCGGATCACCGGGACGTCGAGGATGTCCGACTGGAACTGCATCAGCGTCTGGTTGAGCACCATGCCGCCGTCCACCTTGAGTTCGGTCAGCGCCACCCCGGAGTCCGCGACGCAGGCCTCGATCACCTCGCGGGTCTGGAACGCGGTGGCCTCGAGCGCGGCCCGCGCGAGGTGCCCCTTGTTGACGAAGCGGGTGAGCCCCACGATCGCACCGCGCGCGTCGGGTCGCCAGCGCGGGGCGAACAACCCGGAAAAGGCCGGCACGAAGTAGGCGCCGCCGTTGTCCGGAACCGTGGTCGCCAGCACCTCGACCTCCTTGGCGGAGTTGATGATTCCGAGGTTGTCGCGCAGCCACTGCACCAGCGACCCGGTGACCGCCACCGAGCCCTCCAGGGCGTACACGGCCGGCGCGGCGCCGATTCGGTAGCAGAGCGTGGTCAGCAGGCCGTGCTCGCTGAACACTGGTGTGGTGCCGGTGTTGAGCAGCAGGAAGTTACCGGTGCCGTACGTGTTCTTGGCCTCGCCCGGGCGTAGGCAGGCCTGCCCGAACATCGCGGCCTGCTGGTCGCCCAGGATTCCCGCGATGGGTACGCCCGCGAGGATCCCGCGCGGGCGGACCTCGCCGTACTTCTCGGAGGAGCTGTGGATCTGCGGCAGCATCGAGGTCGGGATGCGGAGGTCGGCGCAGATCTGCTCGTCCCACGACAGGGTCTGCAGGTCCATCAGCATGGTGCGTGAGGCGTTGGTCACGTCGGTGATGTGCAGCCCGCCGTCGATGCCGCCGGTGAGGTTCCACAGGATCCAGCTGTCCATGGTGCCGAAGCAGAGTTCGCCGGCCTCGGCGCGCTCGCGCACGCCCTCGACGTTGTCGAGGATCCAGCGGACCTTCGGTCCGGAGAAATAGGTCGACAGCGGCAGCCCGACGATGGAGCGGTAGCGGTCCGCGCCGGCGTCGCCGGCGAGTTCGGTACACAGTTCGTCGGTGCGGGTGTCCTGCCAGACGATGGCGTTGTACACGGGTTTTCCGGTGTTCCGGTCCCAGACGACGGTGGTCTCGCGCTGGTTGGTGATGCCCACCGCGGCGATGTCGTGGCGGGTCAGATCCTTCTTGGAGAGGGCGGCCGCCGTCACCTCCCGGACGGCCTGCCAGATCTCCGTCGGGTCGTGTTCGACCCAGCCGGCGCGCGGGAAGATCTGCTGGTGTTCCTGCTGGGCCGAGGTGACCACCCGGCCTGCGTGATCGAAGATCATGCAGCGGCTCGAGGTGGTGCCCTGGTCGATGGCGGCGACATACACGGCTCGAAACTACTAGCCTGGGTCCGAATCCGCCGTCAACACACAGGAGCCCGCGTTGAGCACACAGCCGGGAACACAGTTTCTTCTCAGTCCGAGCCAGCGTCAGGAGGCCTGGGACCGGCTCGGGTCCGAGCAGTTCGACGTCGTCGTGGTCGGCGGTGGAGTGGTCGGCGCAGGCGTGGCACTCGACGCCGCCACCCGCGGCCTCCGCGTGGCGCTGGTCGAGGCCCGCGACTTCGCGTCCGGGACGTCGTCCCGGTCGTCGAAGATGTTCCACGGCGGCCTGCGTTACCTCGAGCAGCTCGAGTTCGGCCTGGTGCGAGAGGCGTTGCGCGAGCGCGAGCTGTCGTTGACGACGCTGGCCCCGCACCTGGTCAAGCCGCTCGAGTTCCTGTTCCCGCTCACCCATCGGGTGTGGGAGCGGCCCTACATCGCGGCCGGCATCTTCCTGTACGACCAGATGGGCGGCGCCAAGTCGGTACCCGCCCAGAAGCACCTGACCCGGTCCGGTGCGCTGCGAATGTCGCCCGGGCTCAAGCGCTCCGCGCTGATCGGCGGTATCCGCTACTTCGACACCGTGGTCGACGACGCCCGGCACACCATGACGGTGGCCCGGACGGCGGCGCACTACGGCGCGGTGGTCCGCACCTCGACGCAGGTGGTCGGCTTCCTCCGTGAGGCGGACCGGGTTTCCGGTGTGCGGGTACGGGATTCGGAGAACGGGCAGGCCACCGAGGTGCGCGGCCACGTGGTGGTCAACGCCACCGGCGTGTGGACCGACGAGATCCAGGCGCTGTCGAACCAGCGCGGGCGGTTCCGGGTGCGGGCGAGCAAGGGTGTGCACATCGTGGTGCCCCGCGACCGGGTGGTCAGCGAGGCGGCGATCATCCTGCGTACCGAGAAGTCGGTGCTGTTCGTGATCCCGTGGGGTGGGCACTGGATCATCGGCACCACCGACACCGACTGGAACCTCGACCTCGCGCATCCGGCCGCCACGAAGGCGGACATCGACTACATCCTCGGCCAGGTGAACAAGGTGCTGGTCACCCCGCTCACCCACGACGACATCGACGGTGTGTACGCCGGGCTGCGGCCGCTGCTGGCGGGCGAGAGCGACGAGACCTCGAAGCTCTCGCGTGAGCACGCGGTGGCACGGGTGGCGCCGGGCCTGGTGGCCATCGCGGGCGGCAAGTACACCACCTACCGGGTGATGGCCGAGGACGCCGTCGACCTGGCCGCCGAGGACGTCCCGGCGCGGGTGGCCTCCTCGATCACCGAGAAGGTGCCGCTGGTCGGCGCGGACGGCTACTTCGCACTGGTGAACCAGACCGTGCAGGTCGGCGAGCAGTACGGGCTGCACCCGTACCGGGTCAAGCACCTGCTCGACCGGTACGGTTCGCTGATCCACGAGGTGCTGGAGCTCGCGGAGGAGGCGCCCGAACTGCTGGCGCCCATCACCGATGCGCCCGACTACCTCCAGGTGGAGGCCGTGTACGCGGCGGCCGCGGAGGGGGCACTGCATCTCGAGGACATCCTGGCGCGGCGCACCCGCATCTCGATCGAGTACCCGCACCGCGGCGTGAACTGCGCCGAGCAGGTCGCCAACCTGGTGGCGCCGGTGCTGGGCTGGGACGAGGCGACCGTGGACCGGGAGGTCGAGACGTACCGGGCGCGGGTGGAGGCGGAGGTGCATTCTCAGGCCCAGCCCGACGACACGTCGGCGGACGCGCTGCGGGCGGCGGCCCCCGAGGCGCGCGCGGAGATTCTCGAGCCGGTGCGGTCCGCGGCGCAGCCCGGAGACTAGGTCGTCCGGACTGTCAGTGGGTCAGCAGCAGCTTGACCGCGACGACGACCATGGCGATCAGGGCCAGCCCGATGGAGGCGGCCAGGGTGCCCCGGTTGGGTCGTTCGCCGCGCAGCCGCGTGATGATGTAGGTGATGCCGGCGATGCGGGTGACGACCCAGATCTCGGCGAGCATCAGTGCGGTACGCAGGTCGATCCATCCCAACGCGCCGAGGCCCACCAGCGCGGCGGGGATCACGGCGGAGGTGAGTACCGGCACCGAGTCGCGCAGCTCGGCCAGGCGTTCCATCTTCGTCAGCGGTCGCCCGGAGCGGGTGCTGCGCCCGACGGACTCGGCGAAGGCGTGCGCGACGAAGGTCGACAGCCCGGTGCCGATGATGGTCAGCCCCGCGTGCACCACGCTGGTGTTGTGCAGTGGCACGAGTGCGGCCAGGATCAGCACGTTGCCGTAGACGTATGCGCTGACTCGGCTGGCGTAGTCCTCGGCGGACAGGGGCGTGCGCGGCATGCATTACAGCTTGGCATGTTCCAGCTCGGGGCACGCGCACAGCCCGGGTCGGCACGGCTCGTCAGTGCGTGCGCACGACGCTTCGGGGCGCCGAGCGGGCGAGGTGGCCGGAGATCGCCATGACGAGCAGGGCGACGACGGCGAGGGGTGCGGTGAACATCTCGAGCCTTCCCGTGCGGGAGTTTCCCGGACCGGTTCCACCCTGCCGCCTCCACCCGTGACGCACATCGGCGTCAGGTGTGAACTCGCTGAGAAGGCGGTGGTCCGTAAGTCGGAGGCCGCGTCATCCCTGAGGCGTACGCACACCCGCAGCCGCGACGCCGGCGGTCAGGGTGCGGATGCACCGGACGGCGATGTCCGCGGGGCTCGGTCCGGACTCCTCGCCCGCGGCGGCGTCGCCGGTCCCGGCCCAGGTCTGGACGGCCAGGCGCATCGCGGTGTTGCCCGCCACCGCGAGCAGTCGGACCTCGAGCGGGTCCGCGCCGGGGCCGAGTCGCTCGCCGAGCACCGACACCAGCGACTCCTCGGCGTCGTGCACCACCCGGAACCACACCGACTCGAGGGCCGGGTCGCCCGGCACGGCGCGCAGCAGCGCGCGGGTCAGGCGCAGCCCGTCCACGCCGAACCGGTCGGTGCGGGTCAGGGTGCGACGGGCGGACGACTCGAGCGCGGCGACGGCAGTGAGCTCGCGGGGAGCGGCCGCCAGGTCGGCGATCCAGCCGCTGACGCCGCCGGCGAGCAGCGGCGTGACCGCCTCCTCCTTCGTGCGGAAGTAGCGGTAGAACGTGCGCAGCCCGATGCCCGCAGCGGCCGCGATCTCGTCCGCGGTGACCGCCGCGGTGCCACGCTCGGCGAACAGTTCGGCGGCGCAGCGGGCGATTTCCAGCTGGGTCTGGGCCTTGCGTCGCTCGGTGAGTGAGCGGGGGACTTGCGCAGTGGGGTCCGCCATGCACACCATCATGGCACGTTGTGCCATCTTGGCGTAGCTTGCAGTCAAGGGCATGTTGACCACACGAGAAGGAGTGCAGGACATGAATCGATTCGAAGGCCGCAAGGTGCTGATCACCGGTGCCGGCTCGGGCATCGGGCAGGCGACGGTCGCCCGGATCCTCGCCGAGGGCGGCATCGTCGCCGCCGCGGACGTGTCCGAGGACGGGCTGGCCCTGACCCGTCAGCGCGCCGAGGAGGCGGGCGTCGCGGACCGGCTGAGCACGGTCGTCGCGGACATCTCCGACGAGAACTCGGTGCGGGACGCGCTCGGTGGCGCGATCGCCGAGCTCGGCGGCCTGCAGGTGCTCGTCAACGCCGCCGGCATCCTGCGGTCCTCGCACACCGCGGAGACCACGCTGGACTTCTGGAACACCATGATCGGGGTCAACCTGACCGGCACCTTCCTGGTCACGCGGGAGGCACTGCCCGCGCTGCTCGAGTCCGGCAAGGGCGTGGTGGTGAACTTCAGCTCCACCTCCGCGTCCTTCGCGCACCCGTACATGGCGGCCTACGCGGCCACCAAGGGCGGCATTCGGTCCTTCACCCACGCCATCGCCCTCGAGTACGCCAAGCAGGGTCTGCGCGCGGTCGCCGTGGAGCCCGGCTCCATCGCCTCGGGCATGACCAGCAACCCGGGATTTCCGGAGGAGGGCGTCGACCCCAGCCTGATCGGCAAGCTGTACCCGTGGATCGGCGAGGGCTTCGCGCCGCCGGAGGACGTCGCGGGCGTCGTCGCGATGCTCGCCTCCGACGACGCAAAGTTCGTCACCGGCACCGAGATCCGGATCGACGGCGGCACCCACATGTGACGCAGGCGCCTTCGGCGCTCGGGCGCGGTTCACGGGTCTGTGGACCCGTGAACCGCGCACGAGCAGCGGAGCTGCCTAGACTTTGCGGCGATGACCAGTGACCGCCCCGGCCTCGACCTGCGCCGCCTGCAGCGACGGATGCGGCTGCTCGAGGTCGGGGTGGATCTGCTCGGTGCCGGTGACGGTCCGGCCGTGAGCGTCCGCGCCGCCTGCCGGGCGGCCGGTGTCACCGAGCGCTACTTCTACGAGAGCTTCGCCGACCGCGACACCTACATCCGAGAGGTGTACGCGGAGGTCGGCGAGCAGGCCCGTGCCGCCCTGGTGACCGCGGTTTCCGGCGCCGAGACCCCGACGGAGACCGCCGAACTCGCGGTGCGCGCGTTCGTGGCCCTCGTCCTCGACCACCCCGAAGCCGGCCGGGTTCTGCTGCTGGCGCCGCTGCGGGACCCCGCGCTGGGCGGACGCGGCCTGGATTTGGCCCCGAGTTTCGTTGTGCTGGTCCAGGATCAGCTGCGCGGCGTTGCCGATCCCGACGAACGCGCCCTGCGGGCGCTCGGTCTCGTCGGCGCCCTGACGAGCCTTTTCATCGGCTACCTCGACGGCACCGTCACCGTGCCCCGGGAGCGGCTGATCCGGCACTGCCTCGATCTGCTCGACCGAGCGGCCCGCCCGTGACCGACGTCGGTTCGCCTGTCCCTGGCGCTCATACCTAGAGCTGCTAGGGTTCATGGCTAGCAGATCTAGGTATGGGAGGTGCTGTGCACATCGACAAGGATCTGGTGGCAGCCTCGGCGACACTGCTCGTGCTGGGCATCCTGGTGGACGGCGAGTCGTACGGGTACGCCATCCTCAAGCGGGTCCACGACCTGTCCAAGGGACAGATCCAGTGGACGGACGGGATGCTGTACCCGTTGCTGCATCGCCTGGAGCGGTCCGGGTACGTCTCGGCGTCGTGGGGAACCTCGGACGCCGGGCGCCGGCGCAAGCACTACGCGATCACCGAGGCGGGCCGCGGCGTGCTCGCCGAGCGGCGCGGCCAGTGGGACGTCGTCGCGGACGCGCTGAACCAGGTGTGGCGCAGCGCGCAGTTGCCACCGTCCGCCGTCGCGCAGGGGTGGTCGTGATGGCCGACGCCGCACTGGAGTCCCAGATCGGCCAGTGGCGCGGCTACGTCGAACGGCATCGCGTGATCTCGTCCGCGGACGTCGACGAGATGGAAGACCATCTGCGCGACCGGATCTCGGACCTCGCCGCCGCCGGACTGGCCGACGACGAGGCCTTCCTCGTCGCGGTCAAACGGATGGGCAGTGTGGACGCCATCTCCCGCGAGTTCGCCCGGGAGCATTCCGAACGCCTCTGGAAGCAGTTGGTGCTCGTCCAGGCGGAGACCGGCACGAGCACGCACCCGCCCCGTCGTGAACTGTTCGTCGTTCTCGCACTCGCCCTCTGTGCGGGTGCAACCCTCGAGCTGGCGCGGTGGGCGGAACTGGACGACAACGTCTTCGCGCGCAACGTCAGCGTGTTCATCCTGCCGTTCCTCGCGGGCTACTTCGCGTGGAAGCGCCGTGTGAGCGCCCGGGTTGCGGCCGCGCTCGCGGTGCCGTTCGCGGGGGCCGCGCTGGTGCTGAACCTCTTTCCGTTCGATCCGGAGGGGTCGACCGAGATCATCGCCGCGATCCACGTACCGGTCGTGCTGTGGTTCGCCGTCGGACTGGCGTACGTCGGCGGCGAGTGGCGCTCCGACCGCAGACGGATGGACTTCATCCGGTTCACCGGCGAATGGGTCGTGTACCTGACGCTCCTCGCGCTCGGCGGCGGCGTCCTCATCGGGCTGACGGTCGGCGCTTTCACCTCGCTCGGCACCGACATGGAGTGGGTGATCGAGGACTGGGTACTGCCGTTCGGCGCGGCCGGTGCCGTCATTGTCGCGGCGTGGCTCGTCGAGGCGAAGCAGAGCGTGGTGGAGAACATCGCGCCCGTCCTGACCCGCGTGTTCACGCCGATCACGATCGTGATGCTGCTCGTCCTGCTCGCCGCCTTCGCGGTGGACGGCAACGTCGGTGACGTCGACCGGAACCTGCTGATCCTGATGGATCTGATCCTCGTGGTCGTGCTGGGACTGGTGCTGTACGCGACGTCGGCGCGGGACCCGCTGGCGCCGCCGGACCTGTTCGACCGACTCCAGTTGGTGCTCGTCGTCAGTGCGCTGGCGGTCGACCTGATGATGTTGGCGGCGATGCTGACCCGGATCGCGGAGTTCGGTTTCACACCGAACAAGGTGGTCGCACTGGGACTGAACCTCGTCCTGCTCGTGAACCTCGTGTGGTCTGCCCGCCTGCTGCTCGGATTCGTCCGCGGCCGAAGCGGATTCGAGGCGACCGAACGCTGGCAGACCCGCTACCTGCCCGTATTCGGGGCGTGGGCGGTACTGGTCGTCTTGCTGGTGCCACCGCTCTTCGACTTCGTGTGAGCGCGGGTCAGGTCCGGGCGGGCTGACAGCTGGCGCACCAGAAGATCTGCCGCTCCGGCGCCGCGTCGTCGCCGAGAGGTCCCGACTCGACCAGGGTGCCGCAGCGCAGGCACTGCCTGCCGGCACGGCCGTACACCCACGTGGTCCGGCCGCGGCGCCGGTCGCCGGTGGTGACGCGGACGGTGCGGTCCCGGTTCGCCACCAGCAGTCGGTGCGCGAGCTCGGCCCAATCGAGGAGTTCGCCGGCGGCGGCCACCGGGGTCGCGGGATGCACGCCGCGCAGGAAGCACAGTTCGTTGCGGTAGACGTTGCCGACACCGGCCATCGCCCGTTGGTCGAGCAGCGCCAGGCCGATCGGCCGGCCCGGGTCCGCCGCCAGGTTCGCCGCGGCGCGGCCGGCGTCCCAGTCGGGGCCGAGCAGGTCCGGGCCGAGGTGCCCGACCACGCCGGCCTCGTCGGCCCGGGGGACGACCTCGACGATCCCGAGCTGGAATCCGACCGCCAGAAAATCGTCGGTGCCCAGCAGTACCCGGGCCTGCCAGCCGGGCCGTCGCCACCGCGTGCCCGCCGGGTAGACGTGCCAGGCGCCCTCCATCTTCAGGTGGGTGTGCACCGCGGCGTCGCCGATCCGGATCAACAGGTGCTTGCCGCGGCTGAGCACCTCCTCGACCGGTCCCGGCGTCAGGTCCACCGTCGCGTACCGCGGCACCCGGAAGTCGCTGACCGTCAGCGCCTTCCCGGCCAGCGCGGTGCGCAGCCGGGCCGCGGCCTGCCAGACGGTGTCACCTTCGGGCACGGTCAGCCCCGCGCGTAGGAGGTCCGTTTGCGCAGCCCGCGCGGGGTGGCGGAGAACCCGGCCTCGACCAGGGCGGGGGAGAGCCCGCTGGTGTGCACCGACTCGCCGTCCACCTTCTCGATGACGATCTTCTCGACGCCGCCCCCGTCCACCAGGTCGGCCAGCGCGATCGCGGCGGTGTGCAGGTCACCGGGGTCCGCGGTGAAGGTGAGCATCGTCTTGCCGCCCCGCTCGACGTACAGCGCGAGCTCGCCACCGACCAACACGACCAGGGCGCCCGCCTTGCGTCCTGGCCGGTGCCCGCCGTCGACGGTGGGCCAGGGCAGCGCCGCGCCGAACGGGTTCGCCGGGTCGGTCGACGCCAGCGCCACCGCGGTGCGCGCAGGCTCGGCGACCGTGCCGTCGCCGTATCCGCGCAGTCGGTCCACCACCTCGGAGGTCGAGAACTGGGCGGCGCCGAGGGTGTTCACGAAGTAGCCGCGGCGGCACCGGCCACTGTCCTCGAACCCGCGCAGCACCTTGTACATCAGGGCGAAGCCGCCGGGCACGGACTCGGCCACGACCGAACCCCGGGTGAGGACCCCGTATCGCTCGAGCAACAGGTCGGCGCGGGCGTGGGCCCGGACGGTCGGGTCGGCCTCGAGTTCCGGCAGGATCGACCAGCGTCCGGCCACCGTCGGGGGTCCGGTCCGGGTGGGCAGCGTGGGTCGCGCGAGCGCGCGGTATGGGCGGGCCCGTGGGGTTCGGCGCGGCGCCCGGTGGCTGGGGGTGGACCGGGTGGTGCCCGACATCAGCGCGCGCAGCGGGGCGAACGAGTCGCCGCTCACCTGTCCCGACCACACCAGTTCCCACAGCGTGGCCACGAGGGACTCGTCGTCCGTGGACCCGACCTGATCGGCGAGGTTTCGGAAGAAGAAGGCGCCGCCCGAGCCGAGCACGTCGAGAATCGCGCGGGCCTGCTCGGACAGCTGGGTGGAGTCCGCCGGCGTCAGTGTCAGCGGCGCCGCGTCGGCGGGATGCAGGCGCACCCAGCCGTCGCTGCCGGAGATCTGCCCCGCGCCCGACCACAGCACCTCGCCGGTGGTGGTGAGCTCGTCGAGCATCGCCGGCTGGTAGTCGCGCACCCGCGACCGCAGCACCGTCGACTCCCAGGCCGAGGCCGGGATCGGTACGCCCGCAAGCTGTTCGATCACCGCCGCGACGCCGTCGATACCGCGCAGGCCGCCGCCCACGTGCTGCCAGTCGGGCAGGAATCGGCCCAGCGCCGCCGGTTCGACCGGCTCGACGTCCCGCCGCGCGGCGGCCAACGAGCGGCGCCGCAGCCGGCGCAGCACCTCGGCGTCACACCACTCGCTGCCCGACTCCGCGGGCCGGAACTCGCCCTCGACGACGCGCTTGTCGACGGCGAGCCGGCGCAGCACGTCCCGCACGACGGAGGTGCCGAGCCCGAACCGGGCGGCGGCGTCGGCGAGCGTGAAGGGGCCGTGGCTGCGCGCGTACCGGCCGACCAGGTCGCCGAGCGGGTCCAGGGCCGGCTCTATGAACGCGGCGGGCGTCCCGATCGGCAGCGGCACCCCGAGGGCGTCACGCATCCGGCTGGCGTCCTCGATCGCCACCCACCACCGGCGGCCCGCGAAGGCGACCCGCATGACGCGTTTGCGGGTTTCCAGTTCGGCCAGCCACTCCCGCGGCTCGGCGACAGCCCGCGCCGAGATCTCCTCCGTGGTGAGGGGCCCGAGCAGGCGCAGCAGGTCGGCCACGCCCTCCGCGTCCCTCGCCTTGCGGTCGGGGACCAGGCGCTGCAGTTCGCGTTCGGTGAGGTCGATGACATCCGCGTCGAGCAGTTCGCGCAGCTCCACCCGGCCGAGCAGTTCGGCGAGCAGGGTCGAGTCCAGCGACAGTGCGGCGGCGCGGCGTTCGGCGAGCGGGCTGTCGCCCTCGTACATGAACGCGCCGACGTAGTCGAAGAGCAGCGCGCCGGCGAACGGGGAGGGCGAGGCGGTCTCCACCTCGACCAGCCGGATCTGCTTGCGGCCGACGGCGTCGAACAGCCGGGTCAGCGAGGGCAGGTCGTACACGTCCTGCAGGCATTCGCGCACCGTCTCGAGCAGGATCGGGAAGGTCGGGAACTTGCGGGCCACGTCGAGCAGCTGCGCGGACCGCTGTCGCTGCTGCCAAAGCGGCGCCCGCTTGCCGGGGTTGCGACGCGGCAGCAACAGGGCACGGGCCGCGCACTCGCGGAACCGGGACGCGAACAGGGCGGAGTGGCCGACCTGTTCGGTGACGATGTCCTCGATCTCGTCGCGGTCGAAGACGAACAGGTCCACGCCGGGCGGCGCGTCCTCGGTGTCCGGCAGCCGGACGATGATGCCGTCGTCGGATGCCGTTGGCGTGGAGTCGATCCCGTAGCGATCCTGCAGTCGGGCACCGACCGCCAGCGCCCACGGCGCGTGCACCGGCAGCCCGTACGGCGAGTGCAGCACCAGTCGCCAGTCGCCGAGCTCGTCACGGAACCGCTCCAGCACCAGGGTCCGGTCCGTGGGCACCTGGCCGGTCGCGGTCCGTTGCTCCTCGACCAGCGCCAGCAGATTGGTGGTGGCGTTGGTGTCCAGGCCCTGGTCGGTGAGGCGGGTGCGCAGGTCGCCGGCGTCGCCGAGCGACATCTCGCGCAGGAACTCGCCGAGCGCAGCACCGAGTTCGGCGGGCCGGCCGAGGCCGTCGCCGTGCCAGAACGGAAGCCGGCCGGGCAGTCCGTACGCGGGGCTGACCAGGACCCGGTCGTGAGTGATCTCCTCGATACGCCAGCTGGTGGCGCCGAGCGCAAAGACGTCGCCGACGCGGGACTCGTAGACCATCTCCTCGTCGAGTTCGCCGACCCTGGACTGTTTCTCGCCGACCATGTAGACGGTGAACAGGCCGCGGTCCGGGATGGCGCCGCCGGAGGTGACGGCGAGGCGCTGCGAGCCGGGCCGACCGGTGAGCACGTCGGCGTCGCGGTCCCACACGAGCCGCGGGCGCAACTCGGCGAACTCGTCGGAGGGGTACCGACCCGCGAGCAGGTCGAGGGTGGCGTCGAAGGCCGAGCGCGGCAGGGCGGCGAAACTCCCGGTGCGCCGGACCACGTCGAACCAGACACCCGCGTCGAGCGGGTCGAGCGCGCAGGCGGCGACGGTGTGCTGGGCGAGGATGTCGAGCGGGTTGGCCGGCACCGCGAGCGATTCGATCTTGCCCGCGGTCATCCGCTCGACGGTGACCGCGCAGTGGATCAGGTCGGTCCGGTGCTTGGGGAAGAGCACCCCGCGGGAGATCTCGCCGACCTGGTGCCCGGCCCGGCCGACCCGCTGCAGTCCGCTGGCCACCGAGGGCGGCGCCTCGACCTGGACGACCAGGTCGACCGCGCCCATGTCGATGCCGAGTTCGAGGCTGCTGGTCGCGACCACGCAGCGCAGTCGCCCCGACTTGAGGTCGTCCTCGATGATCGCCCGCTGGTCCTTGCTCACCGAGCCGTGGTGGGCGCGGGCCAGCAGCGGGTCCGCGCCGTGGTTCACCTCGGTGGGGGCGCCGATCTGCGCCGCTGGCCGGTGGACGGTGTCGACGGGGGCGCCGAGCCGCTCGGCGTAGACCTCGTTGAGCCGGGCGGTGAGCCGCTCGGCGAGTCGGCGCGAGTTTGCGAACACGATCGACGAGGAGTGCTCCAGGACCAGGTCGACGATCTGTTCCTCCACGTGCGGCCAGATCGAGCCCTGTTGTGGCGCAGGAGAGTTCGAGTCGTCGGATGCTGCCGTGACCCCGAGCTCCGTCATGTCCTCGACCGGTACCCGCACCGTCAGGTCGAAGGTCTTCGGTGCGGGTGGGCACACGATGTGTACCGGCGCCGCGCCGGCCAGGAACCGCGCGACCTCCTCGTGCGGCCGGACGGTGGCGGAGAGCCCGATTCGCTGGGCCGGACGCTCGAGCAGCATGTCGAGCCGTTCGAGCGAGAGAGCGAGATGCGCACCGCGTTTGGTCGCCGCGACGGCGTGCACCTCGTCGACGATGACGGTCCGCACGGTGGCGAGCGATTCGCGGGCCGCCGAGGTGAGCATCAGGAACAGTGACTCGGGGGTGGTGATGAGGATGTCGGGGGGCGTGCGGACCAGGGCGCGGCGGTCCGCGGGCGTGGTGTCGCCGGAGCGGACGCCGACGGTGATCTCCGGCGGCGCCAGCCCGAGTCGTTTCGCGGTCTGGGTGATCCCGACCAGCGGTGCGCGCAGGTTGCGTTCGACGTCGACAGCGAGGGCCTTGAGCGGCGAGATGTACAGGACCGTGGTGCCCGGTGGACGCTTCTCGTCGTGCGGACGGGTGGCGAGCTGGTCGAGTGCCCACAGGAAGGCGGAGAGGGTCTTTCCGGATCCGGTCGGGGCCACGACCAGCGCATGTGAGCCGTCCGCGATCGCCTCCCAGGCCCCCAGTTGGGCGGCGGTGGGTGCGGGGAAGGCGCCGGCGAACCACTCCCGGGTGGGGGCGGAGAACCTGCCGAGCACCGTGTCCATGGTGTCCATAGTGCCTCGGCCCACCGACACGGGCGGATGGGCGCACACTGAGGGGGCGCAGCGTTTCCGAGTCCGGAGAGGTGAACCGTCGTGTCCGATCAGTTGAGCCACAAACAGCATGTCGCGGCCGGCACGTCGATCGGGGCCGCGGTCCTCTTCGTCACCGTCGGTATCCTCCAGGTTCTTCAAGGGATCGCCGCGGTCGCCGACGAGGTCTTCGCCGTCGGTGCCGACTACACCTACGAGTTCGACCTGACCGTGTGGGGCTGGATCCACATCGTGCTCGGTGTGCTGATCGCGCTGGTGGGCGTCGCCCTGCTCGGCGGCGGGATTTGGGCGCGGACGCTGGCCGTCGTCATCGCGGGACTGTCTGTTGTCGTCAACTTCCTGTGGCTGCCCTACCACCCGGGGTGGGCCAGCGTGATCATCGCGATCGATGTCGTCGTGATCTGGGCGATATGGACGTGGATTCCGAGCTCCGGCTGGGAGTAGCCGGTGCGGTAGGCGGAGGTGGCCATGGAGCCGAAGGTCCTGGATTCGCCCGGCGGTCCGTCCGCCGCCGGAGTCGACGACGGTGCGCCGCCCGAGTCCGGCGAGCGCCGGAAGCTGCTGTACGCCACCCTTCCCGGTTGCTGGGGTGCACTCGTCTTCGCCTGTCTGTCGTTCACCCCGTCGCTGCTTCCGCGTGGGGGTCTGCTGCAGGGAGTGGTCTGTGGAATCACCGCCGCGATCGGGTACGGGCTGGGAGTGTTCGCGGCCTTCGTGTGGCGGGCGTTCGCCGACCGGTCTCCGCGGCGTCCGGGGCGCCGGCCCTGGCTGGTGTTCCTCGTCAGTGCGGTGGTGCTGTTCGCCGTCTCGTTCGGCGTCGGGCAGTACTGGCAGCACCAGATCCGCGCGTTGATGGGGGTCACGGAGTACAACATCCCGCTCGTGGTCCTCGCGCCCGTCGTCGCGGCGGTGGTGTTCTGTCTCCTCCTGGTGATCGGACGCGGCGTCCGCGGCCTGTACCGCGCGAGCGCGAGGCTGCTCAACCGGTGGATCGGGCGGCGGGCCGCGGGGGTGGTCGGCTGGTTTCTCATCGCGGGGCTGGTCTACGCGGTGGTCTCGGGAGTACTGCTCGGCGGCCTCGTCGGCGCCGCCAACGGGGCCTTCTCGTTGCGCGACACGATGACCCCGGAGGGTGTGCAGCAGCCGGCCACCAGCCTGCGGTCGGGGGGCCCGGGATCGGTGGTGCCGTGGGATTCGCTGGGATGGCAGGGGCGCAGCTTCATCGGCGACGGCCCGTCCACCGACCAGATCGGTCAGTTCGTCGACCACCCGGCCCTGGAACCGATTCGCGCCTACGCCGGTCTGGCGTCGTCGGCGGACTCCGAGTCCCGGGCGGCGTTGGCGGTCGAGGACCTCAGCCGGGCCGGAGGTTTCCAGCGCGGCAACCTGCTCGTGGTCACCACGACCGGGAGCGGCTGGGTGGACCCGGCCCTGGTGGACAGCTTCGAGTACCTCACCGGCGGCGACGCGGCGACCGTGGCGATCCAGTACTCGTACCTGCCGTCGTGGATTTCCTACCTGGTCGACCAGTCGAAGGCCAGGGAAGCCGGGCGCGACCTGTTCGACGCGGTCTACGACGTGTGGTCGAAGCTACCGCCGGACAACCGTCCCCAGCTGTTCGTCGCCGGGGAGAGCCTGGGCTCGTTCGGCGGCGAGACCGCCTTCAGCGGTGAGTACGACCTGCGCAACCGCACCTCGGGAACGTTGTTCGCCGGCCCTCCCAACTTCAACACGCTGTTCCGTGAGTTCAGCGACCGGCGGGAGCCGGGGAGCCCGGAAGTCGAGCCGGTCTACAAGAACGGGCGGACGGTGCGGTTCAGCAACGACCCCGAGGCCGGAATTCCTCCCACGGGGAGCCCGTGGGACGGCACCCGGGTGCTGTACCTGATGCACCCCTCCGACCCGATCGTCTGGTGGAGTCCGAACCTCGTCCTGAGCGAGCCTGACTGGATCGGTCAGCCGCCCGGGCGGGACGTGCTCGAGGACATGGTTTGGATACCGTTTGTGACGTTCTGGCAGATCACCGCCGACCTGCCGTTCTCCACCGGCGTTCCGGGCGGGCACGGCCACAAGTACACGGCCGAGTACGTCGACGGATGGAATGCGGTCCTGCAACCCGCGGGTCTCACCGCGGAGCAGCTCGCCACCCTCCGGACCGTCATCGACGCCGGTGAGTAGCCTCGGCTCAGTTGCCGGCCGCACCGCCGAGTCGGTCCAGCAGCGTGCGGCGGATCTGCGGGCGTGACGCCGCGACGAGGGTCAGTGTCGCCTCGCGCATCAGTCGTTCGGCCGTGCTGCCGCTCAGGGCGGCGGCGCTGCCGGTGGCCGTCACCAGTGCGGCAGCGGCCCGCAGTGCGAGTTCGCTGGCCTGCGCTCTCGCGGCGTACAGATCGCCGCGACCTGCAAGCGCCGTATCGAGATTCGCGCGCACACCCGAGAGCTCGTCCGTCAACACGGTCGTGTCACAACCCAGCTCGGCAAGCTCGGTGAGGCACCGCCGCGTCACCCCCGTCGCCATGCACGCGTTGAGCCACGACCCGAAGGTCTGTCCGGCCCGGAACTGCTCGGGGGACGCCACATTCACGACCCGGTCGTCGGAAACCTCGTACCCGTCGAAGCGGACGCGCACGGTGTTGCTGCCGCGGGCCGCGATCAGCGGCAGGTCCTCGACGGTGATTCCGGCGGCGGGGACGGCCTCGACGAGCGTGTGCACGATCGAGTCGTCGAACTCGTCACGCGCGCTCAGCTGCAGCAGGTCGACGATGCCCCAGCCGGTGACGAACGGCGCCACCCCGTCCAGCAGGTAGCCGCCTTCCACCCGGCGCGCGTACAGCAGTGGTGGTTGGGGGATCGCCCCGGCAAAGGCGACGCCGGCGCGGACCGTTCCGTCGAGCAGACCGTCCCAGTGCCGTTCGCGCAGTATCTGATTCGGGCTGCCCGCGAGTCCGGCGACCACGCCGTGGTGCTGCAGCCAGGTGAAGCTGGTGGCCAGGCAGCCGCCGCAGAGAGTCTCCACCACCGCGACCAGGTCGTCGAGTTCGAGCGCGGGACCGCCCCGCTCGGGTGGCGCCGCCATCGCGTAGAAGCCCGCGTCGGCCAGCACCTCGAAATGGCTCACGGGGATCTCGCCGTCGGCGTCGACGCTGTCCGCGGCCGGGAACAGCACGTCGTCGGCGATGTCCTGCGCGAGCTTCTGCCAGTTCGTCACGCTTGTGAGGGTAGATCCGCGGAGCCGGCAGCGGTGAGAAGCGCGCGGAGGTTTCGGGTGACGATGCCGGTCGAGATGGTGGGGTCGATGGCGCGCTGGATGCCGAGACCGACGCCCATGCTCAGCACGCTGGTCGCGGCGTCGTCCACCGACATCGGCAGCGCGACCTCGCCGGACGCCACGAGCGCACCGAGTAGGGCGGCCACGATGCCGCGCGCCATGTCGAGGCTGGCCACGAGCGCGGCCCGGAGTTCCGGGTCGTGGCGCGCCAGCACGATGAACTCGAACTCGAGTGTCGTCCATCCGACGTCCCCGAGCGTGCGCTGCGCCCAGCTCTCGAACGCCGTCAACCGATCCTCAAGCGGCGCCTGCTGCGACATCACCTCCGCCACCTCGGCGCCCTTGGTGACGTGGATCAGCTGGAGGACCTCGAGGCACAGCTCGTTCTTGTTGCGGAAGTTGGAGTACACCGCGCCCTTGGAGTAACCGGCCTGCTCGGCGACCTTCTCCAGCGAGGTTGCGGCGTACCCGTCGGCGAGAAACAGGTCGCGCGCGGTCGCGATCAGGTCGGCCCTGGTCTGGGCCTGACTCTCCGACCTGGTCATTCGCGCCATCGCAACTCCGTTCAGGGAAACTTCAGATTTGGCATACCCATCGTATTCGAATACTGCTAGTTTCTGAATATGACTTCGAGTGACACACAAATCCGCCGTGGCCTCGTCATCGGCTGCGGCGGAACCCTCGGCGCGGCCTGGACGGTGGCGGCGCTGGTGGCGGTCCGCGACGGGCTCGGCTGGGATCCCCGTGACGCGGACGTCCTCGTCGGCACCTCCGCGGGGGCGGAACTGGTCACCATGCTCGGTAGCGGGGTCAGCGTCGGCGAGTTGCTGTCCATGCAGCTGGGGGAGCAGCCGACCCATCCGGCGCTGCGCGATCACCTCGCGGACGCGCCCGGCCGGATGCCACCGCTGCCCCGACTCGGCGTGGGCTCGCCGACGCTCGTCCGCGCGGGCCTGCGCCACGAGGTGGCGCCCGCGACGGCGCTGAGCGGACTGCTGCCGACCGGCGGGGGCGACGCGTCCTGGCTGCACCGGCTCGCGGTGGGACTGAACCCCGACCGTGACTGGGTCCCGCACCCCGCGACCTGGCTGGTCGCGATGGACTACGACACCGGCACCCGCGTCGCGTTCGGCTCGCCCGGCTCGCCGGAAGCGACACTCTCGCAGGCGCTTCGCGCGTCCTGGGCGATCCCGGGGTGGATGCCGCCGGTCCGGATCGGGGGCAGGCGCTACGTCGACGGCGGCGCGGCCTCGACCGCGTCCGCGGACCTGGTTGCTCCGCTCGAACTCGACGAACTGGTGGTGCTGGCGCCGATGGCCTCCACCGGCCCCGTGCGCGCCCGCGGCGCCGCCCGTGCGGAGCGACTGGTCCTGCGCAGCTGGATGAGCGCCGGCCTGGACGCGGAGATCGCCGCCGCCACGGCGGCGGGCACCCGGGTCGTCAGGCTCGACGCCACCGCCGAGGACCTCGCCGTGATGGGCCCGAACTTCATGGACGACCGCAGGCGTCTGGCCACGTTGGAGGCCGCCCTGCGCACGACTCGAAAGGCCTTCGTATGACACAGGAACAGCACTACGAGGTCCTCGTCGTCGGGGCCGGCATCTCCGGCATCGGCGCCGGGATCACCCTGCGGCGGATGGGGATCACGGACTTCGCGATCCTCGAGAAGGGCGATTCGCTCGGCGGCACCTGGCGCGACAACGACTACCCCGGGTGTGCCTGCGACGTCCCGTCCGGGCTGTACTCGTTCTCGTTCGCGCCGAATCCGGAGTGGAGCAGGCTGTTCGCGGGGCAGGACGAGATCCGTCGCTACATCGACCGCACCGCTGCCGAACACGGGGTCGACGCGCATGTGCGTTTCGGCACCGAGCTGATCCGCGCGGACTGGGACGAGTCGGCCCATCGCTGGGTGCTGCAGACCTCGAGCGGCACGCTCACCGCGAACTCCGTGGTCGCGGCCGTCGGCCCCTGGAACGAACCACTGGTGCCGCCGATCCCCGGCCTGGACACCTTCGGCGGCAAGGTGTTTCATTCATCACGCTGGGATCACGACTACGACCTGGCGGGCAAGCGCGTGGCGGTCGTCGGCACCGGCGCCTCCGCGGTACAGTTCGTGCCCGCGATCGCACCGAGCGTGGGGGAGCTTCACCTCTACCAGCGCACCGCGCAGTGGGTGCTGCCGAAGCCGGACCATCACGTGCCGCAGGCGGAACGCTGGGTGATGCGCCGGATTCCGGGCGCGCACCGCGTCCTGCGCGCGATCGAGTACTCGATCATGGAGGCGCTCGGGCTGGGGTTCCGGCACCCGTGGATCCTGCGGATCGTGCAGCAGATCGGCAAGGCGCAGCTGCGTGCCCAGGTCCGCGACCCCGAGCTGCGGAAGGCCCTCACGCCCGACTACACCCTCGGTTGCAAGCGCCTGCTGCTGTCGAACACCTACCTGCCGGCGCTGACCCGGCCCAACGTCGAGGTGCACCCCAACGCGGTCGCCTCCGTCCGGGGCAACACGGTGGTCGGGGCCGACGGTGCCGAGCGGGAGGTCGACGCGATCATCCTCGGCACCGGCTTCCACATCCTCGACATGCCGATCGGCGGCAAGATCTTCGACGGCGAGGGCCGCAGCCTCGACGAGCACTGGAAGGGCAGCCCGCAGGCCTATCTCGGCACCACGATCGCCGGGTTCCCCAATGCCTACGTGCTGCTGGGCCCGGCACTCGGCACCGGCCACACCTCGGCGTTCATGATCCTCGAGGCGCAGCTGGGTTACCTGGCGAAGGCGATCGCCGCGGCCAGGGACGGCAACTGGACCCGGATGGAGACCCGCCCGGAGGTGCAGGCGGCCTTCAACGCCGAGGTGCAGCAGGCGCTGGCCACCACCGTCTACAACGCCGGTGGATGCCAGAGCTACTTCCTGGACGTCAACGGGCGCAACAGCTTCAACTGGCCGTGGTCCACCGCGCGGATGAAGACCAGGCTCGGCGAGTTCGACGAGCGCGCCTACGAGATGGAGACTCGGTGAAGTACCCCGGGATTGACCTGCGCGGAGCCGTCGTCCTGATCACCGGTGCGGGGCGCGGAATTGGTCGCTCCACCGCGCACGCCATGGCCGCGCGCGGCGCCAGGGTGGCGGTCGCCGACCTCGATCGTGCCGCGGCTGACGAGGTGGTGGCCGAGATCGGTTCGGCGGCAGGGGCGTACACGCTGGACGTGCGGACCAGGGCGTCGTGGGACGCCTGCGTGACGGCGGTGACGGCCGACCTCGGGCCCGTCGACGTGCTGGTCGGCAACGCCGGGGTGATGCCGGTCGCGCCGTTCCTCGAGGAGCCGGACGAGATCGGCGAGGCCACGATCGACGTGAACGTGTGGGGGCTGATCCACGGCATGCGGGCGGTGACCCCGGCGATGATCACCCGCGGCCGCGGCCACATCGTCAATGTCGCCTCGCTCGCGGGCAAGGTCGCGATCCCGGGGCTGGCCGTCTACAACGCCAGCAAGTTTGCGGCCGTGGGACTCTCGTCGACGGCCCGGCTGGAGTTTGCCGAACACGGGGTCAGTGTGTCCACCGTGCTGCCCAGCGCGGTCCGCACCACGCTGACCTCCGGGCTTCCGCTGGGCAAGGGACTGCCGACGGTCGACCCCGAGGACATCGCGGCGGCGGTCGTGCGCACGGTCTCGACGCGTCGGGCACAGACCCCGGTCCCCGGCTACCTGGCGGCCGTGGACGTCGCGCTCGCGCTCGCGCCGGAGCCACTGGTCGGGTTGGTCCGCAAGGTCGTCGGCGGCAACCGGGCCGTCGACTCGGTGGATGCGAGGGCGCGCGCCGACTACGACGAGCGGCTCCGCCGCCTGTGAGTACTTCTGGCTGCTACTGCTACCAAGAGTGCGCAAAGGCACGTCAGCGCCCGAACTTCACACCCTGGGCGAGCGGAAGCTGATCGGAGTAGTTGACGGTGTTGGTGGCGCGCCGCATGTAGGCCTTCCACGCATCGGATCCCGACTCGCGGCCGCCCCCGGTCTCCTTCTCGCCGCCGAAGGCGCCGCCGATCTCCGCGCCGGAGGTGCCGATGTTCACGTTGGCGATCCCGCAGTCGGAGCCGTCGGCCGCGAGGAACCGCTCGGCCTCGCGCTGGTCGGTGGTGAAGATCGAGGACGAAAGCCCCTGCGGCACATCGTTGTGCAGCGCGATCGCCTCGTCGAGGGTCTCGTAGGTGAGCACGTACAGGATTGGGGCGAAGGTCTCCTCACGCACCACCGCGGTCTGCGCGGGCATCCGGACCAGCGCGGGGGAGACGTAGTGACCGCCGCCCGACTCCACCCGTTCGCCGCCACACACCAGGGTGCCGCCGTCCGCCCGGGCCTTGTCCAGCGCGGCCGTCATGGCCTCCCAGGACCGTTCGCGGATCAGTGGACCGACGAGGGTGTCCGCCTCGAGCGGGTTGCCGACCCGGAGTTGCCGGAAGGCGGAAGCGACCCGCTCGATCGTCTCGTCGGCGACCGAGGAGTGCACGATCAGCCGGCGCAGGCTGGTGCAGCGCTGGCCGGCAGTCCCGGCCGCGGAGAACACGATCCCGCGCACGGCCAGGTCGAGATCCGCGGACGGCGCGACCACGGCCGCGTTGTTGCCGCCGAGCTCGAGCAGGCATCGACCGAGGCGTTGCGCGACCCGCAGCCCGACCGCCCGGCCCATCCGGACCGACCCGGTCGCGCTTACCAGGGCGACCCGCGGGTCGTCGACGAGCTGCTCGCCGACCGGCCCGGCGCCGAGGACCAGGCGATGGACCCCGGCCGGCGCACCCACGTCCTCGGCGGCCCGGCGCAGCAACGCATCACACGCGATCGCGGTGAGCGGCGTCAGTTCGGACGGCTTCCAGACCACGGTGTCGCCGCAGACCAGGGCGAGCGCGGTGTTCCAGGACCACACCGCCACGGGGAAGTTGAACGCGGAGATCACCGCGACCACACCGAGCGGGTGCCAGGTCTCCATCAGGCGGTGGCCCGCGCGCTCGGACGGCATCGTGCGGCCGTACAACTGCCGGGACAACCCGACCGCGAACTCGCAGACGTCGATCATCTCCTGCACCTCGCCGAGCGCCTCGGAGGTGATCTTCCCCGCTTCGAGCGTGACGAGGGCCGCGAGGTCCGACTTGTGCTCGGTCAGCAGTTCGCCGAGCCGCCGGACCAGCGCGCCGCGCTGCGGCGCCGGCACCGTCCGCCACCGGAGGAAGGCGTCGTGCGCGTCGGCGACGGCGTCGCTGACCTGCGTCGATGTGGTCGGAGTCAACCGGCACAGGACGCCGCCGGTGATCGGGGTGCGGGCCGTCAGCGCGCCTTCGGGGTTGGGATGGTCGTCGCGGGCCCCGCACGCGGCCAGCGCCGCCTCGGCCCGGGTCCGCAGGCTGTCGGTGTCGGGAAGGATCATGTCGGTGTCCTTTCGTCGCGAGGGTGCGCCGAGACCAGTGTGCGCTGCGTTAGCCTGCGCGGGTGCCGGAGAAACTGGACGAGACGGACACCCTGCTGGTGCGTGAGCTGATCGCGGACGGGCGGGCGACCCTGTCGACGCTTGCGGAGAAGGCGGGGCTGTCGGTCTCGGCGGTGCAGTCGCGGGTACGCCGACTCGAGGCGCGAGGGGTGATCCGCGGCTACACGGCGAAGGTGGACCCGGAGGCCGTCGGGCACGGTCTGTCCGCGTTCGTCGCGATCACCCCCTTCGATCCGTCCGGCCCGGACGACGCCCCCGCCCGGCTCGAGCACCTGCCCGAGATCGAGGCGTGCCACTCGGTGGCGGGGGAGGACAGCTACGTGCTGCTGGTGCGGGTGGCGTCGCCGCGGGCGCTCGAGGCGTTGCTGCAGAAGATCCGGGTGACGGCCAACGTGCAGACCCGCAGCACCATCATCCTGCAGACATTTTACGATCGGTAGCGTCCAGGCCGTCATATTTCCTGTGGGATGGTCAATTTCACGTAAATGCGCCTATCCTGGGCGCATGAGCACCGCGATGTGGTCATCCGAGTCGTCCGCGGGTCTGCCCGCGGACCGGGTGCTCACGGTGCTGCGGGAGAGCCTGCTGGTGGACGGTTTCGACCTGGTTCTCGACCTCGACCGCTCGCGCGGACGCCTGCTCGTCGACCTCCGCGACGGCACCGAGTACCTCGACATGTTCGGCTTTTTCGCCTCCTCCGCGCTGGGCGTGAATCACCCGGACCTCGCCGATGACGAGGGGTTCCGCGCCGAACTGGCCGCCGCCGCAGTGAACAAGCCGAGCAACTCCGACGTCTACACGGTGCCGATGGCGAGGTTCGTGCAGACCTTCGTGCGGGTGCTGGGCGACCCGGCGCTGCCGCACCTGTTCTTCGTCGACGGCGGGGCGCTGGCCGTCGAGAACGCGCTCAAGGTCGCCTTCGACTGGAAGAGCCGGCACAACGAGGCGCGCGGGATCGACCCGGCGCTCGGCACCCGGGTACTGCACCTGACCCACGCCTTCCACGGACGTACCGGCTACACGATGTCGTTGACCAACACCGACCCCGGCAAGGTGGCGCGGTTCCCCAAGTTCGACTGGCCCCGGATCGATGCCCCCTACCTCGAACCCGGCCGGGACGTGGCGGCCGCCGAGGCGCGAGCACTGTCGCAGGCGCGCCGCGCGTTCGACGAACATCCCCACGACATCGCCTGCTTCCTGGCCGAACCGATCCAGGGCGAGGGCGGCGACCACCATTTCCGCCCGGAGTTCCTGCAGGCGATGGCGGCGCTGTGCCGGCGCCGCGACGCGCTGTTCGTGCTCGACGAGGTGCAGACCGGTGTCGGCATGACCGGAACGTCCTGGGCGTACCAGCAACTCGGCCTCGACCCCGACGTGGTCGCGTTCGGGAAGAAGACTCAGGTGTGCGGGGTGATGGCCGGCGGGCGGGTGGACGAGGTGCGAGACAACGTGTTCCGGGTCTCCTCCCGCGTCAACTCCACCTGGGGCGGCAATCTGACGGACATGGTCCGGGCCCGGCGAATTCTCGAGGTGATCGAGCGGGACCGGTTGATCGACCGGGCGCGACTGCTGGGCTCGCACCTACTGGGCCGGCTGGACTGGCTGGCCGCCAGGCACGAATGCGTCACCGACCCGCGCGGTCGCGGACTGATGTGCGCGGTGACGCTGGACTCGCCGGCCCGCCGCGACGGGGTGCTCACCGAATTGCGCGAACGCGAACACGTGCTGATCCTGGGCACGGGGGAGCGGGGGATCAGATTCAGGCCGCCGCTGACCGTCACCGCCGCCGAACTCGACAATGCGGTCGACGCTTTGGACCGGGTGCTGACCTCGTCCGGCGATGCTGACCGGTTGTGGCACTGACTCCTGCCGACTGGCCCACACGCAGCGTGCGGTGAGCCCACCAGCTGGTTGTCGTCCGCGCGGTTTGCTTGATGGTTGCTGATCGAATTCACCCTCGAATTCATGCCCGCAGGGGGTGAGCCTTGTGCATAATCCAGCAGTTGGACTGGTTCTGTGTGTAGGGGTGTGACTAGTTGCTTTCGTTTGCTAAAGATTTACGGTTCCGTGGTGTCCGGCGAGACGGGCGGGTTGCGTCGTGACCGTGCGGATGGCGGACCCGTCCGAAGTCGAGGGCTGGGACGACCTGATCGTCGCCAACCCCGACGGCGGTGACGTCTGGCGCAGTCGCGACTACGCGGAGCAGAAGCGATTCAACGGTTACCACCCCGTGCACCTCATGGTCGACGGACTCGCCGTGACTGTTCTCGAGAAGCGGGTTGTGGCGCTCGGGAAGCTCTGGTACCTGCCGGGAGGACCCGGCGTGGTCGGCGTCGACGGGGTGATCTCGGTTGTCGACCTGCTCGCGGAGTTCGCCCGCGCCCACGGCGTCTTTGCTGTGAAGATCGAGCCCAAGATCAGGTTCGGCGACGTCGAACGCGGCCAGCTCCTCGCTCGGGGCTTCCGGCAGGCGCGTTCCATCGCGGCAAATTCGTCGACCATTGTGCTCGACATCTCCGGAGAGCCGACGGAGGTGATGTCGCGGTTCAGTACCAGGGCCAGGCGCTGGATCAGGCGGGCCGAGCGGGACGGGGTGCGCGTCGACCGGGTGCCGGCGACCCCTGCCAACTGCCGCCTCGTGTTCGACCTGCTCTCCGATACCGCGAAGGGCCGCTTCGGGATTCGGAGCTACGAGTACTACGAGGAGTTCTGGGGGCGTTACGAGTCGTCCGGGAACGGCCAGTTGTTCGTCGCCCGCTTCGAGGGCGAGGTGATGGCGGGCGGGTTTGCGATGAAGTTGGGGCGCAACGCGTATTACATGAACGGAGCCTCGGTGCGCAAGCGCGAGGACTCCTCCGCGCAGAGCGGGCTCGGTGCGCACGGCGTCGGGCATGCTGTCCAGTGGGCGATGATCGAGTGGGCCAGGGAGTCCGGATGCGTCCGATACGACATGGGTGGGACACCGCCCGCGGCGTTCGCCGACGACAAGGCGCACCCGTTCCACGGGATCGGCCAGTTCAAGCAGAGCTTCAGCTACGACATCGTCGACTACCTGGGCGCCTACGACCTGCCGCTGAGCAGGGCCAGGTACGCGCTGTGGCAAAAGGTCCTGGAGCGGGAGGCCCGCCGCTTCACGATGATCGTCCGCAAGGACTACTACTGGTGAGCGTGGATTAGCCTGCTGGGTATGAGCATCACACCCACCACGGGAGCGGCAGTCCCGATCCCCTCCGTGCCCAACCTGCGCGACATCGGCGGCTATCCGACAGCGGACGGGGCCCGGGTTCGGACCGGCGTCGTCTACCGGTCGACCGACCTCGGGCGCGTCGCCGACGGTGACGTCGCCGCGCTGGACGCCCTCGGCATCGCCACGGTCTTCGACCTGCGGACCGAGGCCGAGCGGGAGGTGCTGCCCGACCGGGCCCCGAGCGGCGCGAAGGAGGTGGCGCTGGACGTCTTCGCGGACGCGGACCAGAGTGCGGCCCCGGCGATGATGCAGCACATCCTCACAGACCCGAAGGTGGCGGAGGAGTTGCTCGGCACGGGCGACACCAACGAATTCCTGCTCAAGGTCTACGGGGACTTCGTCACCCTGCCCAGCGCAGTCGCGGCCTACCGCACGTTGTTCACGGACCTGGCGCGGGCGCAGAACATGCCGGCGCTGATCCACTGCACCACCGGCAAGGACCGGACGGGCTGGGCGACCGCGTCGCTGCTGCTGTTCCTCGGGGTCAGCAAGGAGGACGCGTTCGCGGACTACCTGCTGACCAACGAGCAGCTGCTGCCGGCCCTCGCGCCGGTCTTCGACAAGTTCCGTGCCGCGGGCGGCAACCCCGATCTGCTGCTGCCGATCCTCGGCGTCCGCAGGGCCTACCTCGAGGCCGCGCTCGAGCAGCTCCACGCCAGCTTCGGGGACGTCGAGGGCTACTTCGCGGACGGCCTGGGAATCTCGGCGGCCGACCGGGATGCGTTGCGCGCCAACCTGCTCACGTAACCGTCAACTCCAGCGCGCCCTCGGCGAACCGGCGGATCACGGTCGTCGCGGTACCCAGCGCATCCTCGTGCCCGGGACGGGCCCAGCCGGCCAGCACGGCCCTGGGTCCGTCCAGGGTCAGGCCCACCTCGGCGAGCAGTTCGCCGGTGTTCGGCTGGCACACCGCCCACGAGTAGTGCTCGTCGGCCGCCCACTGCGCGGTGCGGGTGGCGACGTAGTCCGGGTCGTCGATCCCGCCGTCGGCGAGCGCCGGCCGGTCGTCGACCCGTTCGTCGGCGCGCAGCGCCCGCAGGTACCAGGCGCCGGCGTTGACCTCGATCGGTTCCATCAGTTGCGGTCCTCTCGGTCGTTGCGCCGATCACGACGCCGGCGTTCGTTGCGTTCGCGGTCGGTTCCGAAGAGCAGGGCGCCCGCCGCGGGGACGGCCAGGAACCACAGCCAGCTGCCGGTGACGAAGAACAGGACCAGCGCGGCGATCGGGATGACGGCCATCGCCCGTCCGGACCAGTCCGGCTGGAATCGTCGGGCCGGTTCGGCGGGCGCGGGGGAGCCGGGTCCCGCCGTGGCCGGGAGGTCCGCGAACACCCGCTCGATCTGGCCGCGGGTGGTGGCCGCGGCGACCTGACTGCTGCGTTCGTCGAATTCGGTGACCGTCAGCCGACCGTCGCTGAAGTGGCGGCTCAACGCCTCGAGCGCCTGTTCGCGTTCGGCGGTGCCGATGCGGATCTCGGGAACCTCTGCCATGGGAACAGGATAGTGCGCGCACAGCACAGCGCCCCCGGTTGCCTGGGCAACCGGGGGCGCTGTGAGAGTGCTTGTGCTACTTGAGCTCAGCGAGCACGGTGCCCTGGGTGATGGCGGCGCCCGGCTCGACGGCCAGTCCGGTCACGATGCCGGCCTTGTGCGCGTTGACGGGGTTCTCCATCTTCATGGCCTCGAGCACGGCGATCAGATCGCCCTCGGCGACCTCCTGGCCCTCCTCGACGGCGACCTTGACGACGGTGCCCTGCATGGGGGCCGTCACGGCGTCACCCGACGCCGCTCCGCCCGCGCCGCCGCCGCGCTTGCGCGGCTTCGGCTTCTTGCGGGTGGCGCCGTTGGCGGATCCGCCACCGCCGAGCGAGAACTGACCGGGCAGCGACACCTCGACGCGGCGTCCGCCGACCTCGACGACGACGGCCTGACGCGGCAGGGCCTCGTCCTCCTCGAGCGCCTCACCGGCGGTGTACGGCTCGACGGTGTTGTTCCACTCGTTCTCGATCCACTTCGTGTAGACGTCGAAGCTCTCGCCGTTGCCGATGAACGCGGGGTCCTCGACGATGGCGCGGTGGAACGGGATGACCGTCGCGAGGCCCTCGACGTGGAACTCGGCCAGCGCGCGGCGGGCGCGGGCGAGGGCCTGGTCGCGGGTGGCGCCGGTGACGATCAGCTTGGCCAGCATCGAGTCGAACTGGCCGCCGATGACGGAGCCGGACTCGACGCCGGAGTCCATGCGGACGCCGGGGCCGGTCGGGGGCACGAACTTGGTGACCGGGCCGGGGGCGGGCAGGAAGCCGCGGCCGGCGTCCTCGCCGTTGATCCGGAACTCGAAGGAGTGGCCGCGCGGTGCGGGATCCTCGGTGAACTCCAGCTCCTCGCCGTTGGCGATCTTGAACTGCTGGAGCACGAGGTCGATGCCCGCGGTCTCCTCGGTGACCGGGTGCTCGACCTGAAGGCGGGTGTTGACCTCGAGGAACGAGACGGTGTCGCCCTGCACGAGGAACTCGACCGTGCCGGCGCCGTAGTAGCCGGCCTCCTTGCAGATGGCCTTCGAGGAGCTGTGGATCCGGGCGCGCTGGTCGTCGGTGAGGAACGGCGCGGGCGCCTCCTCGACCAGCTTCTGGAAACGGCGCTGCAGCGAGCAGTCGCGGGTGCCCGCGACGATGACGTTGCCGTGCTGGTCGGCGATGACCTGGGCCTCGACGTGGCGGGCCTTGTCGAGGTACTGCTCGACGAAGCACTCGCCGCGGCCGAAGGCGGCGATCGCCTCGCGGGTGGCGGAGTCGAAGAGCTCGGGGATCTCCTCGACGGTGTGGGCGACCTTCATGCCGCGGCCACCGCCACCGAAGGCGGCCTTGATCGCGACCGGGACGCCGTACTGCTTGGCGAACTCGACGACCTCGTCGGCGTTCTTGACGGGGTCCTTGGTGCCGGCGGCCATCGGGGCCTTGGCGCGCTCGGCGATGTGCCGGGCGGTGACCTTGTCGCCGAGGTCGCGGATGGACTGCGGCGAGGGGCCGATCCAGATCAGCCCGGCGTCGATGACGGCCTGGGCGAAGTCGGCGTTCTCGGAGAGGAAGCCGTAGCCGGGGTGGATGGCGTCCGCGCCGGACTTGCGTGCCGCGTCGAGGATCTTGTCGAAGACGAGGTACGACTCGGCGGACGTCTGGCCGCCGAGGGCGAACGCCTCGTCGGCAAGGCGCACGAAGGGCGCATCCGCGTCGGGCTCGGCGTAGACGGCGACGCTGGCCAGGCCTGCGTCCGCTGCCGCCCTGATCACCCGGACTGCGATCTCGCCGCGGTTGGCGACGAGCACCTTGGTGATGTGCGCGCTGGCATGACTGGGCACTGAGCCTCCTGTTGGTCGCATGGGAAACCGCGTCGGTCCCCCGGCCGGGGTCGCTGCCCGGCAGGTATGGACGGGCGTCTGTTGGGAGTGTATGCACCGTCCAGGACGCCGATGTAATTGGATAGCCAATTCACACTAGCGGCTCTCGGGAGGCGGCAAACACTACTGACAAGTAGTTCTCGAGCCTAGTGGTGGAGCGGTTCGCCGAGCGCGCAACTGCCGGTCCCGACGACCTCCTCCAACCGGATCCGCAGGCGGGCGAGGTAGCGGTGCACGTTGGCGGTCGCGACGTCGGTGTTCGGGTACCGCGACGCGATGTTGACCCCCAGCGGGGTGCGGTTGATCCAGATGTAGACGGAGTCGTCGTACTGCTTGCTGCGCAGCGCGCGGGCGTTCCACTCCGACCAGCGGGAGGCGGACGGCGCAAACCTGACGTCCATGTACGAGACCACGAACCGCGGCCGCGCGCCCCGGCCCAGGACCTCGCAGACCCGGTCGAAGGGGACCTTCGAAGAGTCCTTGGCGGCCGCGATCTGCTGGGCGGCCCGGCCGGCCAGCTCGCCGAACGACCGCGCCCCGCGGACGTCGAAGCTGATCGGACCGATACCCACGTACCAGCCGACCGACGCCGCGGCGTAGGGGTCGCTGCGGGTGTGCATCGGGGTGACGGTGTCGAAGCGGTCCTCGCCCGCGAGTTCGGCGCCCACCAGGCCCAGACAGGCCAGGGCGCCCGCAAAGAAGCTGTGCCCGACCTTCCGGCAGGCGACGGCGAAGGCGTCCGCGGCCTCGGCATCGAGCACCCAGGCCGACAGGGCACCCTGCGGCACCGGCCCGGCCGGCCGGTCGCCGAGTTCGAGCGGGAACCGCGGCAGCCGGCCGTCGTTGCGGTCGAGCGCCTCCCGCCACGAGCGCACGACGGGCGCGGCGGCGTCGAGGTCGGCGGCGTCCTCACGTTCGCGCACGCCGTAGTCGAGGTAGCTGCCCACCGGGAACAGGCCCGCGGCGGGACCGCCCTGTTCCTGCCGGTACAGCGCCTCGATCGCGTGCGCGATCAACACGATGGTCAGGCCGTCGATGATCGCGTGGTCGGCGGCGAAGTAGACGGTGAAGCCGTCGTCGGGGTCCGGGGCCGCGACGGTCGCGAAGGCGAACGCGGGCCACGACAGGGGGGAGGTGGCGCGGTCGAACAGGTCGTGCAGGTGCTCGAAGATCACGGCCGAGGACCGGTGGCCGTGGGTGAGCGGGCACACCGAGACCACGCCGTCGTCGAAGGTCTGCCGGCTGAGTCTGCCGGTGGCGGGTTCGACCTCGGCGTGGCTGCGCAGCGCCTCGTGCCGGTCGATCCAGACCCGCAGCGCCCGCCCGAACGCGGCCTCGTCGAGCGGGCCGGCCACGGTGAACGCGGTGCCGAGCCAGGACTCGTGCCCCGGCCCGGTGTGGGTGGCCGCCTCGCGCAGGCGGGCCGCCTGGACGAACGAGGCGGGCCGGGGGTCGTCGTACCAGGGTCCGGCGGACGAAGCGGCCGGGGGACTGACCGTGGGCAGCCATTCGGTGAGGGTGCCCGGGGAGACGGGGTAGTCGGCGAGTTCAGTAAATTCCATTGGCAGCATCCAGTTCTCGCGAGTGGTGTGCTTCAGGCGTAGACCGAGCCGGTCCGGGAGGGTGGCCGGACACAGCGGCCTCCGACCGGAAATTCTACCGATGGGAGGACAGGCACGCAGTCCGACAGGGCCGGACGTCAGCTCACCGCATTGTGTGCGTCGTCGCGAGACGACTGGACTTCATTCCTTACAGGTGTCGCTTGATTCGGGTCAACATGGCGGACATGCCCCGCAGCCGCAGCGGACTGACCGCGTCGGCGAGGCCGAGGGCAGAGTAGAAGTCGGAGGGCACGTCCAGGATCGACTGTGCGCTCTGCCCGTCCAGCCCCTGGTGCAGGATCGAGGCGAAGCCACGCGTCGTCGGGGCCTCCGGCGGCGCACTGAAGTGCAACCGCACGTGCGCGCGGTCGGTGGCGTCCACCGACAGGAACAGCGGCGACTGGCACTCCGGGACGGGCTCCATCGCGGCCTGCGCGAGTTCCGCGGGCAGGTCCGGCAGCTCGCGGCTGAACTCCAGCAGCAGCTGCAGCTTCTCCTGCCCGTCGACGGCGGCGAAGTCGTCGACGATCTCGGCGAGCGGGGCGGGCAGTGCGGTCACGACGCCCCGATCTCGGTCACCACGCCGGGTGCCTCGCCCTTGACGATGGGGACCCGCACCGCGTTGCCCCACTCGGTCCAGGAGCCGTCGTAGTTGCGTACCTTCTCGAACCCGAGGAGGTGGGTGAGCACGAACCAGGTGTGGCTCGACCGCTCGCCGATCCGGCAGTACGCGACCACGTTGTCGGTGGTGGCGAAGTCGGCGTAGATCTCCTCGAGCTCCGGTCGACTGCGGAACCGGCTGTCGGGGGCCGCCGCCTTGGCCCACGGGATCGACACCGCGGTGGGGATGTGCCCGCCGCGCAGCGCGCCCTCTTCCGGGTAGTCCGGCATGTGGGTGCGCTCGCCGGTGTACTCCTGGGGAGAACGCACGTCGATCAGCGGACCCTGGCCGAGGTGGCCGAGGACGTCGTTCTTGAAGGCGCGGATCGACGCGTCGTCCCGCTCGACCACCGGGTAGTCGGTGGGCTGGTTCTCGGGAACGTCGAGGGTGGTGTCGCGGTTCTCGGCGATCCACGCGTCGCGGCCGCCGTCGAGCAGGCGCACGTCCTCGTGGCCGAACAGGGTGAACACCCACAGTGCGTAGGCGGCCCACCAGTTGCTCTTGTCGCCGTAGATGACGACGGTGTCGTCTCGGCGGATTCCCTTGCTGCTCATCAGCTTTGCGAAGGCCGTGCCGTCGATGTAGTCGCGGGTGACCGGGTCGTTGAGGTCCAGGTGCCAGTCGATCTTCACCGCGCCCGGGATGTGTCCGACGTCGTAGAGCAACACGTCCTCGTCGGACTCGACGATCTTGAGGCCGGGTGCCCCGATGTGGCCGGCGAGCCAGTCCGCGGTAACCAGCCGTTCGGGGTGGGCATAGGCCGCGAAGGCTGCATGGGAATCGGCGGCTACGGGCACAGGTGGGCTCCTGACAAGGCGGCGGGCGGGGGCGGCCTCAATTCTAGGCGGACGCAGCCCAGGCCGCCGCCCGCCCAGGCGTTCCCGCCGATCGCCAGGCGTACCGCGATCGACAGATCCTTGCTACGGTACTGCACCTTGACCTGCATGGATTCATCGATGACCAAATGCGGGTGACGCTTGTTCGGAAGTTGAATGATTGTCCAATACTCGTGCGCGATGTCCGCCGGATCTCGTATTCTCTGCGCACAGACACATGCCGATCCGTGTGCCCTGAACTGCAGCGTCCGATCCTCGCCGTTGACACGAAGGTTCCCCAGCACAGACCCCATATTTCCCCGATAGCTGGACACTTTGCCCAAGTGTCGAGTCTGGTGGGGTTCAGCAATCATTTCGAGAGGTTCTACCGGTGGTTCCTGCACGTGACTCCGTCCGCGAGTCCGACATCCTCAACTCTCCGCAGACGGATGCGAACGGTGGTGTGGATGCGTTCCCACTCTCGGCCGCGCAGCGCGGGATCTGGTTCGCGCAGCACCTGCTGCCGGATGTGCCGATCACCATTGCCCAGTGCGTCGACGTGGTCGGCGACCTCGACATGGATGCGATGCAGGCGGCGGGAGCGCTCGCCTCGCGTGAGCTGGGCACCGGGATGCTCCGGATCGTCGAGCACGACGGTGAGCCCGCGCAGGTCATCGACGAGACGCTCAACGACCAGATGAAGATCGTCGACCTGCGTTCCGCGACGGACCCGGCCGGGGCAGCCGAGGACTGGATGCGCGCCGAGTACAGCGCCCCGATCGACCTCGTGACGGACCGGTTGATCGAGTCCGCGGTGCTGCGGATCGGGGAGGACCGCTACTACTGGTACGCCCGCATCCACCACATCGCGCTCGACGGGTTCGGCGCGATGACGTACATGAACCGCGTGGCCGAGCTGTACACGGCGGCGGTCGAGGGCAGGGCCGCCGCCGACCACAAGGCCAGTCCCGTCCGGGAGATCTGCGAGGACGAGACCCGCTACCGGGAGTCCGCCCGGTTCGCCAAGGACCGCGAGTACTGGGCGGAGCGGACCCGCGAGCTGCCCGAGCCGATCAGCCTCGCCGCCAGTACCGCGGCGGTCGGTCCGTTCTCGCTGGTGGCGGGAGGGCCGCTGGCGGAGGCCACCGAGGCCGCGATCGAGGCCAACGAGTCGGCGTTCACGCCGATCGCCATCGCCGCGGTGGCGGCCTTCCTCTCCCGGCTCACCGGTGAGAGCGACGTCGCGTTGAGCCTGCCGGTGTCGGCGCGGACCACCGCGCAGATGCGGCGGTCCGGCGGCATGGTGTCCAACGTGATCCCGCTCCGGGTCCAGGTCGGCCACGAGACGACGGTCTCGGAGCTCGTCGCCGCGGTGCAGCTGGAACTGACCGGGGCGCTGCGCCACCAGCGCTACCGCCACGAGGACATGCGTCGCGGGCTCGGCTCCGGCGCCGGGCAGCGTGGTCTCTTCGGGCCGGCGATCAACATCATGATGTTCCACAGCGAGATTCGCTTCGGCGACCTGACGGGTCGGATGCGGGTGCTGACCACCGGTCCGGTGGAGGACCTGTCCGTCAACATCTACCCGAGCGTCGCCGGAAGCCGTCCGCACCTCGACTTCGAGGCGAACCCGAACCTGTACACCGCCGAGGACCTGCAGGGCCACCACGCCCGGTTCCTCGAGTACCTCACCCAGTTCGCCGCGGCTGACGGCGCGGCGCGGGTGTCCGGGCTGGACGTCCTCCACGACGACGAACGCGCCGAGTTGGTGCCGCTGCGTGGGCCCGCCGCATCCGCCCCGCGACTGCTGCCGGACCTGCTCGGGGACGGCGCCGCGGCGAACCCGGACGGAATCGCGATCCTCGCCGGCGACGCGCGGGTCAGCTACCGGGAACTCGACGCCCGGTCCAACCAGCTCGCACGACTGCTCGTCGACCGGGGCGTCGGCCCCGAGTCGTTCGTGGCGCTCTCCTTTTCCCGGTCGGTCGAGGCGCTCGTCGCCGTCTGGGCGGTGGCGAAGTCCGGCGCGGCATTCCTGCCCATCGACCCGGAGCTGCCCGCGGACCGCAAGATGCACATGGTCACCGACTCCGGCGTCCTGGTCGGGCTGACCACGGCGGCGCTGTGCGGCGCGTTGCCGTCCTCGGTCGACTGGCTGACCACGGACGACGCGGAGACGATCGCCCGGTACTCGGCGCTGTCGACGGATCCGATCACCGACGCGGACCGGCGTCACGCCCTCTGCGTCGCCAACCCGGCGTTCGTCATCTACACCTCGGGATCGACGGGTCTGCCGAAGGGCGTGGTGGTCACCCACGCCGGCTTGGTCAACTTCGCGGCCGCGGCGCGGCCGGAGTTGGACATCACGTCCGAGTCCCGGGTGCTGCGCTTCTCCTCCGCCAGCTTCGACGCCTCGGTCTTCGAGATGGTGCAGGCCTTCAGCGCGGGCGCCACGATGGTGGTGGCCCCGCCGGAGGTCTACGGCGGCGACGACCTCGTGGACCTGCTGCGGTCGCAGCGGGTCACCCACATCATCTCGGCGCCGACAGTGCTCGGGTCGGTCGACCCGAAGGGTCTGGAGGACCTGCAGGCGGTGGTCGTCGGTGGCGACGTCTGCACGCCGGACCTCGTCGAGAAGTTCGCCGACGTCTGCAGCTTCACCAACAGCTACGGGCCGACCGAGACGACGATCGTCATCACGACCGGGCACCCGCTCGCGGTGGACGACCGGATCACCATCGGCGCCCCGATCCAGGGTGCGAGTGCCCTGGTGCTCGACCGCCGGCTGCGTCCGGTGCCGGTGGGGGCCGTCGGTGAGCTGTACCTGGCCGGCCCGGCGCTCGCCCGCGGGTACCACGACCGGCGGGGTCTGACCTCCGACCGGTTCGTCGCGAACCCCTTCGAGGAGCCGGGTTCCCGGATGTACCGGACCGGCGACGAGGTCCGGTGGACGAACGACCACGAGCTGATGTTCGTCGGCCGTGCGGACCATCAGGTCAAGATCCGCGGGTTCCGGATCGAGCTCGGCGAGATCGACGCCGCGTTGACCTCGCAGGACGGCATCGACTTCGCCGTCACCATCGCGCACGAGCGCAGCAACGGTGCGATCGCGCTGGTGTCCTACGTCCGGGCCCGCTCGGGCCACGCCGTGGACCCGACGGAGGTCATCGCCCGGGCAGGCGAGTTCCTGCCCGGCCACATGCTGCCGTCCGTGGTGATGGTGATCGACAGCGTCCCGTTGACCACCGCGGGCAAGTTGGATCGCCGCGCCCTGCCGATCCCGGTGTTCGGTGCGGCCACCGCGGAGTACCGCGAGCCGGTCACCGACGCGGAGAAGGTGATCGCGGAGGTGGTCGCGGACCTGCTCGGAGCGCACCGGGTCAGCGTCGACGAGTCCTTCTTTGCCGTCGGCGGAGACAGCATCATCGCGATCCAGCTCGTCGCGCGGGCCAAGGAGCGTGGACTGCGCTTCTCGGCGCGGGACGTCTTCGAGCGCAAGACCATTGCCGAGATCGCCAGGGTCGCGGTGCAGGCGGAGGACTCGGAGTCCGCGGCACTCGTGGAACTCGACGGCGCGGGAATCGGCACGGTGCCGCTGACGCCGATCGTGCACTCGATGCTCGCCCGCGGCGGCCCGGACCGGTTCTTCCAGGCGATCGCGCTGACGCTGCCCGACGGTGTCGAGTACGCGTCGCTGACCGCGGCGGTCGCGGCAGTGACGGACCGCCACGATGCACTACGCAGCCGGTTCCTCCCCACCACCGACGGCTGGGGTTTCGAGACCCGGGCCGACTCGATCGACCCGGCCCGCCTGCTGCGCAGGGTCACCGTCGACGCGGCCCCCGGCAGCGACGCGTTCGCCGCCGCGCTGCTCGCCGAGTGCGACGCCGCCGCCGGCCGGCTGGACCCGGCCGACGGGGTCATGCTCCAGTTCGTCTGGCTGGCACCGGAATCCGATGGCACCGAGGTCGCGGGCCGGCTGCTGATCGTCGCCCACCACCTCGTCGTCGACGGGGTGTCCTGGCGCACCATCGTCCCGGACTTCGCGCAGGCCGCGATGCAGGCCGCGGCGGGCGCCGAGGTGGCGCTCGCGCCGGTCGGCACCTCGCTGCGGCGCTGGGCCCACGGCGTGATCGACTCGGCCGCGGAGCAGACCTTTGCCGGCGAGATGGACTACTGGACAGGAGTTCTCGCCGGTCCGGACCCGACGCTCGGGTCCCGCGCCCTCGACCCGGAGCTCGACACGGTGGCCACCACGGACCGGGTGCGGGTGGAGTTGCCCACTGACGTCACCGAGGCCCTGCTGACCAGTCTGCCCGGCGCGTTCCGATGCGGTGTCAGCGAGGGGCTCGTCGCGGCCCTCTCGGTGGCGGTGTCGGTGTGGCGCCGGGACCGCGGGCTCGACTCGTCGTCGGGCGTCCTGCTCACGCTCGAGGGCCACGGCCGCGAGGACGCCGCCGTCGCGGGTGCCGAGTTGTCCCGCACCGTGGGCTGGTTCACCAGCATGTTCCCGGTGCGGCTGGACCTGGGCGCGGTGGACCTCGACGACGCCATGGTCGGCGGTCACGCGGCCGCCGCCGTGATGAAGGCGGTCAAGGAGCAGCTGCACGAGGTGCCGAACCGCGGTGTCGGATTCGGTGTGCTGCGGTACCTCGACGAGGAGACCGCTCCGGTGCTCGCGTCCCTGGGCCAGCCACAGGTCAGCTTCAACTACCTCGGCCGCACCGGTGCGGCGCAGGTGCCCGAGGCGCTGCGCGGCCTCGGCTGGATCCCGGACACGGACGCACCGGACCTCAACGCCACCAGCGGACCCGGCATGACCGTCGCCGCGGCGGTGGACGTGAACGCCGTGGTCGACGACGAGCTCGACGGGCCGCGCCTGTCGGCCACCTTCGCATTCCCGACAGGCCTGCTCACCGCCGAGGACGTCGGCGAGCTCGCCAGCCTGTGGCGATGCGCGCTCCTGGCGTTTGCCTCGCACGCCGAGCAGCCCGGCGCCGGTGGACTCACCCCCTCGGACCTGCCGCTGGTCCGGGTGCGCCAGCACGAGCTCGACCGGTGGGAGCGCAGCTACCCGCTGCTGTCCGACGTGTGGCCGCTCTCGCCGCTGCAGCGCGGCCTGCTCTTCCACGCCGAGCTGTCGGAGCAGACGGTCGACGTCTACACCGCGCAGCTGCGGCTGAGCCTGGCCGGCGTCGTCGACTCGAGCCGGTTGCGTTCTGCCGTGGCGGATCTGGTGCGCCGCCACGAAAACCTCCGCACCGCGTTCGGGTACGCCGAGGACGGCACCGCGGTGCAGATCGTGCTCGAGCACGTCGACGTGCCGTGGCGCGAGGTCGACGTCCGGGCGCTGCCGGAGCACGAGCGGGAGGTGCGCCTGCAGAAGCTGCTCGACGACGAGCGCACCGAGCGGTTCGACATGGCCGCGCCGCCGCTGCTGCGGATCCTTCTGGTCCACACGGCACCTGAGCGTTACACGCTCGCCGTCACCAACCACCACATCGTGCTCGACGGCTGGTCGATGCCGCTGCTGGTCCGCGAACTGCTGGTCTCCTACGCCGCCGGTGCCGACGTCGTCGGGCTGGCCCGGCCACGCTCCTACCGCGAGTACCTGGCCTGGCTGGGCGAGTCCGACGCCGACGCCGCGCACGCCGCCTGGGCGCGGGCCCTCGACGGCGTCGCCGAGCCGACCCTGCTCGCGCCCGCCCGGGTGCCGGGGGAGCACGGCCCGCTGCCCGAGGAGTTGACCGTCGACCTGCCCGCCGGGCTGGAGGACGGGATCGGCCGGATGGCCCGCGAGCACGGGATCACCGTGAACACGGTGATCCAGGCGGCGTGGGGTCTGCTGCTGGCCCGGTTGCTCTCCCGCGAAGACGTCACCTTCGGCGCCACCGTGTCCGGACGCCCGCCGCAGCTGGCAGGCGTCGAGTCGATGCTGGGCCTGTTCATCAACACCGTGCCCGTCCGCGTCCGCATCGACCCGGACGAGTCGGTCACGGCGTTCCTCTCCCGGCTGCAGGGCGACCAGGCAGACCTGCTCGACCACCACCACGTCGGTCTCGGCGACATCCAGGCCGCCGTCGGGGTGGGGGAGCTCTTCGACACCCTGACGGTGTTCGAGTCGTACCCCGTCGACAAGTCCGGGTTCGACGAGAACACCGACATCGGTGGGATGCGGGTGCTCGACCTCGACGCGCATGACGCGACGCACTTCCCGCTGACCCTGATGTCGATCCTCGACCCACGGCTGCGCCTGAGCCTGCGGTTCGCGCCGCAGTCCTTCGACCGCGCCGCCGTGACGCTGTTGTCCTCCCGCCTGATCCGCATCCTGGACACCATGGCGGCGCAGCCCGACCTCGCGATCGCGGAGATCGACATCCTCACCCCGGGTGAGCGAGACCTGGTGGTCTCGGAGTGGAACGACACCGACCACCCGGTGGCCCCGGCCACCCTGGTCGACCTGTTCGTCGAGCAGGTTGCCGCGACCCCGGACGCGGTCGCGCTGGTCGCCGGCGACGAGTGCGTTTCGTACCTCGAACTCGACCGACGAGTCAATCGCATGGCACGGCACCTGCTCGCCGCCGGAGTGAGACCCGAGTCGATGGTCGCGGTGTCGATGCGACGTTCCGTCGACCTGATGGTCAGCATCTACGCGGTCCTCGCCGCGGGCGGCGCGTACGTGCCGATCGACCCCGACCAGCCCGCCGAGCGGACGGGATACGTTCTGTCCCAGGCCCGGCCGGTGCTGGTACTGACCACCTCGGCAGACGCCGCCGGCATGGCCGACGCCGCGGCGACTGTGGCGGTGGACACCCTGGACCTGTCCGGCCTCGACGATGCGCCGCTGACGGCGTCGGAGCGGGCGCCGTTGCGCGACCACAACACGGCGTACGTGATCTACACGTCCGGCTCGACCGGGCGGCCCAAGGGCGTCGCGGTGCCGCACTCCGGCATCGTCAACCGGTTGCTGTGGATGCAGAGCAGGTACCCGCTCGGCGGCGAGGACGCGGTACTGCAGAAGACCCCGGTCACCTTCGACGTGTCCGTGTGGGAACTGTTCTGGCCGTTGCAGACCGGCGCACGAATGGTCATCGCCGAACCCGACGGCCACCGCGACCCGCGGTACCTCGAGGCGGTGATCCACGACCAGCGGATCACGACGCTGCACTTCGTGCCGTCGATGCTCGAGCTGTTCCTCGCCGACGCCGACCTGTCCCGGTGCGAGTCCCTGCGCCATGTGTTCGCCAGCGGCGAGGCGCTGCCGGCCAGTGCAGTCGCCGAGTTCCACCGGCGCAGTCGGGCACGGCTGCATAACCTGTACGGCCCGACCGAGGCGTCGGTCGACGTCACTTTCCACGAGACGCACCGTGCGGAGACGGTTGTCCCGATCGGTGCGCCGGTGTGGAACACCCAGACCTACGTGCTGGACGCCAGGCTGCGTCCACTCCCGGTCGGCGCCGCGGGAGAGCTTTATCTCGCGGGCGTCCAGTTGGCGCGCGGGTACGTCCAGCGGCCGGACCTGACGGCGGACCGATTCGTGCCCGACCCGTTCGGCCGCCCCGGCGCGCGGATGTACCGGACCGGCGACCTGGCGCGGTGGAACGCACAGGGTGAACTGGAATACCTGGGGCGCACCGACTTCCAGGTGAAGCTGCGTGGCCAGCGAATCGAGCTGGGCGAGATCGAGTCGGCGCTCACGCGTGACGACTCGGTCGCCCAGGCCGCGGTGCTGCTGCGCGGGGGAGCCCGTGGTGAGTACCTCGCCGGCTACGTGGTGCCGGCGGTCGGTGCGGAGATCGACCGTGCGGCGCTGCTCGACTCCCTGGGGCGCGACCTGCCGGCGTACATGGTGCCCTCGGTAGTGGTCGTGCTCGACGCGCTTCCGCTGAATGCCAACGGCAAGCTCGACCGGAAGGCTCTGCCCGAACCCGAGTTCGCCGGCGCGGAGTTCGCCGCCCCCGTCACCGCCACCGAAGTCGTGGTCGCGGGGGTCTGTGCCGAGCTGCTGGGCGCGGACCGGGTCGGTACATCGGACAACTTCTTCGACCTCGGCGGCAACTCGTTACTCGCCACCCGACTGCTCGCCCGGCTCGACGCCGAACTCGGCGTGCGGGTGAGCGTCCGAGACCTGTTCGAGGCACCCACTGTCGGGGCGCTCGCCGCCCGGCTCGACGACGCCAACGGCACCGGTGTGCGACGGCCGCTGGTACCGGCGGTCCGTCCCGACCGGATCCCGCTCTCGCCGGCGCAGTCCCGGATGTGGTTCCTCAACCAGTTCGACACCAGCTCCGGTGCCTACAACGTCGCCGTGGCACTGCGACTGAGCGGCACGCTCGACATCGACGCGCTGCAGGACGCGGTCGCCGACGTCACGGGCCGGCACGAGTCCCTGCGCACCCGTTACCCGGACTCGGTCGACGGCCCCAGCCAGCAGATCCTGGCGGCGGGCGACGTCGTGGTCGGCCTGCCGGTCGCCGTGGTGGCGTCGGCCGACCTGGCGGACCGCCTGCGCGCGGAGGTGGCGGGCGGGTTCGACGTCACCACCGAGTTGCCGATCCGGCTGCGCCTGTTCCGGGTGGCCCCCGGCGAGCACGTCCTGTCGATGGTGGTGCACCACATCAGCATCGACGGCTGGTCGATGCAGGCGTTGGCACGTGATGTCATGTCCGCGTTCAGCGCTCGCGCACACGGCACGGCGCCCGGATGGGAGCCGTTGCCGGTGCAGTACGCTGACTACGCGCTGTGGAAGCAGGAGATCCTCGGGTCGGAATCGGACCCGCAGTCTCTGGCTGCACGCCAGCTCGGGTACTGGTCGCAGCAGTTGGCCGGACTGCCGGACCTGCTCGCGCTGCCGCACGACCACCGGCGTCCCACGTCCCCGACCTATCGCGGCGCCGGAGTGCCGTTCAGCATCGACGCCGACGTCTACCACGGCGTCCGGGAGCTGGCCCGCCGTGCGAACGCGACGCCGTTCATGGTGCTGCACGCCGCGCTCGCGGTGCTGCTGGCCAGGCTGAGCGAGTCCACCGACATCGCGATCGGTACCCCGGTCGCCGGCCGCGGTGAGTCCGCGCTCGACGACGTGGTGGGCATGTTCGTCAACACGCTGGTGCTGCGCTCGGACGTCGCCGGCGCGCTGACCTTCGACGAACTGCTCCGCGACATTCGGGACGTCGACCTCGCCGCGTTCGGGCAGGCGGACGTGCCGTTCGAGCGCCTGGTCGAGGTGGTGGCCCCGGCCCGATCCACGGCGTACCACCCACTGTTCCAGGTGGTCCTGGCGTTTGAGGACCTGCAGGTCGACGGCTTTGCCCTGCCCGGTCTGCAGATCCACCGCGAACCCCTCGACTTCGGGGTCGCGAAGTTCGACCTTCAGCTGACGGTCGGCGAGCTGGTGGACGGCGAGGGTGCCGCAGCCGAGTTCGTCTATGCGAGTGACCTGTTCGACGAGGCAACCGTGGTCGAGTTCGCCACGCGCTTCCTGCGGATCCTCACCGCCGCGGTGCGCACGCCCGCGGTCCCGGTCGGCGACATCGAGATCCTCGACGCGGCCGAGCGAATGTCGTTGCGGGAATTGGGTGCGGCGCCGTCACGGCCCGAGCCGGTCGGTCCGACCCTGGCATCGTTGCTGGCGCAGGCCGTGTCGGCGAATCCGGCCGGGGACGCGCTGTCGTTCGAGGGGACAGTTCTGTCCTACGCCGAGTTGGATGCCCGCTCGAACCGGGTCGCGCGTGAGTTGATCGCCAGGGGAGCGGCACCGGAGTCGTGTGTGGCGGTGGCCCTGGAGCGGTCGGTCGAATCCGTCACGGCGGTGTGGGCGGTCGCCAAGACGGGTGCGGCATTCCTGCCGGTGGATCCGACCTATCCGGCCGAGCGGATCGAGCACATGCTCTCCGATTCCGGTGCGGCGATCGGTCTCACGGTGGAACGGAGCCGAGGCGCGCTCGGCGAGTCGGTCCGGTGGCTGATGCTCGACGACGCGGTCGACGCGGAGCGAGTCGCGGCCAGGAGTTCGGCGACGATCACCGACGGCGAGCTGTCCGGTGTGGTGCGTCCGGAGAGTCCGGCCTACGTGATCTACACGTCGGGGTCGACGGGCGTCCCGAAGGGCGTGGTGGTCACGCACGCCGGTCTGGGTGCGTTCGCGAGTGACCAGCGCGCCCGGTACGGGGTTCGCAGCGACTCTCGGACACTGCACTTCGCGTCGCCGAGCTTCGACGCGTCGATCCTGGAACTGATGATGGCGGTCGGCGGCGCGGCCACGATGGTGGTGGCGCCGACGCAGGTCTACGGCGGCGACACCCTCGCCGGGCTGTTGCGCGCGGAACGCGTGACGCATGCGTTCGTGACGCCGGCGGCCCTGGCGACGGTGGACCCGGCGGGCCTCGACCTGCTCGAGGTGGTCGTCGTCGGCGGCGACGCCTGCGAGACGTCGTTGGTGGAGCGGTGGGCGCCGGGACGCCGGATGTTCAACGCGTACGGGCCGACCGAGTCGACAGTGGTTGCGGCCCACTCGGATCCGATGGTGCCCGGCGCTCCGGTGACGCTGGGTGGCCCGGTCGTCGGGACCGACGTCGTGGTGCTCGATGCCCGGTTGCATCCGGTGCCGGTCGGTGTCGCGGGTGAGCTGTACCTGTCGGGCGCCGGGTTGGCGCGTGGCTACCATGCCCGCCTGTCGTTGACGGCGGAGCGGTTCGTGGCGAACCCGTTCGGAGCGGCCGGTTCGCGGCTGTACCGGACCGGTGACCTGGTGCGCTGGACGCGGGAGGGGACTCTCGAGTACCTCGGACGGACCGATGCCCAGGTGAAGATCCGCGGCCACCGGATCGAGTTGGGTGAGATCGACGCGGTGCTGTCCGCCCATGCGGATGTCGACTTCGCGGCGACGGTCGGATTCGACGGCCCGGCCGGTGGCCGGTCGCTGGTCGCGTACGTGCTGCCGCGGGCGGGTGTCGAGGTGGACACCGCCGCGCTGACCGCCTTCGTGCGGGATCGGTTGCCGGAGTACATGGTGCCGGCGTCGGTGACGGTGCTCGAGACGGTGCCGCTGACGCCGGGTGGCAAGCTGGACCGGAAGGCTTTGCCGGCGCCGGTGTTCGAGGTGCGCGAGTACCTGCCGCCGCGGACGGCCACCGAACAGGTGGTTGCCGACATCTTCGCCGAGGTACTCGGGACCGAGCGGGTCGGTGCGGACGACGACTTCTTCGCGCTGGGCGGCAACTCGCTCAGCGCGACCCAGGTGGTGGCCCGGGTCAACGCCACCGCGGGCACCGATCTGCGGGTTCGGGAGGTCTTCGGCAACTCGACCGTGGCGGGCCTGGCGACCCTGGTGGACACCCACGAGGCCGCGGACCGGATCCCGCTGGTCGCGGGGGAGCGGCCCGAGCGGATCCCGCTCTCACTGGCCCAGCAGCGGATGTGGTTCCTCAACCGATTCGATTCCGCGTCCGCGGTGTACAACATCCCACTCGCGGTCAGGCTGACCGGCGCCCTGGACGCCGCCGCGCTCGCGGCCGCCGTGCGCGACGTCATCGACCGGCACGAGTCCCTACGCACCCTCTTCCCGGACTCCGATCAGGGTCCGCAGCAACGAATCCTGGCCGGCACCGAGGTGGCGCTGGACCTCACCCCGGTCGATGTCGACGGTGAGGACGAGTTGCGGACCGCGATCTTCGGTCTTGTCTCCGGCGGCTTCGACGTGACCGCCGCCATCCCCCTGCGCGGCGGCATGTTCCGCCTCGACGCGAGCGAGCACGTGCTGGTGCTGGTGGTTCACCACATCAGCGCAGACGGCTTCTCGACCCTGCCGCTGGCCCGCGATGTGTTCACCGCCTACGAGGCCCGGACTCGTGGCGAGTGCCCGGACTGGGCGCCGCTGGCGGTGCAGTACGCGGACTACGCGCTGTGGCAGCGTGAGGTGCTCGGGTCCGAGGACGACCCGGAATCGCTGGCGTCGGTCCAGCTGGCCTACTGGGCGGAGCGGCTGGCCGGCGTCCCGGGCGTGCTGGAACTGCCCACAGACCGGTCCCGGCCGGCGGTCGCGTCCTACCGCGGCGGCCGCGTCGACTTCGTGGTCGGTGCGGAACTGACCGAGCGACTCAACGGTCTCGCGCTCGAGCACCGCTCGACCCTGTTCATGGTCCTGCACGCGGCGCTGTCGCTTCAGCTCGCCAGGCTCAGCGGCTCCACCGACATCGCCGTCGGCAGCCCGATCGCCGGCCGCGGCGAGGCGGCGCTGGACGACGTGGTGGGCATGTTCGTCAACACCCTGGTGCTGCGCACCGAGGTGGACCCGACGCTCACTTTCGCGGACCTGCTGGCCCAGACCCGCGGGGTCGACCTGGCCGCATTCGGGCACGCCGACGTGCCGTTCGAACGGGTCGTCGAGGTCGCCAACCCGCCCCGCTCGCAGGCATATTCGCCGCTGTTCCAGGTCGCGCTGTCGCTGCAGAGTCAGGGCGTCGGCTCGCTCGAGCTGCCGGACGTGCGGGTGACGATGCTCGACCCGGAGATCGACGTCGCGAAGACCGATCTGGAGCTGACCTTCCGCGAGGGCGAGGAGGGCATGTCGGGCTCGTTGACCTACGCGGCGGACCTGTTCGACGGCGGCACCGCGCAGCGGTTCGTCGACCGGCTGGTCCGGGTGCTGGGCTCGGTCTCGGCCGACCCTGCGGTCCTCGTCGGCGAGGTCGACCTGATCGACGGGGGAGAGCTGTCGGTGCTCGCGGAGCGGGCGATCGCGACGCAGCATCCGGTCCGGCTGATGCCGGAGATCCTGAGCACGGGCGCGGCGCTGGACCCGGAGAAGGTCGCACTGACGATGTCCGGCACCGAAATGACCTACGCCGAGCTCGACGCAACGTCGAACCGTCTTGCCTGGCTGCTGATCTCGCGGGGCGCCGGACCCGAGTCGGTGGTGGCGCTGGCGTTCCCGCGGTCGGTGGAGTCGGTGGTCGCGATGTGGGCGGTCGCCAAGACCGGCGCGGCGTTCGTACCGGTGGATCCGGCGCTGCCGGACGCGCGGATCGAGCACATGCTGACCGATTCCGGTGCGGCGCTGGGGCTGACGGTGGCCCGGGTCCGCGACCGGCTGCCGGGCATCGTCGAGTGGCTCGAGCTCGACGGCGACGTCGCCGAGGGGCTGCCGGACGGCTCGGTCGCGGATGGTGACCGGACGGCACCGCTGTCCGCGGAAAACGTCGCGTACATGATCTACACGTCGGGGTCGACGGGTACGCCGAAGGGCGTGGCGGTAACCCACACCGGCCTCACGGCATTCACCGCCGAGGCACGTCCGGAGATGGCGATCACCGCCGCGTCGCGGGTGCTGCGGCTGTCGTCGGCGAGCTTCGACGCGTCGCTGTTCGAGATGCTGGGCGCGTTCAGTACCGGCGCAACCATGGTGGTCGCGCCGCCGGAGGTCGTGGGCGGCGACGAGCTCGCGGTGCTGTTGCGGGACGAGCGGGTGAGCCACGTGATGAGTGCGCCCGCGGCGTTGGGGACCCTGCGCGGGGAGGACCTGCCGGACCTCGAGATGGTGGGAGTCGGCGGTGACGTGTGCCCGCCGGAGTTGGTGGCGCGCTTGGCGCCGGGGCGACGGTTCGTCAACGGCTACGGCCCGACCGAGACCACGATCGTCATCACCCTGACCGAGCCGTTCTCTGTCGACGACCGGATCACCATCGGTGTGCCGATCGGCGGTGCGGGCGCGGCGGTGCTCGACGCCCGGCTGCGGCCGGTGCCGGTCGGTGTGGTGGGTGAGCTGTACCTGTCCGGTGCCGGGCTGGCCCGGGGGTATCACGAGCAGGCCGCGTTGACCGCGGGCCGCTTCGTCGCGAACCCGGGTGGTCTGCCCGGTAGCCGGATGTACGCCACCGGCGACCTGGTGCGCTGGACCGCCACAGGTGAGCTGGACTTCGTCGGTCGCGGCGACGCGCAGGTCAAGCTGCGCGGACTGCGCCTCGAGCTCGGTGAGATCGAGGCGGCACTTGCGGGCTGCGACGGGGTGGCGCAGGCGGTGGTGACGGTGCACGAGGACCCGCACACAGGCCAGCGGTTGCTCGGCTACGTGGTCGGCGACGCGGACACCGCCCTCGATCCGCAGGTGCTGCGCGACGCGCTGTCCGGGTCGTTGCCGGCGTACATGGTGCCGGCGCAGATCGTCGTGCTCGACGAGCTCCCGCGCACCGTGGTGGGCAAGCTGGACCGGAAGTCGTTGCCGGTGCCGGAGTTCGAGGCGCGGGCCTTCCGCGCGCCGTCGACCCCGATCGAGGAGATCGTGGCCGGCGTGTTCGAGGACGTGCTCGGCATCGAGCGGGTCGGCGTGGACGACGACTTCTTCGCGCTCGGCGGGAACTCGTTGATCGCCACCCAGCTGGTCTCGCGCCTCGGCGCGGCGTTGGCGACCCAGGTGCCGGTGCGGATGCTGTTCGAGGCGTCCACGGTGGCGGCGTTGTCGGTGGCCGTCGAGCGGCACGCCGGGACGGGTGGACGTGCGGCTCTGGTCGCCGGCCCGCGCCCGGAGCGGATCCCGCTCTCGCTGGCGCAGTCCCGGATGTGGTTCCTCAACCAGTTCGATCCCGAGTCGGCGGCGTACAACGTGCCGATCGCGCTGCGGCTGTCGGGGCAGTTGGACGTCGCGGCGCTGCGCGCCGCGCTGGCCGATGTGCTCGAGCGGCACGAGTCCCTGCGGACCGTCTTCCCCGGCTCGGACGACGGTCCGCGGCAGCGGATCCTGACATCATCCGAGGCCGGAGTCGACATCGTCGGCCTGCCGGTCACGCCGGAGGCGCTGATTCCGGCGTTGGCCGAGGTCGCCTCGGCAGGCTTCGACGTCACGACCGGTGCTCCGGTGCGGGCACGACTGTTCGAGCTCTCCGACACCGACCACGTCCTCGTCGTCGTCGTGCACCACATCGCCGCCGACGGGTTCTCCGTCGGGCCGCTGGCCCGCGACGTGATGGTGGCCTACGAGGCCCGCAGTCGTGGGGAGGCGCCGGGCTGGGCGCCGTTGGCCGTGCAGTATGCGGATTTTGCGCTGTGGCAGCGTGAGGTCCTCGGTTCCGAGGACGATCCGACGTCCTTGATCGCCGGCCAGCTCGCCCACTGGCGGGTCGCTCTGGAGGGCCTGCCGGACCAGCTGAACCTGCCGGGTGACCGGCCGCGGCCGAGCGTCGCCTCGTACCGTGGTGCGCGGCATCGCTTCTCGCTCGACGCTGACCTGCAGCACGGGCTGAACCGGGTGGCGCGGGAGAACCACGTCACACTGTTCATGGTCGTGCACGCGGCCCTGGCCGTCCTGCTCTCGCGGCTGTCCGGTACCGACGACATTGCAGTCGGCACCCCCGTGGCAGGGCGCGGCGAGGCGGCGCTCGACGACGTCGTCGGCATGTTCGTCAACACACTGGTGCTGCGAACGGCGCTCGACCAGGCGGAATCCCTCGCGGGCCTGCTCGCGCGTACCCGGGTGTCGGATCTGCAGGCGTTCGGGCATGCGGATGTGCCGTTCGAGCGACTGGTCGAGGTGCTCAGCCCGGCTCGCTCGCAGGCCCGACACCCGCTGTTCCAGGTCATGTTGGTGTTCCAGAACTTCGCGCAGGCCTCGCTCGAGCTGCCGGGACTGACGATTTCCGGGGTCGACTACGACGCGGGCGCCGCGAAGGTGGACCTGCAGCTGACGATGTCCGAGGTTGATGCGGGCGGCGGGGGGATGCTCGCCGAGTTCGAGTACGCGACAGATCTTTTCGACGAGTCGACGATCGCGTCGTTCGCCGAGACGTTCCGCGGAATCCTGTCCACGATTGTGACCGACATGTCCGTCGCGGTCGGGGACGTCCAGATCCTCGACGAGGTCGAGCGCGCCCGAGTGCTCGGGTGGTCGCGGGGCCGTCGTTCGCCGTCCTCGGTGACGTCACCGGTGTCGCTGTTCGGTGACCGGGTGGACCGGTTCCCCGACGCGGTCGCGGTCGCGGCCGGTGACGAATCGGTGACCTACGCGGAGCTCGACACACGATCGACCGCGTTGTCGGCCGAGCTGGTCCGACGGGGCGTCGGAGCCGACGACGTGGTGGCCCTGGTGCTGCCGCGGTCGGTGGCATGGATCGTTGCGATGCTGGCCGTGTGGAAGGCGGGGGCGGCCTACGCGCCGATCGACCCGACCTATCCCGCAGAACGGATCGAGTCCATCGTCGCGGACACCGGAGCCCGGTGCGTGGTGAGCGACACGGCCCGCGACCTTTCGGTCGACGTCGTGCAGACGGGCGAGTTCGGCGTGGCGGCAGGCCCGCTCGCGCGTCCGGTCGACCGTTGGCGTGAGCCCGGGGCCGGCGCTCGTCTGGGCTACGTCATCTCGACGTCCGGGTCGACCGGCAAGCCGAAGCCGACGCTGGTGCCGATGGCGGGTATCGAGAACACCTTGGCCTGGTACCGCAGTGAGCTGCCTTCCGGCGACGGAGGACTGCTGATCGCCTCCTCGCCGAGTTTCGACCTGACGCAGAAGAACGTGTGGGCCGCGCTGACGGAGGGTCGGGCGATCCATCTCGCCGCGGACGGCTTCGATCCGCGGGACATCCTGCGGATTGTCGAGGCCGCCGCCACGGTCGGTTCGGGTGTCGCGGTGGCGAACATGTCGCCCAGCGCGTTCGAGGCGGTTGTCGACAGCGACGCCGACGGTGTCCTGTCCGCCCTCGAGGTGGTCTTCCTCGGTGGCGAGGCGATCCGGCTCGGCAAGCTCGAGGCGCTGATGAATTCGGGTCTGCGGGTGGTCAACAGCTACGGACCGACCGAGGCCTCGGACGTGGTCTCCTTCTTCGGCGCAACGGTCACCGACGGCCCCGGAGTGCCGATCGGATCGCCGGTCGCGAACATCGATCTGTTCGTGCTGGACCGTCGGATGCAGCTGGTCCCGGCCGGTGTGGAGGGTGAGCTGTACGTCGGCGGAGTCGGCGTGGGCCGCGGCTACGGTGGCCGGTTCGACCTGACGGCGGATCGCTTTGTGGCCAACCCGTTCGGGGACAACGGTTCCCGGATGTACCGCACGGGTGACCTGGTGCGGTGGAATGGCGACGGCCACCTCGAGTACATCGGACGCTCGGACTTCCAGGTGAAGCTGCGGGGTCAGCGAATCGAGCTCGGCGAGATCGAGGCCGCGTTGCTCGAACATGGTTCGGTCGGTCAGGCCGTGGTCGTGCTGCATCACGACCGGCATCTCGGTGACCGGTTGGTGAGCTATGTGGTGGCGGCGGCGGGTAGGACCGTCTCGGCGGACGACCTGAGGTCGGCGCTTGCGAGGCGGCTGCCCGCGTACATGGTGCCGGTGTCGGTGACGGTGCTCGATCGGATGCCGTTGAGTGCCAACGGCAAGGTGGATCGGAAGGCGCTGCCGGCTCCGGTGTTCGAGGTGCGGGCCTTCCGGGCGCCGTCGACCCCGATCGAGGAGATCGTGGCCGGCGTGTTCGCGGACGTGCTCGGAGTGCCGCGGGTCGGCGCGGACGACGACTTCTTCACGCTCGGCGGCAACTCGCTGATTGCGACGCAGGTGGTCTCGCGGCTGGGTGCGGTGCTGGATGCGCAGGTGCCGGTGCGAGTGCTCTTCGAGGCATCGTCGGTGGCGGCGCTGGCCGTGGCACTCGAGCAGCACGCGGGCTCCGGTGGGCGCCCGGCGCTGGTGGCGGGTCCGCGGCCGGAGCGGATCCCGCTCTCGCCCGCACAGTCCCGGATGTGGTTCATCAACCAGTTCGACACCGCCTCGCCTGCCTACAACATTCCGGTCGCGGTGCGGCTGTCGGGCGACCTGGACGTCGCGGCGCTGCGGGCGGCCGTCGGTGACGTGCTGGCGCGGCACGAGTCGCTGCGGACGGTGTTCCCCAACTCGGCGGACGGACCGTCCCAGGTGGTCGTCGGCATCGACGACGTCCGGCTGGACCTCGACGAGGTGACGGCGTCGTCGGACGGCATGATGGCCGCGTTCACCGAGTTTGCGTTGCGGGGCTTCGACGTGTCGGCGGAGATCCCGTTGCGCGCACGCCTGTTCCGGGCATCGGCATCGGAGCATGTCTTCGCGTTCGTGGTGCACCACATCTCGTCGGACGGCTTCTCGGCAGGCCCGTTGGCGCGGGACCTGATGGTGGCCTACCTGGCGCGCGCCGAGGGGCAGGCCCCGACGTGGGCGCCACTCGAGGTGCAGTACGCGGACTTCGCCCTGTGGCAGCACGAGGTGCTCGGGTCGGAGGACGACCCGGAGTCGCTGGCAGCGGTCCAGCTCGGCTACTGGGTCGAGCAGCTCTCCGGGGCACCCGCGCTGCTGGAGCTGCCGACGGACCGCCCGCGCCCGCAGCTGGCGTCGATGCGCGGCGCGCGCACCGACTTCACGATCGACGCGGAGCTGCTGGAGCAGTTGACGGACCTGGCTCGGGGGCGTCAGTCCACGCTGTTCATGGTGCTGCACGCGGCGCTGACGGTGCAGCTGGCCCGGTTGAGCGGATCCACCGACATCACCGTCGGCAGCCCGATCGCCGGTCGCGGCGAGGCCGCACTCGACGACGTGGTCGGCATGTTCGTCAACACCCTGGTGCTGCGCACCCAGGTGGACCCGACCCTGACCTTCACCGAGTTGCTGGCGCAGACCCGCGCGGTGGACCTGGCGGCGTTCGGTCACGCCGACGTGCCGTTCGAGCGGGTCGTGGAGGTGGTGAACCCGCCGCGTTCGCAGGCGCACGCGCCGCTGGCCCAGGTGGCCCTGTCGCTGCAGAACCAGGGGTTGGCCTCGTTCGAGCTGCCGGGCATCGAGGTGTCGGCGCTCGAGGCGGACGCCTCGGTCGCGAAGATGGACCTCGAGCTGACGTTCCGGGAGAGCGCGGACGGCCTGGCCGGTTCGCTGACGTACGCCGCGGACCTGTTCGACGAGTCCACGGCGCGGACCTTCGTCGAGCGCCTGGTGCGGCTGCTGGGCTCGGTCGTGGCCGAGCCGGCCGTGGTGGTCGGCGAGCTGGACCTGCTCGACGAGAGCGAGCGGGCGACCCTGGCGCAGCGGGCGCTCGCGCGACCGCTGCCGGCGCGGCTGCTGCCGGAGATGCTCGCCACCGGTGCGGCACTGGACCCGGAGAAGGTCGCGCTGATCGGATCCGGCGCCGAGATGACCTACGCGGAGCTCGACGCGACGTCGAACCGGATTGCGCGGCTGCTGATCTCGCGAGGAATGGGACCCGAGACCTTCGTGGCGCTGGCGTTCCCGCGGAGCCTCGAATCGGTCGTCGCGATGTGGGCGGTCGCCAAGAGTGGGGCCGCGTTCGTGCCGGTGGACCCGGCGCTGCCGATCGCGCGGATCGAGCACATCCTCACCGACTCCGGTGCGGCGCTCGGCCTGACGCTCGCCGGGGTCCACGAGGACATGCCGGGCACCACCGAGTGGCTCGAACTCGACGCCGCCCTGGCCGAGGGTCTGTCCGACGCACCGGTCACCGACCGGGACCGGACGGCGCCGCTGTCCGCCACCAACGTCGCGTACATGATCTACACCTCGGGCTCGACCGGCATGCCCAAGGGCGTGGTGGTCACCCACACCGGGCTGTCCGCGTTCTCCGCGGACGCCCACCCCGAAATGGTCATCACCGCCACATCACGTGTGCTTCGACTGGCCTCGGCCAGCTTCGACGCCTCGATGTTCGAGATGCTGACGTCCTTCAGCACCGGCGCGACCATGGTGGTGGCGCCGCCGGAGGTCGTCGGCGGTGACGAACTCGCGGGACTGGTGCGCGATCAGCGGGTGAGCCACCTGATGAGCGCGCCCGCGGCGATGGGGACCATGCGCGCCGAGGACCTGCCCGATCTCGAGGTGGTGGGCGTCGGCGGCGACGTCTGCCCGCCGGAACTGGTGGCCAGGCTCGCACCCGGTCGGCGGTTCTTCAACGGTTACGGCCCCACCGAGACCACCATCGTCGTCACCCGGACCGCGTCGCTGGCCGCCGGTGACCGGATCACCATCGGCGCACCGATCGGCGGCGTCGGCGCAGTCGTGCTCGACGCGCGGCTGCGGCCGGTGCCGATCGGCGTGGTGGGCGAGCTGTACCTGTCAGGTGCCGGTCTGGCCCGCGGCTACCACGACCGTACCGACCTCACGTCGGCCCGCTTCGTGGCCAACCCGTTCGGCGAGGCCGGGACCCGGATGTACCTCACCGGCGACCTGGTGCGCTGGACGGCGAACGGTGACCTGGACTTCGTCGGCCGCGCCGACTCACAGGTCAAGCTGCGCGGACTGCGAATCGAACTCGGCGAGATCGAGTCGGCGTTCCTCGCCTGCGACGGCGTGGCGCAGGCCGTGGTGACGGTGCACGAGGACCCGCACACCGGGCAGCGGTTGCTCGGCTACGTCGTCGCCGACCCGGAGGTCGCGCTCGACCCGCAGAAGCTGCGCAGCGAGCTGTCGGCATCGATGCCGGCGTACATGGTGCCCGCGCAGGTGGTGGTCCTCGACGCGCTGCCGGTGACGGTCAACGGCAAGCTCGACCGCAAGGCCCTGCCGGTGCCGGCCTTCGAGGCCGTCGCGTTCCGGGCGCCGTCGACGCCGATCGAGGAGATCGTGGCCGGCGTGTTCGCGGACGTGCTCGGGGTCGAGCGGGTCGGCGCCGACGACGACTTCTTCGCGCTCGGCGGCAACTCGCTCATCGCCACCCAGGTGATCTCGCGGCTCGGTGCCGCGTTGGACACGCAGGTGCCGGTGCGGGTGCTGTTCGAGGCCTCGACGGTCGCCGGGCTCGCGGTCGCGGCGGAGCGGCACGTCGGCGGCGGCGGACGGGTCGCGCTGGTGGCTGGTCCGCGGCCGGAGCGGATCCCGCTCTCGCTCGCGCAGTCCCGGATGTGGTTCGTCAACCAGTTCGACACCAGCTCGCCGGCCTACAACATCCCGCTGGCGATCCGGCTGACCGGGGAACTCGACGTGGCGGCGCTGCGAGCGGCCGTCGGGGACGTGCTGGCACGGCACGAGTCGTTGCGCACCGTGTTCCCGAACTCGGCGGCCGGTCCCTCCCAGGTGGTGGTCGGTGTCGGCGAGATCGAGGCGGACCTCGACGAGACGGAGGTGTCCGAGGATGTGCTGACGGCCTCGCTGTTCGACTTCGTGTCCCGCGGATTCGACGTCTCGACGGAGATTCCGTTGCGTGCCAGGCTGTTCAAGACCGGCACTGCGGAGCACGTCTTCGCGGTCGTGGTGCACCACATCAGTGCGGACGGCTTCTCCCTGGCGCCGTTGGCGCGCGACGTGATGGTCGCCTACGCCACCCGCGCCGGGGGGCTGGCGCCGACGTGGGAGCCGCTCGAGGTGCAGTACGCGGACTTCGCGCTGTGGCAGCGAGAGGTGCTCGGGTCGGAGGACGACCCGGAGTCGCTGGCCGCGGTTCAGCTCGGCTACTGGGGTGAGCAGTTGGCGGGCGTGCCGGCAATGCTGGAGTTGCCGACAGACCGTCCGCGCCCGCCGGTGATGTCGATGCGCGGGGCGCGCACCGAGTTCGGCGTCGACGCCGAACTGGCCGGTCGCCTGCGGGAGCTCGCGCTGGCCGAGCAGTCCACCCTGTTCATGGTCCTGCACGCCGCGCTGGCGGCGACGCTGTCTCGGCTCAGCGGGTCGACGGACATCACCGTCGGCACCGCGATCGCCGGTCGCGGCGAGGCTGCACTCGACGACCTGGTCGGCATGTTCGTCAACACGCTGGTGCTGCGCACCGAGGTGGACCCGACGCTCGGATTCACGGAGTTGCTGGCGCAGGCCCGCGCGGTGGACCTGGCCGCGTTCGGCAATGCCGAGGTGCCGTTCGAGCGGGTCGTCGAGGTGGTGAACCCGCCTCGGTCGCAGGCACATTCGCCGCTGTTCCAGGTGGCGCTGGCGCTGCAGAACCTGGGGGCGACGTCGTTCGAGCTGCCGGGCATCGAGGTGTCCGCGCTCGACGCGGAGATCGCGGTCGCGAAGCTGGACCTGGAGCTGACCTTCCGGGACTCCGAGGACGGACTGATGGGTTCGGTGACCTACGCGGCGGACCTGTTCGACGAGTCGACGGTGCGCGGATTCGTCGCGCGACTGGTGCGGCTGCTCGGGGCCGTTGCCGCCGACCCGGCCCTGCCGGTCGGCGAACTCGACCTGCTCGACGAGGCGGAACGCGCCGTGCTCGCCGAGCGGGCGACCGCGACGCCACTGCCGGTGCGGCTGCTCCCGGAGATCCTCACTGCCGGTGCTGCCCTGGACCCGGGCAAGGCCGCGCTGACCGCGTCCGGCCGCCAGGTGTCCTACACCGAGCTCGACTGCGACTCGAACCGCCTGGCGCGGCTGCTGATCTCGCGTGGCGTCGGCCCGGAGTCCTTCGTGGCGCTGGCGTTCCCGCGGTCGGTCGAGGCAGTGGTCGCGATGTGGGCGGTCGCCAAGGCCGGCGCGGCCTTCGTGCCGGTGGACCCGGCGCTGCCGGCCGCGCGGATCGAGCACATCCTCACCGATTCCGGTGCGGCGCTGGGCCTGACGGTCGCCGGGATCCGTGAGGGCCTGCCGGGCATCACCGAGTGGGTCGAGCTGGACGGCGAGGTGGCCGAGGGCTGGTCCGACGGCCCGGTCACCGACCGGGACCGGACGACGCCGCTCTCCGCGGACAACGTGGCGTACATGATCTACACGTCGGGTTCCACCGGCATGCCGAAGGGCGTGGCGGTGAGCCATACCGGCCTCGCCCCGTTCACCGCGGACGCCAACCCGGACATGGCGATCACCGCGCAGTCACGGGTGCTCCGCCTGTCTTCCGCCAGCTTCGACGCGTCGCTGTTCGAGATGCTCGCCTCGTTCAGTGCCGGCGCGACCATGGTGGTCGCGCCGCCGGCGGTGATGGGCGGCGACGAGCTCGCGGCGCTGTTGCGCGAGGAGTCGGTCACCCACGTGATGAGCGCGCCCGCCGCGCTCGGGACCATTCGGCCCGAGGACCTGCCTGCACTGGAGATGGTCGCGGTGGGCGGCGACGTCTGCCCGCCGGAGCTGGTGGCGCGCTTGGCGCCGGGTCGGCGATTCATCAACGGCTACGGACCGACGGAGACCACGATCGTCGTCACCCTGACCGGGCCGATCTCGGTCGGTGACCGGATCACCATCGGTCCGCCGGTCGGGGGCGTCGGCGCGATGGTGCTCGACACGCGGCTGCGGCCGGTGCCCCTCGGCGTGGTGGGTGAGCTGTACGTGTCCGGGCTCGGACTGGCCCGGGGCTACCACGACCGCGCGGAGCTCACCGCGAGCAAGTTCGTGGCGAACCCGTTCGGCGAGGCCGGGACCCGGATGTACGCCACCGGCGACCTGGTGCGCTGGACCGCCGACGGTCAGTTGGACTTCCAGGGCCGCGCCGACTCGCAGGTGAAGTTGCGCGGGCTGCGGATCGAACTCGGTGAGATCGAGGCGGCCCTGGCCGGGTGCGACGGCGTGGCGCAGGCCGTGGTGACGGTGCACGAGGACCCGCACACCGGGCAGCGGTTGCTCGGCTACGTCGTCGCCGACCCGGAGGTCGCCCTCGACCAGCAGGTGTTGCGCGACGAGCTGGCGGGTTCGTTGCCGGCGTACATGGTGCCGGCGCAGGTGGTGGTCCTCGACGCGCTGCCGGTGACGGTCAACGGAAAGCTGGACAAGCGGGCGCTGCCGGTGCCGGAGTTCGCGGCGCGCGAGTTCCGCGCGCCGTCGACGCCGATCGAGGAGATCGTGGCGGGCGTGTTCGCCGAGGTGCTCGGGATCGAGCGGGTCGGTGCCGACGACGACTTCTTCGAGCTCGGCGGCAACTCGCTGATCGCCACCCAGGTGATCTCGCGCCTCGGCGCGGCGCTGGACACGCAGGTGCCGGTGCGGGTGCTGTTCGAGGCCTCGATGGTCGCTGGGCTCGCCGTCGCGGTGGAGCGGCATGTGGGTTCGGGTGGGCGGAAGGCGCTGGTGGCGGCGCCACGTCCGGAGCGAATTCCGCTGTCGCTGGCTCAGTCTCGGATGTGGTTCCTCAACCAGTTCGATCCGGCGTCGCCCGCGTACAACATTCCGTTGGCGATCAGGCTCTCGGGAGAACTTGACGTCGTGGCGCTGCGGGCCGCGGTCGGTGACGTGCTCGAACGGCACGAGTCGTTGCGCACCGTGTACCCCGAAGCCGACGGTTCCGGGTACCAGGTGATCGTTCCGGCTACGCGAGCGGTACCGGCGATGACGCCGATCCCGGTTGCACCCGGCGAGGTGCTTGGGCGAGTCGTCGGACTGCTCTCGCAGGGGTTCGACGTGACGTCGGACGTCCCGCTGCGCGGAGCGTTGTTCGAAGTCGGAGACGACGAGTTCGTCTTGGTGTTCGTGGTGCACCACATCAGTGCAGACGGCTGGTCGGTGGGGCCGTTGGCTCGTGACGTGATGGTGGCCTATGCCGCCCGCAGTCTCGGGGAAGCGCCCACCTGGGAACCGCTCGCGGTGCAGTACGCGGACTTCGCGCTGTGGCAGCGGGAGGTGCTCGGGTCCGAGGAGGATCCGGAGTCGTTGCTCTCGAAGCAGCTCGGGTACTGGACGTCTGCGTTGTCAGGGCTTCCGGAACTGATCGAACTGCCTACGGATCGGCCGCGTCCCGCGATCGCGTCGAACCGGGGTGCCGCGACGACCTTCGAGATCGAGGCGGACCTGCACCTGGCGCTGAGCGAGTACGCGAGAGCGCGCCAGGCGACCCCGTTCATGGTGGTCCACACAGCGCTGGCGGTGTTGTTGAGCCGGCTGAGCGGATCCCGGGATGTCGTGATCGGCTCTCCGATCGCCGGGCGTGGTGAGGCGGCGCTCGACGATGTGGTCGGCATGTTCGTCAACACCCTGGTGCTGCGTACCGATATTCGTCCCGAGGCCGATTTCGCGGAGGTGCTCGCGCAGGTTCGGGAATCGGATCTGGCGGCCTTCGCGAACGCGGACGTGCCGTTCGAGCGGCTGGTAGATGCGCTGAATCCCGTTCGTTCCCAGGCGCATTCACCGCTGTTCCAGGTGTCGATGGCGTTCCAGAATCTCGGGCGTACGGACTTCGAGTTGGCGGGTCTGCGTGTCTCCGGTGTCGAACTCGACACGGTCGTCACCCAGTTCGACCTCGACTTCGCCTTTTCCGACCGGTACGACGACAACCGTCGGCCGGACGGAATCGTCGCCAACCTGACGTACTCGACGGACCTGTTCGACGAGTCGACGATCACGAGGTTCGTGGAGTCGTTCCAGCGTGTGCTCCGTGCAGTGGTCGCGACCGAGGCGGTGCCCGTCGGGGACGTCGACCTACTGCACGACGACGAGCGGCGCACGATGCTCGAGGACTGGAACCAGACCGCGGTGCCGATGCCGGCCGGCGTGCTGCTCGACGGATTCGACGCCCAGGTCGCCGCCGCTCCCAACGCGACGGCGGTGGTCTTCGAGGGCCGGCACCTGACCTATGCGGAGTTCGACGCGGCGGTCAACCGTCACGCGCGCTGGCTGATCTCGCAGGGGGTGGGGCCCGAGTCGCTCGTGGGACTGGCGGTGCACCGCTCGTTGGAGATGGTGATCGGGATGTACGCGATAGTCCGTGCCGGCGGCGGCTACGTGCCATTGGACCCGGATCAGCCGATGGAGCGATCCGAGTACATTCTCGGCACCTCCGGCGCGACGATCGTGCTGTCGACCGCGCGGGACGCATTCGAATGCCCGGAGGGCATTCGGTCGGTGAACCTCGACGAACTGGACGTCTCGGACTTCTCCGGGCTTCCGGTCGCGGACACCGAGCGGTGCGCGCCGTTGCGGGGCGAGAACACGGCCTACGTGATCTTCACCTCGGGATCGACGGGACGGCCGAAGGGTGTGGCGGTCAGTCACGACGCGGCCGTGAACCAGATTGCGTGGATGCAGGGCCGGTATCCGCTCGGCCCGTCCGACACGGTGCTGCAGAAGGCCCCCGTCACCTTCGACGTGTCGGTGTGGGAACTGTTCCTGCCCCTGCACGCCGGGGCCCGGCTGGTGGTGGCGAAGCCGGACGGCCATCGCGACCCCGAGTACCTGGCGGCGACGTTGGAGGAGTGGGAGGTGACGGTCACCGAGTTCGTGCCGTCGATGCTCGACGTCTTCCTTGCGGACCCGTCGCTGCAACTGCCGTCGTCGCTGCGGTACGTCCTCGCGGGCGGCGAGGAGTTGTCGGCCGACCTGGCCCGGCGCTTCGCCGACCGGACCGATGCCGTTCTCGACAACACCTACGGACCCACCGAGGTCACGGTGACCTCGACCGCCTACCGCGTCGAAGGCGAGGTTGGTGCGGTGGTGCCGATCGGGCGTGGGGTGTGGAACACCGGTGCGTACGTGCTGGACACACGCCTGAAGCCGGTTCCGGTGGGCGTGCCGGGTGAGCTCTACCTGTCCGGCGACCAGGTGGCCCGTGGCTATCAGGGCCGTCCGGACCTGACCGCCGATCGTTTCGTGGCCGATCCGTTCGGGTCCGGTGGCGGCAGGATGTACCGCACCGGTGACCTAGTTCGGTGGAACCGGGACGGTCAGTTGGAGTTCCTGGGCCGCACCGACTTCCAGGTCAAGCTGCGTGGACTGCGCATCGAGCTCGGCGAGATCGAGGCGGCGCTGACCCGGTCGGCCGGTGTGGCGCGGGCCGCTGTCGTGGTAACGCATCAGGCGACTGCCGGGGACATGCTCGTCGGCTATGTCGTCGGGGAGCCGGGGGCGGTGCTCGATCCGGTCGCGCTGAAGTCTGCGGTGGGGGCGGCATTGCCGTCGTACATGGTGCCGTCGCAGATCTTGGTGCTCGACGACTTCCCGCTCAACTCGTCGGGCAAGCTCGACCGCCGGGCCTTGCCGGCGCCGGCGGCGGAGGTACGTGAGTACCGCGCACCGGTGTCGCCGACGGAACTGGCGATCGCCTCGGCGTTCGTCGAGGTGCTCGGGGTGGACCGAGCGGGGCTGGACGACAGCTTCTTCGACCTCGGTGGCAACTCGCTGAGCGCGATGCGTGTGGTGAGCCGGCTGCGGACCGAACTCGACACCATCGTGCAGATGCCGTGGCTGTTCTCCGATCCCACGCCGGAGGCACTGGCCCGGCAGATCGAGCGCGGCGACACCGACGCCGACCAGACCTTCGAGGTACTGTTCCCGATCCGCACGACGGGGTCACGGCCGCCGGTGTTCTGTGTCCACCCGATTGTCGGACTGGCCTGGTGTTACACGGGGCTGGCCCAGCATGTCGACGCGGACCGGCCGATCTACGGACTGCAGACGCCGGCGGTGCTGGGCGACGGCGAGCTGCCCGGTTCGATCGAGGCCGTCGCGGAGGTCTACCTCCGCGAGATCCGTCGGGTGCAGCCGTCCGGGCCGTACCACCTGCTCGGCTGGTCGCTCGGCGGCGTGATCAGCCACGCCATTGCGGTGCAACTGCAGGAAGAGGGCGAGACGGTGGAACTGCTGGCGATGCTCGACAGTTACACCGCCGAGAGTGAGGCCGCAGTCGTTGCGACCGGTGGAGGTGCCGAGCTGACGATGGGAGACCTGCTCAGCGGCATGGGGATGGACGGGGTCGGTGACCAGCAGGTCACGGACATGACCCTGGACCAGGTTGCTGCAATGTTCGGCTTGCTGACCGGGCAGAGCGAGGAACGCGCCACCGAGATCGTCGGCCGGCTCCTCGTCGCGGCCGAGCACAACTCGGAGCTGACCGCGGCGTACCGGCCCGAGATCTTCGACGGCGAGGTGCTGTTCTTCACTGCGGGCGAGGATGATCCGACGGGACAACTCGCGGCGACGGGCTGGGAGAAGTACGTCAGTGGCGATGTCCGCAACCATCGCGTGGCCAGCACCCACTGGGGCATGACGTCGCCGGCCGCCCTGCGCGTCGTCGGACCCGTCCTGAAGGAGCACACGGACGGGAACGGGGCCCGCTAGGGACGGGCCCCCGGTAGGGACACGAAATCGCCCACCGACAACCGTGATCGCGGTTGTCGGTGGGCGATTTCTTCAGTTGGCGGGGTGCACGTTCGGTTGGCGTGCGTACGTTCAGCTGGCGGGGGTAGCGGCCCAGAGTTCGGAGATACCGACGCCCAGGTCGCCGAGCAGACGCCGGACCAGCGGCAGGCCGATGCCGATCACGCTGGACGGGTCGCCCTCGATCCGGTCGATGAACCAGCCGCCGAGCCCGTCGAGGGTGAAGGCCCCCGCGACCTGCATGGGTTCGCCGGAATCGAGGTAGGCCTCGAGGTCGTCGCCCGACGGGGTCCCGAAGTGCACCACCGTCGCGCTGTCCGCGGCGGCCTCGTCGACGACGGCGCCGTCACGGACCCGCAGCACGCAGTGCCCGGTCAGCAGGGTGCCGCTGCGGCCGGCCATGGAGCGCCAGCGGGCTCGGGCGACGGCCGCGGTGTGCGGCTTGCCCTGTAGTTCGTCGTCGATCAGCAGCATCGAGTCGCAGCCGATCACCACGGCGTCCGCGACGATCTCGGCGGGGAGGTCCGGCAGGACCGCCGACGCCTTCGCCCGGGCCAGCTCCGTGACGACGTGCTCCGGTGCGGCCCGGGGACCGAGCGCGGCTTGGATCGCGTCCTCGTCGACGCCCGAGACGTGGACGTACGGCTCGATCCCCGCCTTGCGCAGCACTGTCAACCGCGCAGGCGAGGCCGAGGCGAGGACGAGCCGGGTCACGCCCGGTTCTGGAACGAGTACGGGGAGAACGGTGCGCGCGTGCGGTGCATCTGCACCGGCTCACCCCAGCGGTCCTGCGGGGTGTTGTCCACCACGCTGTCCGCCGCCGCGGCTGCGGCCGCGAACACGGTCACCAGTGCGGCCACGTCGGCGTCCGTCGGAGAGCCCTTGAGCACCGTGAGGAAAGGCGTCCGGGTGTCGGCTGCGCCCGTCGCCGCGGCCTCCGCCGCAGCGGCGGAGTCGACGGTCGCCGCGGCCTCGGCCAGCACCTCGACGTCTTCGAGTACGGAGTCGCTCAAGATGTCGCCTGTCGTCGTCACAGCGGGATGTTCCCATGCTTCTTGGGGGGAAGCGTCACCATCTTGCGCTCCAGGAGTCGCAGGGCGGCAACGATCTGGCCACGGGTGTGCGACGGCGGGATGACCGCGTCGACGTAGCCGCGCTCGGCGGCCACGTACGGGTTCACCAGGGTGTCCTCGTACTCGTTCTGCAGCTCCAGGCGCAGCGCGTCCACGTCGGCGCCCGACGCCGCGGCGTCCTTGAGCTGCTTGCGGTAGACGAAGCCGACGGCGCCCGAGGCACCCATCACGGCGATCTGCGCGGTCGGCCACGCCAGGTTGACGTCGGCACCCATGTGCTTGGAGCCCATCACGTCGTACGCTCCGCCGTACGCCTTGCGGGTGATGACGGTGATCTTGCCGACCGTCGCCTCGCCGTAGGCGTAGAGCAGCTTCGCGCCGCGGCGGATGATGCCGTTGTACTCCTGGTCGGTGCCGGGCAGGAAGCCGGGCACGTCCACCAGGGTGATGATCGGGACGTTGAACGCGTCGCAGGTGCGCACGAACCGCGCGGCCTTCTCGGACGCGTCGATGTCGAGGCAGCCGGCGAACTGCATCGGCTGGTTCGCGACGATGCCGACGCTGCGGCCGTCCACGCGACCGAAGCCGACGATGATGTTCGCGGCGCGCTCGGCCTGCACCTCGAGGAACTCGTCGTCGTCGAGCAGGCGACGGATGACCTCGTGCATGTCGTACGGCTGGTTGGCCGAGTCCGGGATGATCGTGTCCAGCTCGAGGTCCTCGGGGGTGAGCGAGTCCTCGATGGAGCCGTCGATCGGGTCGGACGGCGCCAGGCGCGGGGCCGCGGCCTGGTTGTTCGACGGCAGGTAGGACAGCAGGTCCTTGACGTAGTCGAGGGCGTCCTGCTCGCCGGAGGCGACGTAGTGCGCGACGCCGGACTTGACCATGTGGGTGTGGGCGCCGCCCAGGTCCTCCATGGTGACGTCCTCGCCGGTGACGGTCTTGATCACGTCGGGGCCGGTGACGAACATCTGCGAGGTCTGGTCGACCATCACCACGAAGTCGGTGAGGGCGGGGGAGTAGACGTGGCCGCCGGCGGCGGGGCCCATGATCAGCGAGATCTGCGGGATCACACCGGACGCCTGGACGTTGCGGTGGAAGATCTCGCCGTACAGGCCGAGCGAGACGACGCCCTCCTGGATGCGAGCGCCTGCGCCCTCGTTGATGCCGACGAGCGGGCGGCCGGTCCGCAGCGCCAGGTCCATGACCTTGACGATCTTCTCGCCGTAGATCTCGCCGAGGCTGCCGCCGAAGACGGTGGCGTCCTGGCTGAACACGCAGACGTCGCGGCCGTCGACGGTGCCGTAACCGGTGACGACGCCGTCACCCGCGGGCCGGTTGTCGGCCAGACCGAAGTTGACGCTGCGGTGCCGGGCGAGCGCGTCGAGCTCGACGAAGGAGCCCTCGTCGAGGAGCGCGGTGATGCGTTCCCGGGCGGTCAGTTTCCCCTTGGCGTGGACGCGCTCGACGGCGGCCTCGCCGCTCGGGAGCATGGCTTCCGCCTGGCGTCGGTGCAGGTCAGCGAGCTTTCCTGCCGTCGTGTGGATATCAGGGGTGCTCGACGCCTCTTGCGCGGTGGGGTCCTGGACACTCGTCATAAGGACAGAGTTTATCCAGAGGGTTCCGGGGGCCGTCGACCGAGGGCAGATTGGGTACAACCATTGAACCCAAGCTACTGGCGAGTATCAAGTCGGCGTCGAATCGGCCGGCCGATCGGAGGGTCGCGCGCCGACCGGGCCGCCCATAGGCTCGGGGGCATGTACACCGACCTGAACCGGCCACCCCTCGACCTGGACGCCCTGCGCAAGGCCCTGGTGAGCTCGGGGCCCGACGGCGCCTCCCGGGCCCCCTACGCGAGCCTCGACCTGGTCGAGGAGACCGGCTCGACCAACGCCGACCTGCTCGCGCGCGCCGCCGACTCGGACCTCGACCGCGCGGTGCTGGTCGCGGAGTTCCAGGACCACGGCCGTGGCCGGCACGCCCGCTCCTGGGTGGCGCCGCCGCGGTCGGCGCTGTCGGTGTCGGTGCTGCTGCGCATGCCCGGCCTCGAGATCTCCAGCCTCGGCTGGCTCCCGCTGCTCACCGGGGTCGCGGTGGTCAACGCGCTGCGCTCGGTGGCGGAGGTGGATGCGAGCCTCAAGTGGCCCAACGATGTGCTCGTCGGGGGCCGGAAGGTGGCGGGCATCTTAGCGGAGGTGTCGCAGACGGTGCCGGTGCCCTCGGTGGTGGTGGGCGTCGGGCTCAACGTCAGCCTCACCGAGGACGAGCTCCCGGTCCCGACCGCGACGTCGCTGGCGCTGGCGGGCGCGGCCACCATCGACCGGGACACGTTGCTGCGCGCGGTGCTGCGGGAGTTGGCGGTCCAGTGGAACGCGTGGCGCGAGGACGGCTGGGCCACCGCGGGCCTCGCTGCGGACTACCGCGCCCGCTGCGCGACGATCGGCCAGCCGGTCCGGGTGAGCCTGCCGGGGGACCGCGAGCTCCTCGGTGTCGCGACGGACGTCGACGAACAGGGCCGCATCGTGGTGCTGCCGGACGGCGGCGGCGAGCCGGTGGCGGTCGCGGCCGGCGACGTCACGCACCTGCGGCCGCGGGACTGAGCGGGCGTCCGGACGTGTCCGGACACGACGGATCTACGGCCGCGGGACTGAGCGGGCGTCCGGACGTGTCCGGACGCGACGGATCTACGGCCGCGGGACTGAGCGGGCGTCCGGACGTGTCCGGACGCGACGGATCTACGGCCGCGGGACTGAGCGGGCGTCCGGACGTGTCCGGACGCGACGGATCTACGGCCGCGGGACTGAGCGGGCGTCCGGACGTGTCCGGACGCGACGGAGGGCGCGGGTCTGCTGGACCCGCGCCCTCCGTCGCGTCTGTGCCCGGTTGACTCAGTAGCGATCGTTGTCCCAGGTGGTCACTGCCCAGATCACCACGACGTCGAGCGCGATGATGAGGATCGACCAGAGCGGGTAGTACGGCAGCCACAGGAAGTTGGCGATGATCGACAGCGCCGCCAGCACGATGGCGGTGACCCGCGCCCAGGTGGCGCCGCTGAGCAGCGCGAGGCCCGTCAGCGCGATCAGGATGCCCACGACGATGTGGATCCAGCCCCAGGTGGTGACGTTGAACTGGTAGGTGTACTCGGGCCCGACCACCAGGACGGTGTCCTTGGCGACGGCGGAGATGCCCTGGAACAGCTGCAGGATGCCGACGGTCATCAACAGAACAGCGGCGGCGATGGAGGCCCCGGCCGCGAAACCTTGCTTGACAGTGTTCTCAGCCTGGTGGGTTGCAGTTTGGTCCGTCATGGCTGGTTCCTCTCGTCTTGTCGGTGGCGAGTGATGAGCATGGTGCGCTTCGCAAGAATTCTGTCGGCGTCGCCGCAGGTCGGACATCATCCGTGGGGGGTGACATTCGCCGGTTGCGAAGTCATCCGTCGTGGGTGATGCCGCCCCGGCCGCCCCGGTGCGAACCTCGGTGCTGATTCAGTGGCCGAGGAAGGACAACTCATTTGACGACCTATTCCGGAGCGCCGGGAGCCCGTACCCGCGGCATCGCGGCCGGCAAGTTCTGGTCCGGTGCCGTTGCCGCTGCACTGGTCACCGGGCTGACCGCGCTGGTGGTCACCCTGATCGTGCGGGTGTTCGGACTCGACCCGCTGGCACCGCCGTGGCTGCCCGACCTCACCGTGGCCGTCCGGTTCGCCGTCCTCGGGTTCGTTGCGACGCTGCTCGCCGCGGTACTGCTGTACGTCTTGTCGGCGACGACGCCGGGCGGGGAGACGTTCTTCGGCTGGATCGTCGGCCTGCTCACCCTCGCAGCGGCGGTGCTGCCTTTCGCCTACGACGCCGTCACCGGTGACCGGATCGCCACCAGCGTGGCCCATCTGGCCATCGGGCTGCCGATCCTCGGTCTGCTGCCGGGTGTCGCGTCCCGGGCGACGGTGTGGAAGTGAAGGCGTCACCCGCACCGCCGCCTGCCCCGCCCGCGGTGCTGCCCCGCGGGGTGGTCGTGCTGCTCGGCATGGCGGGCGCGGTGGTCGCGATCGCCGGCGTCCGGGCCTTCGCCGGTGTCGTCGGGCCCGTCTTCCTGGCCCTGATGCTGGTCGTCGCGGTGCAGCCGCTGGGAAACTGGCTGCAGCGCAAGGGCGCTCCCAAGTGGGTCGCCGTCATCGCGACGCTCACCACCGTCAACCTGATCCTGCTGGGGCTGGTTGCCTCGCTCGCGATCTCGATCGCGCAGCTGGCCACGCTGCTCCCCGACTACGCGGACAAGGCGGAGCAACTGCTGGCGGACGTGCAGGGCTGGCTCGCCGGCCTGAACATCGGTTCCGACCAGGTCGACAAGGCCCTGTCCAACATCGACTTCGGCAAGGTGGTGGGGCTGGTCAACGACATCCTGGTCGGGCTGCTGGGGGTGTTCTCGAACCTCTTCTTCATCCTCGCGCTGCTGATCTTCATGGCGTTCGACGCGAGTTCGTTCGGCGAGCGGATGCGGGCCGTCGCGTATTCACGACCCGACATCGCCTACGCGTTCTCCTCGTTCGCCGGCGGCACCCGCAGCTACCTGATCGTCTCGACCGTGTTCGGCCTGATCGTCGCGGTCATCGACACGGCCGCGTTGTGGGCCATGGGGATTCCGCTGCCGATCCTGTGGGGCCTGCTCGCCTTCATCACGAACTACATCCCGAACGTCGGGTTCGTGGTGGGCCTGGTCCCGCCCGCCCTGATCGCCCTGCTGCAGGGCGGTCCGGTGCTGATGCTCTGGGTGATCGTGGTCTACAGCGTGATCAACGTGATCATCCAGTCGGTGATCCAGCCGAAGTTCGTCGGCGACGCGGTCGGACTGTCGGTGACGCTCACCTTCCTGGCCCTGGTGTTCTGGGGCTGGGTGCTCGGCCCGTTGGGAGCGCTGCTGGCGATCCCGATGACGCTGCTGGTGAAGGCCCTGCTGCTCGACATCGACCCGTCGACGCGATGGGCGAACGCGCTGATCTCCGGGTCCCCGCCGACCCCGGAGGAACTGGCGACCGCGGAACAGGAGGCGGCGGAACGTGCCGCGGCGCTGCAGGCGGAGGCGCAGTTGGATGTCGCGGATGCCGCCGCGGACGCGGCGGTGGACTTGGCGGAGGACGTGGCCGGGCCGGTCGTGGAGGGCACGGTCTCCGGCCGAGCATAGGTGGCACAATTTCGCGCATGGGATACCCGGACGATGCCCTCGCCGCGGACGAGGAACTGCTGCTGCACCGGCACCCGCACTGGAAGATGCTGCTGCTGCCGGCGATCACGTTTCTCCTCGCGACGGCGGCCGCCGGGTTCCTCGCCGGCCTCGCCCAGTCGCGTCTCGAGGGGGCAGCGCGCACGGTGGCCCTCCTCGTCGTGCTCGCGGGGTGGCTCGGGATCGTGGGCTGGCGATGCGTCGGCACGCTCGTCAGTTGGAAGTCGACGCACTTCATCATCACCGACCGTCGGGTGCTGATCCGGCACGGCGTGATCACCCACACGGGCATCGACATTCCGCTGGGCCGGATCAGCAATGTGCAGTTCCGGCACGGTCTGCTCGACCGGATGCTGAGGACCGGGACCCTGGTGATCGTGTCGGCCGCCGACGATCCGCTCGAGTTCGAGGACATCCCGGACGTGCAGCGGGTGCATTCGCTGCTCTACCACCAGGTGTTCGACTCGACGTACCTGGACCCGGGGGAGAACCCCGGCGGAGCAGTCGATTTCGGCTGATCGGTGGCAACGGATACGCAGCGGTTGCGCGGCTCCGTACTGTGGTGACGTGACTGCCGTACTACTTGCCGAGGACGACGAGGCCATTGCCACGCCGCTCTCCCGCGCGCTGGGCCGCGAGGGCTACACCGTGACCGTCGCCCAGACCGGACCCGAGACGCTCGACATGGCCCTGGGCGGGACCTTCAGCCTGCTGATCCTCGACCTCGGGCTGCCCGGCATCGACGGGCTCGAGGTCTGCCGACAGCTGCGCGCCAAGGGGTCCAGCCTGGCGGTGCTGATGCTCACCGCGCGAACCGACGAGGTGGACTTCGTGGTCGGCCTCGACGCGGGCGCGGACGACTACGTAGGCAAGCCGTTCCGGCTGGCCGAGCTGATGGCCCGGGTGCGCGCCCTGATGCGCCGCGGCGGCAACGCCGACGACTCGGTGGTGGAGGTCGGCGACATCCGGCTCGAGGCGGCCGCCCGCCGGGTGCTGGTCGGCGGGACCGAGATCGCCCTGGCCAACAAGGAGTACGAACTCCTCAAGGTGCTCATCGACCGGGCCGGCGAGGTGGTCTCGCGCGACGTCATCCTGCACGAGGTGTGGGGCGACGCGGATCTGCGCGGGTCGAAGACGCTGGACATGCACATGTCGTGGTTGCGTCGGAAGATCGGTGACGAGGGTCCGGTCGCCGAACGTCGCATCGCCACCGTCCGCGGTGTCGGGTTCCGCTTCAACAACTGACAGGCCGCCGAAGTGCGTCGTCGCATCCTGCAGTCCATCGTCGCCGTCGTCCTGCTCACCGGTCTGCTGCTCGGCCTGCCGCTGATGTACCTCGGCTGGATGTGGGTCGAGGACTTCAGTCGGACCAGCCTGCAGAACCGGCTCGACCAGCTGGCCGACGAGATCATCTCGCAGGAGGGCGAGGCCGGTGTGATCGAGGGCGGGCTCGACGTCGACACGCTGCGGTTGGCGATCCCGGACGGCGGCCGGCTCTCGGTGACCTATCCGATGCCCGACGACTCGGTCGCCCACGTCGAGATCGGGGCGGAGCCGCTCGACGAGCCGCTCGTCGAGTCGATCTCGATGGGCAAGTCCGGTTCGCTGCGGCTCGAGGTGTCGGCCGACCGGATGCAGACGATGCAGCGGCAGGCCGCCGCCGCCGTCGGGCTGGTGGTGCTGGTGACCTTCGGCGCGGGTGTGGCGGTGGCATCGGTCACCGCCCGCCGGCTGGCGGACCCGTTGCAGGACGTGGCGGACCGCGCCGCCCGGCTGGCGCAGGGCGACTTCCGTCAGGACGCGCGGCGGCACGGGATCCCCGAACTCGACCGCGTCTCGGACGTGCTGGACTCCGCGACCGTCGAGATCGCGGGGCGCCTGCAGCGCGAGCGCGAGCTCGTCGGCGACGTCTCCCATCAGCTGCGGAGCCGGCTCACCGCGGTCCGGTTGCGGCTCGACGAGCTGTCCGTGCACCCGGACCCGGCGGTGGTCCACGAGGCGGACGAGGCGCTCGCCCAGGTGGATCGGCTCACGCAGGCGATCGACGACCTGGTGCGCTCGTCCCGGACTCTCGGCGGCGGGCACCGCCGGGTGCCGGTGCTGGCGGAGCTGAGGACGGTGGTCGCGGAGTGGCAGCCGCAGTTCGAGCAGGCCGGACGGTCGCTGGTGCTGCGCGGGTCACCGGACCTGTGGGCGTCGGCGACGGCGCCGCGACTGCGGGAGTCGGTGTCGGTCCTGGTCGACAACGCGTTGCGGCACGGCGCGGGCACCTGCACGGTGCTGGTGCGGATGGTGCCGGGCGTCGAGCCTCGGCGCGACGCGATGGTGTGTGTGGAGGTGTCGGACGAGGGCATGGGCGTCAGCGACGCGCTGGCCCCGCACATCTTCGAACGCGGGTTCTCCGGGGCGGGGTCGACCGGGGTGGGCCTGGCACTGGCGCGGGCGCTGGTCGAGGCCGACGGCGGACGCCTCGCACTGCAGAGCCGTCGACCGGCGCTGTTCGCGGTGTTCGTGCCGACCGCCCGCGGTGAGGATCCCGTCGCGCCGGTCGAACCGCGATAGCCCTCAGCTGTGGTCGAGTTCTTCCTCGGCGAGCTGGTCCGGGGTCGCGTCGAACGCGATGGTGCCGTCGGGCTCGACGCGGCCGTTCTCCTCGGGGAACGCGAAGCGGCGCAGCGCCCAGAACCGGAAGACCATCTGCAGCAGGTTGCCGATGATGTAGTTGAGCACGAAGTCGACGATCACCACGGTGGTGACGTCCTGCGTGCCGCGGATGTCGAAGACGTTGTTCGCGATCCACAGCGGGGCGGCGGCCAGGCCCACGCCGACGGCGCTGATGGTGAAGAACAGCAGCGCCTCGTGGTGGCGCTCGCGTCCGCCGCGGTGCTTGAACGCCCACTCACGGTTGAGGATGTAGCTCAGGATCGTCGCCATCACGCCGGAGATGATCTTGGCGACGACGGGCTTCTCTTCGAGGATCGTCAGGCTCAGCGAGTAGAAGATCGCGAGGTCGAAGATCATCGTGGTGCCGCCGACGAGGGCGAACTTGACCAGTTCGTGATGCTGCAACACCAGCCCCCGCAGGGGTCGGGGGAGGCGGCTCACGACTTGATCGATAAATGACACAACGGTTGAGTCTACGAAAGAGCCCGGTGTGACGTGCGACGGACACTCCGATCTCAGGCGGCTGTCAGGATGGGTGGGGCGTCCGTCGCGTTCGGGGGGTGCCGCCGACCTCGACGTACCCACGGCGAACCGGGCATGACACCATGTTCAGTCGTGAGCGTTGAACCCGGATCCCAGCCCCGCCCCACGAGCCCACGAGGCCCTGCCGCCGGCATGCCGGTGGTCGCGATGATCGGTGGCGGGCAGCTGGCGAGGATGACGCACCAGGCCGCGATCGAGCTGGGCCAGTGCCTTCGGGTGCTCTCCGGCGGACCGGACGAGCCGGCCGCACAGGTCAGCTCCGACGTGGTGCTCGGCAGCCACACCGACCTGGACGCGCTGCGCCGGGTCGCGGTCGGCTCGAACGCGCTCACCTTCGACCACGAGCACGTGCCCACCGAACACCTCGAGGTGCTGGTCGCCGAGGGCGTCAACGTGCAGCCGCCGCCGCACGCGCTGGTCTTCGCGCAGGACAAGCTGGCGATGCGCAGGCGGCTCGCCGAGCTGGGTGTGCCGGTGCCGGCCTTCGCCGAGGTGACCTGGGCCGGGGACGTGGAGCGCTTCGGCAACGAGCACGGCTGGCAGATCGTCGTCAAGGCGGTCCGCGGTGGCTACGACGGCCGGGGCGTGTGGATGCCGACCGACGCCGAGTCGGCCGAGGCGATCGTCACCGAGCAGCTCGACAAGGGCGTGCGGTTGATGGTCGAGCAGAAGGTCTCGATGCGTCGCGAGCTGTCCGCCATGGTCGCGCGCTCGCCGTACGGCCAGGGTGCCACCTGGCCGGTGGTGGAGACCGTGCAGCGGGACGGGCAGTGCGCCGTGGTGATCGCGCCCGCGGCCGACCTGCCCGTGGAGCTCGCGACCGAGGCCGAGCAGTTGGCGTTGCGGATCTCGGCCGAGCTCGGCGCGGTCGGGGCGATGGCGGTGGAGCTCTTCGAGACCACGGACGGCCGGCTGGTGGTCAACGAGCTGGCCATGCGACCGCACAACTCCGGACACTGGACGCAGGACGGCGCGCGGACCTCGCAGTTCGAGCAGCACCTGCGGGCGGTGCTCGACTACCCGTTGGGCGACACCTCGCCCATCGCGCCGGTGACGGTGATGGCGAACGTGCTCGGGGCGCCCGAGGCGCCGGCGATGAGCATGGACGAGCGACTGCACCACCTGTTCGCCCGGATGCCGGACGCGAAGGTGCACCTGTACGGCAAGGGCGAGCGCAAGGACCGCAAGATCGGGCACGTGAACGTGGTCGGCGCGGCCGGCGGTTCGATCGACGACGCGGCGTACGTGGCGCAGGTGCGCGAGCGCGCCGAGCGTGCGGCGCACTGGCTCTCGCACGGGGAGTGGACCGACGGTTGGGACGTGCATGGCGGGGCGAGCGAAGCGACGGGGAATTGAACCAGCCGAGCGAAGCGACGGGGAATTGAACCAGCCGAGCGAAGCGACGGGGAATTGAACCAGCCGAGCGAAGCGACGGGGAATTGAACCAGCCGAGCGAATTGACGGGGAGTGACACGGTGAGTGATACGAACGGGCCTCAGGTCGGCCTGATCATGGGCAGCGACTCCGACTGGCCGACGATGGAGGCAGCGGCGGAAGCGTTGGCGGAGTTCGGGATCCGGTTCGAGGTCGGCGTGGTCTCCGCGCACCGCACCCCGCAGCGGATGCTGGACTACGCCCGCGAGGCGGCCGATCGCGGGCTGAAGGTGATCATCGCGGGCGCCGGCGGGGCCGCGCACCTGCCCGGCATGGTCGCGTCGGCGACCGCGCTGCCGGTGATCGGCGTGCCGGTGCCGCTGAAGTACCTCGACGGGATGGACTCGCTCCTGTCGATCGTGCAGATGCCGGCCGGGGTTCCGGTCGCGACCGTGTCCATCGGCGGCGCCCGCAACGCGGGCCTGCTGGCGGCGCGGATCCTCGGGGCGTCGGACCCGGCGCTGCGGGCGGCGATGGAGAAGTTCCAGGCCGGCCTCGAGTCGATGGTGCTCGAGAAGGACGCGGCGCTGCGCGCCCAACTGCTGGGCTGACCGAGAAGCGCGGGCGGGCAGTTGCCCGTTTCGCGCATCGGGGCGGGACTTCCGGGTTAGATTCTGCGACGTTCGGATTTACGTTCATCGTTGCAACGAATTCCAACCTGGGAGAGTCGACATGCCTGCGCCGCTTGACGAGTACCCGATCCACCAGACCTCGCTGTCGATGGCGCGGGTCGCCACCAGCGACAAGAACTTCTACGACCGTTCGTACTTCAACGCCCTCGACACCGAGGGCGACCTGTTCCTGGTGACCGGCTTCGGGGCGTACCCGAACCTGGGTGTCACCGACGCGTTCGCGACCGTCCGCAAGGGTGATCGGCAGTGGGCGGTGCGGTTCTCCGACGCGCTCGAGGAGCGTTCGCTGGACCTGGCGGTCGGCGGCTTCCGCATCGAGGTGCTCGAGCCGCTACGGCGGCTGCGGGTGGTGTGCGAGGGCGACGACGCCGGCGGCCTCGGATTCGACCTCACCTGGGAGGGCTCCTGCCCCGCGGTGCAGGAGCAGCCGCACCTGCTCATGAACGGGTTGCGGCCGCAGCTGGATTCGAGCCGGTTCGCCCAGACCGGCACCTGGTCGGGCGTGCTGTCGGTCGACGGCGAGGACGTCGTCGTCGATCCGGACCGGTGGATGGGCACCCGCGACCGGTCGTGGGGGATCCGCCCGGTCGGCGACGGCGACCCGGCGGGCCGGCTCGTCGACAACCCGTCCGAGGGCTTCTGGTGGCTGTACGTGCCGTTGCGGTTCGAGGAGTTCTCGGTGATCGTGATCATCCAGGAGAGCCCGGACGGGTTCCGCACTCTCAACGACGCGACCCGGGTCTGGAACGACGGCCGGATCGAGCAGCTCGGCTGGCCGCGGGTCGAGTTCGACTACGTCTCCGGCACCCGGCGGGCCCGGGCGGCCACCCTGCACCTGACCGCGGCCGACGGCAGCCCGGTAACGATCGAGGTGACCCCGCGAACCGGGATCGCGCTGCACGTCGGCGCGGGCTACGGCGGCGATCCCGAGTGGACGCACGGCCAGTGGCGCGGACGCAAGTGGGTCGAACGCGCGGTCTACGACCTCACCGACCCGGCGATCGCGGGCCGTATTCCCTTCGGCGTCAGCGACTTCTCCGCCAGCGCCACCTGCAACGGTGAGCCCGGCGCCGGCCTGTTCGAGCACGCGAGCCTCGGCAGGCACGATCCCACCGGGTTCGCCGACTGGTCGTCGGTCGCCCCCTAGGCGGCTCCGCCGCCTGTGCGCCTTTCTGGTTGCTCCGGCTACCAGAAAGGCGCACAGGCCCGCAGGGCCTACGCTGGTCCGCATGCCCAGCGACGATCCCGCACAGTTTCGGCTCACAGTGGTGGCGGAGGCATTGCGGCTGTTTGCCGAGAAGGGCTACGAGGCCACCACCGTCGACGAGATCGCGGAGGCGGCGGGCATCTCGCGGCGCACCTTCTTCCGGCAGTTCCGGGCGAAGGAGGACGTGGTCTTCGCCGACCACGAGACGCTGCTGACCCAGGCCGCCGAGTACCTGGACGCCGACCACGACGACCCGTGGAAGGCCGTGTGTGACGCCGCCATGCTGGTGTTCGAGCGCTTCTCGCACTGGCGGGACGTGGCCGAACGGCGCTACGCGGTGGTCCAGGGCGTACCGGCGTTGCGGGACCGGGAGATCGTGACGGGCTACCGCTACGAGCGGCTGTTCGTGGAGTACCTGCGTCGTGAGTTGCCCGACGAGGCGGACCTCGAGCTGGTGCAGTTCGCGGCCTCGGTGACCGCCACCCACAACTACCTGTTGCGTCGGATGGTGCGCGACGGGGTGCGCGCCACCTCGGGCGAGTTGCGCGCCGCGCTGGCCGAGATCCGGACGCGGGTCCACCGGGCCGCGGGAGCGGACGGGTTCGCCGACGAGATGGTGGTTGCGGTCTTCCCGCGCGGGACCGCGCCGAACCGGGTGGCGGACCTGCTGCAGGAGCGGCTGGGTTCGGGGCGCTGACCGCGGGGCCGGAGTCAAGGCGGCGCCAATCCTGCGCAGGGTCTGGCACTCGGTGCCGCACCGTGGCACGTAGTGCGCCAGGAACGTCCCGGTGGTTGGGGTATAGTGGCCTCAGTTTGGCACTGAGTGCCGCGTCGGACTTCGGTCGCGGCGGATCACCACTTTCTCCCAGAGGAGCTGCAGATGGCTGGAAACCCGGACTTCGACCTGTTCAAGCTCGCCGAAGAGCACGACGAGCTCCGGGCGGCGATCCGCGCGCTTTCGGAGAAGGAGATCGCGCCGTACGCCAAGGAGGTCGACGAGAAGGCCCGCTTCCCCGAGGAGGCACGGGTCGCCCTCGTCAACTCCGGCTTCAACGCCGTGCACGTGCCGGAGGAGTTCGGCGGACAGGGTGCCGACTCGGTCGCCACCTGCATCGTCATCGAAGAGGTCGCCCGCGTCTGCGGCTCGTCGTCGCTGATCCCCGCCGTGAACAAGCTCGGCACCATGGGCCTGATCCTGAACGGCTCCGAGGAGCTCAAGGCGCAGGTGCTCCCGTCGATCGCCGCCGGTGACGCGATGGCCTCCTACGCGCTGTCCGAGCGCGAGGCCGGCTCCGACGCCGCCGCGATGCGCACCCGAGCCAAGGCGGACGGCGACGACTGGATCCTCAACGGCTCCAAGTGCTGGATCACCAACGGCGGCCAGTCCGCCTGGTACACCGTGATGGCCGTGACCGACGCGGACAAGGGCGCCAACGGCATCAGCTCGTTCATGGTGCACAAGGACGACGAGGGCTTCACCGTCGGCCCGCTCGAGCACAAGCTCGGCATCAAGGGTTCGCCGACCGCAGAGCTGTACTTCGAGAACTGCCGCATCCCGGGCGACCGCATCATCGGCGAGCCCGGCACCGGCTTCAAGACCGCGCTGCAGACGCTCGACCACACCCGCCCGACCATCGGTGCGCAGGCCGTCGGCCTGGCCCAGGGCGCGCTCGACGCCGCGTTGGCCTACACCAAGGACCGCAAGCAGTTCGGCCGCGCCATCGCCGACAACCAGGCCGTCCAGTTCATGCTCGCCGACATGGCGATGAAGGTCGAGGCCGCACGCCTGATGGTCTACACCTCGGCGGCCCGCGCCGAGCGTGGCGAGAAGAACCTCGGCTTCATCTCGGCCGCCGCGAAGTGCTTCGCGTCGGACGTCGCGATGGAGGTCACCACCGACGCAGTGCAGCTGTTCGGCGGCGCCGGATACACCACCGACTTCCCGGTCGAGCGGATGATGCGCGACGCCAAGATCACCCAGATCTACGAGGGCACCAACCAGATTCAGCGGGTCGTGATGTCCCGCGCACTGCTCAAGTGAGCTGACCGCACAGCCCCTCGACAGGCCCTGCGGCCCACCACCCCACGTTCCCCGATGTCACATCGGTTCCCCCCCGGGGACACCCGATGTGACATCGGGGAACTGGCGTTTGTGGGGTCGGCCGTGGCCGCGGTGCGGTGCGGCGCCGTCCGGTGGCTACGCTGGCGACATGGTCCGATTCCCGCTGGGCGAGCGCTGGTACCGCTGGAGTGCCGCGCACGTGGTCGGGATCGACCGCGCGATCGCCGTCGTGCTCACGCTGATGTGTGGCCTGCTCACGCTCACCTCGGGCGAGGGCTGGATTGGGCTGGTCGTCTCGCTCGGCATGACCGTGCCGCTCGCCTGGCGCCGGACCCGGGTCGCGGCCGCCGGGCTCACCGTGGCGGGCTTCTCGGTGCTGCACCTGGTGGTCGTTCCGCACACCATGCTGCCCTCGGTGATCGCGGTGCCGATCGCGGTGTACGCCCTGGCCGGCTACGGCCCACGCTGGGCCAGCAGCTGGGGGCTGGGCCTCGCCGTTCTCGGCGTGATCGGCGCCGGGATGCGGTACTTCGGCGGCGAGTCCACGACGTGGCAGGGCAAGGTCTTCCTGACGGCATTCCTCATCGTGTTCGTGGTCGCGGTGTGGGCGTTCGGGGACCTGCGCCGGGTGCGCAACCAGGAGTTGGAGGGTCTGACCGAACGGGCCCGGCTGCTCGAGCTCGAGCGCGCGCAGGAGGCGGAGATCGCCGCGATCAACGAGCGGACCCGAATTGCCCGGGAGATGCACGACATCGTCGCGCATTCGCTCACGGTGGTGATCGCGCAGGCCGACGGCGGACGCTACAGCGCCAGGTCAGACCCCGACGCGGCGGTCGCCGCGCTCGAGACGATCGCCCAGACCGGGCGACAGGCGCTGACCGACATGCGCGCGCTGCTGTCGGTGCTGCGTTCGGACCATCCCCGTGAGTACAGCTCCACGCCAAGGGTTTCCGACATCGACGACCTGATCGCGGAGATGCGCCGCGGCGGCCTCGCGGTGGTGCACCAGGTCGAGGGCGAGGCCCACGAGATGTCCACCGGGGCGGAACTGACCGCGTACCGCATCGTGCAGGAGTCGCTGACCAACGTGCTCAAGCACGCCGGACCCGCCGCGCAGGTGACGGTCGGCCAGCGGTGGGGCGAGCGGGCGCTCGAGCTGACCGTCGTCGACGACGGCCGGGGCGCCGCCGCCGCCCTGGTCGCACCGAGCGCGGGCGGGCAGGGTGTGATCGGGATGCGGGAGCGGGTCGAACTGCACGGGGGCCGGTTCGCGGCGGGTTCGCAGGCCGGCGGCGGCTACCGGGTCCAGGTCGAACTGCCCTACGAGAGGACATGACATGACGGAATCCGGGCCGATCCGGGTCGGACTGGTCGACGACCAGCAGTTGGTGCGGGCCGGTTTCCGGATGGTGATCGACTCCCAGCCGGACATGAGCGTGGTGGTCGAGGCCGCCGACGGCGAGCAGGGGTTGCGCGAGCTGACGCGGGTACCCGTGGACGTGGTGCTGATGGACGTGCAGATGCCGAACATGGACGGCATCGAGGCCACCCGCAGGCTCGCGGCGCTGGAGCTGTCCCCGAAGGTGGTGGTGCTCACCACCTTCGACAACGACGAGTACGTGCTCGCGGCCATCTCCGCGGGGGCCAGTGGGTTCCTGCTCAAGGACGCCCAGCCCGAGGAGCTGCTCGACGCGGTGCGGACCGTGTACCGGGGCGACGCGGTCATCGCCGCCCGGTCGACCCGCAGGCTGCTCCAGCACGTCGGCCCGATACTGGCCGGGGCGACCCCCGTGGCACGTCCGCAGCTGCCGGAGGCACTGACGAAGCGGGAGGTGGAGGTGCTCGAGGCGATGGCGCACGGACTGTCGAACGGCGAGATCGCGGCGAAGTTCTTCGTCTCCGAGGCGACGGTGAAAACCCATGTGGGACGGGTTCTCTCGAAGACCGGTTCGCGAGACCGGGTCCAGGCGGTGGTGTTCGCCTACCAGGCGGGGCTGGTGCGGCCGGAGGACCTGCTCCGCGGCTGACGTCCTACCCAGGTATGACGGGGCCGCCCGGTGGGTCCCCCCGCACGCCGATGCTCCCGCGCCCTGGATCCCACCGCGCGCCGATGCGCCCGACCGGTCCGCGCTCGTAGCGTCGATTTCATGACGACACTGGACAATCCGGCGGCCCGTGCGGTCGCACTGACGAAGCTGTACGGGGAGGGCGAGGCCGCGGTTCGCGCGCTGGACGCGGTGGACGTGGACTTCCGCCGCGGGGAGTTCACCGCGATCATGGGACCGTCCGGCTCGGGGAAGTCGACCCTCATGCACTGCCTCGCGGGCCTCGACGAGGCCTCCGGTGGTCGGGTCTACCTGGGGGAGACCGACCTGACCGGGCTCGGCGACCGCGCGCTGACCGAGTTGCGTCGTGACCGCATCGGATTCGTGTTCCAGGCGTTCAACCTGCTGCCGGTAATCACCGCGGAGGAGAACATGCTGCTGCCGATGCGGCTGGCCGGGATGCGCCCCGACCCCGACTGGATGGCGCAGGTGGTCACCCGACTCGGCCTTCGGCACCGGCTCGGCCACCTGCCACACGAGCTGTCCGGCGGCCAGCAGCAGCGCGTCGCGGTCGCGCGGGCCCTGCTGCCCCGGCCGGACGTGATCTTCGCCGACGAGCCCACCGGGAACCTCGACTCCCATTCGGGTGCCGAGGTGCTCGGCCTGCTCCGGGCCAGCGTGCGCGAAGTCGGTCAGACCGTGGTGATGGTCACCCACGACCCGGTCGCCGCCTCCTATGCGGACCGGGTGGTGCTGCTCGCCGACGGCCACATCGCCGGCGAGATCGACAGTCCCACGACGGATTCGGTGATCGAGACAATGCGTGAGCTCGGGGCGCGCACATGCTGAGCCTCACCCTCGCGCAGGCCCGCGCCCACGCGGGCCGCTACCTGGCCTCCGCCCTCGCGGTCCTGATCGCCGTCGCGTTTGTGGTGGCGACGCTGGTGCTCGGCGCCACCACGCAGGCCGGCATCACGAATTCCCTTGCCGGGCAGTACCGGAACACCGACGTGGTGGTGGCAGACGCGGGCGACGCGGAGCAGGCCCGCCGCGCCGCCGTGGCCGTCGGCGAGGTGGCCGGGGTGCGGGCGGTGACCACTGACACCGAGACCGCGGTGCGGGTGTCCGCGGCGGAACACGGGAAGCTGTTCGGGACCGCCACCTCGCTTGCGGTCGACGAGGACCTGCGCTGGCAGCGCCTGTCGGACGGGCGTTTCCCCGACGCACCCGGCGAGGTGGCCGTCGGCTCCGGCTCCGGGCTCCCGCTCGGCAGCCGGGTTGCGGTGACCGCGCTCTCGGCCGACCCCGGAGAGGTCTCGGGTGAGGCCGTCGTGGTGGGGGAGGTCGACCTGTCCGGGAGCGCCCGGCGGATGGGCGGGGTCTCGCTGTTCGCCACCGCGGACCAGCTCGCGACCTGGACCGCGGGCGGGGCGCACCACGAGATCCGGGCGGCCGGCGTCGACGGAGATCAGTCGGCACTCGTCGCGGCGGTGGCCGGCGCCCTCGGGCCGGATGCCACCGTGCGGACCGGGGCCGAGCAGGCGGCGGCGGCCTCGGCCGAGTACCTCGGCGGCGCCGACGTGATCCGCAACGTGCTGTTGGCCTTCGCGGCGATCGCGGTGGTGGTGTCGGGGCTGGTCATCGCCAACACATTCGCGGTGCTCGTGGCCGCGCGGACCCGGGAGATGGCGCTGCTGCGCTGCATCGGGGCGACCGGCGCCCAGGTGCGGCGCGGTGTGCGGATCGAGGCGCTGGCCGTCGGGCTGGTGGCCTCCGTCGCCGGGGTACTGGTCGGGGTCGGGCTGGCCTGGGCCGTCACCCGGGTGGCCGGAGCCCTCGACGCCCCGGTCCCGCTCGACACCCTCGGTGTCTCGCCGGCCGCGGTGGGGGCCGGCCTGGCGGTCGGGCTCGTGGTGACCTACCTGGCAGCCATGGCGCCCGCGCGGGCGGCGACGCGGGTGGCGCCACTCGCCGCCCTGGCCCCCGTCGAGGCGAAGCCCGAACCGGCCTCGTCCTCGTTGGCCCGCAACGTCGGTGGCGGCGCGGGGCTGCTCGTGGGCGTGGTGGTGCTGGCCGCGGGGGTTCGCGCCGAACAGGTGACCGTCGCGTGCGGCGGCGGGATCCTCCTCTTCCTCGGCGTGGTCCTGTTGGGCCGCACCGTCATTCCCGCCGCGGTGGCCGCGCTCGGGCGGGCCCCGGCACGGCTGGCCGGACCGCTGGGGGAGCTGGCGGTGGGGAACGCGCTGCGAAACCCGCGCCGCACCACCGCGACCGCGACCGCGCTGCTGGTCGGCGTCACGGTCACCGCGACCATGGTGGTCGGCATCGCGGCGGTCGGGGCCAGCGCGCCGAAGGCGCTCGACGAGCAGTTCCCCGTCGACGTGACCGTTGTCAGCGCCGCGCCGCAGGGCATACCCGTCGACCTCGAGCGCCAGGTCGGCGCACTCGACCGGGTGACGGCAGTGGCGCCGTTGCTGCGCGCCGAGGCGACGGCCCCGAACGGCCAACGGGTGACCCTATCCGGTGTGGACCCGGATGCCACCCGCGCGGCGCTGCGGATCCCGCTCGCACTGCCGCAGGCCGGGCAGATCTCCCTCTCGCCCGAGCAGATCGACGCCCTCGGCGTCGCCGTGGGACAGTGGCTCGAACTCCGCCACGACGGGGTCACACGGGCGTTGACGGTGGTCGCCGGGCCGGACGGACAACCCGCGCTGGTGCGGCGGTCGGAGGTGCTGGCGATGACTCCCGCCCCGGTCACCGAGTCACTGTGGATCCGGCTGGCCGACGGCTTGACCGACGAACAGGTCAACTCGGTGCAGTCCGAGATCACCGACGCGGCAGGACAACTCGACCCGACCGCGGAGGTCGGTGGCGCGGTGGCCATGCGCGCCGCGCTCGCCTCGGTGCTCGACACGCTGCTGCTGATCGTCGTGGGACTGCTGTCGGTGGCGATCCTGATCGCGCTGATCGGGGTCGGCAACACGATGGCGCTGTCGGTGCTCGAGCGGCGGCGTGAGTCCGGACTGCTGCGCGCGGTCGGGGTGAGCCGGGCGGGCCTGCGGACGCTGCTGGTGTACGAGGCCGTGCTGGTGGCGGTGGTCGCGTCGGCGGTCGGGGTCTTGCTGGGCCTGGTGCTGGGTGTGGCGGGCACGGCATCGGTGTTCGGTGCCGGGGACGTGGTGCTGCCGTCCTCGGCCTGGCTGACGCTGGTGGTGATCGTGTTGGTCGGCGGGGTCGCGGGCGTGGCCGCGGCGCTGCTGCCGGCCAGGGCCGCGGCACGGGTGTCGCCGGTTCAGGCCCTGGCCGCCTGAGCCACCGCGCCGCGCCGGGTCTCTGCGCGGCGCGGTGTCCGGTCGTGCACCCGGTGCCAGATGCCGAGCGACCCTGGCCAATGCCCCGGGTGAGGCGTTCAATGGGAGCAGTGCGGCGATCGGGGCGCGGCGCGGAGGACAGCGCACTGTCACGGCGGTGCGGTGTGACCGTTTCCGGTAACGCAAGGAGTTGAGGGCACGATGGGATCGATCAGCGAGAACGTACTGCTGGCCATGATCGGGTTGATCAGCAATCTGCTGACAGGCATGAACGGCGGCAACGGCGGCGGCAACGGCGGCGGCAACGGCGGCAACGGCGGCGGCTTGGGCGGCGGCTTGGGCATGGGCGGCCTCGGCAGCCTGGGTGGGCTGAGCGGCTAGCCTGCCCGCACCCGGGTCACCTTCTCGCTCGCGACGCGACGCTCGGACCTCTGCTCGTCCGGGTTCGCGACCTGCACCAGCGAGGCTCCGGCTGCCAGCACGGCCAGCAGTCCGTCGGTCAGCTCGCGGGTGTTCGACCACCCGGTGGTGGACAGCACCCGGTCGTCGGCGGAGAAGCCTTGCGCCGCCGCGGATTCGCGAGCGTCCGCCAGGACCTCGGCGACGGTCAGGCCGTCCAGAGCGGGGGCGCCGGCCGCCGCCGCGTCGGGGCGGAACTGGTCGCCGTGCACCCGCACCGAGGTCGCGTAGTCGGTCACGCCCACCGGCAGGTTGTCGGCCGGGCGGCCGAACGCGTCGAGGGACAGCACGGCCACCTCGGGCAGGTCCGCGACCTCGTCCAGTCCCTCGGCGGTGACCAGTGCCAGGTCCGCGTCGTCGGCGGCGGTCAGCAGCACCTCCGCACCCGTCCACCAGCAGCCGAGCAGGACGGCGGCGGACTGCCAGTGCGCAGGAAGCAGCACGCTCACCCGGGCCCCCGGCAGCAGACCGAACTCGTCGCGCAGCAGGTTCGCGGTCTTGGCAGCCCAGTTCGCGAGGGTGAGCGCGGACAGCTCGATGCGCTCGCCGCTGGCGTCGTCGTAGTAGGTGACGCGCGGCCGCGCCGGGTCCCGCTGCAGGATCGGGTCGAGCAGGGCCGCGGTCAGGTTGGTCTCGCTCACGAATCCGCTTTCTCTAGTTGGCGCACTGCACCAGTCGAACGGCCATCAGTTCACACACCGCATCAGTTCACGCACTGGGGTCCCTTGCGGCCGGCATCGATGGCCGGCCCCGGGGTGACCGGGGTGGTGTTGGTGCCCTTCTCGACGATGTCGGAGGTCGGTTCGGCGGAACCGGACGTGGTGGCCGAGGCGGAACCGGGACCCGAGTAGTCGGTGGCGAGCACCACCCGCACGGTGTCCGCCGGCAGCGACGGGTCGCCGACCACCTGCAGCCCGCCGAGCGCCGCGGCGACCGACTTCGCGCCGTCGGAGTCGGAGTCGGCGGCCAGGACCCGACTGGTGCTCACCGACGTGCCGGTGTTGTTGCCGACCGCGCCCTCGAGGAAGCCCTTCGCGGACAACGCCTCCGCGACCCGTGTCGCCAGCCCGCCGATTCCGCTGTCGTTGGCGACGTCCACCGTCACGGTCGAGGGGTCCACCGACGGTGTCGACGCCGCGTCGGAGTCAGTGTCCTCGCCCTGGCCCGCGAGCGAGGCCACGTACTTGCGGACAGCCTTGGGATCGACCTGCACGATGGACTCGCCGTAGTCGGTGGTCGCGTTGATGTCGACGACCGGGATCGTCTCGAACTTGACCTCGCCGCCGGCGAGACCCTGCAGTTGCTTGGCGAAACCGAGGATGTCCCAGTCGTCGTCGATCACCACCGAGCGCTGTACCGCGGAACTGAGCTGGCTCAGCTTGCTCGGGTTGCTCAGCGTCTTCGCGGAGAGCACCTGGTGCACCAGCGAGGCCATGAACACCTGCTGGCGGACGATGCGGTCGAGATCGCCGCGGGGCAGGTCGTGTCGCTGCCGGACGAAGGACAGCGCGTCGGCGCCGCGGAGGGTCTGCTCGCCTGCCGGGAACTTGGCCCCGGACATCCACTCGTCCACCGGGTTGTTCAGGCACACGTCGACGCCGCCGACGGCATCGGTGAGCAGGACGAATCCCAGCAGACCGACCTCCGCGTAGTGGTCCACGGTCACCCCGGTCAGGTTCGCGACCGACTTGATCAGGGCCTCGCGGCCGGCCTGGGTGGCCTGCTGCTCGGCCTCGGAGTCGGATTCGCCCTCCGCCTTCAGCCGGTCGAGTTCGGTGGCCTTGGTCGCGCCGAACGCGGCATTGATCTTGGAGTTGCCGATGCCCGGGACGTCCACGTAGGAGTCGCGCGGAATCGACAGGGCGGTCGCGGAACTGCCGTCGACGGGCACCCGGATCAGCACGACGGTGTCGGTGTTGTCGGCCTCGGCGTCGCCCGCGCGCAGCGAGTCGAGCTCGCCCTGCGAGAGGGGGTTGCCGTGCGCGTCGGTGCGGCTGTCGGTGCCGACCATCAGGATGTCCAGCGCGCCGTCCTTGGTGCCGCCGAGCCCGAGTCGGGCGGTGGCGAGGTTGGCCTCGAGGGAGTCGACACTGCGCCAGGCGAACCCGGTGACCACGAGGACCAGCGCCGACACGATGGCAAGGGCCAGTCGTCCCGGGTGGGCGGTCAGCCCGCCCGCCGAGGTGGTCGGGCGCGACCGATCACCCCTGGGCGGTCTTCGGCCCGGCGTACTGCCGCCGCGCACCTTGCTGTCCGGCACGAATTAGGTCCTCCTGTCGATACGGTGTCCCTTCGACCCGGTCTCAGGCTACTGACGAAACGGCCCCGGTCTCGGACCTCGGACCGGCGTGCCAGACTTTCCGATGTGACGAAGATCCTTGTGACCGGCGCCCGTGGCCAGCTCGGTACCCAGTTGCTCCGCCGTGGTGCCACTCTCGGGTTGGACGTCGTCGGCCTGGGGTCGGGCGAGTTGGACATCACCGATCCCGACGCCGTGGCCGCGGCTGTTCGGCCCGGTTCGGTGGTGCTCAACTGCGCCGCGTACACCGCGGTCGACGCCGCAGAGTCCGACGAGCCCGCCGCGACCAGGGTGAACGTCGACGGGCCGCGCACCCTTGCCGAGGCCACCGCGCGCGTCGGCGCCCGGCTGGTCCACGTCTCGACCGACTACGTGTTCGCCGGCGACGCGACCGTCCCGTACGAGCCGGACGCGCCGACGGGTCCCCGGACCGTGTACGGGCGGACCAAGCTGGCGGGGGAGCGGGCGGTGCTGGCCGCGGACCCGGCCGCGGTGGTGGTCCGCACCGCCTGGGTGTACACCGGGACCGGATCCGACTTCGTGGCCACGATGCTGCGGCTGCAACGCGAGCGCGACCACGTCGACGTGGTGGACGACCAGGTCGGCTCGCCGACCTTCGCCGGTGACCTCGCGGCCGGTCTGCTCGAGCTGGCCGGCCGCGACGCGGTCAGGGGCGTCCTGCATGCGACCAACTCCGGGCAGGCCAGCTGGTTCGACCTCGCCCGCGCGGTGTTCGCCGCCGTGGGCGCGGACCCGGAACGGGTACGGCCCTGCGGAACCGCGCAGTTCCCGCGGCCGGCCCCTCGTCCGGCCTACTCGGTGCTCTCCCCGGCGGCGTGGGCGACGGCGGGTCTGACCCCGCTGCGGCCGTGGCGCGCGGCGCTGGAGGCGGCCCTGGCGGAGGTGCCCGCGGTCTGCGACTAAGGTTGCCCGCGTGAGTTCGCAGCTGGCCGTGGTGACGGTTACCTATTCGCCCGGCAGGCATCTCCAGGAGTTCCTGGACAGCCTCCAGGACGCAACCCGGTTGACGACGCAGGTCGTCATGGTCGACAACGGTTCGACGGACGGTGCGCCGGAGGCGGCCGCCGCGTCGAATGCGAACGTGCGCCTGCTGCGCACGGGGGAGAACATCGGCTACGGCGGCGCGATCAACCGCGCGGTCGCCGAGCTGGATCCCGCGTGCGAGTTCGTCGTCGTCGCGAACCCCGACATCCGCTGGGGCGCCGGATCCATCGACACCCTGCTCGCCGCCGCCGAGCGCTGGCCGCGGGCGGGCGCGCTCGGGCCGCTGGTGCTCGAGCCCGACGGCAGCGTCTACCCGTCCGCCCGCGAGGTCCCCGGACTGGTGTCCGGCGCCGGACACGCGCTGCTCGGCACGGTGTGGCCGTCGAACCCGTGGACGCAGCGCTACCGTCAGGAGAACGAGCAGGTCTCCGAGCGTGCGGTCGGCTGGCTGTCCGGGTCCTGCCTGCTGATGCGCCGCGCGGCGTTCGACGCCGTCAACGGTTTCGACTCGCGCTACTTCATGTACATGGAGGACGTGGACCTCGGCGACCGGCTGGGCCGGGCCGGCTGGCTCAACGTGTTCGTCCCGTCCGCCGAGGTCACCCATACCAAGGGTCACGCGGCCGGGCGCCACCCCGAACTGATGCTGCCGGCTCACCACCAGAGCGCCTACCGGTTCCAGGCGGACCGGCATCCGCACTGGTGGCAGGCTCCGGTGCGGTGGGCGCTCAAGGGCGGTCTGGCGGTGCGGTCGAAGATCGCCGTGGCGTCGGCGGTGCGCAATCGTGCGAACGAAGAGGAGACAACCGGCCATGTCGGATGACTTTGGGGGCAATGACATCGTGGGGAACGAGATTGTGCGGAACGACGCGGTGGACGCGGTCGTGCTGGTCGGAGGCAAGGGCACGCGGCTACGGCCGCTGACCCTGTCGGCGCCGAAGCCGATGCTGCCGACGGCGGGCCTGCCCTTCCTGACGCACCTGCTGGCCCGGATCCGGGCCGCGGGCATCACCCACGTGGTGCTCGGCACGTCGTTCAAGGCGGAGGTCTTCGAGGAGCACTTCGGCGACGGTTCCGAGCTGGGCCTCGAACTCGAGTACGTCACCGAGACCGAGCCGCTGGGCACCGGCGGCGGCATCCGCAACGTGCTCCCGAAGCTGCGCGCCGACAACGTGGTCGTGTTCAACGGCGACGTGCTCGGCGGTACCGACCTGCGGGCGGTGCTGGACACCCACGCCGCCACCGACGCGGACGTGACGATGCACCTGGTCCGGGTGGGCGATCCCCGCGCATTCGGCTGCGTGCCGACCGACGAGAACGGCCGGGTCACCGACTTCCTGGAGAAGACGCAGGATCCGCCGACCGACCAGATCAACGCCGGCTGCTACGTGTTCCGGCGCGAGATCATCGAGAAGATCCCGGCGGGTCGCCCGGTGTCGGTGGAACGCGAGGTGTTCCCCGGACTGCTGGCGGACGGTCGGCGGGTGTTCGGCCACGTGGACGCCGCGTACTGGCGTGACATGGGGACTCCGGAGGACTTCGTCCGCGGCTCGGCGGACCTGGTCCGCGGCATCGCGCCGTCCCCGGCGCTGACCGGCCCGCGCGGCGAGGCACTGGTGCACCCGGGGGCCGGAGTGGCGCCGGGGGCCGTGCTGATCGGCGGGACCGTGGTCGGCCGGGGCGCGGAGGTCGGCGCCGGGGCGCGACTCGACGGCGCCATCCTGTTCGACGGTGCTGTGGTGGAGGCCGGCGCGACGGTGGAGCGCTCGATCGTCGGGTTCGGTGCCCGGATCGGCCCGCGGGCACTGGTCCGCGACGCCGTGATCGGCGACGGCGCCGACATCGGCGCGCGCTGCGAACTGCTGCGCGGCGCCCGGGTGTGGCCCGGCGTGGCCCTGCCCGACGGTGGCGTCCGCTTCAGCACCGACGTGTGATTCGGCACTGATTCCAGATTCCTTAGCTTTGCTACTGAAATACTGGGGGGCATGATGCCGCAGGAACCCGTATTCCACAGGTACGTCGCACTCGGTGACTCGTTCAGCGAGGGCGTCGGCGACCCCGACCCGACGCGACCGAACGGCCTACGCGGCTGGGCGGACCGGGTGGCGGAGGAGCTGGCCCGGCGCGACGCCGACTTCGGCTACGCCAACCTGGCCGTCCGCGGTCGGCTGCTCGGGCCCATCGTCGACGAACAGCTCGACGCCGCGATCGCGATGGAACCCGATCTCGTCACGATCTACGCGGGTGGCAACGACCTGATGCGGCCGAGGGTAGACCTCGACGCACTGGCCGCGCGGTACGACGAGGCGATCGGCAAGCTGACGGCGACCGGCGCGACGGTGCTGATGTGGACCGCGTTCGACGCGGGCTGGTCGGCGGTGTTCGGCAAGCTGCGGGGCCGCTCCGCGATCTACAACGAACTGGTGCGTGAGGTGGCCGACCGGCACGGCGCGACGCTGGTCGACTTCTGGCGCTTCGGCGAGTACCAGGACCTGCGGATGTGGGACTGGGACCGCCTGCACATGTCCACCCCCGGGCACCAGAACATGGCGATCCGGGTACTCGGGACGCTCGGCGCCCCGCATCGGATCGAGATGGACTCGCTGGGGCCCGACCTGCCCACCGACAAGGCGTCGCGGCGGCGTGCCGATCTCGCGTGGACCAAGGACTTCCTGGTGCCGTGGGTCGGTCGGCGCGTGCGGGGCAGTTCCTCGGGCGACGGCGTCAGCGCCAAGCGGCCCACGCTCGCACCCATCAGCTAGCCGACACCCACCGACGAAAGAGGGCCGACCGGGAATCCCGGTCGGCCCTCTCGCGCGTCGGGTTCGTCAGTCGGTGCCGAGGTTGCGGGTCGAGGAGATCGCAATCAGGCCGATCAGGCCGACCAGGGCGAAGGCGTAGAAGCCCCAGGGCACCGCGTAGCCGGCGCCGAGCAGCGCGCCGCCGAGGAGGGGGCCGCAGATCGCGCCGACCCGGCCGACGCCCGCGGACCAGCCCAGGGCGGTCGCGCGGATAGCCGCCGGATGGTTGGCGCTGGTGAAGGCGTACACGAGCACCTGGGCGCTGAAGACGAAGCAGCCGGCCAGGAAGACCAGCACGTAGATGCCGCCCGCGACGTCGATGCTGAGCGCCGCGAGGAAGATGGCCGCGCCGGTGAACCACACGATGGCGGCGGCGCGGGGCCCGATCTTGTCGGCGACGCGGCCCGCGACGAGCAGGCCGACGATGGCGCCGGCGTTGAGGATCAGCAGGAACGTCAGGGCCGCGCCGAGTTCGTAGCCGGCCTCACGCATGATCGTCGGCAGCCAGGTGTTGAGGCCGTACACCAGCAGCAGGCCCATGAACGAGGTGACCCAGATGGCGATGCTGTTCCGCAGGAACTTCGGCGAGAAGAGCGTCTTGACCGGGTTGGTGGCGGTGGCGGCTGCGTCGGCGGCCGGCGCCGACTCGAGGGTGAGGCCGTACTGCGCGGCGATGGCCTCGGCCTCGTCGTGGCGGCCCTTGGAGAGCAGGAAGGACGGCGACTCCGGCAGGTACCGGATCATCAGCGGGATCAGCACGATCGCGGGCGCCGCGCCGATGACGAACATCGAGTGCCAGCCGAAGGGTTCGATCATCACCAGGGCCAGTGCGGCCGTCGCGACGGCGCCGACGTGGTACCCGGTCATCAGCAGGGTCGAGGCCGACCCGCCGCCCTGCTTCTTCGAGAACTCGTTGACCAGGGCCAGTGCGGTGGGCAGCGCGCCGCCCAGGCCGATGCCCGCGATGAAGCGGAGCAGCCCGAAGACGAACGGGTTCGGGGCGACGGCGCACAGCAGGGTGACGATCGAGAAGGCGGCCACCGCGTAGATCAGTGCCCGGCGCCGCCCGATGACGTCGGTGAGGGTGCCGATGACCAGTGCGCCGATGGTCATGCCGACGAGGCCGAACGTCGAGATGGCGGTGATGGCGCCCGTGCTCAGGTTCCAGTCCCCGTACTCGCGGAGCGAGGGGATGACGGCGCCGAGTACGACCAGGTCGAAGCCGTCGAGGAGGACGGCGATCCAGCAGAGCGGTGCTACCCACATTGCGGTCGAACCGCGGGTCAACGGTCGTTCGATGGTGCTCATTCACTCTCCGGAATCCACGGGCGTTCGCAATGCGAACCGCCGTTCATTTTTGGCAAACGTCATTGTTTGGTGGATCACATTCGAATGTCAAGCGGGCGGACCGCGGGGGTGGTAGGCCATCGCGGCGACGCGGCGGCCACACTGGACGCGTGAGTGAGGTGAACGCCGTCGACCGCAGCATGCTCGGTCGGGCCTTCCTGGTGCTGAACTCCTTCGGTGTCGAGCGGCCGCGCCTGACGCAGTCCGAGCTGAGCCGGCGCACCGGTCTGCCGTTGCCGACGGTGCACCGGTTGTGTGGGCAACTGGCGGACCACGGCGCCCTCGAGCGCGACGCGGACGGGCGCTACGAGATCGGCGTGCGGCTCTGGGAGCTGGGGGCGCTGGCACCCCGCGCGCACGGGCTCCGGCAGGTCGCGATGCCCTACCTCGAGGACCTCTACGAGGCTACCCACGAGAACGTCCAGCTGATCGTGCGCGAGGGGCTCGAGGCCCTGTACATCGAGCGACTTTCCGCACGTGGGGCGGTGACTGTGGTGGGGCGCGCAGGCGGTCGGCTGCCCCTGCACGCATCGAGCGGCGGGCTGGTCCTGCTCGCGCACGGGGGAGCCGATCTGCTGGCCGAGGTCCTCGAGGCCGGGCTGGCCCGGTTCACCCCGAACACCATCACCACCGAGCACCGGCTGCGGTCGACGCTCGCCGAGATCCGGCGCGCCGGCTACATCGTGTGCCGTGAGCACCTCAACGTCGGCACGCTGGCGGTCGCGGCGCCCATCCTGCGCGCCAACGGTGCCGTGGTCGCGTCCATCTCCGTCGTCGTCCGGGCGGCCGACGATCCGGCCCCGCTCATCCCCGCCCTGCGGGCCGCCGCGCGGGGCATCTCGCGCGGAATGGCGTGACGGACGTCTCAGGGTCGGCGGCGGAGAATTCTTTCACTGAGTGAAAGTCGCGGTATCGCACCGGAACCGTCGCGGGAACAGTGGTGGCGATCACGAGCTACCGAGGAGTAATCGTATGACCAACCCGAGCACCCAGGTCGGCATCGTCGGCGCCGGCCCGGCCGGACTGATGCTGTCCCACCTGCTGCACCTGCGCGGCATCGAATCCGTCGTGCTGGAGGCCCGCACCCGGGAAGAGGTGGAGGGCACCATCCGTGCGGGCGTGCTCGAGCAGAACACCGTCGACCTGATGACCGCGACCGGCCTCGGCGACCGGCTGAAGGTCGAGGGGCTCGAGCACCACGGCATCGAGCTGCGGTTCGGCGGTCGCGGGCACCGCATCGCGTTCGACGAGCTCACCGACGGCCGCGCGGTGACGGTCTACCCGCAGCACGAGGTGCTCAAGGACCTCATTGCCAAGCGCATCGCGGACGGTGGCGACATCCGGTTCGGCGTCTCCGACGTCGAGGTCCACGACCACACCTCCGACCAGCCGTACATCACGTACACCGACACGGACGGCAATCCGCAGACCGTCACCTGCGCCCTGGTCGGCGGCTGCGACGGCTCGCGCACCAAGACCCGCAAGCTCATCCCCGAGCCGGCCATCCGCCAGGACCACTTCCGTCAGTACCCGTTCGCCTGGTTCGGCATCCTCGCCGAGGCGCCGCCGTCGTCCGAGGAACTGATCTACGCCAACCACCCGCGTGGGTTCGCGCTGATCAGCACCCGCACCCCGCAGGTCCAGCGGCACTACCTCCAGGTCGACCCGGACGACTCGGTGGACAACTGGTCCGACGACCGCATCTGGTCCGAGCTGCACGCCCGGGTCGACGGTGAGGGCGCGGAGATCAAGGACGGCAAGATCTTCGAGAAGTCGATCCTGCAGTTCCGCAGCTTCGTGTGCGAGCCGATGCAGCACGGAAACCTCTTCCTCGCCGGCGACGCCGCGCACACCGTGCCGCCGACCGGCGCCAAGGGCCTGAACCTGGCCGTGGCCGACGTCTACGTGCTCTCGAAGGGCATGGCCGAGTTCTTCGAGACCGGCAACCGTGGCCCGCTCGACGCCTACACAGAGACGGTGCTGCCGCGAATCTGGCGCACGCAGCACTTCTCCTGGTGGATGTCGTCGATGATGCACCGCCTGCCCGACGCGTCCGGCTTCGACCACAAGCGTCAGGTCGCCGAGCTCGACATGGTGACCCGCTCGGTCGCCGGCCGCACCCTGATCGCCGAGAACTACGTGGGCACCCCGCTGGGCTGATCCGCGGTCTGACGGGCTCGTCCCGGAACACTGAAATGGCCGGTCCCGCAAGGGGGCCGGCCATTTCGCGTGTCGCTCTGCGGTGTCAGCCGATGCGTTCGAAGACGGCCGCCAGGCCCTGGCCACCGCCGATGCACATGGTCTCGAGGCCGTACCGAGCCTCACGACGGTCCATCTCGCGCAGCAGCGTCGCGAGGATGCGGGCGCCGGTCGCGCCGACCGGGTGGCCGAGGGAGATGCCCGAGCCGTTGGGGTTCAGGCGCGGGTCGTCGGCCTCGAGGTCCCACGTGCGCAGGACGGCGAGGGCCTGCGCGGCGAACGCCTCGTTGAGCTCGATGACGTCCATGTCGGACAGCGACAGGCCCAGGCGGCTCAGCGCCTTCTCGGTGGACGGCACCGGCCCGATGCCCATCGTCCGCGGCGGCACACCGGCCACGGCCCAGCTGGCGAGCCGGGCGAGCGGACGCAGCCCGATGGCATTCGCCTTCTCCGGCGTGGTGACGATTGCGATTGCGGCACCGTCGTTCTGGCCGCTGGCGTTGCCGGCGGTGACGGTGGAGTCGGGGTCGACCTTGCCGCGGATCGGGCGCAGCTTCGCGAGCGACTCGACGGTGGTGTCGGCTCGGGGGTGTTCGTCGGTGTCGACCATCAGGGCGTCGCCCTTGCGCTGCGGCACCGCGACCGGGACGATCTCCTGCGCGAAGACGCCGCTGCGCTGCGCGGCGACGGCCCGCTGGTGGGACGCCACGGCGAGCGCGTCCTGGTCCGCACGGCTGATGGAGAACTCGGCGCGCAGGTTCTCGGCGGTCTCGATCATGCCGCCGGGAACCGGGTAGTTCCGTCCGCCGGCGGTGACGCGGGCCCGGGCCAGCCGGTCGTTGAGGGCCAGCGACTCGCCGCGGACGCCGTAACGCATTCCGGTGGCGTAGAACTCGGCCTGGCTCATCGACTCGACACCGCCCGCGAGGACGAGGTCGCTGCCGCCGGACTGCACCTGCATCACGGCCTGGATGATCGCCTGCAGCCCGGAGCCGCAGCGGCGGTCCACCTGCAGGCCCGGAACGTCCACGCCGAGGCCGGCATTGAGAGCCGCGATCCGGCCGATCGCGGGCGCTTCGCCGCCGGGGGAGGCCTGGCCGAGGATCACGTCGTCGATGTCGGCGCCGGAAATGCCGGTGCGGGTGACGAGTTCGGTGATCACGGTGGCCGCGAGGTCCTCGGGGGCGATGTCGCGGAACACGCCGCCGAATCGGCCGACGGGGGTGCGGAGGGGTTCGCAGATGACTGCGTCAGGCATGGTTACTTCCTTGCAGAGATGGTCAATGCTGGGTGCGGACGAGATCGGCCGAGATGGCCTCCGCGGCGGCGACGGCGGCGGGAACGAGGGTGTTGTACACGTCCTCGATCGAGTACCGCGCTGCCTGCGTCGAAATGTTTACGGAGGCAACGACTGTGCCCGAGCGGTCGCGAATGGGGGCGGCGAGCGAGCGCAGGCCCTCCTCGAGTTCCTGGTCCACCACGCAGTAGCCGTCCGCGCGTACCTGGTCGAGTTCGGTGCGGAGCATGTCCGGGGTGTCGATGGTGCGGCCGGTGAGGGGCGTCAGCGTCACCCGCGCGAGGTACTCGTCGAGTTCGGGCTTGTTCAGCCCCGCGAGCAGGACGCGGCCCATCGAGGTGGCGAAGGCGGGAAAGCGGGTGCCGATGTTGATGGACACGGTCATGATGCGGCTCACCGGGACTCGGGCCACGTACACCACGTCGTCCTGGTCGAGGATCGAGACCGACGTCGATTCGCGGACCTGCTCGGACAACGCCTCGAGGTGTGGTCCGGCAATCTCGGGCAGCGACAGGCTCGACAGGAAGCTGTAGCCGAGCTCGAGCACCCGCGGCGTCAGCCAGAACACCGAACCGTCGGTGCGCACGTAGCCGAGCTCGGCGAGCGTCAGCAGGAACCGGCGGGCGGTCGCCCGCGTCAGGTCGGTGTGCTTGGCGACCTCGCTGAGGGTGCGCCGCGGATGGCCGGCGTCGAACGCCTTGATGACGGACAGTCCTCGCGCGAGCGACTGTACGTAGTCGGGCGACGCCCCGATCGGCTCGGTCCCGGTCGAAGTCGTCTCGCTCGAGTTGCTCACTGTCAGGTACTCCCCTCGGTGGCCCCCGCCAGGTCGGCGAGGGCCTGCTTCCCGAGCGCGAACGCCCGGTTGCTGTTCGGCACACCCGCGTACACCGCGGTGTGGAGGAATACTTCCACGAGCTGCTCGGGGTCCATGCCCGCCCGCAGGGCGGCCCGGATGTGCATGTCGAGCTCGTGCTCGTTGCCGACTGCGGTGAGGATCGCGAGGGTCAGCAGCCGGCGGGTGGGGTGGTCGAGACCCTCGCGGGCCCAGATGTCACCCCATGCGGTGCGGGTGATGAAGTCCTGGAACGGGTCGGTGAACGCCGTGCTGGAGCCGATCGCGCGGTCCACGTGGGCATCGCCGAGAACCGAACGGCGCACCGACATCCCGGCGTCGTGGACGGCGCGGCGGGCCACACCCACCGGGGTCGACGCCGCGATGTGCGCCTCGACCAGGCGGGTCACCGAGCCGGCCTGCTCGACGTTCGCCAGGTGCGCACCGGGGGACAGGACGTGGAACTGCGCCCCGGCGACGCCGTCGGCGATGGCCCGCAGCGCGGACGGGGGAGTGGGGCCGTCCTGCTCGGCCGCGATCACCAGCGTGGGCGCGGCGATGCGGGCCAGGTCGGCGCGGCCGTCCCACTGGGAAAGGGCCTCGCAGCACGCAGCGTAACCCTCGTCGGAAGTGCCGGAGACCATCGCGACGTGGCGGGCCACCAGTTCCGGATCACGCTGCGCCAGTTCGGGGGTGAACCAGCGGCCGACGACGGACTCCGCGATGGACGCGACGCCGTCGGCGCGGACGGCGGCCGCTCGGTCGAGCCACGGCTGAGCCGGGGCGAACTGCGCGGCCGTGCACAGCACGGTAAGGGTGTGCACGCGCTGCGGGTGGTGCGCCGCCAGCCACTGTCCGACGGCGCCGCCGAGGGAGAGGCCCACGAGGTGCGCCGCGTCCAGGCCGAGCGTGTCCAGCAGTGCGATGACGTCGCCGCCGAGGTCGGCGACCGTGTACGGGCCGGCGGGGGCGGGGGAGCCGCCGTGGCCGCGGTGGTCGACGGCGATCACGTGGGCGCGGTTCGACAGCGCGCGGACCTGCGGATCCCACATGTGCAGGTCCGAGCCGAGCGAGCCGAGCAGCAGCACCGGCGGCGCGGTCGGGTCGCCGTGGCGTTCGTAGTGCAGGTCCACGGTCATGCGGGTCCTCCGGGGGTTCGGGCGGGCCGGGAAGCTGGGGCGGGTCGGGAAGAAAGGGCACGGTCGACGAGGTCGACGGCGTGGCCGAGGTAGTTCGAGGGATCGAGCAGGTCGCGCAGTTCGTCGGCAGACAGGTACGCGGTGATCTCGGGGGCGCGGTCGAGCGGGACCCCGGATGCCGCCGCGGCGGTGACGATCTCGCGCGCCGAGTCGGTGTGCGTGGAAAGGGCTCCGGTGACCCGCTCGGCGAGGATCAGCCCGCCGGTGATGTCGAGGTTGCGGGCCATCGCGTCGGCGTGGACGTGCAGTCCGCCGAGGCTCGACGCCAACTGGTGTGCCGCCCCGCCCGCCAGGCGCAGCAGGTCGGTGACCGTCTCCCACTCGGCGTGCCACGCGCCCGCGGCCCGGGCGAACTCGTGGTCCATCGACGACAGGACGGTCGAGACCAGGCCGGGCGCCCGGCGGGCGGCGGCACGTGCGGTGATGGCCGCCACCGGATTCTGCTTGTGCGGCATGGCCGACGAGCCGCCCGGTGCGTCCTCGGCGACCTCGCCGAACTCGGTCGAGGCCATCGCGGTGATGTCGGTGGCGGGCTTGGCGACGGCGCCCGCGGCCACGCCGAGTGCGGACGCCAGGGCCGCGACCGGTGTGCGGGTGGTGTGCCACGGCGCCACCTGCCGCGCGAGGCCGAGTTCGTCGGCGAGGGCGTCGGCCATCTCGAGGCCGTGCGGGTGGACGGCGGCGAGAGTGCCTGCCGCGCCACCGAACTGGCCGGGCAGCGCGCAGAGCGCCCGCTCGAGTTGGGTGGCCGCGTCGTCGAGGCCTGTGAACCACGACACCGCGAGCGCACCGAAGGTGGTGGGCAGCGCCTGCTGCCCGAGCGTGCGCGCGACCATCGGGGTGGCGCGGTGCGCTCGTGCGAGTTCGGCACCGGCATTCGCCGCCGCCCGCAGGTCGGCGAGCACGATGTGACCTGCCCTGTGCGCGAGCAGCATCAGCGCCGAGTCCATCACGTCCTGGCTGGTGGCGCCGACGTGCACGGCAGAGGCGGGGACGCCCTCCGCGGCACAGGCCGCGCGCAGGATGCGGACCAGTGGGATCACCGGGTTGCCGCCGGCGGCGGACTTGCGGCCGAGGTCCGCGATGTCGAGCCCGGCGGGCGCGCCGAGCGCCGCGGCGACGGTGGTGACCGTCGCCGCGTGCGCGGCCGACACCAGCCCGACGGTCGAGGCGGCCCGGGACAGGGCGGCCTCGACCTCGAGCAGAGCGGTCACCCAGGCCTGGTCCGAGACCTCCGCGGCGACGGCGGCACCACCGAAGACGGGATCGAAGAGTGCACCGCGGGCGTTGCTCACACCAGGCTCCTGATCACAGCTCGAAGAACGGCGTCTCGACGCCCTCGGGATCGCTGTCCTGAACATAGACGGTGAGGCTGTAGCCGTCGTCGGTCTTGCTCGCGATCAGCTTCGGCCGCTGCGACTCGGGCAGCGACGTCAGCACGGGGTCGACCGCGTGCGCCTCGGTGTCCTCCGGGAAGTACAGCCGGGTGTACAGGCGTTCGAGCATGCCGCGGGCGAAGACGCCGACGTTGACGTGCGGGGCCTCGACGGCGCCGTTCTCGGCCGGCAGCGGACCCGGCTTGACGGTGTGGATCGCCGCGGTGCCGGTCTCGTCCGCCCCGGCCCGCCCGAAGGCGCGGAACCCGGCGGGCGTCGGCTCGGCCGCGCCGCGCGGGTCGCCGGCGTGGGCGAATCGGCCCGCCGCGTCGGCCTGCCACGTCTCGATCATCGCGTCCGCGACCGGCGTGCGGGCGCCGTCGATGACGGTGACGCGCAGCGTGATCCGGTCCGGGGTGCCCTCGGGGGCGGCGTCGGGGCCGTCCGCCCACGGCAGGCCGATGTGCCAGTACGGGCCCACCGTCTGCGACGGGGTGACGCCGAACTCGGCGGTGGTGAAGTCGCCCGGGGTGACCTCGTAGGTCGGTGCACCGGAGTTCTTGGGGGAAGTGTCAGTCATCGTGGTCCTCGTCGTCCTCGAACGGGGTGGCGTCGCGTCCGCGCAGGACGATGTCGAAACGGAAGCCCAGGGCCCAGTCGGCCACGGTCGCGTCGTAGTCGAAGACGCTGACCATGCGGTGCCGGGCGGCGGCGGGGACCGCGTTGTAGATCGGGTCCTGGAAGAACAGCGGATCGTCCGGGAAGTACATCTGCGTGACCAGGCGCTGCGTGAACGCCTGGCCGAACAGCGAGAAGTGGATGTGCGACGGGCGCCACGCGTTGTCGTGGTTGCGCCACGGGTACGCGCCCGGCTTGACCGTCGTGAACGTGTAGTGACCGTCGGCGTCGGTGACACACCGGCCGATGCCGTCGAAGTGCGGGTCGAGCGGCGCGGGCCAGTTGTCGCCGATGTGCCGGTACCGGCCGCCCGCGTTCGCCTGCCACACCTCGAGCAGCGTGTTCGGGACGGGCCTGCCGCCCGAGTCGAGGACCCGGCCGTGCACCACGATGCGCTGCCCCTGGGCCTCGCCGCCGTTGGCGATGGTCAGGTCGGCGTCGCCGGGCTGGACTCGGTCCTCGCCGAACACGGGTCCGGTGACCTCGCCGAGGCGCTGCGGGATCAGCTTGAGGGGCTGCCGGGGGCTGCGCAGCGCGGTGGTCTTGTAGTCGGCGAAGTCCGGCGGCGCATTCACGTCGGCGCCGATCGGCCGGTATTGCGGGGGCAGATGAAGCATGTGACGACCTCGTGTGGGGACGGTCCGGGTGAGGGGTACCGAGTCTTGTTCGGCCTTCCCTGTTCGGAATGTGGACGAAGTTACGTTATGCGAACAACCGTAGTGCGTTCCGCGGGCGCGATCAACGGCCCGCGCCCAAATTGTTCGCAATGCGGACGGGGGTTCATATTACGCACGAACCGTCGTATGCTGGCTCACATGATGGACAAAGTCATTGCCACGGCGGCCGAGGCCGTCGCCGACGTGCCCGACGGCGCGACGATCGCGGTCGGCGGGTTCGGACTGGTAGGAGTGCCGGAGATCCTCATCAACGCGCTGCTGGAACAGGGCGCGACGGATCTCGAGACGGTGAGCAACAACTGCGGCACCGACGGCTTCGGCCTCGGTGTGCTGCTCGAGCAGGGCCGGATCCGCCGGACCGTCAGCTCGTACGTGGGCGACAACAAGGAGTTCGCCCGGCAGTACCTCTCCGGTGAACTCGAGGTGGAGCTGACGCCGCAGGGCACCCTCGCCGAGCGGCTGCGCGCCGGCGGCGCCGGCATCCCCGCGTTCTTCACCCCGGCCGGCGTCGGCACCCAGGTCGCGGACGGCGGCCTGCCCCGCCGCTACGACGGCAACGGCGGCATCGCCGTCGCGAGCCCGGCCAAGGAGACCCGCGAGTTCGACGGGCAGACGTACGTCATGGAGCGGGGCATCGTCGCCGACTACGCCCTCGTCCACGCGTGGAAGGGTGACCGCCACGGCAACCTCGTCTTCCGCCGCAGCGCCCGCAACTTCAACCCCCCGGCCGCCGCGTCGGGCCGGATCACCATCGCGCAGGTCGAGCACCTCGTCGAGCCGGGCGAGCTGGATCCCGACCAGATCCACACCCCGGGTATCCACGTGCAGCGCGTCGTGCCCGTGGGCAAGGTCACTGTCGGAATCGAGAAGCGAACGGTACGAGCATGACTCAGACGATTGCGCAGAAGCTGACCCGCGAGCAGATGGCCGCGCGGGTGGCACAGGAACTCTCCGACGGGCAGTACGTCAATCTCGGCATCGGCATGCCGACGCTGGTGCCGAACTACATCCCCGAGGACATCACGGTGGTCCTGCACTCGGAGAACGGCGTCCTGGGTGTGGGCCCGTACCCCACCGAGGACGAACTCGACCCCGAGCTGATCAATGCCGGCAAGGAGACCGTCACCGTCCTGCCGGGTGCGTCGTACTTCGACTCGTCGCAGTCGTTCGGCATGATCCGCGGCGGCCAGGTGGACGTCGCGGTGCTGGGCGCGATGCAGGTCAGTGCCAAGGGTGACCTCGCCAACTGGATGATCCCCGGCCACATGGTCAAGGGCATGGGCGGCGCGATGGACCTCGTCCACGGCGCCAAGCGCGTCATCGTGATGATGGAGCACGTCTCCAAGAAGGGCGAGTCGAAGATCCTCGACGAGTGCGCCCTGCCGCTCACCGGCAAGGCGTGCGTACAGCGGATCATCACCGACATGGCCGTCCTCGACGTCACCGACGAGGGCCTGCGCCTGGTCGAGACCGCGCCCGGCATCAGCGTCGACGACGTCGTCGCCGCCACCGCGGCGACGCTGCTGCTCTAGCGTCGCCGCCGGCCGGCGGACGGGCTCAGCGCCCGTTCGCCAGCCGGACCAGGTGGTCGATCGTCTCCTTCTCGGCGCCGTCGGGCAGGTCGTCGACCGGCCACCACCGCAGGTCCTGCGACTCGTCACTGCGCACCGGCGTGGTGCCCACCTCGGCCCACACCAGGAATCTCAGGTCCAGATGCCGGGTGGGCACCCCGAGCGAGCAGGTGATGGGGTGGGTGTGCGCCGACAGCAGCAACGGATCGATCCGCAGGCCCGCGATCCCGGACTCCTCCGTGGCCTCGCGCAGGGCCGCGTCGACCACCGTCTCGTCGCCCGGCTCGCAGTGCCCGCCCAGCTGGATCCAGCGGCCGACCCGCGGATGCAGGGTGAGCAGCACCTGGCGCCGGTCCTCGCTGAGCACCAGCGACGACGCGGTGATGTGGCCGGGGGCGTGCTCGCGCAGGCAACCGAGCGGCGCCGAGTCGAGGAACGCAAGCATGGTGTGCCGCAACGACTCGGCTTCGCCGGAATCGGTGTCCCAGTTCTCGAGTGCGGCCACCGCCGACGCGTGCAGCGACTGTGCCGTCATTTCGGTCACAGCTCCAGCAAGGCGTCGCCGGGCGCGAGGGGCTTGCGCGGGGTCAGCTCCTCGACGGGATGCCCGACGGCGATCGCGCCGAGCGGCTGCCAGTCGTCCGGCAGGCCGAGGACGGCGCGCACCGTGTCCGCGGCGAAGATCGTCGACCCGATCCAGCAGCTGCCGATCCCCTTGGCGGCCAACGACACCAGCAGCCCCTGCACGGCCGCACCGACCGCGACGGTGAACATCGTCGACTCGGCACGGGTGCGACGCTCGTCCGGATAGTGGTGCGCGCCGTCCGGTACGCAGAACGGGATCACGACCTCCGGAGCGCCGAACAGGATGTTGCCGCGGGCAACCCGTCGCTCGATGTGCTCGTCGCTCATGCCGTCGGCGGCAAGATCGTCGCGCCACCGCTGCTGCATCGTCTCGAGCAGACGCCTGCGCGTCTCGGGGGTCCGCAGCCACACGAACCGGACCGGGCGGGTGTGGTGCGGCGCCGGTGCGGTGAGGGCCTCGGCGATCGACGCGCGGACCGCCTCGGGATCCACCGCCTCGTCGGAGAACTCACGGATCGAGCGGCGCAGCAGCAGAGCCTCGCCCCGGCCCTGGGCCAGCGCTTCGTTGGTGCCGAGCCAGAACAGGTCCTCCTCGCCGCGGCGGAGCAGGTCGGCGGCGACCGAGCCGTCGTCCGCCAGGTTCAGGCCCCGGACCACGGCGACGGGGACCCCGCCGACCTTGCCCTTGACCAGATCGCCCGCGGCGGCGAGCTCGTCCGCGATCGCCACCGAGGTGACGTAGAGCTCGTTGCCCTGGGCGTCCACCGAGCCGGCGTAGCCGTGCAGCACGGGCAGCCCGGCGGCGCCGATCGCGGCGTCGGTCTGGCCCATCCGCCAGGCCCGGCCCATGGTGTCGGTGATCACCACCGCCACCGACACTCCCAGTAGTTCGGCCAGCCGCACGCGCAGTGCCCGTGCACTCGCGTCGGGGTCCTCGGGCAGCAGGGCGAGCTCGGCGGGATGCACGTTGGACCCGTCGATTCCGGATGCGGCCTGGACGATGCCCAGCCGGTTCTCGGTGATCAGCGTGCGGCCCTTGCGAGCCACGACGCGCACGGCCTCCTGATCGACGAGGACGCGGCGGGCCGCGTCGCGTTCGTCAGGGTCGGTGGGGGAGGTCACAATTCGGCCTTCCACCTTCGAGACGATCTTGCTGGTGACGACCAGTACGTCGCCGCCCTGGAGCCACGGCGCCGCCTCGGCGAGTGCGCCGGCCAGGTCGTCGCCGGGCCGGAACTCGGGCAGACCCGGCACCGGGAGGATCTCGATGGCCGCGCCGGCGCCGTGGTCGCCCACGCCGGCGGTGCCGGTGTCGGTGTCGTTCTCGGAGCTCACACCGACACCCCGGCCAGGCGCAGCGCCGCCCGCGCCATCTCCGCAGTGGTCTCCGGATCGGTCATCAGCAGCGGGACCGCCTCGACCGCCACGCCGGGGACGTCGGCGGTGTCGGTGTCGTGGATCAGCCAGCCGTCCAGGATTCCGGTGTCCGATCGCGCGCCGTAGTAGCGCCCGACTGCCTCGGCGGAGGTCTCGACGCCGATCACCTCCAGGCACTCGTCGGCCATGCCGCGCAGCGGCTTGCCGTCGATGACGGGGGACAGGCCCACCACCTTGGCGCGTCCGGTCCGCAGCGCACCCCGGATGCCGGGGACGGCGAGGATCGCGCCGACACTGACCACCGGGTTCGACGGCGCCAGCAGCACCGCATCCGCATTCTCCAGGGCGTCGATCACGCCCGGTGCGGGTGCCGCCTTGTCCGCGCCGACGTGGACGAAACTGTGGGTCGGGACCTGGGCCCGGTGCCGCACCCACCATTCCTGGAAATGAATTGCTCGCTGTTCGCCGTCGGCCGGATCGGTGATCACGACGTGCGTCTCACTGCGGTCGTCGGTGACGGGGATCAGCCGCACCCCGGGCTGCCAGCGGTTGCACAGCGCCTCGGTCACCGCGGACAGCGGGTATCCGGTGCGCAGCATCTGAGACCGGATCAGGTGCGTCGCGATGTCGCGGTCGCCGAGGCCGAACCAGTCGGGCTTGGCGCCGTACGCCGCGAGCTCCTCCTTGGCGTTCCAGGTTTCGCCCACATGGCCCCACCCGCGTTCGGGGTCGATGCCCCCGCCGAGGGTGTACATGCAGGTGTCCAGGTCCGGGCAGATTCGCAGCCCGTGCATCCACACGTCGTCGCCGACGTTGACGATCGCAGTGATTTCGTGTTCAACCGCTTCGCCCGATTCTGCGAGCAGACTGCGAATTCCCTGCAGAAAACGCGCCCCGCCGACTCCGCCTACCAATACAGTGACTCTCACGCGCAAGAGCCTATGCGGCCAGCGTCGGTGCCACCGAGTGGCACCGTGCCAGCGTCATGCGCCGACCACGACACGCGCAGAACCGGACATATGCGCAGCAGTCCGGAATCACCCGTCGGGGATGGTAAGGGAAAATTAGCTGACAGCTTGACCCTCGGTAGCTGGGCGTGTCTAATCACACCTATGTCATTCCATGCTCATCATCCGAGATCCATTGTGATGGGTAGCGATTCGAACGTCTGTTTCATTTCGAATGACATGGTCGGGAGTCCCGACTGTTCATGAAATTTCTGCGCTAATCAAGAGGTGAGGAGGCGGCATGATGTCCATCCAGTACGAGGAATCACTAACTCTCCCGAGCGCCATTGAAGGGGAACCGCAGATCGATGCCACGGGGGGCACGGCACTGGGCGTCAGTCAGACGCAGGACGACATGGGGGTCGTCCGTCCGGTGCTGAGTCTGGTGCAAACCGGCTTCGACGACATGTTCGAGGCCATCGAAGACCAATGGCAGGAACGCGCGCTGTGTGCGCAGACCGACCCGGAAGCCTTTTTTCCGGAGAAGGGGGGATCGACCCGCGAGGCCAAGCGCATCTGCCTTGGCTGCGAGGTCAGGGGGGAATGTCTCGAGTACGCGCTCGCGAACGACGAGCGGTTCGGCATCTGGGGCGGCCTGTCGGAACGTGAGCGCCGGCGCCTCAAGCGGGGGATCGTCTAGAACAACGGGGAGTCCGGTACGGCTGCGTCGACTACTGTCGGCGCAGCCGTACCGAGTTTCCGGCCGTTGAGGTCAGTCATCAACCGACACTGACGTTTTCGGTGTGGTTGTCGGACCGTCAGTCGTCGGGGTCTTCGGTGAGGTCGGGGTCGACCACCTCGGGGTCCACTCCGAGGTAGGTGGCCACCTGGCGCACCAGCACCTCGTTGAGCAGATCGACGAGGTCCTCCTGGCGCTTGGCTCGCAGTTCGAGTGGGCGCCGGAACAGCACCAGTCGCGCCCGGGTCGCGGCGCCGTGCCGGTCCACGCCCGCGGGCACCAGCCGTGACAGCGGGACGGGTCCCTCGGCCACCACCTCGGGCGGCCAGGTCACCGAATCCGGGTCCAGTGCACGAATTTTCGGCACCTCGTCGACCGCGATGTCGAGCTTGGCGATCCGGTCGTGCCAGCGGGCGTCGATCGGTGCGAACGCCTCCAGCACCAGCAGGTCGAACTTCTCCGCGCGGCTGCGCCATGCCGGAACGCTCGCGGGCAGCAGCGGTCCGCGGATCCCGCGTCCCCGGCGAGCCGCCGATCGGGAACTCAGTGGTCGACCGTGTCGGGCTCTGCGCATGAGTGTCAATCCTACCGACCGCGATCGTCACTCGGTGTGTCCGAGTAGGAGTTGGCGGAGCGGCGGGATACCCTCACTCTCGTGATATCACTACGTCGATGCTGCCGGCCGGGTTGCAAGAACCCTGCCGTTGCGACTCTGACGTACGTCTACTCCGACTCGACCGCGGTCGTCGGTCCGCTCGCGACGGTGGCGGAGCCGCATTCCTGGGATCTGTGCGATGCGCACGCCTCCCGGATAACCGCGCCGAAGGGCTGGGAACTGGTTCGTTACGAGGGTGGATTCGCCACGAGCCCCGACGAGGACGACCTGACCGCACTGGCGGAGGCCGTGCGCGAGGCCGGCCGGGGCGAACGCGTCCACGTCGAGTCCCGCGGTGTCGAGCATGCGGCTCCGGCCGTCTCCGCGCCGCGCACGGGACGTCGCGGTCACCTGCGGGTGCTGCCGGACCCCACCAGCTGATCTTCGAATCCACCATGCGGTCCCGCCGCGGCGTCGGCCGCTGATTCCGCGTGTCCGGTCTGGGGCACTAGGCTTCCCACCGAGACAGCGCGCGAGAAAACAATCCCCGAACGCAGGAGAAATGCAGTGGCACGTTCCGCCGAATCCGTCCATGCCGTGATCAAGGCATACGACGTGCGCGGGGTGGTCGGTGAACAGATCGACGCCGACTTCGTTCGCGACGTGGCGGGCGCGTTCGCCCGGCTCGTCCGTGACACCCCGGATCCGGCGCAGGCCGCGACCCGGGTGGCCATCGGGTACGACATGCGCGCCTCGTCACCGGAACTCGCTCAGGCCTTCGCGGACGGGGTGACCGCCCAGGGCCTCGACGTGGTCATGATCGGGCTGGCCTCCACCGACCAGCTGTACTTCGCGTCCGGGCTCCTGGACTGCCCCGGCGCCATGTTCACCGCGAGCCACAATCCCGCGCGCTACAACGGGATCAAGCTGTGCCGGGCCGGCGCGAAGCCGGTCGGCCAGGACACCGGACTTGCCACCGTCGCCGCCGAGGTGATCGCCGGCGTCCCGTCCCACGACGGCGCCACCGGCTCGGTGACCGAGCAGGACGTGCTCGACGAGTACGCCTCGTTCGTCCGCGGGCTCGTGGACCTGTCGCAGATGCGACCGCTCACCGTGGCCGTCGACGCGGGCAACGGCATGGGTGGGCACACCGTGCCCGCCGTGCTCGGCGCGCTGCCGGTGTCGGTGCGGCCGCTGTTCTTCGAACTCGACGGCACCTTCCCGAACCACGAGGCGAACCCGCTCGACCCGAAGAACCTGGTGGACCTGCAGGCGTACGTGCGCGAGACCGGCGCGGACATCGGACTGGCCTTCGACGGCGACGCGGACCGCTGCTTCGTCGTCGACGAGCTGGGCAACCCGGTCTCGCCGTCCGCGGTCACCGCACTGGTAGCCGAGCGTGAACTGGCCAAGGAGCCGGGGGCGGTCGTCATCCACAACCTGATCACCTCACGGGCCGTCCCGGAACTGGTCGCCGAACTCGGCGGCACCGCGGTGTGCACCCGGGTCGGGCACTCGTTCATCAAGCAGCAGATGGCCGAGACCGGCGCCATCTTCGGCGGCGAGCACTCGGCGCACTACTACTTCCGCGACTTCTGGGGTGCGGACTCGGGGATGCTGGCCGCCCTGCACGTGCTGGCCGCGCTGGCGGGCCAGGACCGGCCGCTGTCCGAAATGATGGCGAGCTACGAGCGGTACGCGGCGTCCGGGGAGATCAATTCGACCGTCGCCGACGCCGCCGAGCGCACCGACGCGGTCGTCGCGGCCTTCGCGTCGCGGACCACGTCCGTGGACCGGCTCGACGGCGTGACCGTCGACCTCGGCGACGGCGCCTGGTTCAACCTGCGCGCGTCGAACACCGAGCCGTTGCTCCGGCTCAACGTGGAGGCCCGCACGTCGGAAGACGTCGATTCGTTGGTAACTGAGATACTGGCAGTGGTGCGCGGGTAAGCGGGCGCCGGGAACGAAGCGTGCGGACACCTGCCCCCGGGCAGAGGGAGAAAGGAGCGGTGCCATGACAGCCCCGTCACCTCTTCTCGACCTCGACGACGCGGCAAGTGTGGTCGCCGCCGACGTCGATGGTTCCATGCGGTCTGCCGCGCTCGGTGGCGCGCAGGTCCGGGCCACGGCCGCGTCCGTGACCGAGGGTGCGCTGGACCGGCTCGCCGGGCTGCGTCCGCGCAGCGTGGTGCTGGTGACCGGACCCGGCCGGGCCGCGGCCGCAGCGTCCGTGCTCACCGCAGCGCTGGGCTCCCGGGTGGGGCTGCCCTTGCTGCACCTGAGCGCGGTGCCGCCCTGGGTCGGGCCCTTGGACGTGGTGGTGGTGGCCGGCGACGACGCCGGTGACCCCCGGCTGCTCGAGGCGGCGGACGGCGCGTTGCGCCGCGGCGCCGAGGTGGTGCTGGCGGCGCCGGACGAGGGTCCGCTGCGGGCGGCGGGCGCCGGCCGGGCGATGCTGCTGCCGCCGCGGGTCCACGTGCCCGACCACTACGCCTTCCCCCGTTACCTTGCTGCCGGGTTGGCGGTGCTGACCGCGCTCGAGTCGGTACGCGCGCGGGACCTCCTGCCCGACCTCGGTGAGCTCGCGGACCGGCTCGACGCCGAGGCCCTGCGGGGGCACCCGGAGAACGAGGTGTTCCACAACCCCGCCAAGTCGACGGCCGTCCGCATGCGTGGCCGTCGGGTGGTCCTGGCCGGGGACGGCCCGGCCACGACGGCCCTGGCTCGGCACTGCGCGGAACTGGTGCTGCGCGCCGCGGGCACGGTCGCCTCGGCGGCCGACCTCGGCGACGTGCTGGCCGCTCGCGCCCGCTTCGCCGGCGCCGATGCGGCGCGGCCGGCCGACTACGACCCGATCTTCCACGACGAGGAACTCGACGGCCCGCCGCCGGTGCGCCCGGTGCGGGTGTTCGCGCTGGCCACGTCCGGCACGCGCGCCGTCGCCGGACGGCGGATCGCCGCCCTCCCGGACGCCGAACTGGTGCTGGCCGCAGGGGAAGAGGAGACGATCGAGATGGGGGGCCGTGACATGGGGGACCGCGACATGGGAGGACGGGCCGCGGGACCGGCTCGGGGCGAGCGCACCGAGGTCGAGCAGCTCGCGGTGACCGCGGTGCGGCTGGGGATGGCCGCCGCCTACCTGCAGTTGATCGGCGGCAGCTAGTGCACCTGCTCTCCGGTGCGCTGCGCACCTATGCCTGGGGTTCGCGCACCGCGATCGCCGCCCTGTGCGGTCGGCCGGTGCCCTCGGACCATCCCGAGGCCGAACTCTGGCTCGGCTCGCACCCCGCGGACCCGGCGCGGCTGCTGACCGACGACGGGTCCCGCTCGCTGCTCGACGCCATCGACGCCGACCCGGCGGGACAGCTGGGGGACCGGGCCCGCACCGGCTTCGGGGACCGGTTGCCGTTCCTGCTCAAGCTGCTCGCGGCGGAGGAACCGCTCTCGCTCCAGGCGCATCCGAGTGCGGAGCAGGCCAAGGAGGGCTTCCTGCGTGAGGAGGCCGACGGCATTGCCCTGGACTCGCCCGAACGCAACTACCGCGACGACAGCCACAAGCCGGAACTCGTGGTGGCGCTGACCAGGTTCGAGGCGCTGGCCGGGTTCCGGGATCCACACCGCACCGTGGAACTGCTGCGCGCCCTCGACGTGCCGGAACTGGCGCACCACATCGAACTCCTTGCCGGGCAACCGGATTCGGCAGGCCTGCGCGCGTTGTTCACCACCTGGATCACGCTGCCGCAGCCGGCGCTGGGCGCGCTGCTGCCGCGGATCCTCGACGGCTGCGTCCGCTACCTGGCCGCCGCGCCCGGCGCCGAGCGCCCGTTCGCCAACGAGGTGCGCACCGTGCTCGGGCTGGGCGAGTCCTACCCGGGCGACGCGGGCGTGCTGGCGTCGCTGCTGCTCAACCGGGTCACCCTGGAGCCCGGCGAGGGCCTGTACCTCGACGCCGGGAACCTGCACGCGTACCTGCACGGCCTCGCCGTCGAGATGATGGCGAACTCGGACAACGTGCTGCGCGGCGGGTTGACCCCCAAGCACGTCGACGTCCCGGAACTGTTGCGGGTGTTGGACTTCGAGCCGTTGACCGGATCGTTCCTGCTGCCGGCACCGGTGCCGGGGACCGGCATGCACGTCTACGACACGCCGGCGCCCGAGTTCTCGCTCGCCCGCGTCGACCTCGCCCGTGACGGCGTCGCGAACCCGGCCGCCGTGGAGTTCGACGCGTCGGGTCCCCGAATCCTGCTCTGCACCTCCGGGTCTGTCACAATTCGCGGTGGCGATGACACCCTCGTGCTCGACCAGGGCGACGCGGCGTGGATCGCTGCCTCGGACCCCGTTCTGACGGCATCGGCGTCCACCCCGGACGCCCAGCTGTTCAGCGCCTCGGTCGGGTGACGGTCGGGCCGTCGCGCCGTCGTCAGCGCCCGGATCGATTCTCGGACCGCAGAAGCCGGCCGGGGGAGGAGTACTGCAGTGTCAGCTAGTGGAGGCAAGAAGGCGATCGTCGCGGCGTTGACCGCGAATGCGGGGATCGCGGTCGCCAAGTTCGCCGGGTTCCTGATCACGGGATCGTCGTCGATGCTCGCGGAGTCCGTGCACTCGGTCGCCGACACCTCGAACCAGGGCCTGCTGCTGCTGGGGCAGAGCCGGGCCAACCGCGCGGCCACCAAGCTGCACCCGTTCGGGTACGGGCGCAACCGCTACTTCTACTCGTTCGTGGTGGCGCTGGTGCTGTTCACCCTCGGCTCGATGTTCGCGCTGTACGAGGGCATCCACAAGATCCAGCACCCCGAGGACCTGTCCTCGCCCATGGTCGCCGTGGTGATCCTGTTGATCGCGATCGGCCTGGAGACCTACAGCTTCCTGACCGCGGTCAAGGAGTCGCGCCCGCTCAAGGGGAAGGCCGGCTGGTGGCGCTTCATCCGGACCTCGCGCAGTCCAGAGCTTCCGGTGGTGCTGCTCGAGGACACCGGCGCACTCGTCGGTCTGGTCCTGGCGCTCGGCGGCGTCGGCCTGTCGATGCTCACCGGCAATCCCGTCTTCGACGGCATCGGCACGCTCTGCATCGGCGTCCTGCTCGGCGTCATCGCGGTCATCCTCATCATCGAGATGAAGAGCCTGCTGATCGGCGAGGGCGCCACCGAGGACGAGGAGGAGCGGATCCTCGCCGCCCTGGTCGACGGGTCGAAGATCGACCGCGTCATCCACTGCAAGACCCAGTACCTCGGCCCGGAGGAGTTGCTGGTCGCCGCCAAGGTCGCGGTGGCACCGGGATCCGACATCGAGACGATCGCGGCCGCGATCGACGAGGCGGAGGCCCGGGTCCGCGCGGCGGTGCCGATGGCCCGAGTGATCTACCTCGAGCCCGACCTGTACCGCACGGCCCCCGCGTAACCGGGCCCGTACCCACTTACCTGACGCGCGAGGCGTCCACGCAATCCTGTTCGAGCGGGCCCCGGGGTCATAGGCTCAGCTGGATCCCTCTCGAGGAGGCAAAGATGGCAGTGCACGAGAAGCCGGAGTCTGGGCGGCAGTCCGGGATCTTCCGCACCAAGTCGGTCGAGCAGTCGATCGCGGACACGGACGAGCCGGACAGCAAACTCCGCAAGGACCTCACCGCCTGGGACCTGACGGTGTTCGGCGTCGCCGTGGTCGTCGGCGCGGGCATCTTCACGCTGACCGCGCGGACCGCGGGCAACGTGGCCGGGCCGTCGGTGTCGCTGGCCTTCGTGCTGGCGGCGATCGCCTGCGGGCTGGCCGCCCTCTGCTATGCCGAGTTCGCCTCCACCGTGCCGGTGGCCGGCAGCGCGTACACCTTCTCCTACGCCACCTTCGGCGAGTTCGTGGCCTGGATCATCGGGTGGGACCTGATCCTCGAGTTCGCGCTCGCGGCCTCGGTGGTGGCGAAGGGCTGGTCGTTGTACCTGGGCAATGTGCTCGGTGCCGAAGGGTCGACGGTGGTCTCGATCGGGCCGGTCGACATGGACTGGGGCTCGATCCTGCTGATCGCGGTCCTGACCGTCATCCTCGTGACCGGCACCAAGCTGTCCTCGCGGGTGTCCGCGGTGATCACCGGCATCAAGGTCGGCGTGGTGCTGCTGGTGATCGTCGTCGGTGCCTTCTACATCAACAAGGACAACTACTCGCCGTACATCCCGCCGTCGCAGCCGGGCAGCACCGGCGAGGGCATCCACCAGTCGCTGTTCTCGTTCCTCACCGGGGCGGGTGGCAGCACCTACGGCTGGTACGGCCTGCTCGCCGCCGCCAGCCTGGTGTTCTTCGCGTTCATCGGATTCGACGTCGTGGCCACCACGGCGGAGGAGACCAAGAACCCGCAGAAGGCGCTGCCGCGAGGCATCATCGCCTCCCTCCTGATCGTGACCGTCCTGTACGTCGCGGTGACGCTGGTGCTCACCGGCATGGTCAAGTACACCGACCTCGCGGGCGAGAACTCCACGCTGGCGACGGCCTTCGAGTACCACGGCATCACCTGGGCGCAGTGGGTGATCAACCTGGGTGCCCTGGCCGGCCTGACCACCGTCGTGATGGTGATGCTGCTGGGCCAGACCCGGGTGCTGTTCGCGATGTCGCGGGACGGGCTGATGCCGCGCCAGCTGGCGCACACCGGCCGCAAGGGCACCCCGGTGCGGATCACCGTCATCGTCGGTGTCGTCTCCGCGCTGCTGGCCGGCTTCTTCCCGATGGGCACCCTCGAGGAGATGGTCAACATCGGCACCCTGTTCGCCTTCGTGCTGGTGTGCCTCGGCGTGATTGTGCTGCGTCGTACCCGGCCGGACCTGCCGCGCGGCTTCCGGGTCCCGCTGGTCCCGCTGGTGCCGATCCTCGCGGTGCTGGCCTGCCTGTGGCTGATGCTCAACCTGTCGGTCGAGACGTGGATCCGGTTCGTCGTCTGGATGGCGATCGGTGTCGTCGTCTACTTCGCCTACGGGCACCGTCACTCGATGGTCGGCCGGCGGAACCGGGCGGAACCGGGGGTCGAGGCGAAGGCACTCGGTCACCTGGGTGGGCCCGAGGGCCCGGGCGGGGTGGGCCTCTGATTCCCTGCCACCCCGGAACCGTTTTACAAATTCGGATATTTGTATAGACCGCAGACAAAAGGCGGCGTACTGTCAACTCTCAGGTGACCTGGCTCACGGATGTGGGCCGGCCCTCGAGAGGAGGCAGTCGTGGCAATGCGAGTCGACCCGGAGGCGCAGGTACCCGCCGCGCAGTGGCGAGACAAGAAGCGGCATCTCTGGCTGTTGGGGCTGATCCCGCCGACGGCGGTGTTCCTCGCGGCCGGACTGGTCTGGGGATTCAACGAACTGGGCTGGTCCGCGGTCGCACCGGTGTGGTGGTGGATCGGGCCGATCCTCGTCTACGGGCTGCTGCCGGTGCTCGACATCTTCTTCGGGCCGGACGGGCAGAACCCGCCCGAGGAGGTGATGGAGCGGCTCGAGAACGACAAGTACTACCGGTACTGCACGTACGTCTACATCCCGTTCCAGCTCGCGAGCCTGGCGTTCGCCTGCTACCTGTGGACCGCGGACAACCTGAGCTGGCTCGGCATCGACGGCGGGCTTTCGCTCGCGTCGAAGATCGGGCTGGCGCTGAGCATCGGTGTCATGGGCGGCATCGGCATCAACACCGCGCACGAACTGGGGCACAAGAAGGACGAGCTCGAGCGGTGGCTCTCGAAGATCACCCTGGCCCAGACGTTCTACGGGCACTTCTACATCGAGCACAACCGCGGACACCACGTCCGGGTGTCCACCCCGGAGGACCCCGCAAGCGCGCGCTTCGGCGAGTCCTTCTGGACCTTTCTGCCGCGCAGCGTCTGGGGCAGCCTGAGGTCGTCGTGGGAACTCGAGAAGGCCCGGATGGAGCGGCTGGACAAGAGCGTGTGGAGCATCCACAACGACGTGCTCAACGCCTGGCTGATGTCGGTGGTCCTGTATGCGGCGCTGGTGGCCGGCTTCGGCTGGGAGGTGCTGCCGTTCCTGGTGATCCAGGCGGTGTACGGGTTCTCGCTGCTCGAGACCGTGAACTACCTCGAGCACTACGGCCTGCTCCGGCAGAAGACGGCGAGCGGACGCTACGAGCGCTGCGCCCCCGCGCACAGCTGGAACTCCGACCACATCTGCACGAACATCTTCCTGTACCACCTGCAGCGGCACAGTGACCACCACGCCAACCCGACCAGGCGCTACCAGACGCTGCGGAGCATGGACGGGGCGCCGAACCTGCCCAGCGGCTACGCCAGCATGATCACCCTCGCGTACTTCCCGCCGGTCTGGCGCAAGGTCATGGACCACCGCGTCCTCGACCACTACGACGGCGACATCACCCGGGTGAACGTGCAGCCGGCCAAGCGCGAGCGCATCTACGCCCGGTTCGGGGTGGCGTGATCATGGCCGCCTACCGGTGCCCGGTGTGTGAGTACGTCTACGACGAGTCGAAAGGTGCTCCGCGCGAGGGCTTCCCGGCCGGAACCGGGTGGGACTCGGTCCCCGACGACTGGTGCTGCCCGGACTGCGGAGTGCGGGAGAAGATCGATTTCGAGAGGAGCGCGTGATGAAGCTGTACCGATGCGTGCAATGCGGTTTCGAGTACGACGAGGAGCTGGGGTGGCCCGACGACGGCATCACCCCGGGCACCCGGTGGGACGACATTCCGGACGACTGGAGCTGCCCGGACTGCGGCGCCGCGAAGGCCGACTTCGACATGGTCGAGGTCGCTCGGTCATGACCTCGGTCGTGATCGTCGGGACCGGGATCGCCGGGATCACCGCCGCCGAGACGCTGCGCGCGGAGGGCTTCGCGGGGACCGTGACGGTGATCGGTGACGATCCCGCGCACCCGTACCGCCGGCCGGCCCTGTCCAAGGACCTGCTGCTCGATGCGTCGGCCGAGGAGAGGTCCAGGCTGCGCCCGGCCGGCTACTGGGCCGAACGGCGGATCGACGTGCGCTCGGGTGTCGTGGCGGTCTCCGTCGACGTGGCGGGCCGCACGGTCCGTCTCGACTCGGGCGAGAACCTGCGGTACGATGCGCTGCTGCTGGCGACGGGCGGGCGCGCCCGCACCGTCGACCACTCGGGAGGGGACGCGGTGCGGGTGCTGCGAGCGATGGGCGACGTCGCACCGTTGCGCGAGGCCCTCGGCCGCACGAACTCGATCCTGGTCGTCGGCGCGGGCCTGATCGGCTCGGAGGTGGCCGCGACCGCGCGAGGACTCGGCGCCGAGGTGACCATGCTCGAGGCGGCGCCCACGCTCCTGCACCGGGTGCTGCCGCCGCGGGTGAGCGCGCTCTTCGAGCAGCTTCACCGTGAGCACGGCGTCGAGCTGCACACCTCGGTGCGGCTCGACGAACTGGTCGGCGACGGCGACGGCGTGCTTGCCCGCGCCGACGACGGCCGGACCTGGTCCGCGGGCGCGGCGCTGCTGGCCGTCGGGATGGCGCCGAACATGGACCTTGGGGAGCGGGCCGGGCTCGAGACCGCCGACGGAATCGTGGTGGACGAGTCCTTCGCCACCTCGGCGCCGGGGGTGTACGCCGCGGGCGACGTGGCCAACCGCCCCAATCCGGTGCTCGGTGGCCGGCACCGGACGGAGCACTGGAACTCCGCGCAGGTGCAGGGAGCCGCGGCCGCGCGGGCGATGCACGCGGCGCTGACCGGCGGCCCCGCCGAGGCCGTGCGGGAGGTGCCGTGGTGCTGGTCCTCCCAGTACGGACTCAGCCTCCAGGTGGCAGGCTGGCCGCAGTCCGACGACGAGCTCGTGGTCCGGGGCAGCATCGCGGGCCGCGACTTCACCGTGCTGACCCGGCGGGCGGGGCGGCTGGTTGGTGCGGTGACGATCGGCCGGCCGAAGGACGTCCGGGCGGCGCGGACGCTGATCGCCGAGCACCCGGCCGTCGACCCGGCGCTGCTGGCGGACGAGTCCGAGGACCTGGCCGCGCTGGCCGCCGCTCCCGGCTCCGCGCGTGCGACGGCCGTGCACGTTTGACGCCGCGCACCCGGAATGCCACTCTCGCCACCATGGCTCCGTCGAACCGACTCCCGTACCAGCAGGCCACCCGCACCCTCCTGCGGGAGTCGGTTCTGGACGCGATGCGGGACCTGCTGTCGGTGAAGGACTGGTCCGAGGTGACCATGACCGATGTCGCGGCGGGCGCGCAGGTCAGCAGGCAGACCGTCTACAACGAGTTCAAGTCCCGGCAGGGGCTCGCGCAGGCCTATGCCCTGCGGCTCGCGGACCGCTTCGTCGGCGCCGTCGAGGACGCGATCTACGCCAACGCGGGCCGGCCGCATGTGGCCCTGGTCGAGGGCTTCACCACGTTCTTCCGGCAGAGCGCCTCCGATCCGCTGGTGCAGTCGCTGCTGACCGGGGAGGCGAAGCCCGACCTGCTCCGGCTGATCACCACCGACAGCGGGCCGCTGCTCGAGCACGCCTCGGCGAGGCTCGCCGAGACGCTGGAACGCAGCTGGGTCCAGGCCCCGCCCGCCGAGGCCGGAATTCTCAGCCGGGGCATCGTCCGCCTGGCGATCAGCTACATCTCGATGCCGCCCGACTCGGACCGGGACGTGGCAGAGGACCTGTCGCGGACCTTCGTGCCGTTCATCGAGGCGATCATCGGCGCGCACGCGTAGCTGCCCGGTCGCGGGGTCCCTGCGCCCGGTGCGACCCGACTAGGCTGACCACTCGTGCTGCGTGTCCGCCCTCTCGGTCCCGTCACCTCGGCGCTGAGAACGGCGCGCACCCTGCCTCCGGCGGTGCGCCTGATCCTGGCGTCGATGGTGCTGTTCAACATCGGCTTCTATCTCGTGGTGCCGTTCCTCGCGGTGCACCTGGCCGACGACCTGCACCTGGCGGGGTGGGCCATCGGCCTGGTCCTGGGCCTGCGCACCTTCAGCCAGCAGGGCATGTTCTTCCTCGGCGGCAGCCTCGCCGACCGGTTCGGGGTTCGCCCGATGGTGTTGCTGGGCATCGCGATCCGGGTGGTGGGCTTCGTGGTGCTGGGGGTGGCGTCGAGCCTGGCCACGATGATCGTCGGCGTGGTCCTGGTCGGGCTGGCGGCGGCGCTGTTCTCACCCGCGGTGGAGGCCGCGAACGCGGCCTACGGGCGCGGGCTCGAGGAGTCGGGGGTGATCCGCCGCACCGAACTGTTCGGGATCGAGCAGATGTGCAGCCGGTTCGGCACCGTGATCGGCCCGGCGCTCGGCGCGCTGCTGCTGGGGGTGCCCTTCGTGTGGACGACGATCGCGGCGGCCGTCCTCTTCGCCGGCCTCGGCGTGATGTTCGCGCTCTGGTTGCCAGCGGACGCGTCCACCTCGCACCGGCCGGCCGGCGCCCAGGGTCCGGACGGCCTGCGGGTGGTCTGGCGGACGGTCCTGCACAATCGCCGGTTCATGGTCTTCGTCGCGCTGTGCGGCGTCCAACTGGTGGCCTACAACCAGCTGTACCTGATGCTGCCCGAACAGCTCGAACGGGTCACCGGCTCGCAGGCCGCGCTCGGCTGGTTCTTCGTCGCGTCGGCGGTACTGGTGATCGTCGGTCAGTCGCCGACGGTGGCGCTGGCACGCCGCCTGGGCCACCGCACGGCGATCGTCGCCGGCATGGGGGTCATCGCCGCGTCGTTCCTGTTCCCGATCGTCACCGGAGCCCTGGCGCCCGACTCGGTGGCCGCCGGGCTGGCCGGCGTGGGCCTGTGGGTGGCCGCCCTGCATCTCGGCCAGATGCTGATGGTGCCGCCGATGCGCGACACCATCGGCGTGCTGGCCGGCGAGCGGCACCTCGGCGCCCACTTCGGCATGCTGAGCACCCTCGGCGGGCTGATGACCCTGGTCGGTTCCCTCGCGGTCGGGCAGATCTACGACCTGGTCGACGCCGGCACGGTCGCGCCGTCCACGCCGTGGTGGACCCTCGCCGTGGTGGTCGCCGCCGCCGCGGCCGGGATCTGGGCCGCGGCGGCGCGTGCGGCCGTCAGGCCCCGACCGGCGTCCGGCTGATCTTCTCCAGCATCGCGTTCACCGAGAACGGGATGGTCAGCGGGTTCGGCATGGAGACGGCGTCGCTGACCACAGGGTCCAGGCCCACCATCGCGCCGGAGCGGACCACCTGCAGGCCCGTGAACGTGGGCAGCGCGTCGAGCCGCGCGGCGGCCGCGTCGTAGTTGTCGACCACCAGCAGGTCCGCCTCGAGCAGGCCCAGGTTCTCCGCGGAGATCTCGGTGTAGAGCGCATCGCCGAAGCGGTCGCGCAGCTGCGCCGGGACGCCGAATCCGAGTTCGGTGAGCAGCTGGCCGCGCGCGGAGGTGGGGCTGTAGGCCCGGAACTTGTCGCCGTCGAGGTACCGGACCAGGATCGCCGACTTGCCCGCGAACTCCGGGTGCTCGCTGCGGGCGCGGGCGAAGGTGTCCTCGACCATGCGGACCTGCTCCGCGGCCTTGGCCGGACGACCCACGGCGTCGCCGATCCGGGTGGTCACCTGCTGCCACGGCAGCATCCAGTCGGTCTGGTCGGCGGCATGCAACACGGTCGGCGCCATCGCGCTGAGCTGGCCGTAGACGTTCGCGTCGATGGCGTTGTTCACGGCGACGATCAGGTCCGGGTTCGACGCCGCGACCTTCTCCACGTCGAATCCGGCCGTCGCATTGGCCAGCGCGGGCGGCGTCGCGCCGGCCAGTGCGGGCTTCGCCCACTCGCCGACGCCGGTGTCGACGGATCCCTTCCACGCGGGCACCAGGACCGGAGTCACACCGAGGGCGAGCAGGACGTCCGCGTCGCCGATGCCCACCGCGGCGACCCGCTGCGGCACCGCCTCGACCGAGGTCGATCCGTGCACGTGGTCGATCGTCACCGGGAGCGCGCCCGCCTCGGCGGCGGCCCCGGCCCCCGCCTCGGACGTGCCCTCCGCCGAGGTCGAGGAGCAGCCGACCGCCATCACGGCCGCCGCGACCAGACCCATCGACAGAACCGTCCGCCGCCTCAATGCCGACACCATGCCGCACCACCCTTCGTTTGTTTGGTTACCCTCACCTTAGATTTTGGGTGGGTATGCCGGCGGGGCGGGGGTCCGTACACGGACGGCTGGTCTTCGGACGGGGTCCGAACCCGATAGCCTGGGCCGAGACAAATCCAAACAGGAGAGGCAGATGACGACCAGCGTGTCTGAGAACAACCTCGTGGCGGACAGCCGCAACGGAATCGACTTCAAGGTGGCGGACCTCTCGCTCGCCGAGTTCGGCCGCAAGGAGATCCGGCTCGCCGAGCACGAGATGCCGGGCCTGATGACCCTGCGCCGCGAATACGCGGAGGTGCAGCCGCTCAAGGGTGCGCGCGTGTCGGGCTCGCTGCACATGACCATCCAGACTGCGGTGCTGATCGAGACGCTCGTCGCCCTCGGCGCCGAGGTCCGCTGGGCGTCGTGCAACATCTTCTCCACCCAGGACCACGCCGCCGCGGCCGTCGTCGTCGGCCCGCACGGCACCCCGGAGGAGCCCAAGGGCGTCCCAGTCTTCGCCTGGAAGGGCGAGACGCTTGAGGAGTACTGGTGGGCGGCCGAGAAGATGCTCACCTGGCCGGGTGAGCCCGCGAACATGATCCTCGACGACGGCGGTGACGCCACCATGCTGGTGCTGCGCGGCGCGCAGTTCGAGAAGGCCGGCGTCGTGCCGCCCACCGACGAGGATCACGACTCGGACGAGTACAGGGTGTTCCTGGCGTTACTCCGTGCCTCGCTGGCCGCCGACGCGACCAAGTGGACCGCCGTCGCGGAGTCCGTCCAGGGCGTCACCGAGGAGACCACCACCGGCGTGCTGCGCCTGTACCAGTTCGCCGCCGCAGGCGAGCTGGTCTTCCCGGCGATCAACGTCAACGACTCGGTCACCAAGAGCAAGTTCGACAACAAGTACGGCACCCGCCACTCGCTGCTCGACGGCATCAACCGCGGCACCGACGTGCTGATCGGCGGCAAGGCCGCGCTGGTCTGCGGCTACGGCGACGTCGGCAAGGGCTGCGCCGAGGCGCTCAAGGGCCAGGGCGCCCGCGTCACGGTCACCGAGGCGGACCCGATCAACGCGCTGCAGGCGCTGATGGACGGCTTCGACGTCAAGACCGTCGAGGAGTTCATCAGCCAGGCCGACATCGTGATCACGTCCACCGGCAACAAGGACATCATCACGTTCGAGCACATGAAGCAGATGAAGCACCAGGCGATCCTGGGCAACATCGGCCACTTCGACAACGAGATCGACATGGCCGGCCTCGAGCGCGCCGCCGACGTCACGCGGATCAACATCAAGCCGCAGGTCGACGAGTTCACCTTCGCCGACGGCCACAGCATCATCGTGCTGTCCGAGGGCCGGTTGCTGAACCTGGGCAACGCCACCGGGCACCCGTCCTTCGTGATGTCCAACTCGTTCGCGAACCAGACCATCGCGCAGATCGAGCTGTGGACCAAGCCGGAGGAGTACGACAACGAGGTCTACCGGCTGCCCAAGCACCTGGACGAGAAGGTCGCGCGGATCCACGTCGAGGCGCTCGGCGGCTCGATCACCAAGCTGACCAAGGAGCAGGCCGAGTACATCGGCGTCGACGTCGAGGGCCCGTACAAGCCGGAGCACTACCGGTACTGAGGCACTCGCGCCTCGAAGCACCGAACGCGTGATCCGGTCGTGGCCGGCCCCGGACTCCGGGGCCGGCCACGGTCGTCCGCGCAGTTAAGCTGGATCATCGTGGGAACACTGATCGCACTCGAGGGCCTCGACGGGGCCGGCAAGCGGACGCTGTCGAACGCCGTCGTCGCGTCCTGGCGCGCGGACGGACTGTCCGTGGCCACCCTGGCCTTCCCCCGGTACGGGGTCTCCGTGCACGCGGACCTCGGCGCCGAGGCGCTGCACGGTTCCCACGGCGACACCGCCGAGTCCGTCAACGCGATGGCCCTGTTGTGGGCGCTGGACCGCCGGGATGCGGCGGGGGAACTGCGGGAACTGGTCGCCGGGCACGACGTCGTGCTGCTCGACCGTTACGTGGCCTCCAACGCCGCGTACACCGCGGCCCGCAGCCACCAGGGAGCCGCCGGGCCGGCCGTGCAGTGGATCGAGGAACTCGAGTTCGGCCGCTTCGACCTGCCGCGCCCGGACCGCCAGGTGCTGCTGCGGGTGCCGGTCGAGCTGGCCGCGCAGCGGGCCCGCGACCGGGCCGGCGAGGAGGCCGACCGGCAGCGCGACGCCTACGAGCGTGACGGCGGGCTGCAGGCCCGCACCGGCGAGGTCTACGACGGGCTCGCCGCGCGCGGCTGGATCTCGCCGTGGACCGTGGTCGGGCCCGACGTGGATCCGGCCCAACTCGCCGCCGACGTAACCAATCAGCGTCGGTTGCCGTCGGAAGTGACACGATAGAGACCATGAAGCCACGCATTCTTGTCGTCGACGACGACACGGCCCTGGCCGAGATGCTCACCATCGTGCTCCGCGGCGAGGGGTTCGAGCCCTTCGTCGTCGGTGACGGCACGCAGGCGCTGTCCGCCGTCCGGGAGATCCGGCCGGACCTGGTTCTGCTCGACCTGATGCTGCCCGGGATGAACGGCATCGACGTGTGCCGGGTGCTGCGCGCGGACTCCGGCGTGCCGATCGTCATGCTCACCGCCAAGACGGACACCGTCGACGTGGTGCTGGGCCTCGAGTCCGGTGCGGACGACTACGTGATGAAGCCGTTCAAGCCGAAGGAGCTGGTGGCCCGGGTGCGGGCGCGGTTGCGTCGCACCGAGGAGGAGCCGGCCGAGCTGCTCGCCATCGCCGACGTGGTCATCGACGTGCCCGCGCACAAGGTGACCCGCGAGGGCGCGCTCATCGCGCTGACGCCGCTGGAGTTCGACCTGCTGGTCGCGCTGGCCCGCAAGCCCCGCCAGGTGTTCACCCGCGAGGTGCTGCTCGAGCAGGTGTGGGGATACCGGCACGCCGCGGACACCCGGCTGGTCAACGTGCACGTGCACGTGCAGCGCCTGCGCGCCAAGGTCGAGACTGATCCGGAGAATCCCGAAGTGGTGCTCACGGTCAGGGGGGTCGGCTACAAGGCCGGACCGCCGTGATCGGACGTACTCGCGCGCGGCGCCGGATCGGTGGCACATTCGGTCCGGTGCTGCGTCGTTTTCGTGGGTGGAGCCGTTCGCTCGCACACCTGTGGCGTCGTTCGCTGCAGCTGCGGGTGGTCGTGTCGACACTGACGCTCTCGCTGGTGGTGATCACGATCCTCGGTGTCGTGCTGACCAGCCAGATCACCGACCGGCTCCTCGAGGCGAAGATCAGTGCCGCGACGGAGGAGATGGACCGGGCCCGTAACACCGTGCAGAACCAGCTGGCCGGATCCGACGACAGCAGCTCGCTGGCCGCACGGCTCGACGCCGCGGCCGCCGCCCTGACCAGTCGCACCGACACCGGCCCGGCGACGGGGGCGGCGGGCACCTTCAACCCGGTGCTGATCGTGCCCGGCATCCCGCCGCTCGAGGGGGTCTCCAGCGGGCCCGAGGACCAGATCCCGGCGAACCTGCGCGAGTTCGTCAAGAAAGGTCAGGTCAGCTACCAGTTCGCCACGGTCTCCGACTCGGACGGCTACCGCGGTCCCGCGCTGATCATCGGCAGCCCCACCGCCTCGGACGTCTCCACGCTCGAGCTGTACCTGGTGTTCCCGCTGGCCAGCGAGGACAAGAGCCTGTCGTTGATGCGCAGCACCCTGCTCGTCGGCGGGGTCGTGCTGCTGGTGCTGCTGGCCGCGATCTCGATGATCGTGGCCCGGCAGGTGGTGCTCCCGATCCGGTCCGCGTCCCGGATCGCCGAGCGGTTCGCCGACGGCAAGCTCCGCGAACGGATGCCGGTCCGCGGCGAGGACGACATGGCCCGGCTGGCGATGTCCTTCAACGACATGGCCGAGAGCCTGTCCAAGCAGATTGCCCAGCTCGAGGAGTTCGGCAACCTGCAGAAACGGTTCACCTCCGACGTCAGCCACGAGCTGCGCACCCCGCTGACCACGGTCCGGATGGCCGCCGAGCTGATCCACGACGGCAGCGCCGACCTGGACCCGGCGATGCGCCGGTCCTCGGAGCTGCTGGTCGCCGAGCTGGACCGGTTCGAGTCACTGCTCAACGACCTGCTCGAGATCAGCCGGCACGACGCCGGCGTGGCGGAGCTGGCGGCCGAGAAGCTGGACCTGCGGATGAGCGCCCGCGCGGCGGTCGCCACGATCCGTCATCTGGCCCGGGAGTCCGGGACCGAACTGATCCTCGACCTGCCCGACGAGCCCGTGCTGGCCTCGGCAGACCCACGCCGGGTCGAACGGATCCTGCGGAACCTGCTCGCGAACGCCATCGACCACGGGGAGGGCAAACCGGTGCTGCTGCGCCTGCGCGCCGACGAAGACGCGGCCGCATTCATCGTTCGGGACAAGGGCATCGGCCTGCGACCCGGTGAGGAGAAGCTGGTGTTCAACCGGTTCTGGCGGTCCGACCCGTCTCGGGTGCGCCGCTCCGGGGGCACCGGACTCGGTCTGGCGATCAGCGTCGAGGACGCGCGGCTGCACGACGGTCGGCTCGAGGCGTGGGGCGAGCCGGGGGAGGGTGCCTGCTTCCGCTTCACCCTGCCGCTGGTGCGCGGGCACAAGATCACCAGCAGTCCGCTGCCGTTGCGGCCGCCGAGCGTCAAGCACGTCCAGGGCCGCCCGCTGCCCGGCGCGGAACGCCCGCACAGCGGGCACGCCGAACCCTCCGGTGAGGCCCTCGATCCCGACCAGGCCTCCAGCGTGCCGGTCCTGCGGGAGCGGCGGCCGTGACGGGCGAGCGCCGGCGCGGTCGCGGGCGGATCTCGCTGACGGCCGCGTTGCTGGCCGTCGCCGTCGTGGTCGGCGGTTGCGCGAGCCTGCCGGAGTCGTCGTCGCCGCAGGCGATCGGCACCATCACCCGTGAGCCGGTGGTCGTCAGCGTGCCGGTGCCGACGCCTGGCCGGGAACCGGACCTGCTGCTGCGGGACTTCTTCTCGGCCAGCACCGACCCGGCGGACAAGCACCTGGCGGCTCGCCAGTTCCTCACCCCGGCGGCGTCCGACCGCTGGGACGACACCGCCAGCACCACCGTCGTGGACAAGGTGGACGTGCTGCCGGAGTCCCGCGCCGACGACCAGGCCACCTACACGATCCGGGCCAACCGGGTCGGCCAGTTGGACGACGGCGGGCAGTACCAGGCGGTGGAGGGAAACTTCGAGGCGAAGGTGCGCCTGAGCAAGGTCAACGGCGAGTGGCGGATCGACGACCTGCCGCCTGGGGTGATCATGGACCGCCCGCAGTTCCTCAAGACCTACCAGCGCAAGGCGCTGTACTTCCTGGACCCGTCGGGCACCACCGTGGTGCCGGATCTCCGGTGGATCTCCGCGACCCAGGAACAGATGCCGGGACGACTGATCGAGCTGCTGATCGCCGGACCCAAGCCCGCGCTCTCCGACGCGGTGCAGAACATGGCGGGCAAGGTGTCGGTGCTGGCTCCGATCACCAAGGCGGACGGCCGCAGCGCCGGGGTCGGGGTCGGCTTCGGCGGCCTGCACATCGACTTCACCGGCGCGTCCGCGCTCGACCAGAACGCCCGCGACCTGCTCGCCGCCCAGGTGGTGTGGACCCTCGCGGCGGCCGAGATCTCCGGACCGTACGTGCTGACGGGTGACGGCGCCCCTCTCGACGAGCGGTACGCGAACGGCTGGACCACCGCCGACGTGTCCTCGACGAACCCGATGGCGACCACGAGCACGACAGTGGGCCTGCACGGGCTGGTCGACGGCGCGCTGGTGGCCGTCAACGACACCGGGGTGAGCGCGATGCCCGGCTACTTCGGCACCGCCACCACGCTGGAGTCGATCGCGCTCTCACGGGACGGCCGGCTGGCGGCCGCGGTGGCCGACACCGGCAAGCCCGAGCCGGAGCCCAGGAGCGCGCTGATGGTGGGGCCCGTCGAGGGCTTCGCGACGCCGGCCCTCGAGGCGGGCTCGATGACGCGGCCGACGTGGTCGCGCACCGAGCCGGCGGTGTGGACCGTCGTCGACGGCACCTCGGTGGTGCGGGTGGTCCGAGACCCCCAGGGCGGCCAGCTGGTGGTACTGCCGGTGGACACCGCGGACCTCGCCCCGTTGGGCGCCACGATCACCGAACTGCGGCTGTCCCGGGACGGCGTCCGGGCGGCGCTGATCGTCGACGGCAAGGTGTACGTCGCGACGGTGGTCCCGAGGCCGGACGGCGGTTACGCGCTGACCGCGCCCCGGCCCGTCGCGATCGGACTGGGCAGCCCCGCCCTGTCCCTGGACTGGAGCAGCGGCGAGGCGATCGTGGTGGCCCGAGCGGCCTCGGACATCCCGGTGGTGTCCGTGGCGGTCGACGGGTCCCGGATGGACGCACTGCCGAGCCGGAACCTCTCGGCGCCGGTGAGCTCCGTCGACGCATCGGTGACCACGGTGTTCGTGGCGGACGCGCGCGCGGTGTTCCAGCTGAACAACAACGACCCGGCCGGCGACCGCTACTGGCGTGAGGTGCCCGGGTTGACCGGGGTCAAGGCGATCCCGATCCTGCCGGGCTAGGGTATGTCTCCCAATCCCCGTTTCGCCGGGTGCACCCCAGTGGGATCAGGAGGCACGCCCTAGGTTGTCGGTGGGCGGGCGCACACTGCGTGCGTGCGTGCGCTGCTGGACCTGGTCCTGCCCCGTGAGTGCGGCGGCTGTGGGGCCGTCGGGACGCTCTGGTGCGAGCGGTGCCGGGTCGCGTTGGCGGCCGGGCCGGTACGGCTGTCCCCGAGGGTCGACCCGGGGGTGCCCGCCTGGGCGGTCGGCAGCTACGTCGGGGCCCGCCGGGCGGCGGTGATCGCGGCGAAGGAGCGTGGCCGACGGGACCTCGCGGTCCCGCTGGGGCAGGCGTTGGCGACGGCGGTGCGTCGGCTGCGCGAACTCGGCGAGATCGACCCCGCGGAGTTGGCCGCGCTGACCCTGGTGCCCGCGCCCAGTCGGCCGCGGGCGGCCCGTGTGCGCGGTGGGGATCCGGTCGCGGCCGCGGTCGGCGCGGCGGCGTCGGCGCTGCGGCCGGAACCGGTCCGAGTGGCGGAGATTCTGAAATATGCACGGGGAGTTCGTGATTCGGTTGGACTGTCGGCTCGGGCGCGGGTGGAGAACCTGTCGGGACGAATCCTGGTGGCGCCGGCGCCGCGGACCGGGCGGGGGGACTGCGTGGTGTTGGTCGACGACGTGCTGACCACCGGCGCGACGGCCGCGGAGTCCGTCCGGGCCCTCGCGACGCGGCGGGTTCGGGTGGCCGCGGTGCTGGTGATTGCGGCCGCTTGAGTGAAACGCGACGTTAATGCTGGCACTCCCGCCGAACTCGTACTAGCGTCGCCAACACAACCGACGAACTGGTGGAGGTGATACCGCAAATCCTGGCGTCGGGCGGTTCCCCTCCCGGCGTAGCTCATCCGCCGACAGTCATCATCTGTGGCTCGGCCGTATCTTGGAGGTACGCGTGACGACCCCTTCAACAGCCTCTGTGTTCATCGAAGACGCTGCAGAGACCACCGGGCAACCCGAAGGCCCGCTAGCCGAAATCGTCGTGAAGGGCCGCAACGTCGAGGTCCCCGACCATTTCCGCGTCTACGTCTCGGAGAAGCTGGCACGACTCGAACGCTTCGACCCGACGATCTACCACTTCGACGTCGAACTCCAACACGAACGGAACCGCAGGCAGGCCAAGAACTGCCAGCGAGTGGAGATCACCGCCCGGGGCAAGGGCCCGGTCGCTCGGGCCGAGGCCTCCGCGGACAGTTTCTACGCCGCCTTCGAGAGCGTCACCGCCAAGCTCGAGAGCAGGCTTCGCCGGACCAAGGACCGCCGCCGCGTCCACTACGGCGACAAGACGCCCGTCTCGGTCGCGGAGGCGACCGCGGAGCTCGCCACAGACGACTCGCTGGCCATCTCGCCCGACATCTCCCTCGAGTCGGAGGAGTATCCGCCGGGCCCGGGGCAGATCGTGCGGACCAAGATCCACTCGGCGGCCCCGATGTCGGTCGACGACGCGCTCTACGAGATGGAACTGGTCGGACACGACTTCTTCCTGTTCCACGACAAGGAAACCGACCGTCCGTCCGTCGTGTACCGCAGGCACGCGTTCGACTACGGGCTGATCCGGCTCGCCTGACACACCCTGCTTGACACACGCTCACACGGTCGTTCTGCTCCACGGATCGTGAGAGCGCCTACCATGGGATCCGGTCGGGGGATAACTCCCTCGGCCGGATCCTCTCTGTGACCGGAACTACTGTGTAGTCAGTTGCTCCGTTTGCGGAGTCGAGACCTGCCCGCCGAGATTGAGGACGTTCAAGCCCGTGCCGTCGCTGTCACTGTCGAAGCTGCTCCGTGTTGGTGAAGGTCGCATGGTCAAGCGGCTCAAGCACATCGCTGAGCACGTAACCAGCCTCTCGCCCGAAGTCGAGGCGCTGACCGACCTCGAGCTCCGCGCCAAGACCGCGGAGTTCAAGGAGCGGTACGCGTCGGGTGAGTCCCTCGACGACCTGCTGCCCGAGGCCTTCGCGGTGGCCCGCGAGGCGTCCTGGCGGGTGATCTCGCAGCGGCACTTCGACGTCCAGGTGATGGGCGGCGCCGCCCTGCACCTAGGGAACGTCGCCGAGATGAAGACCGGTGAGGGCAAGACCCTGACCTGTGTGCTGCCGGCCTACCTGAACGCGATCTCCGGCGACGGCGTGCACGTGGTCACGGTCAACGACTACCTGGCCAAGCGTGACTCCGAGTGGATGGGCCGCGTGCACCGGTTCCTCGGTCTCGAGACCAGCGTGATCCTCTCCGGGATGACGCCGGCCGAGCGTCGCGTCGCCTACGCGTGCGACATCACCTACGGCACGAACAACGAGTTCGGCTTCGACTACCTGCGCGACAACATGACGCACTCACTCGACGACCTGGTGCAGCGCGGCCACAACTTCGCCATCGTCGACGAGGTCGACTCGATCCTCATCGACGAGGCGCGTACCCCGCTGATCATCTCGGGACCGGCCGACGCGTCCAGCAAGTGGTACGGCGAGTTCGCCCGGATCGCGCCGCTGCTCAAGCGTGACGTCCACTACGAGGTCGACATCAAGAAGCGCACCGTCGGCGTGCACGAGGCGGGCGTCGAACTGGTCGAGGACCAGCTCGGCATCGACAACCTGTACGAGGCCGCGAACTCGCCCTTGGTCAGCTACCTGAACAACGCGATCAAGGCGAAGGAGCTCTACACCAAGGACAAGGACTACATCGTCCGCGACGGCGAGGTCATCATCGTCGACGAGTTCACCGGCCGCATCCTGGTCGGCCGCCGTTACAACGAGGGCATGCACCAGGCGATCGAGGCCAAGGAGAAGGTCGAGATCAAGGCCGAGAACCAGACCCTCGCCACGATCACCCTGCAGAACTACTTCCGCCTCTACGACAAGCTCTCGGGCATGACCGGTACCGCCGAGACCGAGGCCGCCGAGCTGCACCAGACCTACGGCCTGGGCGTCATCCCGATCCCGACGAACCGGCCGATGGTCCGCGTCGACCAGGGTGACCTGATCTACAAGACCGAGGAGGCGAAGTTCGCGGCGGTCGTCGACGACGTCGTCGAGCGGCACGGCAAGGGCCAGCCCGTCCTGATCGGCACCACCAGCGTCGAGCGCTCGGAGTACCTGTCCAAGCAGTTCACCAAGCGCGGCGTCGTGCACAGCGTGCTCAACGCCAAGTTCCACGAACAGGAAGCGACCATCGTGGCCGAGGCCGGTCGCACCGGCGCGGTCACCGTGGCCACCAACATGGCCGGCCGTGGCACCGACGTCGTGCTCGGCGGCAACCCCGACATCCTCGCCGACCTGCACCTGCGCAAGCAGGGGCTGGACCCGGTCGAGACCCCGGACGAGTACGAGGCAGCCTGGGAGCCGGCCCTCGACGAGGTGCAGCGGCAGGTCAAGGCGGACGCGGAGAACGTGCGCTCCGCGGGTGGGCTGTACGTGCTCGGCACCGAGCGGCACGAGTCCCGGCGCATCGACAACCAGCTGCGCGGCCGCTCCGGCCGTCAGGGCGACCCGGGCGAGTCCCGCTTCTACCTCTCGCTCGGCGACGAGTTGATGCGCCGCTTCAACGGCGCCGCGCTGGAGTCGATCATGACCCGGCTCAACCTGCCCGACGACGTGCCGATCGAGGCGAAGATGGTCTCGAAGGCCATCAAGAGCGCGCAGACCCAGGTCGAGCAGCAGAACTTCGAGATCCGCAAGAACGTCCTCAAGTACGACGAGGTGATGAACAAGCAGCGCACCGTCATCTACGAGGAGCGTCGCCAGATCCTCGAGGGCAAGAACATGGAGGGCCAGGTCGAGAGCATGATCACCGACGTGGTGACTGCCTACGTCGACGGTGCCACCGCCGAGGGCTACGTGGAGGACTGGGACCTCGACCAGCTGTGGACGGCGCTCAAGACGCTGTACCCGGTCGGCATCGACTACAAGGACCTCGCCGGTGAGACCGAGATCGGGGAGCGGGGCGACCTGACCCGTGACGAGCTGCGCGAGGCGCTGCTCGCCGACGTGCGGTCCGCGTACGCCGCCCGTGAGCAGCAGATCGACGCGATCGCCGGCGAGAACGGCATGCGTGAGCTCGAGCGTCGGGTGCTGCTCTCCGTGCTGGACCGCAAGTGGCGCGAGCACCTCTACGAGATGGACTACCTCAAGGAGGGCATCGGCCTGCGCGCGATGGCGCAGCGGGACCCGCTGGTCGAGTACCAGCGCGAGGGCTTCGACATGTTCTCGGCGATGCTCGAGGGCCTCAAGGAGGAGTCGGTCGGCTTCCTGTTCAACCTGCAGGTCGAGGCGGCCCCGGCGCCCGAGCAGTCGGGTTGGACCAACGCCGCCGCCGCGGCCCGCAACGCGAGCGCGCCGGCCCCGCTGCCCACCCAGGTGGACGCGCAGGAGTCGGCCCGGTCGGCAGCGCCCGCGGCCCTGCGTGCCAAGGGCCTCGACGTAGCCGAGGAGACCCGGCTGACGTTCTCCGGACCCGACGAGGGCGGCAAGGCGGAGGTTCGCAACGCCGCGCCCGAGGCCGACGGGAGCCGCCGCGAGCGTCGTCAGGCAAGGCGCCGCAAGTAGCTCAACCGACCTGTAGCGACGTCACACACCAGCCGCCCCGCGCCTGCGGGGCGGCTGGTGTGCGTTCGACGCGGCCGGCGATTGCGAAGACCCGGTCGCCGCGGGCGTAGGTGCCGAACACCTCGGCGACGTCCGGGCCGTTCGGGCGCAGGTGCACCCGCTGCAACTGCGCGCCACCGAGCCGGTTCGCCGGCGGCGCGGCGTGGGTCAGTGCGGCCACCAGGTCCACCACCGCCGGGGACAGCACGGCGCGAAGCTGGGGCGGCTGGCGGCGTCGGTCGAGGACCTCGAGCACCAGCCGCAGGGCCGTCTCGGCGAACCGGTGCGCTGCCGGGTCTGCGCAAGGCGGTGGTGTTCGCCGGGCCGGCGAGCGTCCGGTGTGGGAGGCGGTGTGCGCCGCGGCCGACGGCGCGGCGGGCGCGGGCCGCATAGCCCGGGGGTGCGGCGGCGGCTCGCACTGCGGGGCCCTGGCCAGGAAGTTGCGTGGCGGCTCGTGCCGGGGTGGATGGCTCGTGTCGGGGTACGTCATGGGGTCCTCTCCCGATGGGGTGCGTCGACAGGTTGTTGCGTCGAGTCCGGGGAGAGGCCGGGCTGTGAGCAGGATTACACGGAATTCGATCGTCCGCACGCGAATGGCCGACGGCGCGGACGGCGTCGCGGCCCTAGGGTGATCGCATGGACGGGTTGGTGCTGGACTGCGGGGGCGTGTTGGTCGGTCCCGGGTCCGACGGGGAAGGGCTGGGCGCGATCATCGCCGAGGTGCGCAGCCTCGGGGTGCGCACGGCCGTGCTGAGCAACGATCCGGGCGGACCCGGCGCGGACTGGCTGCGCGGTCTCGGTGGCGGGCGTCTGGTCGACGAGGTGCTGCTCTCCGGTGACGTCGGGCTCGAGAAGCCGGACCCCCGGATCTACCGGCTGGCGGCCCGGCGGTTGGGGCTCGCCGAGTCGGACTGTGTGTTCGTCGACGACCTGGCGGTCAACGTCCGCGGCGCGGTGGCCGCGGGCATGGTGGCCGTCCACCACGTGGCCCCCGCCCGAACCGCGGAGGAACTGCGGGTCCTGTTCGATCTGGCACCAGGGGACGGAAACTGACATGGCCACGAGGCTGACCACACAGGACGCGTCGTTCTACTTTCTCGAGGCGAGCAGCACGCCGATGCATCTCGGGTCGCTGGCGATCCTGCAGGTCCCCGAGGCCGGCGTCGACTACGAGGAGTTGCTCACCCACGTCGAGCGGCGACTGCCGCTGGTGCCGCGGTACCGGCAGCGGGTGCGTGAGGTGGCCCTGGGGCTGGCCCGGCCGGTGTGGGTGGACGACCGCGAGTTCGACATCACCTACCACGTGCGGCGCTCCGCGCTGCCCCGTCCCGGTTCCGACGCTCAACTGCACGACCTGGTGGCGCGGCTGACGTCGCGGCCGTTGGACCGGACCCGGCCGCTGTGGGAGATGTACCTCGTCGAGGGCCTGTCCGACAACCGGGTCGCGATCTTCACCAAGTCCCACTCGGCGCTGGTCGGTGACGAGGGTTCGCTCGAGATCAGCCAGGTGCTGCTCGACCCGAGCAGCACGCCGCGGCCGACGGAGGAAGAGTTGTGGATGCCCACCCGCGAGCCGCGCGAGGCAGAGTTGGTGCTCGATGCGGTCGCGGAGATGATCGCCCGGCCACGCGAGGGGGCGGCGACGCTGAAGATGGCGCTCGGCGACCTGGTGGGCAGCGCGGTCGAGGTCGCCGGGAACGTCGCGGCCGTGGTGCGCACGGCCACCGCCTCGGCGCCGACCAGCCCACTGAACGCGGCCATCTCGCGCAACCGCCGATTCGCCACGGTCCACACCGAACTCGAGGACTACCGGCGCGTGCGCAGACGCTTCGGGTGCACCGTCAACGACGCGATCCTCGCGGTGCTGACGGGGGCGCTGCGGAACTGGCTGCTCTCGCGCGGTGAGCCGGTGACCGCGTACTCGACGGTGCGGGCGCTGGTGCCGATGGCCGTCTACATCTCCGGCGACGGCTCGGAGGAGGAGGTCGACCTGGAGGCCGACCCGGTCGAGCGTGAACACGTCCCGGAGAACGCAGAGCGCAAGGTCTCCTCGTTCCTGGTGGACCTGCCGGTCGGCGAGCCCAATGCGGTGGTGCGGCTCTCACACATCGCGCACGCCACCGAGGCGCACACCCGGGCCAGCAGCACGGTGACCGCGCAGACCCTGGTGCGGATGTCGGGCACCGCGCCCGCGACGCTGCACGCGATGGGCCTGCGGGTGGCGAGCAGCCTCTCGCAGCGCATGTTCAACGTGATGATCTCCAACGTGCCCGGTCCGCAGTCGCCGCTGTATCTCAACGGCGCCAGGATGCTCGAGATGTACCCGGTGTCGCCGCTGCTCAAGAATCAGGCGCTCAGCATCGGGTTGACGTCCTACGACGGCCACGTCTACTACGGTTTGAATGCCGACCGCGACGCCATGTCCGACGTCGAGGTGGTGACGGCACTGTTGTACGAGTCGCTCGAGGAGCTGTTGGATGCCTGTGGGTAAGGGGTGCTGTCGATGAGGGTCTACATTCCCGCGACGATCGCGATGTTGCAGAAGTTGGTGGCGGAGCAGGAGCTGGATCCGGTGAGCCGCACCGCTTTTGCCGTGACGCCTGCGCTGCGCGAGGCGTACGCCTCCGGTGACGACGACGAACTGGCGGAGGTGGCGATGACGGAGGCTGCGCGGGCGTCGCTGCGCCTGTTGGCGTCCGAGGCGCCGGAGGGGGAGCCGTCGGAGGGTGCGGCCGGCGACGCGTCGACCGCCGTCCCGCACCGCCGGGCGGTGATCGCGGCGGACGTCGAGGACGCGAAGCTGCGGCCCGACCTGGACGACGCCGTGGTGCGCCTGGCGGGCCCGGTGACGATGGCGATGGTGGCGTCCGTGCACGTCGACCTGTCCGAGGCGGAGGCCGCGATCGAGCGGGCCGTCGCGGTGGTGGACGCCGCGGATCTGGGCGACGCGGACGCCGAGTTCGTGCTCGGTGACGCCGAGGATCACGAGCTCGCCTGGTACGCCACGCAGGAACTGCCTTTCCTTCTGGACCTGCTCTGACGATCCGCGTGACAGTTCGCCTTTTCAGCGGGTAACCTACGGCTGCGTAACCTAGGCGAGTGGACGGAAGTTTGATGGGTCTGAGGAAGTGGCTCGAGGGGCCGGCAGCGGAAGTATCCGCGCCGCGCCGGCCTTCGTTGAACATGTTGCGCGGGGCGGTGACTCGGGTGACGACGCCGTTGCTGCCCGACGATTTCCTGCACCTGGCCAACCCGCTCTGGTCGGCGCGGGAACTGCGCGGCCGGGTGGTGGAGGTCCGCAAGGAGACCTCGGATTCGGCGACCCTGGTGATCAAGCCGGGCTGGGGATTCGACTTCGACTACCAGCCGGGCCAGTACATCGGGATCGGTCTGCTGGTCGACGGCCGGTTCCACTGGCGGTCGTACTCGTTGACCTCCCCGCCGAACTGGGAGAACAAGCGCATCTCCATCGCCGTCAAGGCGATGCCGGAGGGGCAGCTCTCGAGCCACCTGATCAACGGCGTCCCGTCGGGCACCGTCGTCCGGCTGGCGGCGCCGCAGGGCAACTTCGCGCTGCCCGAGCCGCCGCCGGCGAAGATCCTGTTCATCACCGCGGGCAGCGGCATCACCCCGGTGATGGCGATGCTGCGCGCGATGGTCCGTCGGGGCGCGCTGCCGGACGTGGTGCACGTGCACTCCGCGCCGACCGCCGAGGACGTCATGTTCGGCGACGAGATGGCGGAGCTGCACGAGGCGCATCCGAGTTTCGTCTCACACGTCCAGTGCACCCGCACGGGCGGCCGCTTCCAGCTGTCCGACCTGGACGCGCTGTACCCGGACTGGCGCGAGCGTCAGACGTGGGCGTGCGGCCCGACCCAGATGCTCGACGACGTCGAGCGGGTGTGGACCGAGGCGGGCATCGCGGACCGGCTGCACACCGAGCGGTTCACCATCCCGCGTGCGGACACCGCAGGCCAGGGTGGCACAGTCACCTTCGCCAAGTCGGGGCGTTCGGTGGAGATCGACGGCGCGACCACGGTGCTCGAGGCCGGTGAGCAGCTCGGCGTGCAGATGCCGTTCGGCTGCCGGATGGGCATCTGCCAGACCTGTGTGGTGCCGCTGGTCTCGGGTCACATCCGGGACCTGCGGTCCGGCCGTGAGCACAGCGAGGGCGAGCGGGTCCAGACGTGCATCTCCTCGGCCGCCGGCGACTGCACGTTTGATCTCTGAACTGGGCCGGGGTGTCGGTGTCCGATTCGTCTATCGTTGTAACCATGAGCCCGCGGTGACCCCGCCGGTGATCTGATCTAGCTCTACGGAGGGTCCTGGCGATGGCCATCTCGGACATCAAAGAATTTTCACATCTCACCGAGGCGGACGTCGAGGCTCTCGGTCACGAGCTCGACGCCATCCGCCGTGACGTGGAGGACTCGCGCGGTGAGCGGGACGCCAGGTACATCCGCGGTGTGATCCGGCTGCAGCGGTTCCTCGAATTCGGCGGTCGGTTGACACTCCTGGGCGGCCGTCGGCGTCCGGTCTGGGCGGTCGGCACCACGATGTTGACGCTGGCCAAGATCATCGAGAACATGGAGCTCGGTCACAACGTCGTGCACGGCCAGTGGGACTGGATGAACGACCCGGAGATCCACTCCACGACCTGGGAGTGGGACATGACCGCGTCGTCCTCGCAGTGGAAGCGCGCGCACAACTACTCGCACCACACGTACACCAACGTCGTCGGCATGGACAACGACGTGCAGTTCGGGATCATCCGGATGACCCGGGACGTGCCGTGGCGCCCGATCAACCTGCTCCAGCCCGTCGCGAACGTGGTGCTCGCGAGCGCCTTCGAGTGGGGCATCGCCATGCACGACTGGTCGATCGCGCTGGAGGAGGACCGTAAGCGGGGCGGCGCCAACGTCGACGACATAAACCGCGAGTTCTGGGGGAAGGCCGCCAAGCAGGTGGTCAAGGACTACGTGCTGTTTCCCGTGCTGACGGGACCGGCGTGGAAGCACACGCTGGCCGCCAATGCGACCGCGAACTTCGCCCGGAACCTGTGGGCCTACGCGGTGATCTTCTGCGGGCACTTCCCGGACGGCGCCGAGAAGTTCACCGTCGAGCAGTACCGCCACGAGACCAAGGCCGAGTGGTACCTGCGGCAGATGCTCGGCAGCGCGAACTTCAAGTCGGGCCGGGTGCTGGCCTTCATGAGCGGGAACCTGAGCTACCAGATCGAGCACCACCTGTTCCCGGACCTGCCCAGCAACCGGCTGCGCGAGGTCTCGCTGCGGGTGCAGGCGCTGTGTGACAAGTACGACCTGCCGTACACGACGGGATCATTCGCCAAGCAGTACCTGTTGGCGCTGCGGACCATCCACAAGCTGGCGCTGCCGGACCGGTTCTTGAAGGCCACCTCCGACAACGCCCCGGAGACGTCGTCCGAGCGCAAGTTCGACGACGCCAGGGCGGCGCTCGACCGGCTCCGGGCCGAGGTCACGGGTCGTCGGGTGGGGCTGCGGACCGCCCTGCGCCAACTGCGCGAGCGTCGGCGGTAGGCGCGCCCGACCGTGGCCGCGCCAGGTCGGTGTTAGCCACGTCACACTCCCGGAAACCGTAACCTACGGCGCCGTAACTTACGGTACGGTAGGTGGCGTTAACTACAACGTCTATCGGCCGGGAGAACAGCGATGGCTATTGCGGACATCAAGGAGTACGCGCACCTCACCGAGGCGGACGTGGAAGCCCTTGGTCGGGAGTTGGACGCGATCCGCCGCGACATCGAGGCCTCGCGCGGCGAGCGGGACGCCAAGTATCTCCGCAACACCATCCGACTGCAGCGTGGTCTCGAGGTCAGTGCCCGTGCGCTGCTGATCGGCAGCCGCAAGCGTCCGCTGTGGTTGGCGGGTGCCGGCATGCTCGGCGTCGCCAAGATCATCGAGAACATGGAGCTCGGCCACAACGTCATGCACGGGCAGTGGGACTGGATGAACGACCCCGAGGTGCACTCGAGCACCTGGGAGTGGGACGTCAACGGCCCGTCCGCGCACTGGAAGCAGACCCACAACTACATCCACCACAAGTACACCAACGTCCTCGGCATGGACGACGACGTGGGATACGGCCTGCTGCGGGTGACGCGCGACCAGCGCTGGAAGCCGTTCAACATGGCGAACGTGCCGTTGAACGCGCTGCTCGCGCTGTTCTTCGAGTGGGGCATCGCCGCGCAGCACCTCGAACTCGGCAAGGTCGCCAAGGGCCGGGTGGACATGGTCGAGTTCAAGCAGAAGCGCGACGAGGTGCTCGAGAAGATCGGCAAGCAGGCGCTCAAGGACTACGTGGTGTTCCCGGCGCTGACCGGCAAGGCGTGGAAGAGCACGCTCACCGCGAACTTCACCGCGAACGTCATTCGCAATGTCTGGACCAATGCGGTGATCTTCTGCGGGCACTTCCCGGACGGCGCGGAGAAGTTCACCAAGGCGGACATCGACAACGAGACGCACGAGCAGTGGTACCTGCGGCAGATGCTGGGCAGCGCCAACATCAGCGGCGGCCGCGTCATGGACTTCATGACCGGCAACCTGAGCTACCAGATCGAGCACCACATCTTCCCCGACCTGCCCTCGAACCGGTACCGCGAGATCGCGGTGAAGGTGCGGGAACTGTGCGACAAGTACGACCTGCCGTACACCACCGGTCCGCTGCTGGTGCAGTACGGGAAGTCGTGGCGGACCATCGCGAAGCTCTCGCTGCCGAACAAGTACCTGGTCGGCACCACGGACGACGCGCCGGAGACGGCGTCGGAGCGTAAGTGGGAGGGTCAGGAGACGGTGCTGACCGTGGATCCGGAGACCGGTCGCAGTCGCGGGTTGCGGACAGCGATCCGCGAGGCCAAGAAGCGTCGCGGCCTGCGGGGCGCACTCCGGCGCAAGCAGTTGGCGTAGCCACCAGTCGGTGTAACGAACGTCGGTCACGAAAGCGCCCCGTCCCCAGTGGAGACGGGGCGCTTTCGTTGCTTGGGATCGTCAGTGTCAGGAGCCGATGACCGACGATCCGAAGTCGAAGAGTGTGCCGATGATGCTCTTGATGTCGCCGAGGATGGACGATCCGGCGTCGGAACCGCTCTGAATGATGTCTGAACTCATCTGAACTCCTTGTGTCTTGACGGTGAGATGGTGATCTCGAGATGTCTTGACCTGTGAGCTGATTCGAATCAGATTTGGCGCTCGTACAGTGTAAGCACAGGGTCGCGAACGGATGTCGGCGTTTAGCCGGACGTGGCCGGACCGTGATCTTGCGGCCCGGCTACCACGCCTCGTTCGTGCTGAGCGCCACCAACAGCAGGCGCACAGCGCCGACCCGGCGTGCAGCCTCGCCGCCGAGCCGGTCCAGCGCGCACTCGGGGTCGGCCGGCGGGCCGAGGTGCGTGCACCCACGGGGGCAGTCCTCGATGGCCGCGGCCAGGTCCGTGAACGCGCCCATCACGTCGTCCGGCGAGATGTGTGCGAGGCCGAACGACCGGATGCCGGGGGTGTCGACGACCCAGCCGCGGTTGCCCTGCTCCCCGTCGGGAGCCGGCAGCGGCAGCGCCACGGACTGGGTGGAGGTGTGCCGGCCCTTGCCCACCCCGGAGACCACGCCGGTGGCCCGAAATGCGTCTGGGACAAGGCGATTGACCAGTGTGGACTTGCCGACCCCGGAGTGGCCGATCAGCGCGGTGAGCTGGCCGTCCAGTACCTCACGAACGGGCTCGAGCGGGTCGTCCTGGCCCGCGAGCACCACCGGTACGTCCAGGTCCGCGAAGGCCGCGGCGAACTCGGCGTGGTCGGCGAGGTCGCCCTTGGTCAGGCAGAGGATGGGGGACAGTCCGCCGACGTAGGCCGCGACCAGTGCGCGTTCGACGAATCCGGTGCGCGGCGGCGGGTCCGCCAGTGCGACGACGATCAGCAGCTGGGCGGCGTTCGCCACCACGACCCGCTCGTACGGGTCGGTGTCGTCGGCGGTGCGCCGCAGCACGGTGGACCGCTCCTCGACGCGCACGATCCGCGCGAGGGTGTCGGTGCGGCCCGAAGTGTCGCCGACAATGCCGACCCGGTCCCCGACGACGATCGGGGTCCGGCCGAGTTCGCGTGCCCGCATTGCCACCACCGGGCGGGTCGGGTCACCGTCGAGCACGCACCCCCAGCGGCCGCGGTCGACCGCGACCACCATCGCGCTCTCCGCCGACTTGTGCTCGGGCCGGGTCTTGGTGCGGGGACGAGTTCCCTTGCCCGGGCGTACCCGGACATCGGACTCGTCGTACCGTCGGGTACTCAGGACGGTGCCCCGATCGGCGTCAGCATCGTCGCCCACAGGTTCTCGAACCCGGGCAGGGTCTTCGCGGTGGTGCCCACGTCCTCGACGTCGACGCCCGGCACCACCAGTCCCAGGATCGCGCCGGCGGTGGCCATCCGGTGGTCGGCGTAGGAACGCCAGGTGCCGGAGCGCAGCGCCCGCGGCTCGATCCGGAGGCCGTCGGCGGTCTCGGTGACGGTGCCACCGAGTCCGTTGATTTCGGCGGAAAGCGCTGCAAGACGGTCGGTTTCATGGCCGCGGAGGTGTGCGATGCCACGCAGGGTGGAGGGGCCGTCGGCCAGTGCGGCCAGCGCGGCCACCGTCGGCGTCAGCTCGCCGACGTCGTGCAGGTCCACGTCGAGGCCGCGCAGGCGCCGCGGTCCGCGGACGGTGAGAGTGCCCTCGCGGAGGGACACCTCGGCGCCCATCGCGGTGAGGATGTCGCGGATGGCGTCACCCGGCTGGGTGGTGGTGGAGGGCCACAGCGGCACGCTCACCGCGCCGCCCGTGACGGCGGCCGCGGCCAGGAACGGGGTGGCGTTGGACAGGTCGGGCTCGACGACCCAGTCCACGGCCGTGACGGGGCCGGGCGCGACCCGCCAGGTGTTCGCCTCGCCGTCGGCGGGGGTCTGCACCCGCACGCCGGCCCGTCGGAGCATCTCCACGGTCATGTCGATGTGCGGCATCGAGGGGACCGACTCGCCGTCGTGGTGCACGGTGACGCCCTGCTCGAACCGCGCCGCGCCGAGCAGCAGGCCGGAGACGAACTGCGAGGAGCCGGACGCGTCGATGGTGACCGCGCCGCCGGCCACCGCGCCGCGGCCGCGGACCGTGAACGGGAGTGCGTCGCCGTCGATCTCGACGCCCAGGCCGCGCAGGCCGTCGAGGATGGTGCTCAACGGCCGGCTGCGCGCCTGCTCGTCGCCGTCGAAGGCCACCACGCCCTCGGCCAGCGCCGCGACCGGGGGCAGGAACCGCATCACCGTGCCCGCGAGCCCGCAGTCGACGGTGGCCGCACCCATCGGTCCGGGCGTCACCCGCAGCGTGGTGGCGGCGCCGGACTCCTCGATGCCCACGCCGAGGGCGCGCAGCGCGTCGATCATCAGGTCGGTGTCACGGCTGCGCAGCGCGCCGGTGACGGTGGACGGGCCGTCGGCGAGCGCGGCCAGGATCAGCGCGCGGTTGGTGATCGACTTCGAGCCCGGCAGCGTCACGGACGCGTGCACGGGCGATTCGGCGACGGGTGCTCTCCACAGGCTCACGCGCTCCATCTTCCCGCATCGCCGCCCGGGACGTGTCGGTGGTGCGGCACCTGTCGGTGGTCGGGCACACAATGGGGTGGGAACAGTCGCGGGCGAGGGAGCGTGGGCATGTGCGGTAGGTATGCAACGACGGTGGACCCGGCCCTGCTGGCGGTCGAGTTGGATGCGATCGACGAGACCGTGAGCGGGGGCCGTGAGCCCACCGAGGCCTACAACGCGGCGAACTACAACGTGGCGCCGACGGACTCCGTCCTCGCGGTGGTGAGCAGGCACTCGCACGAGCACCCGGACGACGCCCCGACCCGGCGGATCCGGCGGATGCGCTGGGGGCTGGTGCCGCCGTGGACCAAGGCAGAGGAGCCGGGCACCGGCGGCGCCCCGGGGCGTCGCCCGGCGCGGTCGGCGCCGCTGATCAACGCCCGCGCGGACACCGCGGCGAGCAAGCCGGCGTTCCGGGCCGCGCTGCGGAGCACACGCTGCCTGGTGCCGATGGACGGCTGGTACGAGTGGATCGCCGAGCCGGCTGGAGCCGGGCCGTCGGGGTCCCGGCCGTCGGGTCCCGGGCGGTCGGGGAAGGTCGTCAAGGTCCCGTACTTCATGACCCCGGTCGACGGGTCCCGGCTGTTCGCGGCCGGGCTGTGGTCCGTCTGGCATCCCCCCGGACCCGGCGGCGGGGACGAACCTCCGCTGCTCAGCTGCACGATCCTGACCACCGATTCGGTGGGGGAGTTGCAGCACGTGCACGACCGGATGCCGCTGGTGCTCGGCGCCGGGCAGTGGGACCGCTGGCTCGACCCGGACTCGGAGCCGGACGCGGAGCTGCTCGCGGGGCCGTCCGCCGCCGAGGTGGCCGGCATCGAGATCCGGCGCGTCTCGCAGCGGGTGAACAGCGTCGCCAACGACGGACCGGACCTGATCGCCCCCGCGGGACCGGTGGGACCGGCGGTGGGCGAGCAGATCAGCCTGCTGTGACCTCGGAGCAGATCAGCCCGCTGTGACCTTGGCGGCGGTGAGCCCGCTGACCGCGGCCAGCAGCTCGAGGGAGCGCAACCAGGCGTCGCGGTCGGGCGCCGAGGACACCACCATCAGTTCGTCGGCGTCGGCCGTCTCGGTGAACCGGTCGAGATAGTCCCGAACCTGGTCGGGTGTCCCGACCGCGGAGTACCGGGCCATCTGAAGCACCTGCTGACCGGCGGGCGCCTCCAGGATCATGTCGGCCTCCTCCGGGGTGAACCGGCGGCCGCGGCCCAGCAGCAGGCTCACACGCTTGCGCTTGGCGTCGAGGAACAGCGACTGGGCCTGCTCCTCGTCGTCGGCCGCGATCACGTTGACCCCGGCGATCACGTGTGGCTCGGCCAGTTGCGCCGACGGCTGGAACTCGCGCCGGTAGATCGCCACCGCGTCGCGCAGGGCATTGGGCGCGAAGTGGGAGGCAAACGCGTACGGCAGGCCCAGCGCCGCGGCCAGCTTGGCCCCGAACAGCGACGACCCGAGGATGTACAGCGGCACATTCGTACCCTTGCCCGGCGTCGCCTCGATGCCCGGGATCCGGGACGGTCCGGTGAGGTAGCCCTGCAGTTCGAGCACGTCCTGCGGGAACGACTCGGCGGAGCTGGGGTCGCGGCGCAGCGCCCGCATGGTCTGCTGGTCGCTGCCCGGGGCGCGGCCGAGGCCCAGGTCGATCCGCCCGGGGTGCAGCGACTCGAGCGTGCCGAACTGCTCGGCGATGGTCAGCGGGGCGTGGTTGGGCAGCATGATGCCGCCGGCGCCCAGCCGGATACGTTCGGTGTTCGCGGCGACGTGCGCGATCAGCACGCTGGTCGCCGAGGAGGCGATGGACCGCATGTTGTGGTGCTCGGCGTACCAGATCCGGTTGTAGCCCCAGCGCTCCGCGTGCTGCGCCATCTGCACGCTGTGGCGGAAGCTCTCGCCGGCGGTCTCGCCCTCGTCGATGTGCGCGAGGTCGAGGATGGAGAGGGGGACACTCACGTGGGTACCGACTTTCGTTTGTGGAGAGTTCGTTGCGTAGTGCAACGGTGGCGGGCGCGGCGGGTATTCCGGCTCAGCCCGCGGTGATCGGTGCCAGTACCGCCCCGGTGAGGCGGACGAGGTCGGCCGGGTCCAGGTCGATCTCGAGTCCGCGCCGGCCGGCGCTGCAGAGCACCCGGTCCCAGTCGACGGCCGAGGAGTCGACGACCGTCGCCAGCCGCTTGCGCTGACCGAGCGGGGAGATGCCGCCGAGCACGTAGCCGGTGGACCGCTGCGCGTCCGCCTGGTCGGCCATGACCGCCTTGCCGGCGCCCAGCGCGGCCGCGGCGGCCTTGAGCGAGAGCTTCGTGGGGACCGGCAGCACCGCGACGGCCAGCGCGCCGTCGGAGGTCTTGACCACCAGCGTCTTGAAGATCTGGCCGGGCTGCAGGCCGAGCTGGCCGGCCAGCGCGTCCACCGCCTCCGTGCCGTACGAGGCGCTGGACGGGTCGTGCTGGTAGCTATGCACCCGGAAGTCGACCTTCGCCTTCGTCAGTGCCTGTGTCGCGGGGGTTGAGGAGCCTGCCATGGGGCCAGCTTAGGTTCGCCGGGAACACGGGATGCGGGGGAGGCGTTGCACCCGACAAGTGGCGTCACCGAGCTGGCGAGGTCACCACGACGGATGCCACCGAACGAAGGAGTGCACGTGCCGGTGCTGTGCGAGGAGCGGCCCACGGACAGACGGGTCGCCGCGGTAGCCTTGATCTCTACCCCGATGGAAGGGATCAGCGTGCCTGACGACCGGCCAGAACCAGTTCTCGACGCACGCCCGGAGGACGAGTCGAGTGAGCAGCTGACCGCGCGCTTCGAGCGCGACGCGCTGCCGATGCTGGACCAGCTCTACGGTGCGGCGCTCCGGATGACGCGCAACCCGGCCGACGCCGAGGACCTGGTGCAGGAGACCTTCATCAAGGCCTACTCCGCGTTCCGCTCGTTCAAGGCGGGCACGAACCTCAAGGCCTGGCTGTACCGCATCCTCACCAACACCTACATCAACTCCTACCGCAAGAAGCAGCGGCAGCCGGCGCAGTACCCGACGGACGAGATCACCGACTGGCAGCTCGCCGCGACGGCAGAGCACACCTCGACCGGGCTGCGGTCCGCGGAGGTGGAGGCCCTGGACCTGCTGCCCGACGACGACATCAAGGCCGCGCTGCAGGAGCTGCCGGAGGAGTTCCGGATGGCGGTGTACTACGCCGACGTCGAGGGCTTCCCGTACAAGGAGATCGCGGAGATCATGGGCACGCCGATCGGCACGGTGATGTCGCGCCTGCACCGGGGGCGCAAGCAGCTGCGCGGACTGCTCGCCGGCGTGGCGCGCGAACGTGGATTCAACCGGAGCGGCGCCGCGGCGCCGACCGCAGACCAGGAGCAGGAGGCGTCCCGGTGAGCGAGCAGGACGAATTCGAGCAGTTGGACTGCTCCGCGGTGATCGCGGACGTGTGGCTGATGCTCGACAACGAGTGTGACCACGCCACCCGCGCCCGGCTGCAACGGCACATCGAGGACTGCGGGTCCTGCCTGGCCGCCTACGGCATCGAGGAGAAGGTGAAGTCTCTGGTGAACCGCAAGTGCGGCGGCGAGCACGCCCCGGACGGGCTGCGGGAGCGGCTGCGGATCCAGCTTCGCACCACCACGATCATCACCACGACCACCGATCTGGGCAACTAGCGATCTGGACGTCTAGCTCAGCAGCGACGACGAGGGTCGCCCGGGGATTCCCGGGCGGCCCTCGTGCGTCATTCCGCTAGCGAGCCAGTATTGCCGAAGACTGACTGGTAGACAGACAGCACGGGCACCAGCACTGGGTTGACGACGGCAGCAAGGGCAGACAAACCGGAATTCAGTGCAATCTCCGCGGATCCGGGTGGTTGTTCGCAGCCGCCACCGCCGCACACGTCCGTGACGGGCAGGCTGGCTGCGGCGGTGCCGGTTCCTGCGACGATGCCGCCGGTGAGCAGTGCGGTGGCCGCGAGGGCCGACGCGAGACGTCGGACTGCGGGACGGGTCGGTGAGGACATGGGTCTCCGTTCTGGGGCGAATTCGATATGCGGGCCGGAGCGGGGAGGGTGATCGCCCGGCCATGCTGTGGTCATCGTATGGATGGCCGGCCTGTCCTGTCGGTAAATGCGAAAACCATTGTGTCTAATGGTATTTCGCCAATCGAGGGGGCGAGTTGCAATGATCGCGGACGGATGGATCGTGCTCGGCAACGAACGCGGCCACGCCACCTGGGCCCGGGCGGGTCAGCTCCCGAACAATGCGGAGCCGAGCACCATGTCGAGCGAACCGGCAGGGCTGCCGGGGATGAGGCAGGAGGAGGCGCAGGTCGCGGTGACGCCGGTCGGGCGCCAATCGAGCGTGTCGAGACCGTCCACTCGGACGGTCAGCACGGCGTCGATGTTCGACGGGCTCGCATTGCCGGCCCAGTCGCAACCCACGGCGAACCCTCCGAGCGTGGAATTGAATTCGCGGACGGTGTCGTAGACGACGGTTGTTCCCGCTGCGGGGTCGACGGTCCATGATCCGACCGCCGGGTAGCTGTAGCCGTTGCGTGGCATGGATTCGGACACCCGCTCACCCGAATTGTTTGTGTACGTCACGGTCCCGGACTTCGCCGTCGTCCACGTTGCGTAGCAACCCACCAGATCCACGAGGCCTTCGGCGATCCCGGTGACCTGTCGCGCGGGGCCGTCGGTTGCGGAGATGGTTGTGCGGTAGTGGATTTCGTCACCCTCCAATCCGATATTGCTACCGATGACCTCGTGGGTGACGGTGAGGTTGTCGTGGGTCGTGGTGGCGCGCTTTGTGTTCGCGGACCCGGTGTCGGCGGACTGGGCTGTGGCGATGCCGGTGACGCTCGCGGCGATGAGTGCTGCGGCTGCGGTGGCAGTGGCGAGTCGGGCGGCTGTGCCGCGTCGCCGCTGCGAGGTGTGGGGCACGGGTTCTCCTGGGTGGTCGTGTGGTGAACGGTCAGGAGGCGGAGGACGTGGCGACACCGAAACATACCGATTGGTCCCCCGACTCTGGCGCGGAACGCTAGCCCATACGCGGCGGTCGAGAAGGCGAATTGACGGATTCGCCGTGGCCCAGGTGAGGGGGTCGGGGCCGTCTGCCGGGACGGCAATCCCGGAGTCCATGTTTGTCGAATCCTCGCTCGGGTCGCAGCCCACCGAGGGGACTCCGGTCGCATTCCAACGAGTTCGAGAAGTTGGACTGCTCTGTGGTGATCGCCGACGTCTGATTGATGCTGGACAACGAGTGCAACGAGTCCACCCGCGCTGGCTGCGCCGGCACATGAAGGACTGCGGATCCTGCTTCGAGGCGTACGCATCGAGGCCAAGGTGAAGTCGCTGCTCGCCCGCAAGTGTGGAGGTGAGCACGCCCCCGACAGGCGCGGTGGTCAGCTCTGTGCGGTGAACAGCCGCAGGGGGTCGCGTGCAATTTGGAGCGGCGCGGTCAGCATCGAGCTGCAGCTGGAGAGGCAGGTGGCTGTCACGCCGGTCGGGTGCCAGTCGAGGGTGCCGAGGCCGCTGATGTCGATGCTCACCGCGGTGTCGAGGTCCACCGAGTCCACGGACGGACACGGACCCCGCAATCAATTCCCTCCATGGTGCCGATGTTCGGATCGATCCAGGTACGTGCTCTCGTAGACCACGGTGGCGCCCGTGGCGGCATCGACGGTCCACGAACCGGTCGCGGCCACGCGCATGACGGTATCGGTGACTCGGCTACCGGTTGCATCCGTGTACGTCACTGTGGCGCCGGTTCGGTGGTAGCAGTTGCGGAGGCGCGGTGCCGGGCCTTCAGGAGTTTCCTCGATGCGGGTGACCTGACGGGCGGGGCCGTCGACGGCAGAGATGGTGGTGCGGTAGGTGAAGGTGTCGCCGGGGAGTCCGACGTTCGTGTCGACGATCTCGCGGGTGACGGTGATGTTGTCGTACACCTTCGTCGCGGTCCGTGACGAGTCGTCTGACAGCGAGCCGAGGTCTGCGGATCCGGCTGCGCCTGCGACTCCGGTCACTGCGCCGGTGGCGAGGAGGGCGGTCGCGGCCACCGTGACGAGGCGGGCGAGCCCGCGTCTGCCGCCGCGAGTGCGGCGGAAGACCGAGGATCGTGGCATGAGGGTGAGAGGAATGTGTCTGCTGGTCGGCAGACGCGCGATCTCCTGCGCATCGCGTCTGGACGGTGTGCGGCCTGGAGGACCGAGCCGTAGAGGCACGAAAACGCACCGAATGGTCCCCCGACCGCGTGCGAGTCATCGTAGCGGGTGGGAGCGGTGGGTGACGTGAAACTCGAAAAGTGTTCTGTTGAACAGTATTTCGACTGCGCACCACACGATCCTCGCCCCGACCGCCGATCTGGAAAGCTAGCTCAGCAGCGACGACGAGGGCCGCCCCGGAAGTGTCCCGGGACGGCCCTCGTCTGTCGTTCAGGTCCCGGATCCGGGTAGTCCGCCGTCCAGTGAGCCCGCGTCGGTGAAGTTCGCGGCGAACCAGGAATTCACGGGGAGGACGACGAATGCCAAGGCTTCCATGCCGACTGCCGCGGATCCGGTTGGGGGTTGCACGCACGGCGGGGGGCCACCGCACACGTCCGTGACGGGCAGGCCGGCTGCGGCAGTGCCGGTTCCTGCGGCGATGCCGCCGGTGAGCAGTGCGGTGGCGGCGAGAGCCGACGCCAGCCGTCGGACCGCGGGACGGGTCGGTGAGGGCATGGGTCTCCGTTCGTAGGGTGAATTCTTCGATGCGGGCCGGAGTTGGCGATTGATCCCCCGGCCATGCTGTGGCCATCGTATGGATGACCGGCCTGCCCGGTCGGAAACGGTGAAAATCGTTGTGCATAACTGTATTTAGACGATCGAGAGCCGGATGCAGGGTCGGCGGGGTCAGCTGTCGAAAGGGCCCTTGTGGAGCCTGCCGAAGGAGGTCGTCATCAGGGGTCACCCCCTCCTCCATGGAGGCCTGCCTCGGAAATCCATCCACCGACAGTGATCTCGAGGACCGCGGTGGCGCCGGAGTCGGCGGAAGCCTGTGGTCGCGGCGATCAGCTCTGCGAGGTGAGCATGCTGAAGGGCCCGAGCACCGGAGCGAGCGGCCAGAGGTTCGAGCAGTCGAAGGTGCAGCTGGCCAGTACTCCCGTCGGGTTCCAGTCGAGGGTGGCGAGGCCGGTGACGTCGACGCTCACCGAACTGTTCAGGGCCGCCGGGTCCACGGGAGGGCACTCGCCGGAGCAGGGCGGCTTGGGTCCGAGGCCCACATTCGGATCGTTCCACTGGTAGGTGGTCTCGTGGACCACGGTGGCGCCGGTGGCGGCGTCGACCGGCCACGACCCGGTGACGGTGCCGATGCCGGACGGACGCAGGGCGTCGGTGACCCGCGCACCCGTGGCGTCGGTGTAGGTGAGCTTTCCCGAGACCTCGGTGAGATAGGTGCCGTTGTGTGGCTTTTCGATGAGCTCCTTGATGCGGGTGACGTTGCGCGCGGGGCCGTCGGCGGCGGAGACCGTGGTGCGGTAGGTGAGGGTTTCGCCGGCGTGCCCGGTGTTCTTGCCGATGATCTCGCGGGTGACCGACAGGTTGCCGTGCGCCTTGGTGGCGGTCGCGGTGAGGTCGGGGTTGTTCACCGTGGAGCCGAGGCCGTTGAGCAGGTCCGCCGATCCGGCGGCGCCGGCGACCCCGGTGCCGGTGAGGAGCAGGACTGTGGCCGTCGCCGCGGCGGCGGCGAGGCGGGTGAGGGTGGCGAGGGGCATGCAGCGTTCTCCGATTCGGGTTGGGTGCCGTGGTCGAGTGCGGGCGGCCAGTACTTCCCTGCGGAGCACGATGTCGTGAGGCGAATCGTTCCGGCTGGTCCGCGACTGCGCGCGGATCAGCGTACGAGAGCGGCGACCGACCGGTGACGAAACGTGGAAATTGTTCTGTTAAACGGTGATTCGCCGTGCGAAGCACCGCGGCGCCAAGTAGCCGGTGTGATGCGGATACGCCCGGACGGACTGCGTGGGCGCCTGCGGATCCAGCTCTGCATCACCACGATCATCGCCAGGATAGGCCCCGACCAGAGCCGCATGCGACGAAGGGGGCGGCCCGGGAAGCTGTCTCGGGCGGCCCTCGTTCGTCATTCGGCTAGTGAGCCTGTGTTGTTGAAAACGGATTTGTAGGCAGACAGCAACGGCACCAGCACTGGGTTGAGAATGGCTGTAGTGGCCTCCCGCAATGCAATTTCCGCGGATCCTTGTGGGCCGTGGCAGGGGTAGTACTGACCCTCGCAATCGTCGGTGACGGGCAGGCTGGCTGCGGCGGTGCCGGCTCCTGCGACGATGCCGCCGGTGAGCAGTGCGGTGGCCGCGAGGACCGACGCGAGACGTCGGACCGCGGGACGGGTCGGTGAGGACATGGGTCTCCGTTCTGGGGTGAATTCTTCGATGCAAGCCGGGGCGGGAGATTGATCCCTCGGCCATGCTGTGGCCATCGTATGGATGACCGTCCTGCCTGGACGGCAATTGTGAAAACTGTTGTGTCTAATGGTATTTAGACGACGGAAGCCGGAGCTGGCTGGGTCGGCTCTCGAACGGGCCCTGTGGGGGCTGCCGAAGGAGGTGGTCATGAGGGGTCAGTCCAGGGTGCCCAGCCCGGTGACGTCGATACCGACGCCGGTGTAGGTCACCCCGTCCTCCATGGAGGGCCTGCCGCGGAGATCGATCCGCGAGGCGGCGGGCCGTCGGGCGGGTGAGCAGGGACGGGCGGGGCATCGGATCTCCGTTCGGCAGCGGAAGGACGAGGGGTTCGAGTGGGGGGGGGTGAAGGAGTGGAAGGCATGGGCACAAACAGACCGGCTGGTCCTCCCGGCCGTGTGCGCGTCAGCCTATGGGCGGATGCCCGACGTGGTGGACGAACGGGGGAATTGCGCGGCCGCACGACCGGGCGGTTGTCGGGGTGTGCTCTCGACCGTTGGTCAGGAAGCCGCCCGTTCGGCAGACGCACGAGGGCCGGGGCATGCAGCGGTGCCCCGGCCCTCGTGCATCGCATCCTCGGGACACTTCGTCCGCCCGCGGCAAGGCGGTGGAGCAGTTGCGCGAGGCGGTCCGCCCTGGATGAATGAGGTAGTGCCCTGACATTCAATCTCGTTGTGGATCACGGCATTTCGATGCCCAGTGGTTCAGCTGCCGGACCGTTGGCCGATGAACTCGAATGCGTCGAACAGCCTCCACACGCAGTACTGCTCGCAACCGGCGAGGGCGCCCATCGCGGTCCAGCCGACGGTGCCGAGTCCGGTGACGTCGAGGGCGACGCCGGTGTCGAGTCGCGTGGTGGGGAACATGGTGAGGTTGACGACGTTGTCGTCTGTCCACCGGTAGGTGATCTCGTAGACCAGCGTGGCGCCGGACTCGGCGGAGATCGGCCAACCGGGACCCGAGACCGCCAAGGAGTCGAGGCCGTTTGCCGCGGTGGTCCGGACCGGGGTGACGGCCTCGGTCGTCCGGGTGCCGTCGGCGGCCGTGTAGGTGACCTTCGCGCTGCCGGGGACGTAGACCTGGACGTGGCTGGGCAGATCGGCTATCCGGGTGACCAGACGGTCCGGTGCCGCCGTCGCGGCGACGGTGGTGCGGTAGGTCACGGTGTCGCCGGGCAGGCCCGTGTTGTCGCCGATCACTTCCCGGGTGGCGGAGACGTTCTCGACCGTGCGGGTGGCGGTGCGGGGAAGGTCGGGATTGTTGCTCGACGACCCGGTGGCAGCCACCAGGTCCGTGGACCCGGCCGTCAGGCCGGAGGATCCGGCGGTGAGGTCGGCGGATCCGGTGGCCTCGCCGAGAAGAATCGCCGACCCGGTGGCCCCCGAGGTGCCGGCGCCGGCAGCGAGTCCACCGGCGAGCAGTGCGGCGGTGACCACCGCCGCGGTGAGGCGGCGCAGGCTGGGGCGGACCATAGTTGTCGACGAGAGGGGCACGGGTCTCCGATCGAGGGCAGGTGACGCGGGATCCGCGCCGAGGTTCCTTGGAATCGCATGCCCCCGAACACGTTCGGGACATCCTATGGACGATGGTCGAGCCTTGGTGGCAGAACGAACGAACGGGAACTCGAAGGGCGGACTACGTGCGGGACCCCTCAGTGCTCGGATACGCCAGAATGCCGGGGCACCTTGCGGTGCCCCGGCCTTCTGGGTGTTGCTACCTACGACGCGTCAGGCGTTGGGACGCTTGCCGTGGTTGGCCTTGTTGCCCTTACGGCTGCGCTTCTTGCGACCACGCTTACCCATGGTTGTCTCCTTCCCTCAGATCTCGCTCCGGGACATTCTCCCACGTGTGGTTGGCTGTACTTCACTGACGGTCGATACAAGCGAGGTGCTCGATGGCGGAAGATGTGCGTGCGGAGATGGTTTCCACCGTCTACCAGGTCGTTGTCGCCGAAGGCGACGAGGTCCAGGAGGGCGACACCCTGGTGATCCTGGAGTCGATGAAGATGGAGATTCCGGTGCTCGCGGAGGTGCCGGGCACGGTCACCTCGCTCGGCGTGACGGTGGGCGACGTGATCCAGCAGGGCGACCTGATCGCCGTCATCTCCTGACCCGACGCGCAGACGACGATGTCCACTCTCAGTGACCTGCTGGCCGAACACACCGACCTGCCCGGCGAGGCGGTGGACCACCTGCAGCGGGTGGTCGGGGAGTGGCAGCTGCTGGCCGACCTGTCCTTCGCCGACGTATTGCTCTGGGTCGCCGCCGACCGCGACGACCCCGACGCGCCCGGCGTGGGTGAGGTGGTGTGCGTCGCGCAGTGCCGGCCGACCACCGCGCCGACCGCCTTCGCGGAGGACGCCGTCGGTTCGGTGGTCTCAGACGACGAGCACCCACACGTGCGCAAGGCCTTCGAGGAGTGGCGGATCATCCGCGTCGACGACGACCCCGCCGCGGAGGGGACCCCGGTTCGCCGCGAGGCCGTGCCGGTCCGCTGCGCCGGCGAGGTCATCGCCGTCCTGAGCCGCGACACCAACCCCACTCAGAAGCGGCAGTCCAGCCCGCTCGAGGTCGCCTACCTCGACTGCGCGGGGGAACTGTGCCAGATGATCAGCGAGGGCACGTTCCCGACGCCCGAGGAGCACAGCGAGATTCTGTCGAGTCCGCGGGCGGGTGACGGGTTCATCCGGCTCGACACCGACGGGACGGTCATCTACGCCAGCCCGAACGCGCTGTCCGCGTACCACCGGATGGGGCTGACCACGACGAGCCTCAAGAGCCGCGACCTGCCGGCGGTGATGCGGACGCTGATCACCGACCCGTTCGACGCCCAGTACATCGCCGACGACATCCGCGGCGCGCTCGAGGGCAAGGCCGGCAAGCGGATGGAGGTGGAGGCGCGAGGCGCCACCGTGTTGCTGCGCACCCTGGTGCTGCGCCCGGGCGGGCAGCCGTCGGGTGCGGTGGTGCTGATCCGCGACGTCACGGAGGTCAAGCGCCGGGACCGGGCGTTGCTGAGCAAGGACGCCACCATCCGGGAGATCCACCACCGGGTGAAGAACAACCTGCAGACGGTGGCGGCGCTGCTGCGGCTGCAGGCCAGGCGCACCAACAACGAGGAGGCCCGTCAGGCACTGAGCGAGTCGGTCCGCAGGGTCAGTTCGATCGCGCTGGTGCACGACACGCTGTCGATGTCGGTCGACGAGGAGGTCAACCTCGACGAGGTGGTCGACCGGCTCACCCCGATCATGGCCGACGTCGCGGTGGTGGGGAGCCCCGTCCAGATCCGACGGGAGGGCAGCTTCGGCGTCTTCCCGGCCGAACGGGCCACCCCGCTGGTGATGGTGCTGACGGAACTGGTCCAGAACGCCATCGAGCACGCCTTCGACCCGGGAGTGCCCGGGACGGTGACGATGATCGTGCGGCGTTCGGCCCGCTGGCTGGACGTGGTCATCCACGACGACGGGAAGGGCCTGCCGCCGGGGTTCAGCCTGGAAGGCTCCGACCGGCTGGGGCTGCAGATCGTCCGCACCCTGGTGTCGGCGGAACTGGGTGGATCGGTGGGCCTGGAACCGGCCGAGGGCAGCGGCACGGACGCGTCGCTGCGGGTGCCGTTGGGTCGACGCGCCGGCCGGTCCTGAGCGAGCGGCCCCGGCTGCGGAACGGCGACGGCTGAGCCACCCGGACGGCAGGTCCCCGGAGACGACTGAGGCCCGGCACCACCAGGTGCCGGGCCCATTCGTATACTGCTGGTCAGACCGCGCTGCGTGCCCGGGTGCGCGCGTTGCGACGCTTGAGGGCGCGACGCTCGTCCTCGCCCATGCCGCCCCAGACGCCCGCGTCCTGGCCGGACTCGAGGGCCCAGGACAGGCAGTCGGCGGTCACGGGGCAGCGGTTGCACACCAGCTTGGCGTCCGCGATCTGCGCGATGGCCGGGCCACTGTTTCCCACGGGGAAGAACAGTTCCGGGTCCTCGTCGCGACAGATTGCATTGTGGCGCCAGTCCATGGCTCTGCTCCTTAGTACGGGTGCGTTCGGCACCGCTTCGTTTCGTATCGCATCGTTCATGCGCTCGGTGGACATTGTTTCCACGCTGTTGCTTGTGAATGCTTTCACGAACACGCTGGAAGTCAATAGAATTTGACCACTCCGTGGGGTAACTCACTCTACGTTTGCCGCAGCTGTGGTGTGCGTTACTTTCTACCCCGCGCGAGGCGGTAATGCACTAGTAGCGTAGAATTTCCCCTGAACTTTGTCCGGTCGGACGGTCCGCCAGGCCCGGCTGTGGGCAATCTCGTCACGCTCGGCTGGGGGCAATGACCGTCAGGGCGTCCGGCACCGAGACGAACTCCACTTCGCTGCGCATCCCGATGTAGTCGCCGTCCAGTTGCAGGCCGATCGGCGCAGTCGCGACGATTCGCACCCGGGGCACGTTGTCGGTCCGAAAAAGCTTGCGGGACTTCGGTTGTGAGCCCGGGGTCAGCATCTGCCGGATCAGTCGCAGGGTGGTCGTGACGCTCGTCGTCCGCATCGCGAAGACGCCGAGGCCGGTCTCGAACGCGGTCTCCGGGTTGACCCGGACCGGCCGGGCGTTCAGGTACGTCCACGGGCTCGAATTGGACACGAAGGCGTAGTGCACGCCGTCGACCGGTTCGTGCCCCGGGGTGTGCACCGTCAGCGTCGGCGCGAGGCGGCGGTTGCGCAGGAAGGCGCGGAGGGCGGTGCGGACATACCGGCTCGGCGTCGCCGCGTGCCCATTGGCGCGGCTCGCGTCGATGGCCTCGCACACCTGCGCGTCGAACCCCATTCCGGCGTTGAAGGTGAACCAGCGGCCGTCGCAGTGGCCGAGCCCGACGCGTCGACGCTCCCGCAGTTCGAGCAGTTCGATCAGCTGGTTCGTCGCGACCACCGGGTCGGCGTCGATGCCGAGTGAACGGGCGAACACATTCGCGGACCCGCCCGGCACGACGGCGACCAGCGGCGTCGGCCCGAACGTCACCGCGCTCATGGTGTCGGGTTCCGGTGCGCCGAGAAGGCCGTTGATCACCTCGTTCACGGTCCCGTCGCCGCCGTGCACGATGATCAGCCGGACGCCCTCGAGGGATGCCCTCCGCGCGAGCTCCGCGGCGTGACCGCGATGTGTGGTCGTCACCACCCGGACCTCGACCCGGCTCGACAGCGCATGCGCGAGCAGGTCGCGGGCCGCGGGAGTGGTGGAAGTCGCATTGGGGTTGACGATCAGCAGCGCACGCACGGGTAGCAACCCTAGCCCGGCTAGGCTGGCGGCGTGTCCGAGCAACCGTCGTCCGTCTCACCCGTCCTGCCGAACACCGTCCGTTGGGCGGGTGTGCTGGTGACCCTGGAGGGGGTCGTCGCGCTGGTACTGGCCGCGATCCTGGTCGTGCGCGGCCTGCAGGGACACGACCAGAGCATCGCCAGCAGCTACGGCACCGCCGCCTGGGCGGGCGTCCTCGGCGGTGGTGTGCTCGCCGGCGGCATCGCGCTGCTGCGGGGGCGCCGCTGGGGTCGCTCCCTCGCCGTGCTCGCCCAGCTGCTGCTGCTGCCAGTGGTGTGGTCGTTGATGACCGGCTCCGACCAGCCGGTCTACGGCACCCTGCTGGGCCTCGTGGTGGTGCCCGCGCTGCTGCTTTTGTTCAGCGGCCCGACCAGCCGCTGGATGGCCGCGGCGTACGGGGTCGACGAGGAGTTCGGAGAGAAGGACGCCGACTAGCGTCCGCCGAGCGCCGCGAGCGGGGCGCCGGAGAGCCGGTAGGTGGTCCACTCGTCCTGCGGCTGCGCGCCGAGCGAGTCGTAGAACTCGATCGACGGCGTGTTCCACTTCAGCACCGCCCAGCTCATCCGCGAGTAGCCGCGGTCCACGCACTCGCGGGCCAGTGCCGTCAGCAGCGACTTGCCGTGCCCGGCGCCGCGGAACTCGGGCTGCACGAACAGGTCCTCGAGGTAGATCCCGTGCACGCCGTCCCAGGTGGAGAAGTTCAGGAACCACAGGGCCAGGCCGACCACCTTGCCCGACTCCTCGGCGACGTGGCAGAACGCCGCGGGTGTGTCGCCGAACAGCGCCGTGGCGATCTGCTCCTCGGTGACCGTGCACTCGTGCCGGGCCTTCTCGTACTCGGCGAGGTCGTAGATCAGGCCGGTGACGGCCGTGACGTCGTCGGGGGTGGCCCGCCGGATCATGTGTTGCCTGCTTTCTTCTCGGGTGGCCGGTTTCTGTTCGGTTGCCGGGTCAGGTGAGGTTGTGGGAGACGACCTGCTGGACGCCGTGTTCGAAACCGAGCACGGAGACCGCGCCGGGGAACATGCCGAACCGGTTGCCGGCCGCGACCGGCAGACCCGCCCAGCGCGCCAGCAGGGCGCGGGAGAAGTGGCCGTGCCCGACCAGGACCACGTCCCGGTCGTCGAGTCGTGAGAGCGCGATGGCCAGCACCATGTCGGCCCGGGCAGCCACGGTGTCGGCGGGCTCGCCGCCCGGGCACGGATGGGTCCAGACGGTCCACTGCGGGACCTGCTCGCGGATCTGCGGCGTCGTCAGGCCCTCGTACTGCCCGTAGTCCCACTCGGCCAGCGCGTCCCACTCGCGGGCGTCGAGACCGGCGAGTTCCGCCGTCCGTACGGACCGCTGCCGGGGGCTGGAGAGCACCAGCGGGTCACGCAGGCCGAGCGCGGCCACCCGCGCCCCCGCGCGCCGGGCCTGCTCCTGGCCGGCGGTGGTCATCGGGACGTCGGTGCGGCCGGTGTGGCGGCCGGTGCGCGACCACTCCGTCTCGCCGTGCCGGAGCAGGACGATGCGGGGGTCGGCGACGGTCATGGACTCGATGATGCCAGGGCCATTAAGTTCCAGCGCTCGCCACCCGGCGTGAATTGCGCAAAGATCACAGCCGTGACAACTGTGCTCGCTGTGGCGAATCAAAAGGGTGGGGTCGCCAAGACGACCACGGTGGCGTCTCTGGGGGCGGCTTTGGCCGCGCTCGGACGCAAGGTCTTGGTGGTCGACCTCGACCCGCAGGGCTGCCTGACCTTCTCGTTGGGGCACAACCCCGACCGGTTGGAGTCGTCGGTGCACGACGTGCTGACCGGCGAGGTGTCCCTGCGTGAGGTGATCCTGCCGACCTCCGAAGGGCTGTCGCTGGCGCCCGCGACCATCGACCTGGCCGGCGCGGAGGCGGTGCTGCTGATGCGCCCGGGGCGTGAGTTCGCGCTCAAGCGCGCCATCGCGACGCTGGACGGCGATTTCGACACCGTGCTGATCGACTGCCCGCCGTCCCTCGGCGTGCTCACCCTCAACGGCCTGACCGCTGCGGACGCCGTGCTCGTGCCGTTGCAGTGCGAGACGCTGGCGCACCGCGGCGTCGGACAGCTGCTGCGGACGGTCAGCGAGGTCCAGCAGATCACCAACCCGAACCTGCAGCTGCTCGGTGCCCTGCCGACCCTGTACGACGCGCGCACCACCCACAGCCGGGACGTGCTCTCCGACGTCGCGGACCGCTACGAGCTGCCGGTCCTGGCGCCGCCGATCCCACGGACCGTGAAGTTCGCGGAGGCGACGGCCTCCGGGGCGACGGTACTGGCTGGCCGAAAGTCCAAGGGAGCGCAGGCTTATCGCGAGTTGGCCCGGCAGTTGACGGCGCACTGGGACACGGGCGCGGCGCTCGAGACGTTCAACCCGGCGGGCTAGCCGGCGCCCCGGCTCAGCTCAGTGCAGCGCGACGACCTCGTCGCCGCGCTGCTCGAGGAGCATCGACCCGAGCGCGGCGGACCTGATCGGGTCGCCCGCGCCGGTCGGTGCGGGCGAGCGGTCCACCGGGATGCGGTGGATCTGGGCGCCGGTGGCGGCGTCGAGCACGGCGACGGCGTCGGCCACCGGCACCAGGATCTGGCCGGCCATCGCGGTGCCGGGGCCGAGCGCTCCGTCGAACGTCCAGGTCGGCGTTAAATCTGTTGTGCGCAAAGCAATCACGCGTGAACCGGTCCACCACGTGAAGGTGGATCCGACCTTGACGGCCACAGCTGTGGGGGAGACCTCGCCGGCGACCGGGAACTGGTCCACGATCGCGCCGGTGCCGTCGTAGACCCCGATCCGTCCGCCGCTGCCGGGAGTCGAGGCCGGCCCCGGGGGCAGGTACAACGCGGTGCGGTCGCCGGAGACCGCGATCACCCGGACGTCCTCGCCGGCGTCGTCGAGCAGGGTGGTGCCGTACTCCTCGGGCTCGGTGTTGTCCTTGGGGGCCGGGTTCTGCACGCTCAGCCGGGCCGCCGTCTCGTCCGGGCACCGCTCGACCACCGCGAGGCGGCCGCTGCTCGAGCCGGAGGAGAGGAGCTCGCACCCGGTGCGCGGCTGTGCCTTCGGGTTCACCGGCGCGTCCACCCGCCCGTACTCGAGGGTGCGGACCAGGTCGGAACGCCACACCTCCAGCCGGGTGGAGCCGCGGGCCGTCGCGTAGGTGCCGTCCTCGGAGAGCGCCACCACGTCGTCGGCTTCGCTGTTGCGCTGGGCCTCACGGGTTCCGGTCGAGCCGTCGAGCTGGGTGACCTGGCCGCAGCCGGACCGGTCCCGGTACACCGCGACGGCGGTGTTCCAGGCCCCGATCGCGCCGCACAGCGGCATGTCCCGCCGGTAGTGCCAGATCTCGTCGCCGGTCGCGCGGTCGCGTCCGGTGACGGTGCCGTCGTCGGCGGTGACGACGGCACCGCCGACGACGATCGGGGCGGTGGTGGCGCCGCTGGCGGCGCGCCACGCCTCGGTCAGGGACTCGGGCACGGACAGTGCCGAGTCGGCCGGGGTGGCCGGCGTCCGCGCGGTGACCGAGGTGGTACCCCGGGCATCGCTACGGAGCCAGATCACCCCGGCCGCGAGCAGCACAACGAGCGCGATCGCGCCGGCGGCCAACAGGTCGACGCGGGTGCGCCGCTCGGGTGCGAGCATCGGCAGTCGGTTACTCCGAGGCTGCGACTGCGGTGGCCGCGCCCGCCGCCGCAGCGGGCTTGCGGCGACGACGCCGACGCCGAGCGGGGGCGGTGCCGTCGCCGGACGGCGCGGTGGTGTCCGTGGCCGGAGCGTCGGAAACCGCTGCGGCAGCGTTGGTCTCGTCGGTGCTGCGTCCGCCGCGGGTGCGCTTGCGGGGGTGGGCGCGACGCGGCCGCTCCGACTTCTCGGCCGTCTCGGCGGAACGCGTCGCGGTCGAGCTGGTCTCGTCGGTGGACTCGGACTCGGCGCGCTCGGCCTTCTGCCGGCGGACCGTGCCCTTCGCGCCTGCCGGGATGGCCAGGTCCGCGTACAGGTGCTCGGAGCTGGAGTACGTCTCGACGGGGTCCGGCATGCCCAGGTCGAGGGCCTTGTCGATCAGCTGCCAGCGGGGGATGTCGTCCCAGTCGACCAGGGTGACCGCGATGCCGGTGCGGCCCGCGCGGCCGGTGCGGCCGATCCGGTGCACGTAGGTCTTCTCGTCCTCGGGGCACTGGTAGTTGATGACGTGCGTGACGTCGTCGATGTCGATGCCGCGGGCGGCCACGTCGGTGGCGACCAGGACGTCGACCTTGCCGGTGCGGAAGCCCTTGAGCGCCTTCTCACGGGCGACCTGGCCGAGGTCGCCGTGCACGGCGCCGACCGAGAAGCCACGCTCCGCGAGGTCGTCGGCGACCTTCTGCGCGGTCCGCTTGGTGCGGGTGAAGATCATGGTGGCGCCGCGGCCCTCGGCCTGCAGCACGCGGGCGACCATCTCGGCCTTGTCCAGCGCGTGCGCGCGGTAGACGTGCTGGGTGGTGCGGTCGTGGACGGCGGAGGACTCGGGCTCCTCGGCGCGGATGTGCGTCGGCTGCGTCAGGAAGGTGCGCGCGAGGGTGATGATCGGGCCCGGCATGGTGGCCGAGAACAGCATCGTCTGACGCTTGGTGGGGACCATGCCGAGGATCCGCTCGATGTCCGGCAGGAAGCCGAGGTCGAGCATCTCGTCGGCCTCGTCGAGCACCAGGACGCCGATCTTGCCCAGGATCAGATGGCCCTGCTTGGCCAGGTCGAGCAGCCGGCCCGGGGTGCCGACGACGACGTCGACACCCTTCTGGAGCGCGGCGATCTGGGTCTCGTACGGGCGTCCGCCGTAGATCGAGAGCACCTCGAGCTTGCGGTCGCCTGCCTTCAGGTACTTGCTCGCGTTGACCAGGTCCTCGGTGACCTGGACGCACAGCTCGCGGGTCGGCACGATGATCAGCGCGCGGGGGGTGCCGTCGAGCGTCGCGGTGCCCGTGTCGCCGGTGGCGATGCGGTGCAGCAGCGGCACGCCGAAGCCGAAGGTCTTGCCCATGCCGGTGCGGGCCTGGCCGATCAGGTCGTCGCCGGCCAACGCGAGCGGCAGCGTCAGTTCCTGGATCGCGAAGGTGCGGTCGATGCCGATCTCGGCGAGGGCCCGGACGATCTCGTCCCGGACGCCGAGTTCGGCGAAGGTGGGGGCAATGTGCGTCTCGTCGAGCTGGGCGGACAACGTTGTTTCGGTCGCGTCGTCTTCGTGGTCGATAGTGATCTTGCTCAGGGGTCTGGCCTTCCTCGTTGGCACGCGCGCACGAGCTTGGGGGCCAGGCCGGGTGTCGGCCGATGTCGGTGCCCTCGTCCGTGAGTCGCGCTTCCTGCTGCCAGCGGGGAGATCACGGGGATCTCGGCGCGGCGCGGGAAGGGACCTCGAGATCAGGTGCGCGCACATTATCTGTGGGCCGCCGGTGAGAACTCGTCGGCCCTGTTGTGGCGGGCAACGGGCGGCTGCCCGCGTCCATGGTAACTTGCGCCACTGCCGGATCGGGTGCATGCATGGCGAATGTCACCCGCGCGTCGGGTGGCCGCGCCGCGGAATCGGCGGGCAACCGTACGTCTAGGCTGTCCGCATGGGAGCCAATTCCTCGGATTCGTTGACGCCAGCCATCGCCGCCGATCACCCGGGAGTGGGCGAACTGTTCGCCGTTCTCGCGTACGGCGAGATCTCCGCCTTCTACCGCCTCGCGGAGGACGCGCGGATGTCCCCGACGCTGCAGGGCCGGGTCGCGCTCGCCCGGATGGCGGGCGCGGAGATGCAGCACTTCGAGACGCTCGAGACGACGATCACCGCCCGCGGCCACGACGTGTACGAGGCGATGGCGCCGTTCGTCACGCCGCTCGACGACTTCCACTCCGCCACCCACCCGTCGACCTGGCTCGAAGCCCTGGTCAAGGCGCACGTCGGCGACGGGATCGCCGCCGACTTCTACCGCGAGATCGCGGACTCGCTGGACCCGTCGGTGGCCGACGTGGTGCGGGAGGTGCTGGCCGAGACCGGGCACTCGGAGTTCGTGGTGCACGAGGTGAGCGCGGCCGTCGCGTCGAGCACCCAGGTCAAGGACCGGCTGATGCTCTGGGGCCGGCGCCTGCTCGGCGAGGCGATCACCCAGGCGCAGTACGTGATGGCGCAGCGCGAGGCGTTGACGGAACTGGTGATCACCGCCAGCGGCGACCTCAACGGCATCGCGGCGCTGTTCGACCGCATGCAGGAACGGCACGCCGAACGGATGGCGGTCCTCGGACTGGTCTGACCCGCACGGTCGCGCGCTGTTCGCTCTCGGCACAGCGTGGACGCCGCGTCGGGCCCGGTCGCTGCACTAGCCTGGGCAGCGGTAGTGATGGCACGAGATTTCGGAGGTTGGCCGTGGAGGTCAAGATCGGCGTTTCTGACAGCCCGCGTGAGCTCAACGTGAACAGCAGCCAGACCTCGGAAGAGGTCGAGGCGCTGGTGGCCGCCGCGTTCAGTGGCGACTCGGCCGGGATGCTCGCGCTCACCGACGACAAGGGACGCAAGTTCCTGGTCCAGGCCAGCAAGGTGGCATACGTGGAGATCGGCCCGTCCGACATCCGCAAGGTCGGGTTCGCCTCGACCAGCTAGTCGCACCGGAACGAGAAGGATCCGGACACGAAGACGGGGCGCGGACAATTCCGCGCCCCGTCTTCGTGTCCTTCGGTGTCTCGAGTGCCGGAGTGCTCGAGTGCCTAGGAGTGCAGGGGCACGTGGGACAGGCCGCCCCAGGCGAGCACGACGGTGGTGTCCACCGCCTCCTCCTTGGGGATGGGCCGGTTGGCCTGCAACCAGTACCGGGCGGTGAACTGGCTGGTGCCGACGAGGCCGACGGCCAGGATCCGGGCCCGGTAGGGGTCCAGTCCCGAGTCGTGGCTGACCAGGTCGAAGACGGCGTCCACGCAGGCCTCGGTGGCCTGGTCGACGCGGGCGAGCACCTGCGGGTCGCCCATCAGGTCGGACTCGAACACCAGCCGGTAGCCCTGGCTGTCGTTGTCGACGAAGTCGAAGAAGGCCTGGACCGCCGCGCGCACGCGCTGCCGGTTGTCGGTGGTCGAGCGCAGGGCCTGTCGCACGCCGGAGATCAGGCTGTCGACGTAGCTCTGCAGCACCGCGAGGTAGAGCTCGAGCTTGCCGGGGAAGTGCTGGTACAGGACCGGCTTGCTGACGCCCGCACACTCGGCGATCTCGTCCATGCCTGCCGAGTGGTAGCCGCGGGCCACGAACACCTCGCTGGCCGCCTGCAGCAGCTGCAGTCGGCGGGCGTCGCGCGGCAGCCGGGTGCTGCGCTTGGCAGGGGCGGCAGGCGCCGTGGAGCGATCGGACGTGGCCCGATCGGCGAGTTCAGTCATGGTGGTTCCCATCTTGCTTTGTCACCGTCGCAGCTGGTGCCGTGGTGAGCTTGCTCCCTGCACCGGGTGCACAAAGTTATCGAAGACTACCCGGACGGTCTCCGGGACAACGGCGCAATGGCGCATGCTGTACGCATGAGTATTCCAGGTCGCGGACTCGGTGACCTCGACCAGTGCTCGCCGCCGTGGCCGGCCACCGAGATCGAGCTCGGCGGGAACCGGGTGAACGTGCGCCGCACTCCCGGCGGCGCGGGCGCCCAGCCGGGCCTGTACCTGCACGGTCTCGGCGGATCCTCGCTCGCCTGGACCGACCTCGCGGCGTTGTTGAGTCCGCTCGTCGACGGGCATGCGCTCGACTTTCCGGGGCACGGCTACTCCGGGCCGGCCGCCGACGGCGACTACTCGGTGGACCGGCTGGTGCTGCTGACGATCGAGTACCTCGAACGGATCGGCCCGGCGCACCTGGTGGGGAACTCGTTGGGCGGGGCGGTCGCGGTCCGGGTCGCCGGTCGTCGGCCGGATCTCGTACGCACGCTGACACTGATCTCGCCCGCCTTCCCCGACCTGCGGCCGCAGCCGCGACGGCTGGCCTACCTGCCGCTGTCGCTGCCCGCCGTTCCGGTCCTCGGCGGCTGGGCGGCGGGGCTGATGGCGCGGGTGCCGGCGGAGCAGCAGGTGCGGGCGGAGATCGCCGCGGTGTGGGGCGGCGACCCGTCCGGCATCGACCCGGTGCGGCTCGGTCAGGACGTGACGTTGGCCGAGGACCGGGCCGCCATGTCGTGGTCGGCGGTGGCGGTCGCCCGCACCTTCACCTCGTTGCTGCACAGCTGGACGGCAGGTCGTGGCCGCCACTGGGGCGCGGCCCGGGCGGTGCTCGCACCGGCCCTGGTGATCTGGGGCGAGGCCGATCGACTGGTCGGGGTGGGGCTCGCGCGCCGGGTCGCCGAGGCGATCCCCGGCGGCCGATTGCGGGTGCTGGAGGGGGTCGGGCACATGGCTCAACGGGAGGCGCCGGTCGAGTCCGCGGCCGCCATTGCGGACCTGCTCCGCGGTGCCGCGGAGCGGGCCGGATCCGGCGCGCCGGATGGCGCCGGCGGCGGTCTGTGAGATTCTGGCTGGGTGACTGATCGAGGTGGACCGCGGCTGCGGGGCAGCATCCCGCTTGGTCCAGGCGACGGTGGCGACCCGGACGAGGACCGCGACGAGGGCTGGAATCCGGACGACTCCGACGCCCGGCGGGTGGGCTCGCACCAGCCGTTGCGGGCCCAGTGGGACCCCACCAGCCGCGACGTCGGACGGCCCCGGACCCCTCGTCCGGAACGCCAGGCACGCAAGCAGAGCAAGCTCGGGAAGTTCGTCGCCGTGTACGGGTGGCGTGCCTACGCGATCCCGATCCTGCTGGTGGTGACGGTGCTGGTGCTTGTCGACGCGGTCCGCGGCGGCGTCGTCACCGACCAGACCGCGGCCGTCGACCCCGGCTTCGGCGCGCGCAGCACCAGCACCGAGGGCACCGACGTGATCGGGGTGCCGCCGAAGGCCGACGGCAACTTCGCGGAGTCGATCCCGGCCGGTTCGCTGCCCGAGGGCGGCCCGTTCACGGTGACCGGCGCGGGCACCTGGCACGTGGTGCCGGGCACCCGAGACCAGGTCGGCCACGGTGCGGAGGAGGTCTTCACCTACACGGTCGAGGTCGAGGACGGCGTCGACACCGCCGGTTTCGGTGGTGACGAGTCCTTCGGACGGATGGTCGACGAGACCCTGTCCAACCCGAAGAGCTGGACCCACGACCAGCGGTTCGCCTTCCGTCGCATCGACAGCGGGGAACCCACCTTCCGGATCTCGCTGACCTCGCAGATGTCGATCCGGGAGGCCTGCGGGTACGACATCCAGCTCGAGGTGTCCTGCTACAACCCGGGCATCAACCGGGTGGTGCTCAACGAGCCGCGCTGGGTGCGGGGCGCCGTGGGCTTCCAGGGCGACATCGGCTCGTACCGCCAGTACCAGATCAACCACGAGGTCGGGCACGCCGTCGGCTACCAGCAGCACCAGCCGTGCGAGGCGGACGGCGGTCTCGCGCCGGTGATGATGCAGCAGACCTTCGGCACCTCCAACAACGACATCGCGAAGCTGGACCCGGAGGGCGTCGTCCCGATGGACGGCAAGACCTGCCGCTTCAACCCCTGGCCGTATCCGAGGGGCTAGTGGCCAGTGGTCAGCTGCCGGCCTCGTGCACCCACGGCGCCAGCTGCTCGCGCTCCTCGGCGGTGAGCCGGCGCAGGCTCTGGGTGTGCGGGTCGCCCAGCGCGAGCTGGGTGGTGGCCCGGACCGCGGGCCGCGAGTCGGCTGCCGCGCCGGCCGCACGCACCTCGTACCGGATGGTCAGGTCCACGGAGCGCACCCGTTCGAGCCACATCGTCACCGACAGCGGGCTGTCGTGGTGGGTCAGCGGGGTGCGGTAGCGCACGTCGAGGTGCGCGACCACGGAGTTCTGCAGCATCGCCGCGACCTCCGGGTCCACGCCGCGCAGCCAGTCGATTCGCGACTCCTCGAGCAGGGTCACCATGCGGGCGTGGTTGACGTGCTGGAAGACGTCCATGTCGGACCACCGCACCGGGACCTCGGCGGTGTAGCTGGTCGGGGTGTGGCCGGCGGTCATCGTGCTCCTCATGGTTTGTACTGGGACGGACTTCGGGTGCGGCTAGACGGTAGCCGCGGACGCCGCGTTCCGTGGAAGAGTGGGATCGTGCGAGGCGTTGCACCTGCAGGGGTGCGCGCCGACCTCAGTCAGTGCCGCCGCCGAATGCGCTCCGCCGGAGAGCGCAGTACCGAGGAGCCGAAAGTGTCGTCCACCCCGTCCCCCAAGTCGCAGCCCACGCGTCGGCCGCTGCCGCCGCTGGTCGAGCCGGCCGCCGAGCTGAGCCGGGAGGAGGTCGCCCGCTACAGCCGTCACCTGATCATCCCCGACGTCGGGATGGTCGGGCAGAAACGGCTCAAGAACGCGCGCGTGCTGGTGATCGGCGCGGGCGGGCTCGGTTCGCCGGCGCTGCTGTACCTGGCGGCGGCCGGCGTGGGCACGATCGGCATCGTCGAGTTCGACGAGGTGGACGAGTCGAATCTGCAGCGGCAGGTCATCCACGGGCAGTCCGACGTCGGTCGGCCCAAGGCCGAGAGCGCCCGCGAGTCGATACTGGGGATCAACTCGAACGTCGAGGTTCGGCTGCACCAGTTCCGGCTCGAACCCGACAACGCCGTCGCGCTGTTCTCCCAGTACGACCTGATCCTCGACGGCACCGACAACTTCGCGACCCGGTACCTGGTCAACGACGCGGCCGTGCTCGCGGGCCGGCCGTACGTGTGGGGCTCGATCTACCGGTTCGAGGGACAGGCGTCGGTGTTCTGGGATGCCGCCCCGGACGGGCGCGGGCTGAACTATCGCGACCTCTACCCGGAGGCGCCGCCGCCGGGGATGGTGCCGTCGTGCGCCGAGGGCGGCGTACTCGGCGTGCTGTGCGCGTCCGTCGGTTCCATCATGGCGACCGAGGCGATCAAGCTGATCACCGGCATCGGCGAGTCGCTGCTCGGCCGGCTGATGATCTACGACGCGCTCGAGATGAGCTACCGAACCGTGCGGCTGCGCCGCGACCCGGCGCGCGAGCCGATCACCGAACTGATCGACTACGACGCCTTCTGCGGGGTCGTCTCCGAGGACGCCGCCGCCGCCGCGACCGGGTCGACGGTCACCGCGCCGGAACTGGCGGCGATGCTGGCGGCCGGCCGCGAGATCGAGCTGATCGACGTGCGCGAGCCGGTCGAGTGGGACATCGTGCACCTGCCGGGTGCGACGTTGATCCCCAAGGACCGGATCCTGTCGGGGGAGGCGCTCGCCGAGCTGCCGCAGGACCGTCCCATCGTGCTGCACTGCAAGACCGGAATTCGGTCGGCCGAGGCGTTGGCCGCGCTGAAGAAGGCCGGTTTCGCCGACGCGACCCACCTGCAGGGCGGCGTGATGGCCTGGGTGAGTCAGGTGGACAGTTCGCTGCCGGTGTACTGACCGGCCCCGGGAACGGTCCCGGCAGGGCGCGTCTACTCGGTGGCGCGGGCTGGCAACGGTAGCGTGGTCGCCGTGAGCTCTGTCGAACCCCCCGCGCACGTCCGGTCCACGTTCGGGCTTCGAGAAGTGGACCCGATCCCGCTGGGCAGTGACTGGGACGGCGGCTGGCTCTGCGACGACGTGGTGCTCTCGGCGGTGGCCGATCACGCCCGCGCCGCCTGGTCGGCGAAGGTGCGGGAGACGCTCGAGGCGGACGGGGTCCGGCTGGCGCGGCCGGTACGGGCCACCGACGGCAGGTACGTCGTGTCGGGTTGGCGCGCAGACACATTCATTCCAGGGTCGCCGGAGCCGCGGCACGACGAGGTGGTCTCGCTGTCGGTGCGCCTGCATGCGGCGACCGCGGCGCTGGAGCGACCGCGGTTCCTGGTGCAGCCCCCGGTGGCGCCGTGGGAGGACGTCGACGTCTTCGTCGCGGCCGACCGGGCGGCCTGGGAGCAGGTGCCGCTGCGTGGGGTCAAGGGCCAGTTCGAGCCGTCGTCGGCGGACGGACGCACCAGCATCGAGCTGATCAGCCAGCTTGCGACGCTGCGCAAGCCGGTGCGCAGCCCGGACCAGTTGGTGCACGGCGACCTGTTCGGCACGGTGCTGTTCTCGGGTGCGGATGCGCCGGGCATCACCGACATCACCCCGTACTGGCGGCCCGCGGCCTGGGCCGCGGGCGTGGTCGTGGTCGATGCGCTGTCCTGGGGCGGGGCCGACGAGGAACTGATCGGCCGCTGGGAAGACCTCCCGGAGTGGCCGCAGATGCTGTTGCGTGCCTTGATCTTCCGGCTTGCGGTGCATGCACTGCACCCGAGGTCGACGTCGGAGGCGTTCCCCGGACTGCTGCGCACCGGCGACCTGATCCGGCTGATGCTCTAGTCCGTCCGTCGATCCGCCCGACTGGGTTCCTGGCCGACACGGCGGTGTCCTACTCGGGCAGGTTCTCCGCGGCCCAGGTGGTGAGCGCGCTGAGTGCGGGCAGCAGCGCGTGCCCGGCGGGCGTGAGCCGGTAGTCCACCGCGACCGGGGGACCCGGCTCGACCGTGCGCTGGACCAGGCCGGCGCCGGTGAGTTCGGTGAGGCGCTCGGAGAGCATCGAGTCGCTGATGCCCGTGACCGCCCGCTTGAGTTCGGAGAACCCGGCCGGGCCGTTGATCAGGGTGCCCAGCAGCACGCCGTTCCAGCGCTTGCCGAGGAAGGTGAACGCCCGCGCGAGGGCCGCGTCACAGACCCGGGGCTCGTGTGTTGTCGCTGCCTCGCTCGCCATGCCGCCATCCTAGTCGAGTGCTACCGTCTGTGTAGCGACTAGTTTTTTCATAGCGACCACGGAGAAAGAAGCATCATGTCCGAGCTGATCGACGACCTCACCCCGCACGCCACCGCGCCGCTCGACGAGGCCGGCCGGGAACTGCTCTTCACGCAGGCGCGCACTGCCAACACCTTCTCCGCCGAACCGGTCACGGACGCGGAACTCGTCGGCATCTGGGAACTGGCCAAGTGGGCCCCCACGGCCGCCAACACTCAGCCGTTGCGGGTGGTGTTCGTGCGCACCGAGGAGGGCAAGGCCCGGCTGGTCCCGAACCTGGCCGAGGGCAACCGCGCCAAGGCGCAGTCGGCGCCGGTCGTCGCGGTGCTGGCGATGGACGCCGAGTTCCACGAGCACATCCCGGCGCTGCTGCCGTTCCGGCCGGAACTCAAGGACGTCTACGCCGCCAACGACGGCGCCCGGACCTCCGCCGCCGAGTTCAACGCGGCCCTGCAGTCCGCGTACTTCACCCTCGCCGTTCGCGCGCAGGGCCTGGCGGCGGGCCCGATGGGCGGGTTCGACAAGGCCGGCGTCGACGCGGAGTTCTTCCCGGACGGCCGTTTCAAGTCCGTGCTGGTGGTGAACATCGGCCACCCCGGTGTCGACCCCTGGTTCGACCGGCTTCCGCGGCTGGCCAACGACGACGTCCTGGCCTGGGCGTAGCCGCGATCGTCGGTGTTGCGGCGCCGTGGTGTTGCGGCGTCGTCAGGGGGCGGCGGGGGGAGTTGCCTTGGCGATCAACTCGGTGAGGAACCGCCGGGCCGCGGTCGCGGCCCCCTCGACGTCCCCGTCGACCACGGCCCGCACCAGCTCGTCGTGTTCGGCCTCGTAGGAGTGTGACGCAGCCACCGGACCGAGGTTGATGGTGTGCTCGATGGCGGGCAGCAGCGAGTCGTAGAACTCGAGGTAGACCTCGTTGTGGCTGGCGGCCACGATCGCCCGGTGCAGGGCCAGGTCGGCCGCGACCGCGTCGCGGCCGGCGTCGCCGGTGGCCGCCTCGGGATTGCGCCACAACTCGTTTCGGGTCGCCAGCAGCTCGCGCAGGTTCGCGACGTCGGCGTCGTCGCGGCGCCGGGCGGCCAGTGCGGCCGCCGTCACGTCGAGGGCCTGGCGCAGCTCGAGTACGTCCCGTTCGTGCGCCGACGCGAAGTACTTCGCCAGCGTGCCGCCGAGGTCGCTGGTGCCGATGACGTAGGTTCCCGAGCCCTGCCGGCGCTCGAGCATCCCCGCGTGCACCAGTGCCTGGACGGCCTCGCGGACCGTGTTGCGCCCGGTCCCGGTCAGCTCGGCCAGTTCCGGTTCGGTCGGGATCCGGGACCCGACCGGCCAGGCGCCGGCGGTGATCTCGTCGCGCAACTGGTCGGTGACCTGGGCGATGAGGCTGGTTCGGCGAACGGGTTGCACGGTTCCCTCTCCGTCGGGTGGTGGTGGCCGCATCTTAACCCGGTTGCACGGCATCATCGGGTCATCCTATGATTTTGGACGACGTACCGAGACAGAGAAGAGTGGGTGTGTGATGACGGTGGCGATCGAGCAGCGGCGGACGATTCCGAAGCGGGCGCTGGTCGCCGGACGGCTGACCGTCCTCGTCGCAATCGTGCTCTCCGCGCTCACCCTGCGCACCGCGGTCACCTCGCTCACCCCGCTGCTCGACCAGATCAGCGCCGAGATCGGATTCGGCTCCACCGTCGTCGGTGTCTTCGGCATGCTGCCCACCGCGCTGTTCGCGGTCGCGGGCCTGTGCACGCCCCGGCTGGCGCTGCGATTCGGGCTCGAGCGGGTGGCCCTGGCATCGGTGGCGATGACCGGAGTGGGCATCGCCACCAGGTCCGCGATGTCCGACACGTGGTCGCTGCTGGCTCTCTCGGCGTTGGCGCTCGGCGGCATGGGCATCGGCAACGTGGTGATCCCGCCGCTGGTCAAGCGGTACTTCTCCGACCGGGTCGCGATGATGAGCACCATCTACATCACCTGCGTGCAGGTCGGGACCGTGCTGCCCGCACTGGTGGCGGTGCCGGTCGCCGAAGCGCAGGGCTGGCGGTTCTCGCTCGGCATGTGGTCGCTGATCGCCTTCGCGGCCGCCGTCCCGTGGATCTCGATCGTCGTCTCACGCCGCGGCCACGACCGCCTCGACACCAGCGCCGAGTACGTCGCGAACCCGGCCGAGCCGCACGGGCAGGCCTGGCGTTCGCCGGTGGCCTGGGGGATGGCCGGCATGTTCGGCATGACCTCGCTGATCACGTACTCCCTGTTCACCTGGGTGCCGAAGATCCTCACCGAGGCCGGGGCGAGCGCCGGTTTCGGCGGCACCATGGTCGGACTGTTCGCCGCGGTCGGGTTCATCTCCGCAATCGGTGCGCCCGCGCTGTGCGCGCGGATCGCGAACCCGTACCCCGTCGTGGTGGGCTGCGCGGTGTTCTACCTGATCGGCTTCGCCGGGCTGCTCTTCGCCCCGATGGGGGCGCCGGTGCTGTGGATCCTCCTGGTCGGCCTGGGGCCGAGCACCTTCCCGATGTCGCTGACCCTGATCAACCTGCGCACCCGTACCGGCGCCGGCTCCGCCGCGCTGTCCGGTTTCACCCAGGGCCTCGGTTATGCCGTCGCCTGCCTGGGGCCGCTGCTGTTCGGAGTGCTGCACGACGTCACCGGTGGCTGGGCGTGGCCGTTCGGCCTGTTGCTCGGTGCCGTCGCGGTGATCCTGGTGTCGGGGTATGTGGCGTGCAAGCCGCGTTACCTGGAGGACTCCTGGGGTCCGGCCACGGCCCGGTAACACCGGTTCACATCCGGTAGCACCCCGTTTACCTGCGGGTTTGTTCTCACCGCAGGCGTCGGAGCCGGGTGAGCGCAAGTTCACTGCCGAGTCACGGTCGGCAGCACCGGGGCAACATCTCGCTCGTAGTGTCGGGTCTCCCACGCCATCGAGGAGGCCCTGTGACCGCCGAGAACCTGCTCTCCCGCAACCACTACATCCCGCACTGGGACGCCGAGGACACCGAAGCCTGGGAGTCCGGCGGGAAGGAGATCGCCCGCCGCAACCTGATCTGGTCGGTGATCGCCGAGCACGTCGGTTTCTCGGTCTGGTCCATCTGGTCGGTGATGGTGCTCTTCATGCCCGCCGACGTGTACGGCATCGACCCCGCCGGGAAGTTCTTCCTGGTGGCCGTCCCGACCCTGGTCGGTTCGCTGATGCGGATCCCGTACACCGTCGCGACGGCTCGGTTCGGTGGTCGCAACTGGACGGTCTTCAGTGCGCTGGTGCTCCTCGTCCCGCTGCTCGCCACCCTCTACCTGATGCTCAACCCGGGCTACTCATACACCGTGTTCCTACTGGTCGCGGCGCTGGCGGGGGTCGGCGGCGGTAACTTCGCCTCCTCGATGACCAACATCAACGCCTTCTACCCGCAGCGGCTAAAGGGCTGGGCGCTCGGGCTCAATGCGGGCGGCGGCAACATCGGGGTGCCGGTGATCCAGCTGATCGGTCTGCTCGTCATCGCGACCGTCGGCAACACCGCCCCGTGGATCGTGTGCGCCGTCTACCTGGTGTTCTGCGGTGTCGCGGCCGTCGGTGCCGCGCTGTACATGGACAACCTCGGCGGTCAGACCGCGGACCTGCGGGCCATGGGACGGGCCCTGAAGTTCCGGGACTCGTGGATCATCTCGTTCCTGTACATCGGCACGTTCGGGTCGTTCATCGGGTTCTCCTTCGCCTTCGGCCAGGTGCTGCAGATCAACTTCCTCGCCAGCGGGGACACCCCGGCGCAGGCCGCCCTGCATGCCGCGCAGATCGCGTTCATCGGCCCGCTGCTCGGTTCGATCGCCCGGCCCCTCGGCGGCGCCCTCGCCGACCGCATCGGCGGCGGCAAGATCACCCTCTACACCTTCGGTGCGATGGCACTGGCGGCCTCGGTGCTGGTCGCGGCGGGCACCGTCGACGACGCGACCGCCGGTGCCGCCAGCGGGCCGGTGATGGTGACGCTGGTGCTCGGTTTCATCGCCCTGTTCCTGCTGTCCGGGCTGGGCAACGGCTCGGTGTACAAGATGATCCCCTCGATCTTCGAGGCCAAGGCGCAGTCGCGCGGCGACCTCGACAAGGCGGGCCGGGCGGCCTGGTCGCGCACCATGTCCGGCGCGCTGATCGGCTTCGCCGGGGCGATCGGCGGACTCGGCGGCGTCGGCATCAACCTGGTGCTGCGGGCGTCCTACAACAGCCCCGCGAAGTCCGCGACCATGGCGTTCTGGGTGTTCCTCGGCTTCTACGTGGTGTGTCTGGCCGTCACGTGGGCGGTGTTCCTGCGCCGCCCGAGTCGGGCCGCGGACGCCGCCGACGACGACCGCGCCGCGGTCCTGGTCTGAGCAGCAGCGGCCGTGACCATCGCAGACCCGGCGGGCACCGGGCACACAGCACAGCATTCGATCGACCGGGAGGACGCGGCATGAACAGCAAGTCGGTAGTGGTGGTCGGACACGGAATGGTGGGGCACCGGTTCGTCGAGGCGCTCCGTGCGCGGGACGACGCGGGGCAGTGGCGGGTGACCGTCCTGTGCGAGGAGCGCCTGCCCGCCTACGACCGGGTGGGACTCTCGTCCTACGTCGGGTCGTGGGACGCAAAGGAACTCGCGCTCGCCGGCAACGACTACCCGGGCGACGTCCTGGTCGACCTGCGGGTCGGCGAGTCCGCGGCGTCGATCGACAGGGCAGGGCGCACGGTCACCACCACGGCGGGCGAGGTGCTGGCCTACGACTCGCTGGTGATGGCCACCGGCTCCTACCCCTTCGTGCCGCCGGTCCCCGGACACGAACTGGACGGCTGCTTCGTCTACCGCACCCTGGACGACCTGGACGGAATCCGGGAGCGGGCCGAGCAGGGCGGCCCGGGCGCGGTGGGCGTCGTGGTCGGCGGTGGCCTGCTGGGGCTGGAGGCCGCCAATGCGCTCAAGCTGATGGGGATGACCCCGCACGTGGTCGAGTACAACCCGCGACTGATGCCGGCCCAGGTGGACGAGGGCGGCGGCGCGCTGCTCGAACGGCTGGTCACCGCCCTCGGCCTGGTCGTGCATACCGGCGTGTCGACCTCGTCGATCACCGAAGGGCCCGAAGGAATCTCGGTCGAACTGTCCGACGGCTCGGTACTCGAGGCGGCCGTGCTGGTGTTCTCGGCGGGGGTCCGCCCCCGCGACCAGCTGGCCCGCGAGGCCGGACTGGACGTCGCCGAACGAGGCGGCATCCTCACCGACCTCGGCTGCCGCACCTCCGACCCGGACGTGTACGCGATAGGTGAGTGCGCCGCCGTCGAGGGACGCTGCTACGGGCTGGTGGCGCCGGGCTACACCACCGCCGAGATCGTCGCCGACCGCCTGCTCGGCGGCGCGGCCGAGTTCCCGGGGGCGGACCTGTCCACCAAGCTCAAGCTGATGGGCGTCGACGTCGCCAGCTTCGGTGATGCGCACGGGCAGACGCCCGGCGCGCTCGCGGTGGTGCTCAGCGACGCGGCCAAGGGGACCTACGCCAAGCTGGTGGTCTCCGACGACGCCAAGACGCTGCTCGGCGGCATCCTGGTCGGCGACGCGTCCGCGTACTCGTCGCTGCGGCCACTGGTCGGCCGGGAACTGCCCGGCGATCCGGCCGCCCTGATCTCGCCGGCCGGCGAGAAGCCCGGTGCCGGAGCGCTTCCCGACGACGCCGAGGTGTGCTCGTGCAACGGCGTCACGAAGGGCACGATCTGCGGTGCGATCGCCGACGGCGCCTGCGACATCGCGGCGGTGAAGGCCTGCACCAACGCCGGCACCACCTGCGGCGGTTGCCTGCCGACGGTGAAGGCACTGCTGGCGTCGTCCGGGGTGGTGATGTCGAAGGCACTCTGCGAGCACTTCGAGCAGTCCCGGGCCGAGCTGTTCCAGATCGTCCAGGCCACCGGAACCCGCACCTTCTCCGCGTTGATCGCCAAGTACGGCAAGGGGTCCGGCTGCGACATCTGCAAGCCGGTGGTGGCGTCGATCCTTGCCTCCACCGACTCCGACCACATCCTGCACCGCAGCCAGGCGTCGTTGCAGGACACCAACGACCACTTCCTGGCCAACATCCAGCGCAACGGCACCTACTCGGTGGTGCCGCGGATGCCGGGCGGCGAGTGCACGCCGGAGCAGCTGATCGTGATCGGCGAGGTGGCCCGTGACTTCGGTCTGTACACCAAGGTCACCGGTGGCCAGCGGATCGACCTGTTCGGCGCCCGCGTCGAGCAGCTGCCGGCGATCTGGAAGCGCCTGGTGGACGCCGGCATGGAGTCCGGTCAGGCGTACGGCAAGTCGCTTCGCACCGTGAAGAGCTGCGTCGGGTCCACCTGGTGCCGGTACGGCGTGCAGGACTCGGTCGGGATGGCGGTGAACCTGGAGAACCGCTACCGCGGTCTCCGGTCGCCGCACAAGCTGAAGTTCGGGGTGTCGGGCTGTGCCCGCGAGTGCGCGGAGGCGCGGGGCAAGGACGTCGGCGTCATCGCCACCGAGAACGGCTGGAACCTCTACGTCGGCGGCAACGGAGGCCAGTCCCCGAAGCACGCCCAGTTGCTGGCCGGCGGGCTCGACGACGAGACCCTGGTCCGCTACATCGACCGGTACCTGATGTTCTACATCCGCACCGCCGACCGGCTCCAGCGCACCGCGCCGTGGGTCGAGGCCCTCGACGGCGGCCTCGACCACCTCAAGGCCGTGGTGTGCGAGGACAGCCTCGGGATCGCCGCGGAGCTCGAGGCCGCAATGGCCAAGCACGTCGACGGCTACCGGGACGAGTGGGCGGGGGTGCTCGACGACCCGGAGAAGCTCTCCCGGTTCGTGTCCTTCGTCAACGCGCCGGACGAGGCGGACCCCACGGTCGCGTTCGACGACTCCGGCGCCCGGAAGGTCCCGGTGTTGATCGGGATGCCCGCGGTCCCGGCGGCTGCGCCGGCCGTGCCCGTCGAGCTGTAGGCCCCTCAGCCGTGTCCGGCACCCCAACGAAGTGGTGCCGGGCACTCCTTACGGAGCGGGAATGCCGACTTAACGCCGAGGAAACACCCCCCAACTAGAAATAGGGCCGGGACAAGGGAGGACCGTCATGACCGAGATCGACATCAACACCCACCGCATGACCGGCGCCGGACGCGAGAGCGTGCACGACGGCCGGCTCGAGTGGACCTCGGCCTGTCCGTTGAGTCGGCTGATCCCCGGACTCGGGGTCGCCGTGCTGCTGCGCGGCCGCGAGCAGGTGGCGCTGTTCCTGCTCGAGGACGGCAGCCTGCACGCGGTGGGGAACATCGATCCGTACGGCCGGGCCGCGGTGATGTCGCGAGGCCTGGTCGGGGACCGGGCCGGCGAACCGATCGTGGTCTCGCCGCTGCTCAAGCAGGCGTTCTCGCTGGTCGACGGCCGCTGCCTGGACGAGCCGTCGGTGCGGTTGCCGGTCTACGACGTGCGGGTCTGGGCAGGGGTGGTGCAGGTGCACAGCTCGCTGCAGGCAGATGGCTCCCTGCAGGCACACGACTCCCTGCAGGTGCCCAGCGTCCTGGTGTCCGGGGCGGGCGCGGCGTGAGCGTTGCGAACACCGGTGATCCGCTGCGCGGGTTCACGATCGGGGTGACCGCAGCCCGGCGTTCCGAGGAGTTCACCACCCTGTTGACCCGACGCGGGGCGAACGTGGTGCTCGCCCCCGCGATCCGGATCATCCCGCTCGTCGACGACGCGGAACTCGAGCGCGTCACGCAGGACCTGATCGACAACCCGCCGGAGATCGCGATCGCCACCACCGGGATCGGGTTCCGCGGATGGATGGAGGCCGCGGAGGGATGGGGCAGCGCGGAGGACCTGCGCGGCGCGCTGTCCTCGTCGCGGCTGCTGGCCAGGGGACCGAAGGCGACGGGCGCGATCCGGGCCGCCGGCCTGCGGGAGGAGTGGTCGCCGGCCTCCGAGTCCTCGGCCGAGGTCATCGACCACCTGCTGGCGGAGGGAATCGAGGGCCGGCGGATCGCGGTACAGATGCACGGCGCCGCCACCGAGTGGGAGCCGCTGCCGGACCTGTGCGAGGTGCTCCGGATCGCCGGCGCCCACGTGGTGCCGGTGCCGGTGTACCGGTGGACCCCGCCCGACGACCAGACCGCGATGGACCGGCTGATCGAGCTGACGGCGGCCGGGGGACTCGACGCGGTCAGCTTCACCAGCGCGCCCGCGGTGGCGTCGATGCTGATGCGCGCCAAGGAGATCGGCTTGATCAACTCGTTGCTCCAGGCGTTCGGTGGTCCCGTGCTGGCGGTCTGCGTCGGCCCGGTCACGGCGGCGCCGCTCGAGGCGCTCGGCGTCCCCACCACGATGCCGGGCCGGGCCCGACTTGGGTCGCTGGCCCGGCACATCGCCGAGGAACTGCCGCGTCGGTCGGTGACGCTCCAGGCGGCAGGTCACTCGTTGGCGGTGCGCGGCGGCTGCGTCGTGGTCGACGGCGAGGTCCGGCCGCTGCCGCCCGCGGCGATGGCCCTGACCCGCACCCTGACCCGGGTCCCCGGTCGGGTGGTCACCCGGGAGGAACTGCTGTCCGTGCTGCCTGGTGGCGGCGAGGACACCCACGCGGTGGAGACGGCGATCGCGCGACTGCGGGCCGGGCTCGGTGCCCCGAAGATGGTGCAGACCATAGTCAAACGCGGCTACCGGCTGGCGCTGGACACCACCGACTGTGCCCACGCGGATACCTGCGACGAGGCGGGCGGGAACGACGACGGGCCGCAGACGTGAGCGCGCCGTCGCTCGTGCTGGTGGCGCACGGCACCCGCAGTACCCGCGGTGTCGACATGGTCGCCGCGCTCGCGGACGAGGTGTCGTCCGCGGTGGGGACCACCCGCGTCGCGTTCGTGGACGTGCTCGGCCCGTCGCCCGCGGAGGTGCTGCGGGACCTCGACGGGCCCGCCGTCGTGGTGCCGGCGTTCCTGGCGTCCGGTTACCACGTGCACACTGACGTGCCGCGCGAGGTCGCAGACTCCGGGCACCCTGACGTCCGGGTCACCGCCGCGCTGGGTCCCGACCCGGTGCTGGCGCGGGTGCTCCGCCAACGGCTCCGCGAGGCGGGCTGGCGGCCGGGCGACGCGGTGGTGCTTGCCGCCGCGGGCTCCTCGGACCCGCGCGCGCTCGCGGACGTGCGCCGCGGCGCCGCGCTGCTGGCCGAGCTGGTCGAGGACCGCGTCCACATCGGCTACGTTGCGACGGCGCAGCCGCGGGTACCGGACGTGGTGCGGCGGCTTCGGGCCGGCGGCCGCCGGCGGGTGTTCGTGGCGTCGTACCTGTTGGCGGACGGGCTCTTTCACCGGAGGCTGGGTGACGCCGGCGCCGACGGGGTGGCGCAGCCGCTCGGGGTGCACCCGGACCTGGTGCGCCTGCTCGTGGACCGCTACCGCGGGTCGGCGCAGTCGACGCACGAAGGCCGCGTCAGCGGGGCAGCGTCAGCAGTTCGGCGTGACCGCCGTCGGGTGCTCCCGGTTCGATGACCGCGAGGGCGTCGGCCCCGATCAGGCCGGCGAGGTGCGCGGTCCGGAACCCGGCGACGGCTCGCCAGCGGCCGTCCGCCAGCCGGGTGACCGGCACCAGGCGGGCGACGTCCGCGCCGACCTCCGCCGCGTTGACCACCGCCCCGGTGACCACAGGCGGACGCGGCACGCCGGTCAGCGCGGCGACCAGGGTCGGCGTCATTGCCAGCAGCGTCACGACGGCCGCGTAGGGGTTGCCGGGCAGGCCCAGCACCACCCGGCCGTCGGGCAGCGTCGCCACCACCTGCGACCCACCGGGACGGCAGCGCACCCGGCCCACCAGCGTGCGGGCGCCCCGTCGGTCCAGGGCCAGACGCAGGTGGTCGGCGGCGCCGCCCCCGGTCGCGCCGACGATCACCACCAGGTGCTCGGCGGTGGCGAGCCCGGTCGACGGGGCCAGCAGTTCGTCGAAGCCGCCGGCGGTGTCACGCAGGTGGGCCTCGGTGGCGGTGTGTACCCCGCACCAGGACAGGAACTGCGGCATCAGCGGGCCGAGCGAGTCCCGGGTCTGCCCTGGACGCAGCGGGCCGTCGCGGCGGATCTCGTCCCCGCTGACCACAATTCGTGCCCGCACCGGACCGCGGACCGCGAGCTCGCCGACCTCGGCGCTCAGCGCCACCGAGGCCAGCGCGGGGGTGACCGGCGTGCCGGCCGGGGCCAGCTCGTCACCCTCGTGCCAGTCCTCGCCGCGTCGGCGGGTGTCGTCGCGGACCGGGGCGTCGGGCCTGCGGCGCAAGGTGGTGCCGGTGGCGTCGACGTGCTCGTCGCGCAGCACCGCGTCGGCGCCGGTCGGCAGGTGGGCGCCGGTGGCGATGCGTACCGCGTGTCCGTCCGGTAGCTCGAGCTCGTCCTCGGATCCGGCGTACCGGATCATCGGGTCGAGTTGCCAAGGTCCGGAACCGGATACGGCGTAACCGTCCATGGCGGAGACGGCGAGGCGGGGCAGCGGAGCGGCCGCGGTCAGGGGTCGGGCGAGCGCGCCGCCCAGCGCCCGTACCGGGGCGAGCGTGCGCACGGTCAGCATGTCGACCCCGCGGTGCACGCGAGCGCGGGCCTCGTCGAGGCTCAGCTCGGTGGCGGAACCGCTCGCCAGGGGGCCGGTGCTGCGAGCCCGCGCCCGGGCCAGGTCCGCGTCGGTGTCGCAGTCGGAGATGCCCGACATGAGCACCGTCGCATGGTTTTTGGGGACCAAAACCTTCATCGGCTGGTTGGCGGGTCCGTCGGCACCGAGGGCACGCAGTCGGGAGGCCAGCGCGTCCACGCGCCAGAGCCCCAGCAGGAACTGCACCCGGCCGGACTCGTCCACGGCGAACGCCGCGTCCGCGGTGGGGCCCGAGACCAGGGCGGCGGCGAGGGTGGCGATCGCCGCGGGGGTGATGAACGGGAGGTCGGCGGCCAGGACGACGACCAGCTCGGCATCACCGAGTTCGGCCAGGCCCGCGGCAACCGCCGCGACCGGGCCGGAGCCCGGCGGCGACTCCTGCGTCTGCCGGACGGTGGGGGCGAGGCCGGCGCGGTGCGGGCCGACCACCACCACGGCGCTCGCGTCGGCCACGGCGTCCAGGGCGGTGTCGAGCATGGACCGCCCGGCGACCTCGATCGAGGGCTTGTCGACGCCGCCCATCCGGCTGCCGGAGCCGCCCGCTAGGACGATCGCGTCAAATCTCGCCTGGCCGTGGGTCATCAGTCCATGCTCGCACGCGGGGAGTGCGGACACCCGGTAGGACGTCGGGGCGGATCACACCGTCAGGGACCGGGCCGCGTTCTCCACGATCGCCGTGAGCTCGCTGTCGTCCTGCGGCGCCATCTCGAGCGTGGGCACCCAGCCCTCGGCGCGGCGGACCCCGACGTTGCGGGTGGCGAGCTTGTAGACGCCGAAGGCGGTCGGTCGGCTCAGGTCCCGTCGCAGGACGGCCGCGGTGAGGGCGGTGTTGGCGAGGGTGGCCAGGGTGATCATCCGGGTGCGGTAGTGCGGGGAGTCCCGGACCTGGGTTCCGTGCACGTGGGTGAGCGCACGATCGGCGAAATGCACGCCGGCGAGCAGGGAGTCGATGATCCCGCGCAGGGGCGCGTCCGAGGCGATCTGCAGGTACCGGTGCGGCTCGAGCATCGCGTCGACCGCCGCCGTCACGGCCCCGCACTGCGAGTGCCCGATGACCGTGAACAGCTGCACGCTCGGGAGGTGTTCGGCCGCGTAGTGGAGGCTGCCTCGGCAGTCGGACCCGGGGACGTTGCCCGCGACCCGCACCACGAACAGGTCGTTGGCCGCGCGACCGAGGGTCAGCTCGATCGGCACGCGGGCGTCCGAGCAGCTCAGCACGGCAGCGAACGGACGCTGGGTCAGGATGCCGTCCGTGTCGTCGTGCGCGATGCCGAAAGCCTCTCGGTCGACGTGAAATTCGATCGATTCCGCGCCCACCCGGGAAAAGGCCGCGCTGCCCCGTTCGAGCAGCGCGACGGCCTCCTCCGCCGTGGTCGGCGGCGCGGACCGCGAGGCACTCGGGCCCTGGACCCACCGGATCTGGATGGCTGCATCGGTATGGGGCGACGGCGTCGGCATGGGACGAGTGTAGGAAGCCGGGTGCGCCAGAGGTCTGCTCGACTGCCGGGAGAACCTGGGGAGTCTCAGCGGTGGTAGGAGTCGAGCATCGCCTGCGGCAGCGGCTGCTCCATCACCACCCGGGTCCCGTCCCAGGTGTAGTCGATCGCGGCCGGCCCACCGGCGGGACAGCAGTTCGGTTCGTCCTCGGCGAGCCACCGGTACTCGACCGTGACGGTGTCGCCGGTCGTGCCCGCGACGTGGGTGAAGGAGTACGGCTCGGCGGTCGCGGTGCCGAGGTAGCGGCCGTCGTGGAAGAACAGGACGTGGCGCGGTGAGCTGGCGGTACCGGCCTGCACGTCCGCCACCACCCACAACAGGTCGGGGCAGGAGCCCAGCGGGTCCTCGGACGCGGCGCCGACGATCCAGCCGTAAGGCGCCTGGTCCAGGCCGGCGACGGCGTCGCGCACGCCCGTCGAGTCCGGGTCCAGGCATCGGCCCTGTCCACTGATGGTGTCGGCGGTGGGCTGGTTCGTCGTGGCGGTGTCGGTGTCCTCGGTTTCGGTGTCCTCGGTTGTGGGGGTGGATTGTGTTGTCGAGGGCGCCGACTCGATCGCCTGTGTCTCGGACGGCACTGTCTCGGACGACTGTGTCTCGGACGGTTGTGCTGAGGCCTGCACCGCCGAGGTCTGGGCGGTCGGCATGGGTGGCTCCGTGTCGCCTCCGCAGGCGGTGGCTGCCGCGGCGATCAGCGCCGCACAGACAACGGCAGTCACTGTCGGTGTTCTCATACACGCCCCTCGGGAGGTAGTAGCGACGGCGGGTTCGCGGGCGAACCGGCCTGTCGCGAACCGTGAGCGGCCCTCGTGGGGTGTGTCGGCGCCGGGTCGGGGCGTGTTACCCGTAACGCCGCTCGAGAATCCGGCGACAGGACTCTGACGCCCGGGCTCGCGGGCCGGGCGCGAGGAGCGGGGGACTGATGGGTGAGCTGGACGGCAATGCCAGGCGGGTCGGCTGGGCGGACGCGCTGGTGGTGGTCGCGGTGGTGGCGGTCGGCGTGATCGTCGCCGGTCTGCTGCACGATCCGGGTGCATCGTCCTCGGCGGAGGACGAGGCGTCGCCGGTGTCGAGGGTGACCCCGACCGTCGTCTATCCCGTCGAGATACCGGGCTGCGAGCGGGTGGAGCCGCCGTCGGGCGGCAAGGGCTTCATGGTGGGGTACGCGGGCGAGCAGAGCTACGACAACCCGAGCTACCCGTGGTTCAACGGGCCGAAGGCCACCGCCATGTCCGACGCCCTGCGGTCCGCGCTACCGGACACCGTCCGTCTCGAGTTTGCGGGCCCGAGCGAGTCGTTGTGGTTCCAGCCGATCCCGGTGTTCACCTCCGAACTGCCCGAGGGAGTGAGGGCGGAGGACATCGGCGGCTCGACGTCGGCGCAGGGACTGCTCACCCGTGGCGCCGCCGTCGGGATGCTCGATGTCCGGGTGCGCCAGTCGGCTCGGGAGATACCGGAATGCGTTGCAGGCCAACTCGACCGCCGGACCACGTTTCCGGACGGCACCGTGGTGGACTCACAGGACACCTGGAACGAATACGGAGGCAACCGGAACCTGGTCCGCCGGGTGACCGCGCACCTGCCCGACGGCACATTTGTCGACGCGTCGGCGGGCGACGAGAACTGGGCGGAGCCGGTGCAGGCGAGGCGGAACAGCGGAACTGTGCCGCTGACCGTCGACGAGCTCACCGCCCTCGCCACTACGCCTGGACTGCGGGTCACCGCGCCCGTCCCGGCCGGCACGGCGCAGCCGCCGGCGGAGTGCCGCGGTGGTGTCGACGCCGGCACGCCACTGAGCCGAGAGACAGTGCAGCGACTGAACGCCGCGCTCGACGAGGTGTGGCGCGAGCACGCGCCGACAGGGGTGAGCCTCGACCGCCGGCTCGGGTCGCTGCAGCTGTCCACCTACGACCGGTCCAGCGTCTGCGAGGAATTGGATGTGAGCGGACCGGATGGATCCGGCCGGCTCCTGGTATCGATCAGTGGTCGCCACCAGCTTCCCGTCGAGCCGCAGGAGCCGAGTGACCGGCGCCGCACCACCTTCACCACCCTGCCGGACGGCTCTGTGCTCACCCGAACCGAGCCCGGCATTGTCACCGTCACCCGGCCGTCCGGGACTCGGGTCCAGGTCAGCCTCGACGACGCGGCGCCGGGGACGGTGATGACGCTGGACCAGTTGCAGGCCATTGCCAACGCGCCAGGGCTGGAACTTTGATTTCGGGTAAGCCGAGGGTCGTGGCCAGGAGTGCTGACTGGCCCCACCCTTGATGTAGCGCAGACCGGTTGCGGCCGAGGGTTTCTCGGCCGCAACCGGTCTGGTTGTGGTGGGTGCAGGTCATCGCTTGGTGACGTACCGCATCCGTGCCTGCGGGTCAGACTCCGTGGATAGCGTGCCGGTTGTGAGCGGGCCGTGGTCTTCGCAACGGGTCCACCCAGGCGGGTGGGGTGAACCAAGGAAATCCGTCTGATTCGATCTTCACTGCCCAGTGGTTCTTGTGGATGATGGTGTGGTGCTTCTTGCAGAGCAGCACCAGGTTCGACAGTGCGGTCGGACCGCCATTGGACCAATGCCAAATATGGTGGGCGTCGGTCCAGGCGGCGGGTCGGCCGCAGCCGGGGAAGGCGCAGCCGCAGTCCCTCGCCACCAGGGCTTTCCGTAGTTTCGGGGAGATGATGCGGGTGGTGCGGCCTACGTCGAGGGGGTTGCCTTCTCGGTCGACGAAGATCGGGGTGACCTGGGCGTCGCAGGAGATGCGTGCGGCGACGGCGGCGGAGATCGGGCCGGCCCAGGGCATGGTGGCGTGCCGTCTGCGGCGGTAGCGGCGGGGTGGCCTCGATCCTGCGGGGCTGGTGCAGCCTTCGCGCCCGTCGACGGGTCCGGTTGCGTTGTCGGAGTGGTAGTCCCAGTCGTTGTCTCGCCACGCTCCGGTCACGGGCACCTTCGCTGTCACGGACACCGCATCCCGTAGTGCGTCGACGTCGATGGTCACGGTGACATGGGGTCGTTCGCCGCCCTCCATCGGTCCGCGTGCGTTGTCGAGGTGTCCGCGGATGATCTGTCCGAGGGCGTCGGCGCGGCGCTTGGCAGCGGAGCGAGGGTCGCGTACGAGGTGCCCATGCTCGTCGGTGCTCGGGTGCGGCTTCGACAGGCCGGACAGGGCGGTCTGCAAGGCTTCGCCGGTCTCGGCGTCGAAACTGCCCTTCACGAGCACCCGACCGCCCAGGGTGGCGCTGGCGTGGAACTCGTTGAGTTCGGGGTTCTCTGCGTCGGACGGCAGGTCGTTGTCGCGCTCGAACAGGATCTCCAGTTCACGGGCCCTGTTGCGGAGCTGTGTGGGGTCTTCGACCTGGGCGGCGATGAGCAGGTAGGCCTCGCAGTCGTCTGGGCGTCCGGTCTCGGGGTCGGGGTGCTCCCAGTCGGTTTCGGCGGGTTCGATGTCGAAGTCGCGGGTGAGTTTCGCGAGGCGGTCCAGGAAGTTGACGATCACCTGGACGTGGGCGAGTTCGATCCGTCCCTCGTCCAGCACGTCGGCCATCTGCGGGTGCAGGGGGAGTTCGCGTGAGAGGCGGACGATCTGGGCGGCGCGGGCACGGTGCATCCGGGTGGCGCCGGCGAGCCAGGAGGCGGTGTCGGCGGCGCCGGCGTGTTCGGGGAGGCAACGCTGGTCGGCCTCGCGGACCAGTCGGACGAGGAGGGCGTCGCGTCTGCGCATGTCCTGAACCAGCTCGGGCACCGCCGCCAGAATCTCGGTTTCGTCGAGTCGCCATGCCTCGACCCGGGCGGGGTCGGTGAGCCTGGCGTCGAGTTTCATACACCAAATTCTACTCGCACGCACATTCGATAACAATGATGTTTCGCCTGGTGAACTGTGTAAAAGGTATGTGCAGCAGTGGGTTGTCGTTGCTGGTTCCAACACCGATTTGCTCGAGGGTCCGACAGTGTGGCCAGGGCCAGGTGGAGTTCCGTCATCTCCGGTGCTCGCCCGCCAGTTCCGTCAACGCGTCCAGTGCGCGCGGCACGTCGGCGACGGGCACCAAGAGATGGTCGTGGTGGTACCCGGCGATCACGTTGCAGCTGATCCCGATCCCGGCGAGCCGCCCGCTCACCGCGGCGGTCAACCCCACCGCGTCGAGTGCGGAGTGCACCCGCAGGGTGATCCAGCCGGCCTCGAAGTGGTAGGTCCAGCCGCGGATGTCGGCGTCGCGCTTGGTGACGACCAGCGAGAGTCCGTTCTCCTCGGCGACCGTGGCGGCGGCCGTCAGGCCGTCGGCCGCATTCGGGTCTGCGAGGAAGACGAACACGAAGGTGCCCTCGCGGCAGACCGGATCCATGGTGGCGAGCAGGACGTCGAGGTTGCGTTCGCCGGTCATGGCTCGAGCCTGCCATCAGTGCTGTGCGCGGGGCGATTTGGGCGAAATGTGAACGCGAACTGAACAAGTGACCAATAATGTCCCGGCAGGCGTGGTGTGTCTGGCCGCGCGATGCCTCGAGAAGAAGGTGAGTGCCCGACGTATGCGGTCCAAATTCCGATTGAAGACGGCTGTGACGGCGCTGCTGTGTGCGGCGACGATGGCAGCGGGCGGGGCGACAGCGGTCGCGGCGCCGGCCGAACCGGGCGACGGCCGGTTGTCGACCAGCACCTCCGGGGCACCGCGCATCGTCGACGACCTCGGTCGGACGGTCCTCCTACGCGGGATCAATGTCAACGGACTCGGCGAGTACTACCAGGAGTTCCCCGACCTCGACCCGACGATGCCGCTCACGGAGGCGGACTTCGCGGGCATCGCGACCCAGGGCTTCAACGTCGTCCGGCTGATCATGAGCTGGTCGCTGATCGAGCCGCAGCGGGGCGTCTTCGACCACTCGTACCTCGACAAGATCGCGCAGGCGACGGAATGGGCGAAGGCGCACGACATCGGCGTCATCCTGGACATGCACCAGGACGCCTGGGGTCCCGCGGTCGCCACGCCGGACGGCGTGAGCTGCCCTGCGCCGCTGGCGACCTCGGTCGGCTGGGACGGTGCCCCGGCCTGGGCTACCGCGACGATGGGCGGTCTGGCGACCTGCCGACTCGCTGACTCGCGCGAGGTGTCGGTGGTGGTGCAGCAGTCGTTCGAGAACTTCTACAACGACGTCAACGGCATCCAGGGCGAGTTCATCAAGTCGTGGGAGTTCGTGGTCCGGCGCTTCGCCGCGGACCCGACCGTGGTCGGATACGACCTGCTCAACGAGCCCAGTCCCGGCCTGTCGGTGGGCATCAACGACTACCTGCGACTCGGCGCGATGTACGACCGACTGATTCCTGCCATTCGGGCCGCCGAGGCATCGGTGCCGGGCGGCTTCAGCCACACCGCGTACTTCGAGCCGTCGGTGGCCTCCAGCCTGCTCCCGACACCGGGTCCGGCGACGGGCTCGGCAGGTTCGGCCGGTTCGTCGGGCGAACCCAGGTTCACCTCGGATCCCAACCTGGTCTACGCGCCGCACATCTACAACGAGTCGCTGCCGCTCGCGGTCGGCAGTATCGAGTCGGGCTTTGCCGCTGCCGCGAAGGCGGCGGAAGGCTACGGCGGAACACCGTTCTTCTCGGGCGAGTGGGGCTTCTTCGGTGACGACGCGAGCAACCCGGAGAAGGTCGCCCGGTACGCCGCGCAGGAGGACGCGTACCTGGTCGGAGGCACCTGGTGGCAGTGGAAGCAGGCGTGCGGTGACCCGCACAACGTCCAGCATCGCGAGAACCGTCCGGACTGGTGCCAGGCTGGAGAGTTCGGCGAGTTCGAGAGCTTCCCGGCGGACAGCCCCATCCGGGCCATCCTGAGCCGGGCCTACCCGCGCGCGGTCCCCGGCGAGCTGACCGCGATCCGCGCCGACGTGCCCAGTGGAGCCCTCGAGGTCGAGGGCGTCGCGGACCGGGCCGGGGTGTCGGCGGACCTCTGGGTTCCCGCTCGCTGCGCCGTACCCGAGGTCTCGGGTACCAACATCGGAGCGGGAACGGTCCGCTCGGTCGCCGGCGGTTCGCGGGTCTCGGTGCCAGTGTCCGGCGCAGGGGAGTACACGATCACCGTCGCCTGCTGACGGGTCGTGCCGTGCCGCCGGCGGACCGGCGGCACGGCACGAGCCTCGTTGGCGCACAACCTGGTCCCGGCGTCGACCTGCTCACGGCATCGACGTGAGCGGAGGACGTCGGCGAGTGAATCCGATCAGAAGTGGTGCCGGGCCGCGCGCAGGTCCACCCGGCCGTCGTTGATCGGGACGCCTTCCAGTGCGAGTTTGGAGATCTGTCGGTGCGCGAGATGTGCGGCCGGCCGGCCGGAGGCGCCGAGCACCCGGTGCCACGGCAGGTCGGCGGCGTCGGTCCGCATGATCCAGCCGACCGTGCGGGCGCTCGACAACCCGGCCGCGGCCGCGATGTCACCGTAGGTCGCCACCTTGCCCGGCGGGATCGCGGCGACGAGGGCGCGGACCCGCTCGATCTGTTCCTCGGTGGTGGCCGCCACCGCTAGAGCAGCTTCTCGATCAGGGCGGCGACCTCGCCCGGCCGGGCCTGGGCCACCATGTGGTCGACATCCATCTCCACGACGGTCAGTCGGTCGCCGAGGTGGGCGGCTAGTTCCGAACGGTAGTCGGGTGACAGGTACGGCGGCTGCACCCGCATCGCGGGCACCAGCACCGTCGGCAGGTCCGGGGGAGGCAACACGGCGGGGCGGGCCAGTTCGCCCCACGACGCCACCACGGCGGGTACGGAGTAGCGCCAGCCGACTCGGCCGCCCTCGAGTTCGACGAGGTGCTCGGCCATCTCTGCGTCGAGCACCTCGGTGTCGACGCCCGCCCAGGCTCCGTGCACCTTCTCCGAGCGGGCCTCCGCCGCGTCCGTGTAGTCGGGGTAGCGCACCGTCAGGTCCGCGATCTCGAGCATCTGGGCGGGGTTCATGCCGAGCGCGGGATCGAGCAGGACGAGCGCCCGCACCCGTTCCGGTACCCGGCGGGCGAGATGTATGGCGATCGCGCCGCCGTACGAGTGCCCGGCCACCACCACGGGCTCGCTCGTTTCCGTCTCGAGCAGGGCGACGAGGCTGTCGACCTGATCCGCGAGGCCCCACGGCGGCGCCCAGGTGGAGCGGCCGTGCCCTCGGAGGTCGGGCGCGATCACCCGGGCCTGCGGGAGGTACCGCTCGGCCAGGTGCTGCCAGCGTTGCCCATGCCCGGTCATCCCGTGCAGGCCGAGTACGACCGGGCCGTCCGCGGGCCCGTACCGGTGGATCTCGAGATCGCTCACGGGTGCCATCCTGCCCGATCCCACCGACGTTCCCGAGCGGGCGGCGGGGCTGTCGGTGGCCCGTGATGGAATTCCTGTCATGACGAGCAGGGGTGGACGGGACACGGCGGAGCGTTCGCTCGCGACGCTGGTCCGCCGTGCCCCCGACGCAGCCCCGACGCGGGAGTGGGGTCCGCAGGTCCAGCGGTTGCTGGCCCAGGACGGGCCCGGTCCGCGTGAGCACGGCTACGGCTGGCGGCCCTGGCAGGTGCTCGGCGGACCCGGCACCGGGAAGACCTCACTGCTGGTGGACCTCGCGGCGGCCCGGATCAGCGGTCCCGGTGGGAGCCCGGAATCGGTTCTGGTGCTGACACATTCACGCAAGGCCGCCACCGCGGTGCGCGAGGCGATCACCGCGGGGCTGTTCGATACGGGACCTGCCCGCGCCACCCGCGAACCGCTGGTGCGGACCGTGCACTCCTATGCCTTCGCGGTGCTGCGGTTGCAGGCCGCGGCGCACGCCAATCCGCCGCCGCGGCTGATCACCGGCGCCGAGCAGGACGCGGTGCTGCGGGAGATGTTGCGTGGCGACGTCACCGACGGCGCCGAGTACTGGCCGGAGCGGCTCCGGCCCGCGCTGCCGATGACCGGCTTCGCGGTCGAGTTGCGGGACCTGATGCTGCGGGCCGGTGAACGCGGCCTCGGGCCCGAAGACCTGATCGAGCTGGGCCACGCCCACTCGCGGCCGGAGTGGGTGGCGGCCGGGCAGTTCGCCACCCGGTACGAGCAGGTGATGCTGCTGCGCGGTGCCGTCGGGGTGGAGGCGCCGGAGGCGACCGCGCCCGCGCTCGACGCCGCCGAACTGGTCGGCGCCGCGCTGACGGCCTTCGCCACCGACCCGGACCTGCTCCAGCGGGAGCGCCACCGCATCCGGCACCTGTACGTGGACGACGCCCAGCACCTCGACCCGCAGGCGGCCGAACTGGTCCGGCTGCTCGGGACCGGTGCCGAGTCGGCCGTGGTCGCCGGGGACCCGGACCAGGCGGTGTTCGGCTTCCGTGGCGCGGACTCGCGGTTCCTGATGGACCTCGCCGAGAACGGGTCGGACCGGCAGGTGGTGCTCGACACCGCGTACCGCAACGCCGCACGGATCGGGGAACTGGTGGGTTCGGTCGCCGGCCGGCTGCCCGGACTGCCCCCGCACCGCGGTGCTTCCACCGTCCCCGGCGCGGACCCGGGCCGGGTGCACGTGGAGGTACTCGCCACCCAGGGCAAGGAGTCCGCATTGATCGCGGACACCCTGCGTCGGGCGCATCTGCACGACGAGGTGCCGTGGTCGAAGATGGCGGTCGTCGTCCGGTCGGTGCCGCGGGCACTGGCCCCGCTGCGCCGCGCGCTGCTGGCGGCCGGGGTGCCGGTGACCACCGCGGCGTCCGAACTGCCGCTCGCCCGCCAGCACGCGGTCGGCGGTCTGCTCCTGGCGATGCGGGCCGTGGCGGGCGGCGAGTTCACTGGAGAGGACGCGCTGGCACTGGTGTCCGGCCCCGTCGGCGGCGCGGATCCGGTGACGCTGCGGCGGCTGCGCCGCGGACTGCGCCGCGTCGAGCTGGCCGCGGGCGGCGAACGAGACTCCGCAGAACTGCTGCGGCAGCTGATCGTGGACGGGGAGGACGAACACGGCGACCTGACCGCCGCCCTCACCGACGTCGAGTTCGCCGCGCTGCGGCGGGTGCTCAAGATCCTCGGCCAGGCTCGGGCCGCGCACCGGCAGGGCCGTGGGGTGGAGACCGTGCTGTGGACCTGCTGGCGCGCCACCGGACTGGAGAAGCGGTGGGCGGCGGCGTCGGTCCGCGGCGGCCCCATCGGCGCGCAGGCGGACCGGGACCTCGACGCGGTGGTGGCACTGTTCGACCGGGCCGCCAACTACGTGGACCGGTTGCCGCGGGCGAGCCTCGCCGGTTTCGTGGAATACCTTTCCGAACAGGAGATCCCGAGCGACCCACGCTCTGCGGCGGCGGTGCCGGGGGAGTCGGTGTCGGTGCTCAGCGCGCACTCGGCGGTCGGCCGGGAGTGGGACGTCGTGGTGGTCGCCGGCGTGCAGGAGGGTTTGTGGCCGGGCCTGCGGTCCCGCGGGACCCTCCTCGGCACCGAGGCGCTTGTCGACCTCACCGCCGGTGTCGGCGATGCCACGCCGGGCAGTGAGGCTCGGCTCTCGCGCACCGCGCCCCTGCTGGCCGAGGAGCGACGGCTGTTCCTGTTGGCCTGCAGTCGGGCCCGGCGCTCGCTCCTGGTCACCGCGGTGAACTCCGCCACCGGCGACACCGACCTGGTGCCCTCCCGCTTCGTCGACGAACTCCTCGGCGGCGGGGTGGTCGACGGCGAGCCCGCGGACTCGACGTTGCCGCCCGCACCGCTGCCGGCGGGACGGGTGCTGGCGCTGCCCGCGCTCGTCGCCGAGTTGCGGCGCGTGGTGTGTGACCCCGAACTGGCCGAGAGTGACCCGCAGATGCAGGTCAGGGCCGCCCGGCAGCTGGCCCGACTGGCCCGCGCCGGGGTCCGCGGCGCGCACCCGGACCACTGGTACGGCGTGGCCGGCGTCAGTACCGAGGCCACCCTCTGGGACGTCGAGGACGGCCCGGTTCCCCTCTCGCCCTCGACCATCGAACAACTCGACGCCTGCCCGCTGCGATGGGTCCTCGAGCGGCACGGCGGCACCGACGGGGAGAACACCACTGCGGTGGCGGGCACCCTGGTGCACACCCTGGTGCAGGCGTTGGCCGGCAACCTGCCGCCGGACCAGGTGCGCCGGGCGCTGGCGACCGCGTGGGACGCGGTGGATCTCGGGTCGCAGTGGTACTCGCGGCGCGAGATGGACCGCACCGGCCAGATGCTCGACTCCTTCTCCGAGTGGCTGCGGCTCTCGCGCCGCGAACTCACCGAGATCGGCGTCGAGGTCGCGGTCGACGGGGTGCTCGAGCCGCGCGCCGAGGGGGAGCCGTCGATCCACCTGCGCGGCCGGATCGACCGGCTCGAGCGTGACGCCGACGGCCGGCCCGTCATCGTCGACGTCAAGACGGCGCGAGCCCCGGTGAGCAGGGAGGCCGCGCAGCAGCACGCGCAGCTCGCGACCTACCAGTTGGCGGTGCTGGCGGGCGCGATCGACGGCGAGCCGGCGACCGCGCCGGGCGGTGGCCGGCTGGTGTTCGTGGCCGCACCGCACCAGAAGGAGGGTGCGGCACAGCGGTTGCAACCGCCGCTCGACGAGGAGTCGCAGGCGCAGTGGCTGGACGTCGTACACGGCGCCGCGGCCGCGACCCAGGGCCCACACTTCTGGGCCCGCCCCAACGAGGGCTGCCGGCACTGCCCGGTGTTCTCGAGCTGCCCCGCCCAGGAGACCGGACGACAGGTGACCGAAGAATGACCGCCCGGCATCCGGGCGAACCCCGGGTCAGCCCCGCCCAGCTCGCACTCGCCCTCGGCCAGCACCCGCCCACCGAGGAGCAGGCGGCGGTGATCGCAGCGCCGATCGGCCCGACGTTGGTGGTCGCCGGCGCGGGCGCCGGCAAGACCGAGACGATGGCCGCCCGGGTGGTCTGGCTCGTCGCGAACGGCATGGTCGACCCCGAGCAGGTCCTCGGACTCACCTTCACCCGCAAGGCCGCGCAGCAACTCACCAGCCGAATCCGGCAGCGCCTCGCGCGGTTGGCCGGTTCTGACCTGCTGCGTTCGCTCGACCCCAGCGGCGGCCTGCGCGGCCGGATCCTCGCCGGCGAACCGGAGGTCAGCACCTACCACTCGTACGCGGGCCGGCTGCTCACCGAGCACGGACTGCTGCTGCCGATGGAACCGTCCGCCGAACTGCTCTCGGAGACGGCGCTGTGGCAGCTCGCGCACCGCGTGGTCAGCTCCTGGGACGGCGACCTCGACACCGACCGCAACCCCACCTCGTTGACCGAGGCGGTGCTCGCCCTGTCGGGTCAGCTGGCCGAGCACCTGGTGGAGCCGGAGGACCTGCGCGAGGCGCACACCGAGCTGGACAAGCTGGTGCACACGCTGCCCGCCGGTCCCCGCCAACGCGGCGGCCCGAAGAAGGAGCTGCTGGCGCTGCTCGACACCCAGCACGAGCGGGTCGCGCTGCTGCCGTTGGTGCGGCGGGTGGCCGAGGCGCTCCGCCGGGAGGGCGCCCTGGACTTCGGCAGTCAGATGTCGCTCGCCGCGCGCGTCGCCGCGGAGCATCCCGAGGTCGGCCGCGCCGAGCGGCACCGGTTCCGGGTGGTGCTCCTCGACGAGTACCAGGACACCGGGCACGCGCAGCGTGTGCTGCTGTCGTCGCTGTTCGGCGGGGGCGAGGACGGCGGACTCGCGCTGACCGCGGTCGGCGATCCGATGCAGTCCATCTACGGCTGGCGGGGCGCGTCGGCCGCCAACCTGCCGCGGTTCGCCACCGACTTCCCGCTGCCGGACGGTCGGCCCGCGCCGCGGCTCGAGCTGCTCACCAGCTGGCGCAACCCACCGGAGGCGCTCACCCTGGCCAACGCGGCCTCGGCCCCGTTGCGGGAACGGGGTGTCCCCGTGCAGCAGCTGCGCCCCCGTCCCGGGGCCGTGGCCGGCGACATCCGGTTGCTGCTCGCCGAGGACGTCGACCGCGAACGAGACTGGGTCGCAGAGCGGATCGCGGGGGAGTACGCGGCCGCGCGCGCAGTGGGGGAGCCGCCGCCGACCGCCGCGGTGCTGATCCGCCGCAATGCCGACGCGGCACCGGTGGCCGCCGCGCTGCGCAGACGGGGCCTGCCCGTCGAGGTGGTGGGACTGGGCGGACTGCTGCACACCCCGGAGGTCGCCGACGTCATCGCGATGCTCCGGATGGTGGCCGACCCCCTGGCCGGCAGCGCCGCGATGCGGGTCCTGACCGGGGCGCGTTGGCAGCTCGGTGCCGCCGACCTCGCGGCCCTCTGGCGGCGGGCACGTGAACTCGCGATCGGCGCCTCCCGTGGTACCGGCGGCACGGTCACCGACGCGGCAAGCTTGGACCAGGCGCTCGAGGCGGCACTGCCGGGGGAGCAGGCGGAGAACGCGGGTCTGGCCGACGCGATCGCGGACCCCGGTGGCGCTCAACGCTATTCGAAGCGCGGCTACGCCCGGATCGGCGCGCTCGCCGGGGAACTGGCGTCGCTGCGTGAGCGGATCGGGCAGCCGCTCACCGAGCTGGTCTCGGAGGTCGAGCGGGTCCTCGGCATCGGCATCGAGGCGCAGGCCCGGCTGAGCTGGTCCGGCGCCGGCGGGGCCGGTCGCGAACACCTCGACGCGTTCGCGGACGCCGTGGCGGGGTACGCCCGTAACCCCTCGGCCACCCTCACCGGGCTGCTGGCCTTCCTGGCCGCGGCGGAGACGGTGGAGAAGGGACTGGCACCCGGCGAGGTGGAGGTCGCACCGGACCGGGTGCAGGTGCTCACCGTGCACTCGGCGAAGGGCCTCGAGTGGCAGGTGGTCGCGGTGCCGCACGTGGTCGACGGGGTGTTCCCGTCCTCGACGGCCTCCGGCAGCTGGCTCGGCGCGGTCGGCGAGCTGCCCCCGTCCCTGCGCGGGGACCGGGCCCGGCCCGGTGACGACGCGGACGGCATCCCGGTGCTCGACCTGGAGAACGTCTACGACCGCAAGGATCTCGAGGACGCGGTCGCTGCGCACAAGAAGGCACTGGCCCAGCGCAAGCTCGACGAGGACCGGCGGCTGTTCTACGTCGCGCTCACCCGTACCGAGCGGGTCCTGTACGTGTCCGGACACCACTGGCCGGAATCGGGATCCAAGCCGAAGGGTCCGTCCGACTTCCTGCGCGAGATCCGCGAGTTGGTGCTCGCCGCGGACGAGACGGACGAGCCGATCGGGGTGGTCGAGGCGTGGGCACCCGCACCCGAGGAGGACTCGGAGAACCCGCTGACCGCGGACCCCGTCGCCGCGCAGTGGCCGCCGGACCCGTTGGGGGCCAGGCGGGCCGGGGTGCAGGCGGGTGTCCGGCTGGTGCTCGACGCGCTCGCGTCGCCGGAACCCGAACCCGAACCCGAACCGGAACCCGAGGGCGAGCCGGACCCCCTCGGCTCCGACAACGCGGCCGCCGACGACACGCCCGCCGAGGACGACCCCGAGGGCTGGGCCGCGGACGTGGATGCGCTGCTCGCGGAGCGGGCCCGCAGGGCCGCCGCCCGCGCCGAGGTTGCCCTGCCGGCACAGCTGTCCGTGAGCCAGCTGGTGGACCTGGCAGCCGCGCCCGACGAGCTGGCGGCCCGGCTGCGTCGGCCGTTGCCGTTCCCGCCGAACCCCCTGGCACGCAGGGGAACCGCCTTCCACGCCTGGGTCGAGCGTCGGTTCGGGGCGACCACGCTGCTCGACATGGACGAGTTGCCCGGTGCCGCGGACGTCGAGGGCAGCGGCGACGACGACCTGTCGGTCCTGCAGGAGTCGTTCCTGCGATCGAAGTGGGCGAACCGCAACCCGGTCGAGGTGGAGGTGCCGTTCGAGACGTCGCTCGCGGGGACCGTGGTCCGGGGCCGCATCGACGCGGTCTTCGCCGATCCCGACGGCGGCTGGACGGTGATCGACTGGAAGACCGGCGCCGAACCCACGGCCGCGAACGAACGCGCCGTCGCGATGCAGTTGGCCGCCTACCGGCTGGCCTGGGCGGAGCTGATGTCTGCACGGATGGTCGCGCGGGGTGAGCCGCCGGTCGCGCTCGAACGGGTGCGGGCGGCGTTCCACTACGTGCGGACCGCGCGCACCATTTCCCCAGCGGACCTACCTGACGCCGGTGACCTGGTCCGACTCATCGAGACGGCCGGGGCGAGCGCGGGCGGGCGGGACGAGTAGCCGGCGTCCGCACCAGGAAATCACCGCATTGCGAAAGCGCCGTGCTCAGGCGGCTTCGCGGCGGACCTTGAGAGCGGCGGCGATCAGGGGCAGCTGCAAGGGCAGCCGCGCGACCGCGACGGCCTTGAGCGGCAGGGGCGTAGAGCTGCGGCCCAGCCAGTCCACCGCCATCTGCACGTTGGCGGGGAACACCGCGACGAACAGTGCCGCGGCGAGGGTGCCGCCGAGCCGTCGGGTGCGCGGCACCGCGATCGCCGCCCCGACCGCCAGCTCCGCGACGCCCGAGGCGTAGGTGTACGCCCGGGGGCTGCCGGGCAGCTGCCGCGGCACGATCGAGTCGAACGGCTTGGGGTTCACGAAGTGCAAGGTGCCCGCGCCGAGCAGGATCGCCGAGAGTGCGGTGCTGGATTTGAGTGCGATGCCCCGACCGTACGGCGTCGCGGTGCCGGGCGTGGGGCGGCAGATCGGCGGCCGCGAGCACGGGAAGACGACCGGCCACACCGTCAGGCATCGGTCCGTGCACCGGGCGGACCCGCCTCGGTTAGGCTCCCTGCCGATGTCTGCGAACGAGGAAGCCCCTCATGGCCGGTAAATTGCGTGCGCGCCTACGCAATCAGGACGCGCTGAACGATCGGCCGGACTACACGCTGGTGGGTGTGCTGCGCATTCCGGAGATCCTGCGGAGCCCGTCCCGGGCGATCTTCCGCCGGGTCCTGATGGCGGTGGCCGTCCTCATGCTCGCGGTGCTGGTGGTCTACATCGACCGGGACGGCTACCGGGACGCGCAGGAGAACGAGCTCTCTTTCCTGGACTGCCTCTACTACGCGACCGTCTCGCTCTCGACCACCGGGTACGGCGACATCACGCCGATCACGCCGAGCGCCCGGCTCATCAACGTCATCCTCATCACGCCCCTGCGCGTGATGTTCCTCATCATCCTGGTCGGCACCACCCTCACGGTCCTCACCGAGCGGTCCCGCCAGGCATTCAAGATCCAGCGTTGGAGGCAGTCCGTGCGCAATCACACCGTCGTCGTCGGATACGGCACCAAGGGCCGCACCGCGGTCGAGGCGATGCTCGGCGACGACATCGCGCCGTCGGACATCGTGGTCGTCGACACCGACCAGGCGATGCTCGACGCGGCGGCCGGCCTCGGCCTGGTCACCGTGCTCGGCAACGCCACCAAGTCGGACGTGCTGCGACTGGCGGGTGTGCAGAACGCGGCGTCGATCATCGTCGCCACCAACCGCGACGACACCGCGGTGCTGGTGACGCTCACCGCCCGCGAGGTGGGTCCGAAGGCCAAGATCGTCGCCGCCATCCGGGAGAGCGACAACGCGCACCTGCTGCGCCAGTCGGGCGCCGACTCGGTGGTCGTGTCGTCGGAGACCGCGGGCCGCCTGCTCGGCATCGCGCGTACCACCCCGACCGTCGTGGAGATGATCGAGGACCTGCTCACCCCGGAGGCCGGATTCGCCATCGCCGAACGCGAGGTCGAGCGGGACGAGATCGGCGGTTCGCCGCGGCACCTGGCGGACATCGTGCTCGGCGTGGTGCGCGAGAACCGGTTGTTCCGGGTCGGCGAGCCCGAGGTCGACGCGGTGGAGGAAGGCGACCGGCTCCTCTACATCCGCCGGGTCACCAAGTAGTCCGTCGTCGGCACCTAGGGTTGGGTCCGTGGCTGACTTCCAGATGACTGACCAACCGCTCCTGTCCCGTTCGGCGCTCGACCGGGCCGAGGAACTGCGCGCGGACACCGACGCGCTGCGGGCGGGCTGGGCGGACGCGTCGGTGCTGCGGGTCACGCGGCGAGGCCAGGTGCGGGTCGACGGCACCCGGCTGCTGCTCGAACCCGCCGCCGACCTCGGCGACGAGCCGGTGCCGGGTGCGGTCTTCCTGGGCAGGCGCGACGGCCGCCACCTGTGGGCGGTGCGGGTCGCGGCGCTGACCGGCGAGCTCGGCGACCTGCGGCTGATCGGCCACCGGCTCGACGACTCCAGCGCCGGCCTGCTGACCACCGCGGTGGCGGTGCTGAACTGGCACGACAGCGCGGGCTTCAGTGCCGTCGACGGGGCGCCGACCACGCCGACGATGTCCGGGTGGTCACGGCACAGCACCAGCACCGGTCACGAGGAGTTCCCGCGCACCGATCCGGCGGTGATCTGTCTGGTCCACGACGGCGCCGACCGGGTGCTGCTCGCGCGCGGACCGCACTGGCCGGAGCGTCGCTTCTCCGTGCTGGCCGGGTTCGTGGAGGCGGGCGAGTCGCTGGAGACCTGCGTGATCAGGGAGATCTCCGAGGAGGTCGGGATCACGGTTCGCGACGTGCGCTACCTCGGCAGCCAGCCCTGGCCGTTCCCGCGGTCGGTGATGATCGGGTTCTCCGCGGTCGCGGACCCCGACGCGCCCCTGGTCTTCGCCGACGGCGAGATCGTGGAGGCGCACTGGTTCGGCCGCGACGAGGTGCAGGCGGCCCTGGCGGCGGGCGACTGGACGACGGACACGGACGCGCGTCTGCTGGTGCCCGGGTCGGTGTCGATTGCCCGCGGCATGCTCGAGGCGTGGGCCAAGGCCTGACGGCCCGGCCCACGCCGGGGGACTGCTACAGACCCAGGGCCTTCTTGACGTCGGCGAGCGTCGGGTTGGTGGCGGTGCTGCCGTCGGCGAACTTCACGGTCGGCACCACGTGGTTGCCGCCGTTGACCTTGCCGACGAACTCGGCGGACGCGGGATCGTCCTCGATGTCGATCTCGACGTAGCTGATGCCGGACTCGTCGAGCTGCTTCTTGAGTCGGCGGCAGTACCCGCACCAGGTGGTGGAGTAGATGGTCAGGGCGGTGGCGGTTTCAGTTGCAGTCACGGCGGATACAACACCACGACGGCCGCGAGTTGTTCCAGTTGCCCACGCGATGGGTCCTATGTCGGTGGCCGATGACAGAATGGCCGTCATGTCAGCCGCCGACACCGACACCGGTCTGGACCCTCAGCAGTCGGCCGCAGTACTGGCCCCGCGCGGCCCTGTCTGCGTGCTCGCGGGGGCCGGGACGGGCAAGACCCGCACCATCACCCGACGGATCGGCCACCTGGTTGCGGGCGGTCACGTCTCCGCCGGGCAGGTGCTCGCGGTCACGTTCACGGCCCGTGCGGCCGGCGAGATGCGGGCCCGGCTGCGCACCCTCGGCATCGGGGAGGGCGCCAGCCAGGTGCAGGCCCGCACCTTCCACGCCGCGGCGCTGCGCCAGCTGCGCTACTTCTGGCCGCAGGTGGTCGGCGACACCCCGTGGGAGCTGCTGGACCGCAAGTTCACCATCGTGGCGCAGGCCGCGAACCGGGCCGGCCTGTCCACCAGCACCGAGAGCGTCCGGGACCTCGCCGGCGAGATCGAGTGGTCGAAGGCGTCGCTGATCGCGCCGGAGGACTACGCGGCGGCTGCGGCCCGCTCCCGGCGTGAGCCGCCCGCGGACCCCGGCAAGGTCGCCGACGTGTACGCCGCCTACGAGGCGCTCAAGGTCCGCGGCGACGGCATGCTGCTGGACTTCGACGACCTCCTGCTGCACACCGCCGCCGCACTCGAGGAGAACTCCTCGGTGGCCGAGGAGTTCCGGGACCGTTACCGCTGTTTCGTGGTGGACGAGTACCAGGACGTGACGCCGCTGCAGCAGCGGGTGCTCGACGCGTGGCTGGGGGACCGCGACGACCTCACCGTCGTCGGCGACGCGAACCAGACCATCTACTCCTTCACCGGCGCCACCCCGCGCTACCTGCTCGACTTCTCCCGACGGTTCCCGGACGCCACCGTCGTCCGCCTGGAACGGGACTACCGGTCCACCCCGGAGGTGGTCTCCCTGGCGAACCGGGTGATCGGCGCGGCCCGCGGCCGGATCGCCGGCTCCCGGCTGCAGCTGATCGGTCAGCGCGCGCCCGGGCCCGAGCCGGAGTTCGCCGAGTTCGACGACGAGCCCGCCGAGGCGGCGGGAGTGGCGAAGGCGATCCAGAAGCTCATCGCCGCGGGCACCCCGGCCGCGGAGATCGCGGTGTTGTATCGGATCAACGCGCAGTCGGAGGCGCACGAGCAGGCCCTGACCGAACTCGACATCCCGTACCAGTTGCGTGGTGGCGAGGGCTTCTTCATGCGGCAGGAGGTCCGGCAGGCGGTCTCCGCGCTGCGTCAGGCCGCGTCCCGTGACGACCTGCCCGAAGGCGCCGACCACGGCCCGGCCCTGGTCACCCTGGTCCGCGCGGTCCTGGTGCCGCTCGGGCTCACCGACACCGAACCGGTGGGCGCGCAGGCGCGCGAGCGCTGGGCCTCGCTGGGCGCACTGGTCCAGCTCACCGAGGACCTGCTCACCCACGAGCCGGACCTGGACCTGGCCGGGCTGCTGCGGGACCTCGCCGCCCGGGCCGAGGCCCGGCACCCACCGACGGTGCAGGGCGTGACGCTGGCCTCGCTGCACGCGGCCAAGGGGCTCGAGTGGGACGCGGTGTTCCTCGTCGGGCTCGCCGACGGCACGCTGCCCATCGCGCACGCGCTGGGGGACAGCAAGTCACCCGGTGACGAGGCGGCGATCGAGGAGGAGCGGCGACTGCTCTACGTCGGCGTTACCCGCGCCCGCGAGCACCTGCAGCTGTCCTGGGCGTTGGCCCGCAACGAGGGCGGCCGCAAGTCGCGGCGTCGGTCCCGCTTCCTGCACGGCCTGATCCCGGAGGACTCGCCGGCGTCCCGGATCGCGGCGCCCGCGGCAACGCCGAAGAAGCGGCCGCGCTGCCGGGTGTGCGGCAAGCCGCTGCTCGGCACCGCGGCGACGATGCTCGGGCGCTGCGAGTCCTGCCCGTCGAACCTCGACGCCGCGTTGTTCGACTCGCTCAAGGCCTGGCGGTCCGAGAAGTCGAAGGAGCTGAAGGTGCCTGCCTACGTGGTGTTCAGCGACGCCACGCTCACCGCGATCGCCGAACAGCAGCCGAAGGACGACCGCGGCCTGGTGGCGATCCCCGGGATCGGTGCGGCGAAGCTCGAACGGTACGGGGAGGACGTCCTCGCGGTGGTGCGGGGCGAGACCCCGGTCGGCGACCCGGAACTGGCGCCGTGACCGGATTGTAGGAAAACCGCAGGTCAAAAATGGGTTGTGTGGTTTGTGGGAGACCGCATACCCTGGTTTCCGACGCGGCGAGCTTCGGCTCGCCGTCGTTGGACCAAATAAGGAACCACAGTCCGCACGAGGGAAAGGGAGGTGATTGGCAATGATCGATTGGAACGGCAGCGCGCCAGGCGTCGCAGCGACCACTCGCATCGCTCCCGCCGCTCACCTGCCCGCGGCAGCGTGGTCGGCGACGCCGAATCGCGTCCTGCGCCATCGCGCAGCAGATGCACTCCTCGCAGTGCATGCAGCCGACGCAGCAGCCCTCTCGTCCGTGCCCAGGAGTAGACCCCGAGTCATCACTCGGTAGGAATCATCTCCTTCCTCTCGGCCACGGACGCACCAGCGGACCGTGGCCTTCTTGTTTCGAGCACCAAGCTCCAGGCCCGGCTACAGGTTCGCACCACGACCTGACACCACCGAAGAAGCCTAAGGAGCATGACGTGCCAACCGTCACCTGCCGAGACGATTTCCGGACCGCCACGAGCGAGCCGACCGTGATCGGCGTCGTGCGACGCGAGCTGCCGTGCCGAGCCGACAACCCCGACCTCTGGTTCGCGGAGACCCCCGCCGAACTCGAACAGGCCAAGTCCCTGTGCGTGCAGTGCCCCATCCGCGCCCGATGCCTGAGCGCGGCCCTCGACCGTGCCGAGCCGTGGGGGGTGTGGGGCGGCGAGATCCTCGACCAGGGTGTCGTCATCGCCCGCAAGCGTCCCCGCGGTCGCCCCCGGAAGGTGGCGGTCTGCGCCTGACCGACGGGTCGGCGGCGGATCAGAGGTCGTAATCGACCACGACGGGGGCGTGATCGCTCATCCGTCGGTCCGCTGCCGGTTCGCGGTCGGTGCCGGCGGCGACGGCTGTCCGAGCGAGCCTCGGCGTCGCGAGGTGGTAGTCGATGCGCCAGCCGACGTCGTTGGTGAACGACTGCCCCAGCCACGACCACCAGGTGTACGGGCCGTCGGTGTCCGGATGCCGGCTGCGGACCACGTCCACGAGCGTGCGCGGCGAGAGGATCGAGTCGAACCACTGACGTTCCTCGGGGAGGTAGCCCTCGGCCTGAGCACTGCGCCGCCAGTTCCGCACGTCGTGGTGGGTGTGCGCGATGTTGAGGTCGCCCATGAGCAGCAGTTCCCGGCCTTGGGCGCGGGCGTCGCGGCGCGAGCGCGTCAGCTGACGCGCGAAAGCGTCGAGGAAGCGCATCTTGCGCTCGTAGCGGGCGCCGCCGTCCGGCGCCTCACGCATCCGCCCCGGCTTCTGCAGGTGTGCGGGGAGGCCGCCCTTCGGCAGGTACAGCGACGCGACCGTGATCGGCGCGTCGGCGAGGTCCACCTCGAGGTACCGGCCCTGATCGGCGAACTCGCGCAGTCCCCGTGCCAGCGAAACCGGGCCGAGTTCGACTGTGTCGGTGTGAGTTTCATCGGGCGCTCGGATCAGTGCGGTGCCGGTCCAGGTCCGTACCGCCGCGGGCGCGCGCCGGGTGAGGACAGCGACGCCGTTACGCCCGGCGAGGGTCCCGGCGTCGTAGGCGAGGTGGTACGGGCCGAACACGTCGGGGGGAATCGCGGACGCGGGTGCTCGCAACTCCTGCAACGCGACCACGTCGGGGCGCCGCTCCCGCAGCCACTGCTCGAAACCCCGCCGCTGCGCGGCCCGGATGCCGTTGAGGTTGAATGTCGCGATCCGCACGATCGCACAGTGTAGGCAGCGCGTTCACGACGGCACCGAGCACTCGGTGCGCCGGCGAGGGGGCCGTTGTCACTCGGCCCGCTGCACCTCGTCGGTGAAGCCCGGCAGCCACTGCGTCAGGATCCCCATGTACGGCGCCTCCGCGTCGAGTTGCGCGCAGATCCCGACGGACCCGAGCAGCACCCGGAAGATCATCACGTACTCGGCCGGCATGTTCAGTGCCCGGGCGGTACGGAAGTGCTGGGAGGAGAAGTCCGTCGCCGTGCCCGCCGCACGCTGCAGCCACGTCCGGGTGAAATGGAAGGACTCGGTGTGGATCGGGTCGGTGAACGGACGCAGGTAGTCGGAAATCTCCTGGTGGGTGACCGTCTTGCCGGGGAGCACGAATCCGTTGTCGCGCAACAGTTCCGTGAGCTCCTTGAACCGCTGGTCGAGGGCGAGGCGGACCATCCGGCCCAGTACCGGGGGCAGGCCGCCGGGCATCGGGGCGCAGGCACCGAAGTCGAGCACGCCGAGTCGGCCGTCGGGCAGCATCATGAAGTTGCCCGGGTGCGGGTCGCAGTGCAGCAGACCCACCCGGGCCGGGGAGGCGAAGTGGAACTCGGCGAGCAGGGCCCCGGCACTGTTGCGCTGAAGAACGGTCCCCGTGGTGATGATCGTCGACAGCGGCGTCGCCGACATCCACTCGCTGACCACGACCTTCGGTGCGCTGGCGACGATCTTGGGGATCGCGAACTTCGGGTCGCCGTCGAACTCGGCCGCGAATGCGCGCTGGTTGTCCGCCTCGATCCGGTAGTCCAGTTCGTCCTCGGTGCGCGCGCTCAGTTCGTCGAGCACCGGCTTGACGTCCGCGCCGGGCATCACCGAGTTGAACATCCCGGCGAGCCGCGACAGGGTCTTGAGGTCTGCCCGCAACGCCTCGTCGGCCCCGGGGTACTGCACCTTCACCGCCACGTCGCGGCCGTCCGACCACACCGCGCGGTGCACCTGGCCGATGCTCGCCGAGGCCGTGGGCACGTCGTCGAAACTGCTGAACCGTTCGCGCCACTTGGTGCCGAGCTGGCTGTCGAGCACCTTGTGCACCTTGCGGGCGGGCAGCGGCGGTGCCTCGGCCTGCAGCTTGGTCAGCGCGTCCCGGTACGGCTCCGCGAACTCCTCGGGCACCGCAGCCTCCATCACGCTCAGTGCCTGCCCGAGCTTCATGGCCCCGCCCTTGAGCTCGCCGAGCACGGTGAACAGCTGTTCGGCGGCCTGCGAGGCGAGCTTCGCGTCTATCTCCCCGCGGTCGCCGCCCGCCAGCTTGCGTCCGAACCCGACGGCGGCTCGGCCCGCGATACCGATCGGAATGCTTGCCAGTTTGGCGGTGCGGGCGGAGCTGCGGCGGGGGATGTCAGACACCACTCCATCATGTCTGACGATCCACCGGTTCGCCCACCGCCCCGGGCTCGGTGGGCGGCTCGTGACATCCGCACCGGGGATGTCGCCGCCACCGCCGCCTGATCAGCGCCGGTGACGAGACGTCCAGTTCGAGGGTGGTGTCGAGCGTGGCGGGCGGGTGCGCCGGGTTGACGTCGAGGACGGTGTCCAGCTCGCCCAGCGCCAGGCCGACGGTCGCCAGCACCGTGGCCTGCTCGGCGTGTCCGACCGCACCGAGTAGCTGGGCGGCCAGGTGCGGCCACTCGGGGTCCCGGTCGCTGCGGGTCAGGTCCGCGCAGCGCAGGCAGCTGGTGCGGCCCGGCAGCACCAGTGGCCCGACGATGCCGCGGCCGTCGCGCAACCGCACCTGCAGGTGGGGGACCCGGGCGGCGACGAGTTCGGCGACGAGCCCGGGGTCGGGCACCAGGTCGTCGGCGAGCACGACGCAGTCCGCCCGGCGGGCCGATCGCTCCGCGGACCCCTCGGGCGGGCGCGACCGGCTCAACCGCAGCCGACCCCGGGCCAGCGCGGTCGCGAGGCCGTCCGAGAGCGGGCCACGCCCGTGGATGTGCACCGATCGATCCGCACCGCTGGCGGCGGGGACGAGCAGGTCCGCCGCGGCGAGTTCGGCGAGGATCCGGGCGATGTCGACGAGGCCGATGCCGATCAGGTGCGCCTGCCAGAGCACGTCGGGACGCGAGTGCCGGCCGTCGAGCAGGCGCAGCAGCCCCGCCAACGCCGCGGGCGCCACACCCTCGGGCGCGGCGAGCAGCAGGGCGCGCTCGGGGTCCCAGCCGAGCTGGAGGGTGCCGCTGGGCCGGAGCAGGACCGGGATCCGCGGATCGAGCTGCGGTCCGGCTGCGG